>CACOVO010000005.1 GCA_902630715.1 uncultured SAR86 cluster bacterium | reverse complement strand
TCCCTTATCTGAGCTGGAGTTCAGAGTATCCTCTAAACAAACGTCCAAAAGCATTCACAGTATTGATGCTTGTTATTGGTCTTTTTTTATTTGGTTTAGGTGAGGCAATTTTGATAGCAAGTGGCTCTGGAGTAAGCCCTTGGACGGTGTTAGCTCAAGGAATATCAAAGATGACAAATGTTTCCATTGGGGAAGCAACATTTCTAATAAGTATATCCATTCTTTTATTTTGGATTCCTCTAAGACAAATTCCTGGAATCGGAACAATTCTGAATGTCATAATCATCGCATCGGCAATAGATCTAACTTTGCCATATCTGCCTCATCCAGAAAATTTTCTTTTAAAAATACTGCAAGCCAGTTTAGGTATATTGGTGGTCGGTATAGGAAGCGGAATTTATCTATCCTGCAATCTTGGACCGGGTCCTAGAGATGGATTAATGGTTGGTCTTCAACAAATAACGAATAAATCCATACCAACCATAAGAACATTTATAGAGTTATCTGCAGTCATATCGGGCTGGTTTTTAGGGGGTATTGTTGGAATAGGGACAATTTTGTTTGTCTTTGGAATTGGGCCATGTGTTGGCATGGGACTTACATTAGTTGAAAAGTTATCCCGTGAAGCCAAAATTAAATAACTTGAAAAGTAGTTGATTGTCTCTTCTAATGGACCTTTAAAGATAAAAGAATATTGCTATGAAAAAAACCATAACTATACCGTCAACCATTGTTTCTATTTTTCTTGGTTTACTAATTGCGCTTGCCGGAAGTCAAGGATCAGAAACATATAATGGGGTTGCCATATTCGCTATATGTGCAAGTGTGAGTTACATACTGCATTGGGTAATTTTTATACCCTCATTTATTTTTCAAACAGAACACTACTTTGACCTGACTGGATCTATATCTTATCTTTCTGCATTAGTATTGGGCTTTTATCTTGCGCCCTCAGTTGATATCAGAGATCTTATTATTGGTCTTCTAATAGCGGTTTGGGCCATTAGACTCGGATCCTTTTTATTCCTGAGAGTTAAGCAAGACGGTAAGGACAACAGATTTACAGTGATGAAAACACAATTCCATTGGTATTTAATGACCTGGACAATAGGTGGTTTATGGGTATTTTTGACTATGTGTGCGGGGCTAGCCGCCATTACATCAAGTAAAAGTGTTCCTCTAGGAATAACCGCATATATTGGTTTAGCTTTGTGGGTTTTTGGTTTCGCTATTGAGGTCATTGCTGATAGACAGAAAAGAATTTTTAAAAAGCAAAAAGATAAAAACCTTGAGTTCATAACAACAGGTCTATGGGCTTGGTCAAGGCACCCAAATTACTTTGGGGAAATTACTCTATGGATGGGGCTTACTTTAATAGCTTTACCTGTACTGAGTGGATGGCAACTGGTGACTTTAATATCTCCAATTTTTGTTTACATTCTACTTACGAGAATTAGCGGAATAAAATTGCTGGAAGACAGGGGTATGAAAAAATGGGGTTCAGATCCTGAATATATTGATTATATTAATAGAACTCCTGCCTTGATTTTGAAGAAACCAAGACCTTAAACCAAAATAAAATTTGTAAAAAAGATCGATGAATTATTTCCCTATTGAAATATCTTTAATTTTTTTTATCCTCTTCATTTCTAGTCTTAAACGATGAGTAATTCTTACCTTTCAATTAAATATAGTTTTTACATAAAAAATTGAAGCCATCAGAACTTTATTTAAATTTAATCGATGATGGGCAGCTAAGCTTTGATAAAGAGCAGGCGAAACTACTAGAAAAATTTAATCATCTAAATGAATCCCTTACAAAAAGATCTAAATCTTGGTTCGGGCAAAAAAAAATTAAGGGCCTTTATATAAGGGGTGAGGTTGGAAGAGGAAAAACGCAAATGATGGATATCTTCTTTGAGACTTTGAATATTCAAGAAAAGAAAAGAGTGCATTTCCATCGCTTTATGAAAATACTACACGATGATCTTGATAAGATCTCTGCTCAAAAGGATCCTTTAAAAAAAGTTGCAAAAGAGATATCAAAAAAAACTAAGGTACTTTGCTTTGATGAATTCTACGTAGAAGATATTGGAGATGCTATGTTACTTGGTAGATTCATTAATGAGTTATTTGAGAATAAGGTAACTTTAATTACAACGTCTAACACTCATCCGGATAATTTGTATAGAGATGGACTACACAGGAGCAGGTTTCTGCCTGCAATTAAATCTATCAAAGAAAATTGCGAAATATACGAACTAAATTCTGCGCAAGACTATCGATTAAGGACTCTTGAACAACTAGAAATATTTATTATTGGAAAAGGAGATCAAGGAATCAAAGAACTCGAATCAAATTTTACTGAACTGACGAATGGAGAGTTTCAGGATGGACAGAAAATAAAAATTCTCGGTAGAGAAATTAATACAATTAAGCTTGCTCAAGGATCTCTCTGGGTATCATTTAAAGAGATTTGTGAAGGGCCAAGAAGTGCAAAAGACTACATTGAAGTATGCAGTGAGTTTCATACTTTGTTTGTCTCTAATGTACCCATAATGAAAGGTAGTAATGATGATTCTGCTAGACGTTTTATTGCTCTTGTAGATGAGTGCTATGAAAGAAATGTAAACCTGATTCTCTCAATGGCAACTGAGTTACAACAGATTTATTCCGGAGAAAGGCTATTAGAGCCCTTTAAAAGAACCATTAGTCGTCTTGAAGAAATGAGGTCAAAAGAATATCTCTCAAGACCTCACTTAATTTAACTAAACAGATTGAAGTGTCTTTATTTCAGGTGCGCCTGCCATAAATGGAGCCATCTGAGCTCCGAGCTCTCTGAAATAGTCAGTTTTGCCATGAGCATCTTGCGCTGCCTGATCTTTATATCTCTCTAAAAATACATAAGTTGTTTCATCTTCCTTATAAAGATCGTAATAAACAACGCCTTCTTCATTGGCATTTACTTTCTCTACAAGTTGACTCGCAATTGCTTCAAAATCAGCACCAGATCCTTCTTTGATTTTCAGAGTTGCTACTATTCCTATCATTTTTTCTCCCTTATTTTTTATTTAGATGTAGACTTTAGATAGTTTCAATTAAATAATCGAGTACTTTTTTATTGATGGAAAAATTAGTTATCATCGGTGCCGGGCAAGCTGCAGTGCAATGTATAAACTCGCTCATAAAAGGGAGTTATGCAGGTGCCATAACCTTAGTAGGAGACGAGGAACACCTACCTTATCAAAGACCTCCACTATCAAAAGGTTTTCTCGATGATACTGTAAATAAAGAAAGACTTTATTTTAAAAAGTTAGAATTCTTCATCGAAAATAAAGTACAACTTCATTTGGGCGTTAGAGTTGAAGATGTAGACCTAGAAAATAAAAATGTAACTTTATCAGACAATTCGAAACTGGATTTTGACAGATTAGTATTTGCTACTGGCAGTAAGGTAAGGACTCTTGATTTTCCTGGAAGCAAACTAGAATCTGTTCATTACTTGAGAGGTTTGGATGATGCAGAGTCAATTAAAACAGATTTAAATTCGTGTAAAAATCTTGTAGTTGTTGGTGCAGGATATATTGGACTGGAGGTAGCTGCTGTAGCGGCCCAAAAAGATTTATATGTAACAGTGATAGAAATGGCCGATAGAGTTATGAACCGAACTGTAGATCCGCAAATATCTGATTACTACTTAGAGCTTCACGAAAATAATGGCGTGAGCTTTAAATTCAATACTAGCGTGAAAGAGATTAAAGGGGATACAAGGCCTAAGTCTGTCATCTGTTCAGATGGAACCGAAATAAAAGCCGATGCAGTAATAATTGGTGCAGGAATAATTCCTAATACTGAACTCGCTGGAGATGCAGGAATTGCGATAAATAACGGAATATTGGTTGATGAATATGGTCAAACTAACCATGAAAATATTTATGCATGTGGAGATTGCACAAATCACCCTAATAAATTACTTAATGAGAACCTTAGGCTTGAATCAGTTCATAATGCAATGGAGCAGTCTAAAACCGTAGCATCCTCAATCTTGAATGTTCCTATTGAATATAGTCAAGTGCCTTGGTTTTGGTCCGATCAATATGATCATAAGCTACAGATTGTAGGGCTATCTGGAAACCATGACACTGTAACAATGCGAGGAGACGTGTCTGAGAATAAATTTATGCTGTTTTATTCTAAAAATCAGGAGCTTCTGGCAGTAGATTCAATAAATAATCCAAAAGAATTCTTAATTAGTAGAAAGCTAGTGGAAAAAAAAGTTAAAATAGACAGTGAGATGATAGCCGACCCAACCACTGACCTCAACAAACTAATCTAATGAAAAAAACTATAGAAACGGAATACTCTTTAGGCCAAGTTGTTAAACATAAATATCTCGACTTCAGAGGTGTTATCTACGATGTTGATCCTGAATTCAATAATACTGAAGAGTGGTATCAGTCTATTCCTGCTGCAATTAGACCGAAAAAAGATCAGCCCTTTTATCATGTTTTCGCTGAAAATGACCAAGTTTTTTATTCAGCATACGTATCGCAACAAAATCTTCTTGTTGACGATAGTCGAATCCCAGTTGAACATCCTGATGTTCCAGTATTTTTCGGTGGGTTTGATGGAGAATCTTACGAGATACTAGAAAACAGTAAGAATTAGAGATCTATTTATCACTCTCGTAGGCTACGCCAATACAACACAAGAAAATATCCATAGCAACATCCAGTTCTTGCAAAGAACAAGCAGTCGGTGCAATCCTAATAAATTTATCTTCTTGATCTAAACCATAGGGATGAGTGGCCCCTGCAGGAGTCAATTTTAGCCCTAGCTCATTCGCTAAACCAACTATCTTTCTGGCCATTCCTGCTTCCGATTCAAATAGCAAAAAGTATCCCCCCTTGGGGTTTGTCCATTTACCTAAGCCTAAAGACTTCAACTTGTCCGTAACGAGATTGAACTTAGGTTCAACTATCTTTGCATGTTCCTCCATATGATTTCTGAGACTTGTTTCTCTGAAGAATTTTACATGCCTAGCTTGATTTAGCTTATCGGGGCCGATCATAAGAGCAGAATAAAATGGAAGAAAGGCTTCTTGATTGGATTTTGACATGGCAATAAACCCTATCCCTCCTCCAGCAAAGGTTATCTTGGAGGTAGAGCCAAATTCAACTATTGAGTCCTCAAGGCCTTTAGGTTTTGCAATAGAAAATATGTCATCTAATGAAGAACCCACTGAAAAGTCATGAACAGCATAAGCATTATCCCAAAAGATGATGCCTTCATTATTATGATTGCCAAATATTTCCACCAAGCCATTAATAATTTTTTTACTATAAACTTCACCAGTTGGATTTGAGTATTTAGGAACACACCATATTCCTCTAATTGAATCGTCAGATTTTACTAAATTTTCAACTTCCTCAAGATCTGGGCCTTCTCCAGTTAATGAGACAGGTATCATATTGATTCCAAATGTTTCACAAAGTTTAAAGTGGCGATCATAGCCCGGAACTGGACACAAAACAGAGACTCTTTCCTTTAGACTCCATGGCCCTGTACCATTGCCCTCAACAAATAAAAAAGAGAGAAACTTTGCCATTAAAGAAAGGCTACTATTGCCGCCGGCCCATATATATTCTTTATCGCAACCAAGTATGGAAGATCCTAACTCGCGACAAGAATCCAGCCCTTTGATCTCTCCATAATTTCTTATGTCAACATCATTGTTATATAAATCATCCTCCGTAAATGCTAAAAGTTTATTTGAAAGATCTAGCTGGTCAGAGGAAGGTTTACCGCGAGTTAGATCTAAAGAAAGATCTTTTGATTTAAACTCTTCAAATTTAGAAAGAAAATCCATTTATTCCTAATAGGTCATTAAATGAGTGATCATAACATTGCATATTAATGATAGGTATAGAAAAAATTATCTGATCAAATTTTAAGCACTTTGCTTTACCTATTGTTGCAATTGGCTTTAACAAATCAACTAACAAACTTATCCACATTAATGGTGGATAAAGTGACTTTCACAAAGACATTGGCCTAGAGAAATAGTACAATTCTTTTTTAGATTTAGTCCTTTGAACAAGAAAACTTCTCTACATCAAAATCATCTTGACTCAAATGCAAAAATGGTAGATTTCCATGGCTGGTCTATGCCTATTCATTACGGCTCGCAAATCAGTGAGCATAATACCGTAAGACAAAATTGTGGCATATTTGATGTATCTCATATGACCATACTTGATTTTCATGGGCCAGACGTTGAAAGATTTGTAAGAAAACTTATTTCCAATGACGTTAGAAAACTCTCCGAAATATATGATGGCCTCTATTCAGCAATGGTTAATGACAAAGGCGGTGTTATTGATGATCTGATAGCTTATAAAATGGAATTCGGATATAGGTTGGTAGTAAATTGCGCAACTAGAGGAGAAGATCTTAAGTGGATATCCAATAAATCTAAAGACTTTGATGTCTTAATGGAAGAAAGGGATGATTTATCTATGATGGCAATACAAGGACCTAAATCTTTGGAAGTGCTTGGAAAATGTCCTACACCTGTTAATTTGCTTAAAGCTAAAAAAAGGCAGCAAGGAGTTTATGGCAATGATATGTTTGCTGCGAAAACAGGATATACAGGTGAGTTAGGATTTGAAGTCATACTGCCACATAGTAAAGCAGTTGGACTATGGAATGATGCGATAAAAGCGGGTGCTAAACCTATTGGTTTAGGTGCTAGAGATACTTTAAGACTTGAAGCAGGTATGAATTTATATGGATTTGAAATGGATGATTCCATTTCTCCCTTCGAATGTAATATGTCTTGGACAGTAGATTTTAGCGATGAAGCAAGAGATTTCTTTGGTAAAAGAGCTCTGTTAAAAAAATCAAAGGAAAGTAATCTTGAGCTTGTTGGTCTTGTGCTTGAAGAAAGAAGCATTCTGAGACAAGGCCAAGAAGTATACTTTGACGAGAAAAAGGCCTTAAAGGGTTTGGTAACTAGTGGTACTTACTCTCCTACTTTAGGCAAACCTATTGCGATGGCCAGAGTTCCTAAATTTAGTGAAAATACTTGCTTTGCTGAGGTGAGAGGAAAGAAAGTTTTTGCTAAAATTGGAACACCCAAATTCGTTAAAGAAGGTAAAGAAATTTTTAAGGAAAGATTATGAACGTTAGCAATCAAGTGAGGTTCCTTGCAAGCCATGAGTGGGGCAGAATTGATGAAGAAGGCGTGCTAACGGTAGGAATCAGTGATCATGCACAGGATCTTTTAGGTGATATTGTATTCATAGAACTGCCAGATATTGGTAAAGAACTTGAAGCTGAAGAGGAAACAGCAATAGTTGAATCTGTCAAAGCTGCCTCTGACGTATACACTCCACTGTCAGGCGAAGTTATAGAAATTAACGAGAAATTGCTCGATGAACCTGAGCTTGTTAATAGCTCACCTTATGAGGATGGTTGGTTCTTCAAAATTAGATTGAATGAGGCTTCTGCTTTTGAAGACCTTATGACAGAAGATGAATATAACGCCTCCTGCGAAGAATAATCCAACTTACTTAAAACTTTGACATACACAGAAAAAAATAATCTCTTTTCCGATAGGCATATTGGAACAACCTCTAAAGAAAGAGATTACATGCTTGAATCCATAGGCTACGATTCTATGGATGAATTCATAAAAGCAGTTGTCCCTGCTAACATCCTAAGAAAAGAAGAAATAGATATCGGTGATCAAAAAACTGAAGAAGAAGCACTTTTGGAACTTGATAAAATTGCAAAGCAAAATAAAGTTTTTAAAAGTTTTATTGGTCAAGGACACTATAACTGCTATACACCAAAAGTCATTTTAAGAAATATTTTCGAGAATCCTGGATGGTATACCTCTTATACCCCTTATCAGCCTGAAATCTCTCAAGGCAGATTGGAAGCCCTTATAAACTTTCAAACAATGGTTAGTGATATTACAGCTATGGACCTCGCTAATGCTTCTTTACTAGATGAAGCTACTGCAGCGGCAGAAGCTATGACGCTTGCTAAAAGAGTATCAAAATCTAAATCTAATACCTTTTATGTTGATGAAAATTGTTTTGAGAACACAATCAATGTTTTAAAAACTAGAGCAAAACCTCTGGGTATTGAAATAAAAATTGGATCAGTCGAAGGTGCCAAAACCCAAGAATGTTATGGTATTTTAATTCAATATCCAGGCTCAGATGGTCTTATAAAAGATCATACAGATATTGTAAGTTATATAAAAGATCAAAAAGGAATAGCAGTTTTTGCTGCTGATCTACTAGCTCTCTGTCTTATAAAGCCGCCTGGAGAGATGGGTGCTGATATCGTTGTTGGCTCTTCTCAAAGATTTGGTGTTCCTCTTGGTTGTGGAGGTCCGCATGCAGCCTATATGGCAGTTAAAGAGGATCTTAAAAGATCATTACCTGGAAGGATAGTTGGTGCATCTGTTGATAGCTCAGGTGATTTATCATACAGGCTTGCTTTGCAAACAAGAGAGCAACATATAAGACGAGAAAAAGCCACAAGCAACATATGCACAGCTCAAGCTCTGCTCGCAATAATGGCGGGTTTTTATTCACTTTATCATGGCAAAGAAGGACTTATTCAAATAGCAGAGAAGGTAAATTCTCTTACCTGTATTCTGAAAGAGAATATTACTCAGTTGGGATATAAAGTTGAGAATAATAATTTCTTTGATACGCTGGTTATTCATAGTAATTCTGATACCTCTGCGATTCACTCAAGAGCATTAGAAAATGAAATAAATTTAAGAATAATAGATTCTAATTCTTTAGGAGTGTCTCTAGATGAAACCTCTTCGATAGATGATATTGAGATCCTGCTAAAAATATTCTCGAATTCCACAGTAGAAATAAAAGATGAGAAAGTAGCATCAATCCCCGCCGATCTTATAAGAGAATCTAGCTTCTTAGATCATAATATATTTAATGAGTTTCATACAGAAACTGAAATGTTACGTTACATAAGAAGATTGAGTGATAAGGATATTGCATTAGACAGGGCGATGATTCCGCTAGGTTCGTGCACTATGAAACTTAATGCCACATCCGAAATGATTCCGGTAAGTTGGCCAGAATTTTCAAACATTCATCCTTTTGCACCAAAAGATCAATTAGTTGGATATCAAAAGCTTGTTGATGAGATGGAAGAGATGCTTGCCCTGCTTACTGGATATACAGGAATATCTCTTCAGCCTAACGCTGGGTCTCAAGGTGAATACGCAGGCCTTCTTGCAATCGATGCATATCATAAAAATAATAATGAACCACATAGAGATATTTGTTTGATTCCCAAATCTGCGCACGGTACAAATCCTGCGTCTGCGCAAATGGTAGGTCTAAAAGTAATCCCTGTTGAATGTGATTCTGAAGGAAATATAGATATTGATGATCTAAAGGAAAAAGCTAAATTACATTCAGAGAATCTTTCTTCTTTGATGATTACATATCCCTCTACACATGGGGTTTTTGAGACTTCAGTTACTGAGGTTTGCGAAATTATTCATTCGTATGGAGGGTTTGTATATATTGATGGTGCAAACTTCAATGCAATGGTAGGTTTATGTTTCCCTGGATCCTTTGGAGGGGATGTTTCTCATTTGAATCTTCACAAAACTTTCTGTATTCCTCACGGTGGCGGGGGTCCAGGTATTGGACCAATTGGTGTTGTAGAAAAGTTAAAAGATTTCATGCCCTCTCTTCATAATGAAGCTCAAAGAGTAGGTCCTGTTTCTGGAACAGATTGGGGAAGTGCAAGTATTTTACCTATTAGTTGGATGTACATAAAAATGATGGGGACAAAAGGTCTTTTGGACGCGACGCAAAATGCGATACTTAATACTAATTATGTTGCATCGAAACTAAAAGGACATTATGAAATACTCTACAAGGGTAAAGATGATTTAGTTGCACACGAATGCATCATAGATATTAGGCCTTTAAAAGAAAAGGCAGGTATAGAAGTAGAGGACGTGGCAAAAAGGTTAATAGATTATGGTTTTCATGCCCCGACAATGTCATGGCCTGTGGCAGGAACATTAATGATCGAACCTACAGAGAGCGAGTCTTTAAAGGAGTTGGATAGATTCTGCGAAGCAATGATCAAAATAAGGGAAGAAATAGCTGAAATAGAAGATGGTAAAGCTTCGATCGAGAATAATATTCTCAAAAATTCTCCACATACTGCTAAGGTCTTAATTTCGGAATCTTGGGATCATGACTATGATAGAGCTAGAGCTGCCTATCCAGTTTCAAGTCTTTACGATAAAAAATATTGGCCACCGGTTGGTAGAGTCGATAATGTTTACGGTGATAGAAACCTTATTTGTAGTTGTCCTTCAATGGAAGATTATGAATAATCGGCTCTAGTATCTTCAATAGTCCAAGAATTTTTTTCTGCTTCCTTTCTTAGTTTCTCATCTGGATTTACAGCGATGGGCACATCTGCATAGTTTAATAGTGGTAAATCGAAAATGGAGTCGGAGTATGCATAAATAGTCTCAAAGTCTTTAGAGTTCATCCAAGTCTTTATTCTCCTAACCTTCTCATCTGAAAAGTTCGGTATACCCGACACTGCTCCAGTAAAGATATCATGAGACAATTCTGCATCAGTTCCAAAGCTTTGTTCTATCCCTAAATTAAGAGCTATCTTATTAACGAGAAAAGATAATGATCCTGAGGTGAGTATTTTTTGGTCTAGTTTGTGTTTATTAAGAAGTTTTATTGTCAATTTATCAGATAATTTATCGGAAACAGTTTTAGCGAATTCTTCGATCTTGTGGTTCAAACTAGATAAGCTCCTTCCTTTTAGCGGAGATAAGAGAAACTTGGAGTACTGCAAGACGTCTAACTCACCTTTTCTATAGAGCTTTTCAAAGTTCTCCATTGATGTTTCGAACTCTTGCTGGTCTTTTATCAATCCATTATTGATCATATAAAAAACCCATTCGGCCTCTGTATCTCCATTGAATAGAGTATCGTCCAAATCAAATAAAACTAATCTCATTTTTTTTATTATTATATGTAAGCAAAAAAGGAATTATGAACAGTTCATTATACAGGCCAAATGTTGGCATTATAATTTTTAACAAAGAAGCTAAATTGCTATGGTGTAAGAGAAAACAAGGCGATGGATGGCAGTTTCCTCAGGGAGGAATCGATGAGGGAGAGGCGCCAAAGGAAGCAATATACAGAGAAACTTTTGAAGAAGTTGGTTTGAGGGAGGACAAAATCAACATAGTTAAAGAAAACGAAAAATGGATTAATTATGATGTTCCAAAAAATAAGATTCCTAAATATTTTTCACTTAAAAATAGAAAATTTAAAGGGCAAACTCAAAAATGGTTTTTGGCTGAATTTTTAGGAAAAGATGAAGATATCAACCTTAATTGCCATAATCAAATCGAGTTTATTGAATGGAAGTGGTCTAGCTATTGGCATCCAATTGTTGGAGGAGTGGATTTTAAAAGAGAGGCATATAGAGAGGCTTTGAGTGATCTTTTACCTTTCCTATACAAACATTTTAGACGGTCTAATCTCTGACATTAAAAGAAAATTCTACTGAATTTCCTTCTACACCTTCCCGATGATAAGTACGTTCAGAAATATTTATATCACCAGAAGGATGAGTTGAAAATACCGTCGTACATCTTGTCCCATATACAGGTGATCTTATAAATCTATAAGGTATTTCTTCGCCATCTCTGAGTTTGAGTTCTTTTTTTGACTTTTCATGTAAATTTCCGAACTCTTTTTTCATAATGTCCATACCTTTATTAATGGTAAACCCGCTTGCTACAATTTCATTTAAGTCTGATTTGATAGCCTCAACTTTTTTTGTCTCTGCATTAAGGGTTAGATTTCCAAGAGCATGAACGCCTTCAGGTATAAAAAAAATACCATCGAGACGATTGCATGAATAAAAAAGTCCTCTTTTATCGCCCACGATTAAATTAAATCCCGCGTAAGACCCTTTTTCATTTTCTATTTCTTCAAGATAAGATTTTGGGGACAGATTCGAGTTTAAAAATCCAGTTACTAAATTACCTCGAGAGAGGGTATATTTTTTTATGGTATTTTCTTTAAGATTAGTCAGTGCTGCAAACTTACCATTCTTATTTATTCCAAGCCAAGTTCCACCTGCCTCCTCATCTTTTCCAGCTAATATATTATTTTCCCACCAGTGCATTTCTGAAGTTGGCCTCTCGTGATACTCATCTCGGTTAGCAACTACATCAAAGAAATAAGCTGTTTTGGAATTCCAGTCTTTAGATTTCTTAACAGATAAAGCAATTAGGCACATAAATTAGAGATGGTCTAACGACTTGATGTTAAAATAGGTTTTTGGAAATTCTACTCTATTTTCTTCTAGGAACATTTTCTGGCGTTTTAGCTGGATTATTTGGTATTGGAGGAGGAATAATCATAATTCCAACCTTCTTTTATGTATTTTCCTTTTTAGGTTTTGCAGACCAAATTTTATCACACATGGTATTGGGTAGCTCTTTAGGGGTTATAGTCTTCAGTTCTTTGTCGTCTACCTTTTCTCATAATTCTAAAGGAGCAGTAAATTGGGAATTAATAAAAATTGTAGCACCGAGCATCATTCTTGGATCTGGACTTGGTGGAATTACTGCAGGCCTCCTAGAAAGTAATGTTCTTCAGGGACTAGTAGCCTTATTTCTAGTTGTAGCCTCCATTCAACTTATCTTTGAATTTCCTCCTCCACCTCAAAATCCAAGAACAAATATAGTTGGGCCTGTGGTAGCGGGTGGAGGAATAGGATGGCTGTCTGGAGTATTTGGAATAGGAGGAGGTATATTTTCAGTTCCTTATTTCTATCATAGGGGGCTTAAAATGATGAACGCAATCGGGACATCTGCTGCATGCGGAATCCCAATAGCTTTAGCCGGCTCTATTTCTTACGTTGTCATAGGATACGATAATATTAATTTACCAGATAACAGTATTGGATTTGTCTATTTACCTGCAACTATTATTGTAGGTTTGACTAGCTCTCTAACAGCAAAGTTTGGAGTCAATATAGCCCATAGGATGAAACAAAAAAAATTAAGAATAGGCTTTGCTTTTTTGGTTATGATAATGGCATTGAATCTCTTAATGCGTTAAATGGAAGAAAATAAAAAAAAATACTGGCAAGCTAATCTAAAAATTATATTTTCTTTATTGCTTGTCTGGTTTCTAGCATCTTTCGGTTTCGGAATTTTGTTTTCTGAAAGTCTAGATGAAATTCAATTTGGTGGTTTTAAGTTGGGATTCTGGTTTGCTCAACAAGGTAGTATTTATGTTTTTGTAGTGATAATTTTCTTATATGTTTGGCTTATGAAAAGGTTAGACAGAAAGTTTTCATTACTAGATAAGTCATGACAACACAATTCCTAACTTATATTTTTGTAGGTGCAACATTTGCGTTATATATAGGAATTGCACTTTGGTCTAGAGCAAAATCAACCAATGATTTTTATGTTGCTGGTAAAGGCGTAAATCCTATTGCAAATGGTATGGCAACTGCAGCCGATTGGATGTCGGCTGCATCCTTTCTATCCATGGCAGGATTAATTGCCTTTCTGGGTAAAGACGGTTCTGTCTATTTAATGGGATGGACAGGAGGGTATGTTCTGTTGGCCTTACTTCTCGCACCTTATTTAAGAAAGTTTGGGAAATTTACAGTTCCAGATTTTATAGGAGAAAGATATTACTCAAAGACAGCCCGTAAATTGGCTGTTTTTTGCTTGATTTTCATATCATTTACTTACATAGCTGGTCAAATGAGGGGGGTAGGAATTGTTTTTTCCAGATTTCTTGAAGTAGATATCAATACTGGAGTAATTGTTGGCATGGCAATTGTATTTTTTTATGCAGTTCTGGGGGGCATGAAAGGAATTACTTATACCCAAGTAGCGCAATACTGCGTCTTGATTTTTGCTTATTTAGTGCCTGCAATTTTTATATCCATTTTAATGACTGGAGAGCCAATTCCGCAAATTGGTTTTGGAAGCACTTTAGTGGACAGTCAAACTTACCTTCTTGACAAACTTGATCAGGTAACAAAAGATTTAGGTTTTGTAGCTTATACAGAGAATGTTAAAAGCAACATTGACATATTCTGTATAACTGCTGCACTGATGTTTGGAACTGCCGGCTTGCCTCATGTAATCGTAAGATTCTTTACGGTTCCGAATGTAGCAGCAGCAAGACTTTCAGCCGGCTACGCGCTTATATTTATTGCGCTTCTTTACACTACAGCTCCAGCTGTATCTGCTTTTGCAAGAATGAATCTTATAGATTCTATTCAAGATCAGCCTTATAGCACCTCCCCTTCTTGGTTCAAAAATTGGGAGGAGATAGGCTTAATTGCTTGGAAAGACAAAAACCAAGATGGGAAAATACAATATTCCTCAGGTGAAGCACTTTTAAAAACGAAACCTAAATATTTAGAAACAAGAGGCAGCAGCGGAGAAAGGGCTCTTGAAAACGAGCCTGATTTAACTAATGAAAATGAAATATATATTGATAGAGACATAATTGTTCTTGCAAACCCCGAGATTGCCCAACTTCCAGGCTGGGTAGTAGCACTTGTTGCGGCAGGTGGTCTTGCTGCGGCCCTATCAACAGCAGCTGGTTTATTGTTGGTTATTTCTTCCTCAGTTTCACATGATTTGTTGAAAAAAACTTACATGCCAAATATTACTGAGAAACAAGAATTAAAATATGCAAGAATTTCTGCGGCCATTGCCATAGGTATTGCCGGAATATTTGGTATCTATCCACCAGCTTTTGTAGCACAAGTAGTTGCTTTTGCATTTGGCTTGGCAGCAGCTACATTCTTCCCAGCTCTATTCTTAGGGATCTTTTATAAAAGGCTAAATAAAGAGGGGGCTATTGCCGGTATGATTGGTGGTCTCGTTTTTACTGCCTCTTACATAATCTATTTCAAGTTCATGAATCCAGCGACTAATAATTCTGAATTTTGGTTAATGGGTATTTCTCCTGAAGGGATCGGATCTATAGGTATGTTGCTAAATTTTTTTCTTGCTCTTGCAATTTCCAGTGTCACCAGCCCTCCTCCGCAAGAAATTTCAGAAATGGTTGATGAAATTAGAAGTCCCTAATGCTTATTCCTGAGATAGATCCAATAGCAATACAGATTGGTCCCTTAGCAATAAGATGGTACGGAATAACCTGGCTAGCTGCTTTCTCTACTATCTACTATTTAATCAAAAAATTTCAGAAGGATATAGATATCAACCAAACGAGTGACTTAATGTTTTATAGTCTTTTAGGAGCTATACTAGGTGGTAGAGTTGGATATATTTTCTTTTACTCTTTTGATCAATTTTTAGCTAATCCACTTTCTATTTTAGCTATTTGGGAGGGAGGATTATCTTTTCATGGAGGACTTCTAGGTGTCCTTGTCAGCTGTTATTGGTTGTCAAAAAAATGGAAAATGAGCTTTTTTTGGCTGATGGACAGGGTTGCGCCATATGTTCCACCCGGTCTAGGATTCGTCAGATTGGGTAATTTTTTAAATTCAGAACTTCTAGGACGGCCTACTGAGGTTAGCTGGGGAGTAATTTTTCCCGCTGATCCTTTAGGTTTAGTGAGACATCCCTCTCAGCTATATCAAGCATTTGGTGAGGGAGTAATACTTTTTATTTATATGTTAATAATTACAAAAAGACCGAAGCCCACTATGAGCGTCTCTGGTCATTTCTTAATAGGTTATGGATTAATAAGATTTTCAACTGAATTCTTCAGGACGCCAGATCAACATATTGGATTCGTATTAGATTTTTTAACCAGAGGACAAATTCTCAGCTTTCCAATGATAGTAATTGGACTATTTCTAATTTATTATTCAAAGAAAAAAACAGCATAATTGATGGAACAATATTTAGACTTACTCAAAGAAATAAAAAGCAAGGGGATAAAAAAAGAAGACCGAACAGGGACGGGTACTCTAAGTATATTTGGTCATCAGATGAGGTTCGATTTGCAAAAAGGATTTCCCCTAGTTACAACAAAAAAGGTTAACTTCAATGCAATCCTTCACGAGCTATTATGGTTCATACAAGGAGATACAAATATTGAGTATCTTGTGAAAAATAATGTAAATATATGGAATGAATGGCCATTCCAGAGTTGGCTCGAAAAAACGAATCAAAAAGAAAACATTGTTATGCATTCAGATGATTGGAAAAGTAAATTGGAAGAATTCGTTGAGCTAGTGAAAACAGACAGCTCTTTTGCAAAAAAATATGGCGATCTAGGTCCAGTATACGGTAAGCAATGGAGAGATTTTGAAGGAGTCGATCAACTGAAACTTGTAATTGAAGATATAAAAAATAATCCTAATTCCAGACGTCATATAGTTTCCGCCTGGAATCCTAAAGAAATTCCGACAATGATAAAATCAGGTTTGCCGCCTTGTCACACCCTTTTTCAGTTTTACATAAGTAACGGAAAATTATCTTGCCAGCTTTATCAACGAAGCGCAGATGTGTTTTTGGGTGTTCCGTACAACATAGCTTCGTACGCGCTATTGACATATATGATAGCTTCGGTGACTGACTTGGAGGCTGGAGAATTCATTCATACATTAGGGGATACTCACATTTACCTTAATCATATAGATCAAGTAGAAGAACAGTTAAGTAGAAAACCGCATGAATTGCCTAATTTAAAAATTAATGAAAAGGAAAACCTTTTTGATTTTAATTTTAATGACTTTGAGCTTCTGAATTATCAATCCCATCCGTTTATTAGTGCCCCTATAGCTGTTTAATGGAGATTATTTTAATAGCTGCAGTTGATAAAAACCTTGCTATAGGGAAAGATGGACAAATACCTTGGGATATAAAAGAAGACTTAAAATTTTTTAGGGAAAATACAGAAAATACAGCAATAATTATGGGGCGTGCTACTTATGACTCTATAGGAAGGCCATTACCTAAGAGAAAAAATATAGTAATGACCAGAACAAAAAAAAATAGAGAGGGTGTTATTGAAGTTAGCAATAGTGAGGAAGCTCTTGAGCAGGCAGCAACTTATTCCAAGAAAGTAAACATCATCGGTGGAGAATATATTTACAAAGAATTCTTGCCTTTAGCAACAAAACTTCTGATAACTAAAATAGATATAGATGTAGAGTCTCCTGATGCGTATTTTCCTGCGTGGGACGCAAATGTATGGAAGGAAATATCTAAGAAAGAAGGTTTTGAAAATGGAGTAAGCTTTTCTTTTGTAGAGTATAGAAAGTATTAAACGCCCAGTGCTTTTCTCTTGAGTTTTAATGCCTCAACTCTCTCTTCTTCACCTTCTGTGTAAGTTACCCACTTTCTAGCTTGATCCTGGACTCTTTTCTTCTTTTCTTTTTGCTTTTCTTTCTTATCGTCAAACTGTTTTTCTGCGACGTCAATACATTTTCTGAATGACTCAATCGCTAATTCCCATTTTTGATTTTCGAAATTTATCTGTCCCAGCAACATATAAGCAGCAGCTTCATCTTTCAGTTTCCCTTTTTTTATGCCGCTTCGAATAGCTTCTTCAGCTTTATCGAATTCGTCCAAACTAAAGTGAACTTGTCCTAAAAATATAAATAACTCGCCTTCTTTAGATTTAGCAGCAGCCTTTTGGTAATAGGGTTTTGCTTTCTCTAATTCTTTCGCCGCATGCCAATATTGAGCGGCAGCTTTAAGTGTTTTTTCTTCTTGCTTTACAATTCCTTGATTGAGACCATCTTCAATGACTCTAGCAGCCTTTCTAGGGTTCTCGAACATAAAAAGTAATTGAGATAAGGCAGTAAATTCTCTTTGCCTGTCTAACAGCCTATCATCATAAGCTGCTTCTAAAGCCCCCATTTGATCCAATTGCCTATCTTCCTGGCCATATAAGCCTGACAAATTAGTCCAGTATCTTTTCTTTGGATAATACTGAACTAGTATTTCGTAAATTGGTAAGACTTCTAGGTCTTTTTTAAGCTCTGAATAAAGGGCCATTTTTAATAAGTAATGATTTTCTTTGGCAACTCCTTTTCTTGTCTCTCCTGTTTCAATCATTTCACCAGTTTCATTTCCTTCTGCGTCCAAAACAGGAACCTTGATTGCTATATCTCTAGACTCTTGTATTTCAATTGCAGTATCAATTGCATCAACTGATTTTCGAAAATCTTCGATCTGATAATAAGCCTGTGCTAGCAAGCCATAACCATCCGAGCTAGGTTCTTCCTCGTTATCCAACCATTCAATCAAATAAGAGATGGCCTTATTGTAATCTTCGGCTATGTAAGCCAGCTGAGATAAGGAGTAGATCGCGCTCTGTCTTTCTTGATCATTAGAATCCTCCTCTGCAATTAAATTTTTGTAAGCCCTTTCAGCTAAGTCATATTGTTCCTTTGAAAAATATATATAGCCTCGATAATAAAACATTTTAGATCGATCTGTGCTTGTAAATTTAGAGTCCACAGCAGCAACAGGTTCTAAAGCCAAAAGAGCTTCATCCCACTGTTCAGCTTCGATAAGGGGAACTAAGTTTTGCAAAATTCGTTGCATCTTTTTACTTGGCAATTTTGTACGTCTTCTTTTTTTCTTCTTCTTTTTTTCATCTTCTGCGGCTTCCAGAGAAGATCCCTTATAATCCAAGGGGGAAACACCAAGAGTCACAGGCAATAAGCTTATGACAGTTGTTAAAAGAAGTAATTTCAGTGGGTAGCTTAGTTTAATCATAAGTTTCTATGCACATCCTTCAGGAGTATAGTCGGCAGGCTTGCCAGGTTCATCTATCTTGAAAACAATAATAGTTCTTACGTTCGGTACCTCGATAGCCTCTCCATCCCTAATCTGAGGCTTATATTTGTATTTTAGAGCTGATCTCATCGCGGCTCTGTCAAAAATTCCCGGTGGTATCGACCACTCTACTTCAGGTGCTCTTGTTGACCCAACTTTTGTAACAGTGAATTTTAGCATTACACACCCTTCGATTCCTCTCTCTAAGGCTCGTCTTGGATAAACAGGAGGAACTTGGAAAATAGGTACATAGGATCCATCAGCAAATACGCCGGCCTTTTTTCCTTTAAAACCTAAATTAGGTCTAGCTGCCGAAGTGTCTAAATCCGCAGGAGGAGTCATATCAAATTCAGGAGGCATCGTTTCGGGCGGCGGCTCTTCTTCTTGAGGCCGCTCCATATCCATCAAAAGCTCGAGCTCTCTCTCTGGCATCGTGACATCGACAATCTTTATAGCCTTATCATCAAGTTCAACATCCCCTACGTCAATAAGAGCTTGCATTATGTAGAATATAGCTACTGTCAACAAAAGAGAGCCTGAGAGGGTTGCTCCCAACATCTTTAAATTTTGTTCTGCAAAAAAACCCATCAATTTTTAAAATTTCGGTTCAGAGGCTAAAGATATCGCGTAAACTCCTGCTTCTCTAGATTGATCCATTACTTGTATTATAGCGTCTGCTTGAGCTTTTTCATCGGCTTGAATAACAACTGAACCCTGAGGATTATCTGCAAGTAACTTAGTTACATTGGCCTTAACCTGTCTAACATCCACCCTCCTTCCATCGATCCAAATGTCATTAGTTGCACCAATTGCAATTAGAATTGCAGCATTCTCTTGAATATTTGAAGTTTCCGCATCGGGTCTATTAACTTCTAGCCCAGGCTCTTTTATGAAATTTGCAGTAACAATAAAAAAGATTAGGAGTATAAATACAACATCCAACATTGGAGTTAAATTTATATCTTCCTCTTCCGCTACTGCACTGCTTATTGGTGATTTTCTCATAATATATTTCCTATTCAGCGACCAATTGATCGACTAGTAAATCTTTTTCCTTTTGTGCTTTATTTATTAAGTACTGGTTTGCAAGTGTTCCGGTTAAAGCAACTGCTAAACCCGCCATAGCTGGGATAGTTGATCTAGAAACACCTCCAGCCATAGCTTTAGCATCTCCACCGCCTGTAACTGCAAGAAGATGAAATACTTCTATCATTCCTGTGATAGTTCCAAATAGCCCAAACAAAGGAGCGATACCAACACACATCTTTATCAAACCGAGATTTTTATCAATCCTGATTGAATTTTCAGAAATTAACATATCTCTTATTGCTTTGGAATTCCAAGAAGACTTATCTTGCCTTTTTTCCCACTCAGCAACTGAAATGTTTAGATGATTCTTGTAAGTAAAGAAATAAAACCACATTCTTTCAAAAATAAGAAACCACATTACAAAAGCAAGCAGTCCAATCAAATAAAGAACGTCGCCACCTCTTTGCATGAAAGCAAAAAGGGCGTCCGAAAAGTTATAAAAAAATTGCATCCTTTATTTCTTTATAAATTTTATTCTGTTCCCTCTGATCGTTTAGCGGCCATACCTGTGCTGTGCTCTTCAATAGTTCCTAATATTCCTCTTGAGATATTATTCACAGTCGCGTACATGAAGGTAGTAGGTATTGCAACCATTAAACCTAACCAAGTTGTTACAAGTGCAGTTGATATACCGCTAGCCATTGTCTTAGGATCGCCCGTTCCAAATAAAGTTATCATTGTGAAAGTTTCGATCATTCCGATAATAGTTCCAAATAAACCCATTAATGGTGCTACAACAGACACGATTTTAAGAACCCAATTTAACCCCTCGACACTAGGTCTTTCCTTAAGAATTTGCTCAGCCATCTTAAGCTCAAGAGTTTCTGTGTCAGCTTCTTTGTCTTCCTCAGCAATTCTAAGGATTCTACCCAAAGCATTATCATCAGAGAGAGTTGCAGAATTTGCTTGAGCCATTACTGAACCTCTCATATTCCAGAGTTGATAAAACCTCCAAATGAAGAGGAGAGTGGCTAGAACTCCGATTATTTGCAAAATAGTCCCTACAAATCCGCCTTCTTGCATTTTGCCCCATGTACTTGGCATTGATATCAAACTTGCAAGAAGAGATCCTCCTTGCGGGCCGGTAGGATCGACAGCGAATTGAACAGGAAAGGAATTTCCGCTAAGAATATCAGAAGTTTGAGAAGTATATCTTCCTGCTGGCTGAGATGGGAGTTCAGAATATGCACCTCGAGATGGAGAATATGTAAGGTATTGACCATCAGAAACTACATTAAAGTTTCCTATCCTTACTACATCTCTATCCTCTACATTTCCGTCTACTGTAATAACCCCTGTATTAAACTTAACTACCTCACCGGAGGCATTAATTTCCCTTTGAAGTTCATACCATAGTGTTTCAAGCTCCTCGATAGAGGCTAACTTAATACCTTCATTCATCTTAGATCCCAAAGCAGTCATAAACTCTTCCCTGTCTTTACCAAATTGGGCAGCAGTTATTGATTGCTCCATGATATTTCTTGCTTCAGTTGCATTACCAGCTAAATGACCAAATATCTCGTTTAATGATCCAAGTCTTTCCCTAAGCTGCTCTTCAGCAACTACCAGTAAAGCCTCGTTTGCTTCGAACTTCTGCTCCAACCTAGCAGCTTCTCTCTCAAGTCGAGCCCTTTCATCCTTTGCATCTGCTAAGAGCTTAGCTTGTTTATTTTTTTCATTTCGAAACTGAGCTTCCCTCTCTCTTTGTTGTTGGGTATCTGCAAACTGGCCTTGTTTGACTATTTCTAACAACTCCTGAGGATTAGAAGGCTGGACTGTGTCTTCTTCTACTTCTTCTGAAAAAGAGAAAGAAGAGAGCAGCCCAAGACCAATAAAGAGAGTATAAACTTTTAAGTACTTCATTTTAGTTAGCCTCCGTTGCTGCTGGCAAAGGTAATTCCATGAGATCAACCGTTGCTAACTTATTTGCAATCCTTAGCCCTTTCCGAGTAGGATTTCTGAAACTATTATCTAGAGCTTCCCAAGATCTTGTTTGATTGTTCCATGCAAGAGTTTGTGTTTCGTCAGCTGTTTGAAAAACCATCGCCAATCTGCCAACTCTGAGGATATTACCCTCAATGAGTTCTCCATCTATAACAATGCTATCCTTATAGGCATCGATTTTTCTACCATATTCAGCCTCTACATTGAATGCTTCAAGTACTTGCCTCAAGCCTTCTGCTGGCGATACTGTCGGATTATCAAGAGCAGCTTTAGCGAAGGCTATGCGTTCTTTTCTCTCAGCCAAGTGAAATGGCATATCAAGCAAGATAGAGGACTCTACCCCTGCAAGCATTCTTCTAGTGAAAGGAGGAATCTGTCTTTGCATTATTTGAGCTTCTTTCAAAGTTCTATCAATTTCTTTCAGGCGTTCTTCCTGACGTTGAATCTGTTGTCTCATTTGAGCGTTATAAACTCTTAAACCCTCTATCTGCTTACTTACGGTTTTAAATTCGCTGACTATTACCGAAGTTTGTTCATCCATTTCATCAATTTTCGATTGAGATGTCTTCTCTGCTATTTGCCTTTCAGCTCCTACATCCAATAAAGGCTGGATTTGATCGCCAAAAGATGTGCCTGAAATTGATATTCCAGCCAGCACAAAGACTATTTTACAAAGACGCGTCATAGCTATCTCCTAATTCTTTATTCTTGTTTAAACTATTCGCAAAGTAGATGAAACTTCCATGTTTTGCAAGCACATTATTTCACCTTCCCCGTTTGCGAACGGTTAAACTATAAACTAAATCATGTTCATTGCAATGGCAAATAAAGTGTAGCTAAATAAATATTCGTAGATGTCAAATATTGAGTTTCTGTTAATACTTTTTTTTATCAATTCCTTAGTCATGATGGGGATCATTTTGAGATGCGTAAAAAGAAAAAGCCCAAGAGCATTTTTGAGATTTCTCTTCCTTCCTGTCCTTTTAAGTTTATTGTCTGGCTGGTTTATTCAGTTTTATGCCCAGATCTCTGAGATTTCCAGTAGACAAATTCTTGGAAACCTATTACTGATGATTTGGGTCTTTAAGTCTTTTAATTCGCATAAATCCTCCAAAGCAATATTGCTTGAGGAATTCTTAAAATCAATAAGATTGGCTATTTCGGATAAAAGGTTTTTTAAGATAATAGGCCTGATCTTAAGAATTTCCTTTTTTCAGTTTATTTGTTTTGGTTCAGCATTTTCTATGAACTATCTTTCTGGTTACTCAGCTTTAAATTTAATAGATCTATTTGGTCTTATTTTGTGTATTACGGGTATGCTAATTGAGGTGATAAGCGAAAAGGAAATTAGGAATAATGTTTCTAAAACCACTTTATTTATCAGTACGGGTCCATGGGCTTATTCTAGACACCCAGATCTTTTAGGCTTATTACTATTCTTTTTAGGACTGCAAATTCTCTCCTTAGGTGCAGTGGGCTCTGAATGGTCTATTATTGGATTTTTGGTTTTTGTATACATAATTTATGGAAAATTGGTTCCCAAAATAGAACATAAAATTGCATCAAATAGTCCTGAATATATAAGTTATCGAGAATCTGTTCCAAAACTATTAACTATTTATAAAAAATAATGCAGAGATTCGTACCTCATAAATTATTAACTTTACTAATTGGTTTTTTAGCATCCAGCGAGGTGCCTTTCCTAAAAAATCTTTTAATAAGATTATTTGTATTGATTTATAAGCCCAATCTAAACGAAGCCATCCACTCGGATTATAAACATTATGCTTCTTACAACGATTTTTTCACTAGGAGATTAAAAGAAGGAGCAAGAATAATTGATTTATCAGAAAGCGCATTCATTTCGCCAGTAGATGGTGAAATTGTTGATCATGGTCTGATAAAAAAAAGAAAGTTGATTCAGGCAAAAAATTATGAATACGATCTTGGCGAACTCATTGGAGATAGTTATCAATCAAGATATGAAGACGGCTATTTTATCACCATATATCTGGCTCCAACAGACTATCATAGAATTCATTGTCCTTTAGAAGGAAAAATTACCCATTCTGACCACATGGGAGAAGATCTTTATAGTGTCAACAAAAAAGCTCAAGACTCGATACCTAACCTTTACATTAAAAACGAAAGGGCTGTCTTACAAATTTCATCAAAGCAAACGAATTATTCTCTAGTATCAGTAGGTGCATCAATTGTTGGAAGTATAGTGCCCTATTGGAATACAACTATTAAACCTTCTAGAAAAAAATTGATAGAGGAGTGGAGAAAAGGCCCCGAGTCAGATTCCTTTAAAAAACAAGGTGAAGAGCTAGCTTATTTTAAGATGGGTTCTACTGTAATCATCTTAATTGAAGATTCAAATAAACTAGATTTAGATTCCTTGAAAGAAAATAAGCTAGTAAAATTTGGAGATAACTTAATCTCATTAAAAAGCATATAGGTAGAAATCTTGGTATCTTATACGACAAGCGATTTCAAAGTCGGTTTAAAGTTAATAATTGACGGTGATCCCTGTGTGATAATCGAAGAAGAATTTAATAAACCAGGAAAAGGTCAAGCATTTAGCAAAATCAAGTTTAGAAACTATTTAACTAACAGAGTTGGCGAAAAAACTTGCAAAGTAGGCGAATCTCTTGAAGCTGCAGACGTTGAAGAGCTGGATATGCAATTCCTTTATAATGACGGAAATTCCTGGGTTTTCATGCATCCTGAAACTTATGAGCAAATACCTATTGATAGCAAAATAATTGGGGATAATGATAAATGGGTTACTGAAGAGGACGTCTGCAAAGTGCTTTTGTGGAATGATCAACCAATCTCTGTTGTAGCTCCAACTTTTGTAGATTTAGAAATCACTCAAACAGATCCTGGAGTTAAGGGAGATACTGCAACAGGGGGTTCGAAACCAGCTACTTTGTCAACTGGTGCAATAATTAAAGTACCGCTTTTTGTATCTGAAGGTGAGATAGTGACAATTGATACTAGAAGTGGTGAATACCAAGGCAGAAAATAACCCTAATGAAAGACAAAATTCAGGAAATTCTTAAAGGGATAGTAGGCGACTTATATGGTAGCTTTGAAATAGATACTGAGAACCTGTTAGTCAACATTCAAGAAAATAAAGACAAAGCACATGGCGACTTAGCTTCGAATATAGCACTAGTTTTAGCAAAGCCTCTAAATAAAAATCCCAAAGAAATCGCTAACGAAATTAAAGAAGAATTTATTACTAATAAGGAGATTGTCAAAGTCGATATTGCCGGGCCAGGCTTTATTAACTTTTACCTTTCAAAGGAATCGCATAATAAGATCCTTCAAGAAATTTTTTCTGATAAAGAGAGATTTGGAAAGCAAAAACCTAACAAAGAAACAATTTTGATCGAATATGTTTCAAGCAATCCAACGGGGCCTCTTCATGTTGGACACGGTAGAGGAGCTGTATTCGGATCTGTTCTTGCCAGTCTACTAAAAGAAGCAGGTTATGAAGTTGATGAAGAGTACTACATCAATGATTTTGGAAGGCAAATGAACATACTAGCCGTAAGTCTATGGATTAGATATGCTCAAATTTTTGATAAAAAAATTACAATGATAGAAAGTGGCTATCAAGGCGACTACCTCGTTTCAATAGCGAAAAAACTGGCAGATACTAAATCTGATAAGCTATATACAGTTGTAAAAAATACCAAAAATCTCTTCAGAAATGATTCGGAAGAGAGCGAAGAATTTATCGATAGAATCATTGATGAAATCAAGGACGAAATTGGAGAAGATTTTGTATTCATCAAAGAATTTGCCTTAAAAGAAATTTTAGATTTAATTGAAAAAGACTTATTTGATTTTGGAGTAAATCATAATAAGTGGTTTTCTGAGTCTTCCCTTTTCGATGAGAATTCGAATACTAATCAGTTAGATAAATCTATAGCTGAATTAGATAGAAAGGGACATGTATATACCAAGGATGATGCAATTTGGTTTAGATCAACTGAATTTGGTGATGATAAAGATAGAGTTTTGAAAAGAGGCAATGGCGAATACACATACTTTGCGACCGATTTTGCCTATCATCTTAATAAATATGATCGTGCATATAACAAAATAATTAATATCTGGGGATCAGATCATCACGGTTACTTTCCAAGAATAAAAGCCTCGATGGAAGCATGTGATCGAAATATAGAAAAACTCGAAGTAGTTTTTATCCAGTTTGCAAATTTAGTAAGAAGCGGTAAAAGAGTAAGTATGTCAACTCGAAGCGGTGAATTTATTACATTGAGAGAATTAATAGATGAAGTTTCTTCAGAAGCAGCAAGGTTCTTTTATATAAATAGAAAATCTGATCAGCATCTAGAATTTGATCTGGACTTGGCTAAAGAGCAATCTAAAGATAATCCGTTATATTACATACAATATGCACATGCACGCATTTGTAGCGTTCTGAGGAAGGCAGATTCAGAACCATTAAATTTTAAAAATTCAAAATTGGAATTATTGGATTCTGATAAAGAAATTGAAATTCAGAAAATGTTGAAACAATATCCTGACATAATTTCAAGGGCAGCAGATGCAAGAGAACCTCATCTTCTATGCTATTACCTCCGGGACTTAGCGAGCACTTTTCATAGTTATTACAATAGCGAAAAATTTCTTATTGATGATGAGGATCTAAAGAATTCTAGGCTATTTCTCCTGAGCGGAATTAAGCAAGTAATCTATAATGGCCTCAGTATATTGGGTATTTCGTCTCCTCAAGAAATGTAATCTTGTGATCTCAGATAACGTTAAAAGAGTTTTAAAAGAAATTGATGAGTGCATGCATGCAGATGTGGGAAACTCGCACAGCATAACTCTAATTGGAGCATCAAAATCTCAAACTATAGAGAAAATTAGAGAGGCATACAAAGCAGGTCTGAGGCACTTCGGAGAAAATTACTTACAAGAAGCGGAAGAAAAGATAATTAACTTAGAATTAAATCCTACTTGGCACTTCATTGGAGCCATACAATCAAGAAAAGCAAAAAAAATTTCCCAATTATTTGATTGGGTTCATACAGTAGACAGTTATAAAGTCGCTGAAAAATTAAATGATTCAAGACCATCATCTATGAATCCTCTCAATATATGTGTTCAGCTCAATATAGATAATGAAGAGACTAAATCTGGAGTTTCGCCTGATGAGCTGGAAAGTCTTATTGGCGAATTAAAATACTTAAATAACTTGATTGTGAGGGGTTTAATGGTTATTCCGATGCAAAGAGATGATGAATATGAACAAAGAAAAGTCTTTAAAAAAGTAAAAGACATATACTACAACCTAGTAAATAAAGGTTACGATCTGGATACATTATCAATGGGAATGTCGTCAGATTTTGCTGCTGCCATAAAAGAAGGGGCTACAATGATCAGGGTTGGCACATCTATTTTTGGTCTTAGAGAATGAAAGAGTTATCAGGAAAGATAGGCTTTGTAGGTGCAGGTAATATGGCCTCAGCACTCATCAGTGGTCTGGTTAATAGTAATCATAATCCTAAAAACATTATTGCATCCTCTCCAGAAGAAGAGCACCTGTTAAAGTTATCTTCAGGCTTAGGTATAAAAACTACTCAAGACAACCTGTCTGTTGTAAAGACTTCTGATATTGTAATCCTTGCGATTAAGCCAAATATTATCGAGGCTGTTTTAAGTGAAATTAAAGAAGAAGTTAAAAAGAAAGATATCCTGATATTATCGATTGCTGCCGGAGTGAAAATAGCGAAGATTGAATCTATTTTAGGCAACACAACAAGAATATTTAGAGCTATGCCCAATACTCCTGCGAGCATAATGATGGGTGTAACAGCCATTTCTGGCAACAAAAGTGCCTCTTCCGAAGATCGAGAAAAAGCAAAGTTGCTCTTTGAGTGTGTTGGAAAGGTAACAGAGGTTAAAGAAGATGAAATCGATATCTTTACAGCGCTGATAGGTTCAGGTCCTGCTTATGTCTTTTACCTCATCGAGTCGTTGTTAAGTTCTTCGAGTAAATTTTCTCTTCCCGAGGAAGAAAAAGTTAAATTAATTTCATCTATGATCGAAGGTGCGGCTAAATTGGTTTCTGTAAGTGAAGACTCTCCTGAAATATTAAGAAATAAAGTTACCTCACCTGGAGGTGTAACTCAAAAAGCTATAGAGGAATTTGAAAAACACAAACTAAAACAAATAATAGAGAAATCAATGGAATCTGCCGAAAAAAGATCAACAGAATTAGGAAAATAACAATGTCCGAAGCTACTTTCTTTTTATTCAAAGCCTTAATGGATGTTTTTACCCTAGGGGTTGTATTTAATTTTCTCTTTCGTCTTTTGAAAGTTGATTACTACAACCCTTTGGTTCAAGGAATTATCCGGGCTGTTGATTTACCTAGTCAATTCCTAAGAGGTTTTATAAAGCCCATAAGAAATATTGATCTATCATCTTTTATTGTGGCTATTTTCATTCAAGCTGGTGCTTTCTATCTCGCAGCAGCAACTGGATCCATTGAGTATGAACCTGTAAAGATACTAATGTGGTCAACTTATTCCGTTATTTTGTTGATGTTGAAAATGATCTGGTGGATTCTGTTGGGTGGAATTATCTTAAGTTTCGTAGCAGGTACAAACTTTCATCCTGCAATTGTGTTGATTCGACAAATGTCTGATGTGTTATTTAAACCCTTCAGAATATTTTTACCACCTATGGGAGGGTTAGACTTTTCACCTATTTTTGCATTCATAGCCCTTAATTTTGTTCAGGCAGTTTTTGTGGAATTCGCAGTCGACTCTGGCCTGCCCGTATGGCTATCTGTTGGTTTCTAATTCTTTATTCAATATAATAAGGTATTCGCCGATTTGACATAGCTTGCGGGCGTTTAATTGAAATACAGCTAACGCATTGAATTAAACCTGTTAAGCAATAGCAAACAGGTTTTTTTATGAGCGAGATAAAAACAGTTGTTACTCCGAACAGCGTCATTTTAGATGGCGAACTTAATCTTGAATGTGGCAAAACCCTGACAGATATTAATCTCATTTATGAAACTTACGGCAAACTTAATCAAGACGCCTCTAATGCAATATTAATTTGTCATGCTCTTAGCGGCAATCATCATGCTGCTGGCTATTATCAAGGAGAAAAGAGGCCTGGTTGGTGGGACTCTTTAATAGGTCCGGACAAGGCAATAGATACAAACAAGTTTTACGTTGTTTGCCCCAATAATATTGGAGGGTGTCATGGTTCATTAGGTCCTTCTTCAATAAACAAGGAAACAGGAAAACATTTCGGACCTGATTTTCCAATAATTACAGTCAAAGATTGGGTCAGATCCCAATCAAGGCTTTCTGATTATCTAGGTATCAAGAAGTGGCATGCTGTTATTGGTGGAAGTCTTGGGGGTATGCAAGCGCTCGAATGGTCATATCTTTTCCCAAAAAAGCTTAAAAAAGCAGTAATTATTGCTGCTGCGTCTAAATTAAGTGCACAAAATATTGCATTCAATGAAGTGGCTAGGCAAGCAATTCTGAACGACCCAAATTTTTTAGGGGGCAGATACTTGGATAGTGGTGTGAATCCAAAACAAGGACTTAAGCTAGCGCGAATGGTTGGACACATCACCTACCTTTCAGATGAAGCAATGAGAAGTAAATTTGGTAGAGAACTCAAAGAAGATAAGCTTAATTTTGGATTTGATGCTGAATTTGAAATTGAAAGTTATTTAAGATACCAAGGCGATATTTTTTCGGAGAACTTCGATGCCAATACTTACCTTCTTATGACTAAAATATTAGATTATTTCGATCCAGCAAGTGAGTATGAGGGTAATCTTGCTAAAGCTCTAGATGCCGTGGTGTCGCAATTATTGGTAATATCTTTTACAACGGACTGGAGATTTTCACCGGAGAGATCAAGAGAGATAGTAGATGCACTGATTGAAGCAAAGAAGGATGTAAGCTACTTAGAAATTAATAGTCCTCATGGTCATGATTCATTTTTATTCGCTGATGAACAATATGTGCGAGGCCTAGCCTCTTTTCTTGAAAATTAAATGGACACTACAGAGGTAATTAAAAATTGGATAAATAAAAAGTCTGAAGTTCTCGATTTGGGTTGCGGAAATGGGGAAATATTGAAGATATTAAGAAATGATTTAGATGTTACTGCCCTTGGTGTTGAGATAGATAATCATAAGATCAACGAATGCATCAAGTCAGGGATAAATGTAATTCAACAGAATATCGACGAAGGGTTAACAAATTTTGGCAATAAAAGCTTTGATGTAGTCATAATGAGCCAGACAATACAAGTATTGAAGGATCCTAAAAAGGCTCTTTTGGAAGTCACGAGGATTGGAAATGAGAGTATCGTGACAATACCCAATTTTGGCTTCTGGATGACAAGAACCAATCTTCTTTTGTCAGGAAAAATGCCAGTTACAGGCACATTGCCAAAAAAATGGTACGAAACAGACAATATTCATCTATGCACCATAAAAGATTTTGAAAATCTATGTGAAGAATGTTCTATTAATATTATTGAAAAAAGGTTCTTTAACGATAGAGGACATGAAAGTTTTCTAACAAATAGTGTACCGAATTTTTTCGCTGCCTTAGCTATGTATAAAATTTCAAAATGAAAGTAGCAATTGCCACCAAGAATAGAGGTAAGCTGGAGGAGTTTGAAGAATTGGCTTCCGGAACGCCCTATGAATTTATAAAAATTCCAGATAGGATCAAAGATCTACCGCCTGAAACGGGAAAAAGTTTTTACGAAAATGCCTTAATCAAAGCTGAATTCATTTCAAAAGAGCTTGGGATTCCGGCCATTGGAGATGACTCTGGGCTAGAAGTCGATGCCCTCAATGGAGAGCCAGGAATATTTTCAGCGAGGTATTCAGAATCTGGAACAGATATTGATAATTGCAAAAAATTGCTTCAGGAGCTTGCCGGATTCAATGAAAAACAAAGAACAGCAAGATTTAAGTGTTGTCTCGTTGGATATTTTGAAGGTGAGATCATTAAAAGCTTCGGAAGTTTGGAAGGTAATATAGCTACTAATTTCAAAGGAAAAAATGGTTTTGGCTATGATCCAATATTCATTACACGTGATGGATTACATCTTGCTGAGCTTGATCAAAAGGAAAAAAATCACATTTCTCACAGATCGAGTGCTTTCAAGCTTCTTCTAGAAAATATAAACCGTCTATTTAATTAATCTTCTTCAGAATAAGCTCAAATATCTCTCTTTTCGACTCCATTGCCTTTAGCTCAAAAGATGTTTGTGGCAATTTAATTAGATAATCTTCCAATTCTTTTTTTTTAATAACTTGCCAAGTCTTACTATCTAACTCAATTTTCATTACTTCATCGAAATAATGTTGCCAGTCAGTCTTAAAATAAAAAATACCCTCCTTTTTAACTTTCTTATTTAGCAACTCAAGAAAATCGTCTTTAAAGAGTCGTCTCTTGTGATGTTTTCGTTTAGGCCATGGGTCTGGATAAAACATTAAAACTAAATCAAAAAAATATGCGTCGTTGTTCTCCAAAAAAGCAACGACATCTGAATTTAAAATTTTAATGTTTTGTAAATTCTCATTTCGTATCTTACTTAGTAGGGAACCTATTCCTGAAAGATAAACCTCGGCGCCAATAATGGACATATTTGGTTTTGCCCTAGACAAATAAGCAGTTGTCTCGCCTGCCCCGAAACCAATATCTAAGGCTAACTTTTCTTGAACCCAAGATTTTTGAAGGTCCGAGCTCTCAAAAATTACAAACTCGTCCCAAAGATCTTGTATTGCACGTTTCTGATTGGAAGTTACTCTTCCTTTTCTTAAAACAAAACTTTTAAGTCGTTCTTTTTCTCGCAATCTATTCTCCAGAAGAGAAAGCTTGCTTTACTTTTTTCATCGCATTTTTTTCAATCTGACGAACACGTTCTGCGGATATGTCGTATTTATCTGCAAGTTCGTGGAGTGTGAGCTTTTCATCTGCCAACCATCTATCTTGAATTATGTCTCTACTCCTATCATCTAATGAGTTGATAGCTTCATAAAGTTGACTGGTATTAATCTCGTCTAAATTTTCTTTTTCGAAAATATCTGCAGGATCTGCGTCGTGATCTTCTAAATATTGAGAAGGAGCAAAGGAGGCTTCCTCATCATCAGAATCTGCTAAGGGGTCAAAGGACATATCTGTACCGCCTAATCTCTTCTCCATTTCTCTAACTTCAGATGGCTTGACACCTAGGTCTTTTGCCATTAATTCAATCTCTTCTTCAGTTAGCCAGCCTATCCCTTTTTTCTTGCTTCTGAGATTAAAAAATAACTTTCTTTGTGCTTTTGTTGTGGCTATTTTTACTATTTTCCAATTCTTCAGTACATATTCATGAATTTCAGCCTTTACCCAATGAACGGCGAAAGAAACAAGCCTTACTCCCATTTCAGGATTGAACTTTCTTATTGCTTTCATTAAACCGACATTTCCCTCTTGGATTAAATCAGCTTCAGGCAATCCATATCCAGAGTATGTTTTTGCTATATAAATTACGAATCTCAAATGGGCCAATACCAGCTTTCTAGCTGCATCTAAGTCATTTCTATAATACAGGTCTTCAGCAAGCTTTTTTTCCTCTTCAGAGGTCAATATTCCTATACTATGTACAGAATTTATATAAGCCTGTAGATCTCCTCCGGGAGATAGGGATTCCATCTCCTGAAGAGCTGTGCCAGAGGAATTTTCACTTTTAAGCTGTTTTTTAGGCATAATCAGTACGAATTTTACATTTTTAGTTAATACTGGTGCAAATTTAACCATTCTTAGGCAGATTGAGGTTTCCCAAAGCATGAAAATTATTTAAAAAATTATGAAAGCAATTGAGGTAGTGAATAAAGAATTAGTTCTTGGAGACATTGAGAAACCAGAACCCAAGGAAAATGAAGTTCTCATAAAAGTTATGGCGGCCGGACTTAACAGAGCCGATATTGCTCAAAAAAATGGCTTATATCCGCCTCCGCCTGGTGCAAGTGACATTTTAGGACTCGAATGCAGCGGAGTAATAACCGAGGTTGGTAAAGAAGTTACCTCTAGAAAACCTGGTGATGAAGTGATTGCACTTTTAGCAGGAGGGGGATACGCGGAATATGTGACATGTCCAGAATATCACGCGATTAGGAAACCTCTTGAATTAGATTGGGCTGAGTCAGCTTCGATACCAGAAGTTTTCGCTACTTGTTGGTTGAATTTATTTATAGAAGCACAAATGCGCGAAGGAGATAAAGTGGTTTTTCATGCTGGAGCAAGCGGAATTGGTACTGCTGGAATCCAACTAGCAAAAGCTTTCGGTTGTAAAAGTTTTATCACTGCTGGCAACAAAAAAAAGGTAGATTTTTGTTTAAAACTTGGAGCGTCAGAGGGAGAAATAAGATCTAAATCAATTTTTGAGAAAATAAAAAATTGGGCTCCAGACGGAGTTGATATAATTCTTGATCCTGTTGGTGGAGACTATTTTGAAAATAATTTAAGCATTCTTGGATTAGAAGGAAGACTAATAATAATCGGCCTAATGGGCGGAGCATCAGCAAACATAAACCTTGGACGATTAATGATGAAGAGACATAAGGTAATTGGATCAACGATTAGAGCCAGAGATTTAGCTACCAAAAATAAAGTAATGAGTGATCTTGAAAATAAGGTTTTACCTCTTTTCGAAAAAAAGGAGCTCAAACCTATTGTTCATGAAGTACTGACTTTCTCCGAATGCCAAAAAGCTCATAGGATTATGGAGGCTAACGAAAATATAGGAAAAATAATCCTAGATTTAAACTAAATGCTCCAGTAAATCTTTCCAAGGATAAGAAACATCTCCTGCACAATAAAAAAACGGATTTTTTTTCTCAGAAATGAACTCATACCTTAGAGGTTCATTATTCAGATTAACGACGCATCCTCCAGAAGCCTCAACTATTGCCTGGCCAGCAGCGATATCCCATTGATAAGTAGGGCCTAGTCTTATGTAAATGTTGGCCTTACCTTCAGCAACTCTGCATAATTTCAAGGAACTCCCAACAGGTAACTCTTTTACTTCACCAAATTCTTCCCTACAGAGGTTTACAAAAACCTTATCTGCATCGCTTTTATGACTTTTGCTTAGGGTAATAGCACATGATTTTTTATCTTGCTTTTGCGAAGATATGCTCATTTTCTGACCATTTACAATTTTATATGCATTGTCAGAAAAACCTATATATGTCTCATCGATGGCTGGTGCGGCAACTACTCCTAATATGGGAACTCCTTCGCAAATTAATGCCACATTGACGGTAAACTCTCCATTTCTATTTATAAATTCTTTAGTGCCGTCAAGTGGATCAATCAACCAAAATAAGTCTATGTCATCTTTCAAACTATCTCCTTCCTCAGAAAGAATAGGAATTTTTCCAAAAGTTTCTAAATGCAACGAGAGCATTTCATGAGAAGTTTTATCTGCCAGAGTTACTGGAGAGCCATCAGACTTGCTCTCAAAATTTAATTTATCAGAATTGTAAATTTCCATAATGCTTTTAGAGGCCAAATGAACTGCCTCCAATACTTTTTGGGAGTAGCTAGCTAATTTTGAAACTTTCATTTATTGAACTCATCTTTTCTTCTACAATATAACATTCTGAGAATTTATAAAAATTTAGTATGGAAAATAAAGAAAAGATACTAGAAAGCGCTCAAGAACTAAAAAGCGGTTTGAACCTTTTAAGTAGAGATCGCAAAGTTGTCATGCCCCATAATAAAGCATTTGATCATGTCGACAAACTTAAGTTAATGGTTGATGAAATAATCAATTTGGCAGAGACTGCTTAAAAATACGGAGATAAAAAATGGAATACACTTGTTTTGATTTAGAAATAAAAGACAAAATAGCACACATCAAGATGTCGAGGCCAGATGAATTTAATTCGATGAATAAAGCCTTTTGGTCTGAACTTCCTCATCTCGTAGAAAGCATATCTGATGATGCTTCTGCAAGAGTAATAGTGCTTTCTGGAGAAGGAAAACACTTTTGTGCAGGAATGGATTTAGCAAATTTTTCTCCCTCAGACAAACAGCCTAACGCTCATATGGGCATGAGAAAAGAATCTGGTTACAGGGTCACACTTGATTTACAGCACACCATAACTTGCTTAGAAAAGGCAAGGATTCCAGTAATCGCAGCAGTACAAGGTGCATGTGTAGGTGGTGGTGTAGATCTAGCAACTGCTACAGACATGAGATACTGTACTAAAGACGCCTTCTTTTGCATTCAAGAAATAAATATAGGTATGGCTGCTGATGTAGGAACCCTCCAAAGAATACCTAGATTGATACCTGAAGGAGTTGTAAGAGAATTGGCGTATACAGGAAGAAGATTTCTTCCCGATGAGGCAATGAAGCATGGTTTAGTCAATGAGGTTTTCGAGACCAAAGAGGAGATGATGGAAAGGGTTATGGAAATTGCTTCAGAAATTGCATCTAAAGGCCCCTTAGCTATTGCTGGAACAAAAGAGTCTTTGAACTATGGTAGAGATCACACCATAGAGGAGGCACTAAATCATATAGCTTTGTGGAACACAGCTGTAGGAATTAGCGATGAAATGTCAGTTGCATTTAAGGCAAAAGCTGAAAACAAAGAGCCTGAGTTTGAAGATATGCTTCCAAGAAGAAAGTATCTTGATGGAGAAGTAGGAGTTTAGACTTTTCTTAAAAAAACCGGTGCGTCGTTGGATGACTCTTTTTTACTGTAACTGTATCCTTCAAGATTAAAGTCACAAAGGTCTTTGGGGCTCTGGATTTTATTTTGGATTACAAATCTAGCCATTAATCCTCGAGCCTTTTTGGCATAAAAACTGATAATTTTATAGCTTCCATTCTTGTAGTCCTTGAAAACTGGGCTCACCAATGGGGCTAATAATTCGTCTCGCTTTACTGCGGAAAAGTATTCTACTGATGCCAAGTTCAACACCCCTTTTGACTTATTTTCATTACAAATTTTATTGATAGATTCTGTAATCTTAGATCCCCAAAATTCGTATAGATTATTCCCCCGCATATTTTTCATCTTTGTTCCCATTTCGAGTCTGTAGGGATACATTAAATCCAAAGGTTTTAACATTCCATACAAACCAGAGAGTATACAAAGGTTCTTCTGCATATAATTAATATCATTTCTGGAGAGGCTATTTGCGTCCAAACCCTGATAAACGTCGCCTTTGAAAGCAAAAATGGCTTGCCTAGCTGTCTCACTTGGCTTTTTTGGGCTCGACCAATTTATATTTCTTTCATGGTTAAGAAGAGACAATTTCTCGCTCAAGCCCATAAGAGACGAAAGCTCTTCTGGATTTTTATCTTGCAGCTCTTTTATAAGTATTTCGCTATCATCAAGATGAGTTGCTATCGAAAAGTCCTCATAATTAGACTCAGTTTCGTAGTCTAAAGTTTTAGCCGGTGAAACAAGTACTAGCATTAATCACAAACCTAATACCAGTTTAGCCATAATGTTTCTTTGAACTTCATTTGATCCAGCATAGATACTAGCCTTACGATAATTAAAATATCTCGGTGCAGCAGTATTGGCAAATCGGCTACCAATTGCAGGTTCATTATTTCCAATTTCGGGGCCAGGATTATTGAATGGGATGCCGTAATAGCCAACCAGCTCAACGGCAAGCTCGGTTATGGCCTGTCCAATTTCAGTACCTCTTGTTTTTAATAGTGACGACTCAGGTCCTACATTTTGGCCAGCAGTTAAACTACCTAAAATACGCAGTTCAGTTGCCTCCATAGCATTAATTTGTATCTCTATATCAGCAACTTTCTGTTGGAAATTCTGATCTTCGGATAATTTTGCACCACTTATATCTTCAGTTCCGGCTTTTACTTTTATTTGTTGAAGCTGTTGATAAAGTTCAGAGGAATATCCATTGCCTCTTTCAAACTCTAAGAGATATTTTGCATACGTCCACCCTTTACCCTCTTCTCCAATCAAATTTTCTTTAGGAACTTTAACGTCTTCGAAAAATACGGTATTTACTTCGTGATGGCCGATAGGAGTATTGTCAAGCGTATTGATTGGTTGAACTTCAATTCCCTCTGAGTGCATGTCTATGAGTAAGAAAGAGATGCCTTTTTGTCTTATATCCTCTTGGCTTGTTCTCACTAGACAGAAAATCATGTCTGCGTGTTGGGCCATGGTTGTCCATGTCTTAGCTCCATTAACTAAATAGTGATCACCCATGTCTTCAGCTTTAGTCTTGAGCGATGCTAAATCTGATCCAGATCCAGGTTCTGAATAGCCCTGACACCACCAAACCTTTGAAGAAAGTATGTCAGGAAGATACTTACTTTTCTGCTCATCAGACCCGAAAGCCATTATCACAGGAGCAACCATAGATACTCCAAATGCCGTGAAACCAGGGGCTCTTGCCGCTGCCATCTCTTTACTAAAGAGATATTTTTGTGAAGCTGTAAAGGCAGCACCGCCATACTCCTTAGGCCAATTTATACCTGCCCATCCCTTTGCATAAAGAGCTTGTTGCCACTTCACATGCTCTTCTTTTGTAACGTGACCATTAGGGGCATTCGTAAGCCTCTCCTTCATGTCTTCAGGATAGTTTTCTTTAATCCAATCTCTAACTTCTTTTTGAAAATCTAGTTCTTCTTGTGTAAATTGTAAGTTCATAAATACCTCTCTCTAATTATAATTCAATTACTCAGTAGTAAGAATAGATAAACATTGGAAAAAATAAGCCTGAATCTTGATAAATTCTCTGAAATCACGGGAAAACTCTGTTCCTGGTTCGTAGCAATCATGGTCTTGATTACTTGTACGGTAGTTATTATGAGGTACGGGCTTGATATGGGGTCGGTATTTTTACAAGATGTGGTTTTATATTTGCACGGAGGTTTATTTTTACTGGGAGCAGCATTTGCATTGAAAAGGGGTGCACATGTAAGGGTTGATATATTTTATAGAAACTTCAGTGAATCAAGAAAAGCGCTCATTGATTTGCTTGGAAACATTATATTTTTACAGCCTGTGTGCTGGACTATTCTTTTATACTCTTGGGGATATGTAGAATTTTCGTGGCGTATAATGGAAGTTTCAGCTGAGCCTGATGGACTTCCTTTCGTCTACTTACAAAAGTCCTTATTAATTGCAGTGGCAACTCTTCTTATGCTGCAAAGCCTTTCTGAGATACTAAAGTCTTATTTGACTCTAAAGAGAAATGGTTGAATTCATTCCTCTCTTAATGTTCGGTGTTATATGTCTTGTCCTGCTGGCAGGATTTCCGGTTGCCTTCTCATTAGCTGGTACAGCAATCATCTTTGCAGGTATAGGTATTTTCTCAGGTACCTTCGAAAGTGCATTTCTAGGAGCAATTCCAAATAGGCTATACGGCGACATGACAAATATGACTTTGGTTGCGGTGCCATTATTTGTTTTTATGGGAGTGCTTCTCGAGAAGTCAAACCTTGCTCAAGACTTGTTAAGCAACATGGCAGAAGTGATAGGTGGCTTTAGAGGTAGTTTGGCTATTTCTGTCATCTTTGTTGGTGCTTTAATAGCTGCAAGTACAGGGATTGTAGGCGCCACTGTAATTGCCATGGGACTTATTTCTTTACCCATCATGTTATCAAGAAAATATGATCCTAGCCTTTCTGCTGGAACTATATGCGCTACAGGGACATTAGGCCAAATAATTCCACCTTCAATAGCTTTAGTCATCTTAGGAGACGTACTATCGGCTGCTTATCAGCAATCTCAATTGAGCATAGGAAATTTCTCAGCTAGAACTGTCTCTGTTGGAGATCTATTTATGGGAGCAATTATCCCAGGTATCGTTTTGGTAGTTTGCTACGCACTATATGTTGTTTTAAGAGCATACTTATCACCCCAAATGGCTCCATCCCAAAATGTTGAAATAGTTTCTGGTAGATGGAAAATATTATTAACTTCTCTTCTACCGCCTTTTGTCTTAATTGCATCAGTCCTTGGTTCCATACTTTTGGGTGTGGCTACTCCTACTGAAGCTGCTGGAGTAGGTGCCTTCGGGGCAATTCTTTTAGCTTTAAGTAAAAAAAGTCTTACAAAAAAGAATCTAACCGAATCGGTTGAGACTACAACAGAAATCACTGCAATGGTCTTTATGATACTTTTGGGCTCTTCGATCTTCTCTTTAGTTTTTAGGGGATTTGGTGGAGATGATTTAATAACAAGCATATTTAACCAATTACCAGGAGGTACATTCGGTGCAGTACTTTTGGTTATGGTACTGATATTTTTGCTAGGTTTTATACTAGACTTTATCCAGATAACACTTGTCGTTGTACCAATTGTAGGTCCTGCGTTACTTATGTTGGGAGTTGATCCCATATGGCTAGGAATAATGATAGCCATAAACCTTCAAACATCTTTTCTCACGCCCCCTTTCGGTTTCGCTCTCTTCTATTTAAGAGGAGTCGCGCCCGATAGTCTTGCGACAAAAGACATATATAAAGGCGTAATTCCATTCATACTGATTCAACTAATGGTTCTTGTTGCGTTAGCTATCTTTCCTGAATTAGTTACAGCATTGCCAAATGCCGTGTATGGTAGCTAGATAAGATGAGCTATCTTATCAGCTCTATAAGAAGATCTAACCATAGGCCCCGAGGCAACCTCAACGAATCCAAATTCCAGGGCACATTCTTTATATTCTAGAAATTCTTCAGGCGTATACCATTTCTCAACAGGTAGGTGATTTTTAGTCGGCCTCATATATTGTCCTAAGGTCAAGACATCAACTCCGGTAGCTCTTATATCCTTAAAAGTCTCCAGTATTTCCTCTTTTGATTCGCCTAAGCCGAGCATTAGGCTAGTCTTAGTGATAACAGTCGGAGAATACTTCTTTGCGTATGATAAAACTTTCAAGGTTTGGTGATAACCCGCCCTTGGATCTCGAACTCTTTCGGTAAGTCGCTCTACTGTCTCTACATTTTGTGCGAATACTTCGAGATTTGAGTTTAAAAGGATTTCTATAGATCTTTCATTACCAAGAAAATCAGGAACAAGTGTTTCGATGATTACGCTCGGTGATTTTTCTTTAATGGCTCTTACGGTGGAAGCAAAATGTTCTGCTCCACCATCAGCTAAATCATCTCTATTTACAGAAGTTAAAACGGCATACTTTAATTCCATATTGGATATAGAGTTTGCTACCTTATTGGGCTCTTCAGTATCCAGAATACCTCTGGGATTGCCTGTATCTACAGCACAAAATTTACATGCACGTGTGCAAACAGAGCCAAGTAGCATAAAAGTCGCCGTACCGTGACTCCAACACTCCTGAATATTTGGGCACATTGCTTCCTCACATACTGTATGAAGCTTTTTGGTTGAGACAATTTCTTTGAGCTGTCTGTATTTTACTGAGTTTTTAGACTTCACCCTAAGCCAAGTAGGTTTTCTTTCAATTGGTATCAGCTTATTAGGATTAGGCTTTATACCATTTCTGATAGCAACAACTCCGTTCTCTTTTATGGTCTTAGTGGGTATAAGATTATCCATTAAGCAGTCCTAAAATTAGATCCATTTAAAATATTTATAAAATCTTTTTTGACAAGTTCAATGGATATTTTTGAATAATCTGTAATTTGAGTAACGTCCAGTTCCTCTATGCCGCAAGTAATTATCCCATCAAATGGTTTTAAATCCATATCAATATTTAGGCTAATTCCATGATAGCAAAATCCTTTTTTTATCTTTAAGCCAATAGATGCGATTTTTTTATCTTGAACATAAATTCCGGGAGCGCCTTCTCTCCGCTCTGCGAAAATTTCATACTTTTCTAATAATTTAATGATCAATGTTTCGAGTTCACAGATAAGTCGTTTCGGCCCCCAGCCAAGTCTCTTCAGATTAAGGAGTGTATAAATCATCAATTGTCCGGGTCCATGATAAGTAACCTGACCTCCTCTATCAGTCCTGACAACTGGAACGTCATTATTAGATAAAATAAAAGCCTCCGAAGCTGCATGACCCAAAGTATAGACTGGAGTATGTTCTGCAAACCAAATTTCGTCAGGTTCTTTTGAACACCTTTTCCCTATTGCTACCTGCATCTGCTTCCAGGCCAAGTTATAGTCAATTAAGCCCAGATCATTGATGTGCATATCTTTCAATCTAATTCTCTTGTATCTATATAAGCTTTCTCGGAAATTCTATGGTAGTTCACCACTTCTTCTTTAAACTGAGTGTAAGATTCATAAACCTTTTGAGCCATAGGGTCGTCGGCTATGAAATCCTTCATCACTTCGTCGGTTATAGTTCTTAATTCTCTAAGAACGTTATCGGGAAGTTTTCTAAGATCTACATCATGTTTCTCTATCAGCTCTGTTAAAGCTTTATTATTACGTGCAGTGTATTCATCGAGCATTTCTTGATTAGCTGATTTTGCTGCATATTTAATGATCGCTTTTAAATCGTCAGGTAATGATTCGTACGCTGATTTATTGATAATTATTTCTAACGTAGAACCTGGTTCATGCCATCCAGGATAATAGTAATAATCTGAAACTTGATGAAACCCAAAAGTTAAATCGTTGTAAGGACCGACCCATTCTGCTGCATCAATCACTCCCTGTTGCAATGAAAGAAATATTTCATTACCCGGAAGTGTTACCGTCTCCGCTCCTGCTCTGGTGAAGACTTCACCAGCCAATCCAGGAATTCTCATTTTTAAGCCCTTTAGATCAGACAGAGAATTAATTTCTCTCTTAAACCAGCCCGCCATTTGAACTCCAGAGTTTCCGCCTGCTAATGGAATGAGGTTAAAAGGTTCATAAGCTTCTTCCCAAAGTTCCATGCCTCCTCCGTAGTGCAGCCAACCATTCATCTCTTGAGCAGTCAGACCAAAAGGAACTGCTGTAAAAAACTGGGAAGACTTAACTTTTCCCGTCCAATAATAAGAGGCGCCATGTCCAAGTTGAACATTTCCCTGAGAAACTGCATCAAAAACACCTAAAGCAGGCACAAACTCTCCAGCCCCATAAACTTTTATTTGCATTCTGCCACATGTCATTTCATCTACATATTTAGCGAAATTCTCAGGTCCCATGCCAAGACCAGGGAAATTTTTGGGCCAGGTAGTAACCATTGTCCACTTGTAAGTTTTACTACCAGATGAAAAGCATTCTTCGTTTTCCACTGAAGATTCTCTCTCTCCGGAACAAGAGATCATAATTAACAAAATTCCTAAAGTGATTATTTTTTTCATTCTTATGTCCTCTATATTTGTTGTAATTTTGCGTAAGTAACCATGAGCCATTTTGTTTCACTTGAATCAAAATTAACTTCAACTCTTGCATTAGATCCCTCGCCCTCATAATTTAAAATTACACCCTCGCCGAATGATTCATGCAAAACTCTCTGGCCTAGCTTAAATTCTGTTTCAGGCACCTCTCCGTTAATTCTACTTCCTTTAAATTTTGAATTTGAAGATCTGGAAACATTACCACCTGTCCTCACTTCAACCGTAAGTTCTTCAGGTATTTCTCTGAGAAACCTTGATGCTGGATTGAAGCTTTCGCTCCCGTGTAAATTTCTCATCTCTGCATGAGTTACGAATAGTTTTTCCATGGATCTTGTCATGCCAACATAACAAAGCCTTCTTTCTTCTTGAAGTTGATTGGGATCTTCAATCGATAGTTTATGTGGAAAAAGTCCTTCTTCAAACCCAGTTATGAAAACAAGAGGGAATTCTAAGCCCTTCGCTGAGTGAAGTGTCATAAGTTGGATTGCTAATTCGTGTTCAGAGGCTTGGGTCTCTCCTGCATCAAGAGCAGCATGATCTATAAACATCTTCAAGGAACTCTCGTCTAGTTCATCAAAAGTGTCAGGTTCAAAGTCCTTTGCAGCTCCCACTAGTTCGGATAAGTTTTCCACCCTTGTTCTGCCCTTTTCGCCAGCTTCCTTTTTATGATATTCAATAAGACCACTCCTTTCGATCGTAATATCAACGATTTCCCAAAGTTGTAAGTCTTTTGTGTCACTCTCAAGAGTATCAAAGCTGTTCATAAATCCCTCAATAGCTTGAGCCGCTCTAGAGGTAAATCCGTCATTATCAAGCAACTCCTGGCATGCTTTCCATAGAGATGTTTTGCCTTCCATAGCTTTTGATCTAATTATCTCTATGGTCTTGACACCAATGCCGCGAGGAGGAATGTTAATAACTCTTTCAAAAGCAGCATCGTCTTCTCTTCCATAGACCAACTTTAAATAACTCATTGCATTCTTTATTTCCGCTCTTTCATAAAATCTTAGACCACCGTAAATTTTGTAGGGCAATGACTCTCTTAATATTGCCTCTTCTAAGACCCTTGATTGAGCATTTGACCTATAAAGGATCGCAACTTCATCAAGATTTCTGCCTTGAGCCACCCAGTTTTGAATGCTGCCCACGACAAACCTTGCTTCATCATCCTCGTTATAAGCTGAATAAACTGAAATAGGCTCTCCCTCTTTCTGATCAGTCCACAGCTCCTTACCTAATCTACCTTGATTATTCTTTATAACCTCATTAGCTGCATTCAAGATTACGGAAGTAGACCTATAATTCTGTTCAAGTCTTATAATCTCTGTGTTTTTGTAATCATTAGTAAATCTATTAATATTCTCACTCTTAGCTCCTCTCCACCCATAAATAGATTGATCGTCATCTCCAACTGCAATGAAATTTGAACCGCTCGCAGCTAACATTTTTAGAAATTGGTACTGAACCTCATTAGTGTCCTGAAATTCGTCTACTAAAATATGGCTGAATCTTCTTTGATAGTGTCTTAAAACCTGACCATTTGTCTTTAGAAGAACATAAACTCTGAGAAGAAGTTCACCAAAGTCTACTAAGCTCTCTCTTTCACAAAGCTCTTCATACACTTTATAGATTTCGACCATTTTTTCAGTAAAGTAATCGTCTGTAACTTCGACATCTTTAGATCTCAAACACTCATCCTTCTGTTTATTTATGAACCACTGTATTTGTCTAGGTGGCCATTTTGTATCGTCAAGGCCCATAGATTTTACAACCCTTTTTATGACTCTATGCTGATCTTCAGAATCTAAGATTGAAAATTCTTTCCTTAAGCCTGCCTCCTCCCAATGAGTCCTTAGTAGTCTATGAGATATGCCATGAAAAGTTCCACACCAAAAATTTCCCATTTCTTCTTGGACAATGTCTTCAATTCTTCCTCTCATTTCGCGCGAAGCCTTATTTGTGAAGGTAACAGTTAATATTGAGTGAGGATTAACATTCTGAGCTTTTATAAGCCATGCTACGCGATGTGCGATTACTCTTGTTTTTCCGGACCCAGCTCCTGCAAGCACTAGCAAGCTCTGAGCTTCAGACGTAACAGCTTTCCTTTGAGGTTCATTTAGAGTTTCGAAAATTTCAGATACGTCCACTTACCTATTTTAACTAAGATTTCATTTTCAATCTTGAATAATTGAGATCAAATGGCAAAAAATTTTGTCGAAATTTTGATATAAGAACTTATTATTATCTGAGACTTTAGGTATGATTGAGTGATGGAAAAAGCTGATAAATTTTTTGAAACTTACTGTGATTTTGTAACAAAAGTTACGAGTGAACCAAGCCTTGATATTGAGAGCCTTAAGGAATCTTTAGATAAAATTCAGGATAATTCCATAATAGATATGCCGAGACTTCTTACTGCCGCATTAGGTCTTGGAAGCGAGACTGGTGAGTTTGTGGAAATAGTCAAAAAAATGGTTCTTCAGGGCAAGCCTGCCGACGCTGATAATATTTTTCATATGAAAAGAGAGCTGGGAGATGTTATGTGGTATTGGGTAACCGCGTGCATGGCCTTAGGCCTTGATCCTGTTGAGGTAATAAGTGAGAACCAGAAAAAACTGGAAGCACGTTATGGGGAACAGTTCACCATCGATCAAAGCGAAGTAAGAGCGGACGGGGATTTGTAACTAGTAGATCCTAGAGACAGCAGGTTTGATTTCTTCTATGTCATCGGACCTCTTAAGATCCATAGATTTCCATACATCATCAACTGCGTCAAGGAAGTGATCTATGTCACTTGCTTCGTGTCTTGGTGTGATAGTTACTCTAAACCTTTCATCCCCTTTTGGTACTGTAGGGTGAAAAACAGGTTGAATATAAATACCATGTTTCTCTATAAGGAGATTTGCAGCACCTTTGCAAAGCCTAGGGTCGTATAAATGTATTGGTATTATGTGACTATCGTTCTCTAAAAAGGGAATGTTGAGTTCTGCTAACCCTTTCCTTATTCTGTCGGAATTCAGCCTTATATTATCTCTCAAATGTTCGGACTCCATTGCAATCTTGATACTGGTAATCGAGGCTGCAGCAATAGATGGATTCATTGACGAAGTAAAAATAAAACCAGGAGCAAAGCTCCTGATGTAGTCAATGACATCTGCGTTTGCAGCCACGTACCCTCCCATTTGTCCGAATGATTTAGAAAGTGTTCCATTGATAATATCGATATCATCTTCAAGGCCTTTCTCTGCAGTAATACCTCTACCTTCTGGTCCGTAAAGTCCTACGGAATGAACTTCATCGAGATAAGTTAATGCGTTGTATTTTTTTGCGAGCTCTATGATTTTTTGAAGGGGAGATCTTAGTCCTTCCATAGAATAAAGAGATTCGAATACTATTATCTTTGGAGTGTTGGCATTGGCATTATTTAATAGTTCTTCAAGATGTTCAGTGTCGTTGTGCCTAAAAACATGACATACAACATTAGCATTCTTAATACCTTGAATTAGAGAAGCATGGTTAAGCTCGTCGGAGAAAACCTCTACGCCTTCCATATTCTTGCATAAAGTCCATAAAGTTGATTGATTTGCTGTATATGCAGATGGGAATAATAATGCTGACTCTTTACGGTGAAGGTCTGCAAGAAGTTTCTCCAGGTCTACATGATATGTGGAAGTACCTGATATGTTCCTAGTTCCACCTGATCCAGTTCCAAGTTCGTTAATTACGTCGACGGATGTTTTAGTAACATCGGGATGCTGACTCAGATTTAGATAATCATTGCTGCACCAAACTTCGACTTCTCTTTCTTTGCCTTCAAAGCGTTCTGTGGCTTTGGGAAAGCTAGATTTATTTCTATTTATTGCTCTAAACTTTCTGTAAAGACCCTGCGATTTTAGGGAAACGAGCTCGTCAGAAAAGAATTTCTTATAGTTCATGGATTAATTATTAATAAAGTTTTATATAATTAGGGTTTGACGCGCACAGTATTGTAGTTCAATAAAGTTATCTATGACTTGTTAAGAATTATTCTCATTTAGACCGAAATTGAAGAACTTAAAAATAGTATCAAGAAAAAGTCCTTTAGCAAGGATACAGTCACAATTGGTAGCAGAAAAAATAAAAGCTAGTCATCCTCATATAAAAATTCAACACATATACAAGAAAACCCTTGGTGATGCTGATTTAAATACGCCATTAGACAAAATGCCTGATATAGGGGTATTCACCAATGATATCAGACATGATTTGATCAATAAAAAAGCAGATATTGCGGTGCACTCGTGGAAAGACTTGCCTGTTGATTTAGAGCAAGGAACGGAAATAGTTGGAACAATAGAAAGAGGCGATATGCGTGACATGCTTTTTTTAAAAAAGTCTAGTATCAATAAAAGAAGTCTCACAATTCTTAGCTCCTCACCAAGGAGGGAAAAGAATTTATCCTTATTTTTACCATTGGCTTTACCTTTCAAAACGAAGATACAATTTAAAAGCGTAAGAGGCAATGTAAATACTCGTCTGAGTAAGCTACTTGAAGGAGATGATGACGCCCTAGTTGTTGCCAAAGCTGCGATAGACAGAATTCTTAATGCACAAAAGAAAGAATTTTCCCCTGAAAGAAATCAATTATTGGAAATACAAAGGGACTTGAAGTGGATGGTTCTACCTCTCTCTCAGAATCCTTGCGCTGCCGCACAAGGAGCTTTGGCAATTGAGGCAAGACAAAATGATGATGAAGTCAAAAATATTATTTCCTCCATATCGGACCAGAAAGCTTTCAGCTCTGTAGAAACTGAAAGGTCTTTACTTAAATCTTATGGAGGTGGTTGTCATCAAAAGATAGGTGTAAGTTATGAAGTTATGGAGAAAGGAAGCTTATTGACAGTTAGAGGAGAAACCGAAGAAGGAGATGATATATCTAGAAGACTTTTTAATGGGAATGAAGCAAAAGATTACTTTAACTCTCTTAATCTAAATAACTACTTCCCAATTAACAAAAATGAACAGAAATTCTTCAAAAGAAAAGAATTAAAAGACTCAGAGGAGACGCTTCAATCCATAAAAGACAAAGGAATTTATGTCAGCAGGTCGAACACCATTTTGGGGGAAGCTTTAGTTGATGATTCCAATATTATTTGGACAAGTGGAATAAAAACGTGGAAATCTCTCGCTCATAAAGGCTACTGGGTTAATGGCACCTCCGATAGTCTTGGAGAAAAATATTCCCCTGAGGAAAGTCCATTTAAGGAGATAGATTGGCTTAAAGTAACACATGCAAAAAACAAAAATGACAACAAAGAAATTTTGGTCACTTATGAATTGGAACCCTTGAAAGTTTCCTCTCGTATAAAGGACTGCCATTACTTTTACTGGATGAGTGCGACTTCCTTCCAATTGGCCTTAGACGAATATCCAGAAATAATTGATCGAAAACACGCTTGTGGTCTTGGTAAGACTTATAAACTTATCAGTCAGAAGGCTTCTAATGTGCAACCTTTCTTAGACTTTGAAAGTTGGGTTGATGCAATTACCAATAAGCTCAAATAAATTCTTGTCTAAGGTATAATGCTCAGCCGTTTTTTTAATAAATATGAACGCATCTAGAAAATTTCCGAAAACAAGGCTCAGAAGGACGAGGTTCAGTCCTGAGAGAAGAAGTCTTATAGAGGAAAATAAACTTACAACAGATGATCTTATTCAACCTATATTTGTAAAAGAAGATTTAGATGGAATTGAAAAGATAGACTCTTTGCCAGGTATCAATCGTATTGGAATGAATGCGTTAGATGAGGAAATAGAAAAGCTTAAAAATAATAATATAAAAGCCATAGCAATTTTTCCTGTAATCAGTGCAGATAAAAAGGATGAGTTAGGAAGTGAATCAATCAACGAAAACAATCTCGTATGCGAAGCCATCAGACAAATCAAAAGATATGCAGATATGGCTGTAATTGCCGATGTTGCACTAGATCCTTATACATCTCATGGCCATGACGGAGTTTTAGATGAAACTGGTTATGTAGACAATGACGAAAGTCTAGAAGTTTTGATTAAGCAGGCTATGGTCCTGGCTAGGGCTGGTGCAGATATGATAGCACCCTCTGACATGATGGATGGTCGAATATCCGGCATAAGGGAGGCACTAGAAAAAGAAAAATTTGTAAATACAATTATTTTGTCATACGCGGCTAAATATAGCTCAAAGTTTTATGGTCCATTTAGAGACGCCGTTGGCTCTTCTATGAATATTGGTAAAGGTAGTAAAGACACCTACCAAATGTCTGTTGCGAACTCAGATGAAGCCCTTCACGAAGTCAGAATGGATCTTGAAGAAGGTGCTGATATTGTTATGGTCAAACCAGGAATGCCTTTTCTTGACATCATCAAATCTGTAAAAGAGACCTTTAAGGTACCAACTTTCGCATATCAAGTCAGCGGAGAATATGCCATGCTTAAGGCAGCAATTGAAAACAATTGGCTAGAGGAATCTGTTTTATTCGAATCAATGTTAAGTTTCAAAAGAGCAGGTGCAGATGCCATTCTGACTTATGCTGCAAATGAAATTGCCTCTAAATTAAATAAGTAGTCTTGCCTAATAAAAAATTCATTAACGCTCTCGAAAGGAAGCCACAAGCCTGCCCGCCCATATGGCTAATGCGTCAAGCAGGGAGATATCATGATCATTATCAAAACTTAAAAAAAGATCACACTTTCGAAGAGCTCTGTAAAAACCCAAAACTTGCTGCTGAAACTGCTATGGGGCCTATTAACGAATTTGATTTTGACGTTGCGATTCTATTCAGCGATATATTATTTCCCCTTGAAGCACTTGGCATGGACTTGTCTTATAACCCTGGGCCTCAATTTGGCCTTCACTTAAACGAAGATAATGCCGAAAGCTTAATCATTAATCAAAACCCTATAAACTTTATGGAATTTCAGGGTGAAGCGATAGAAAGAACTATCGAGAGACTGCCAAATGAAAAATCATTAATAGGCTTTGTCGGCGGACCTTGGACTTTGATAGCTTATGCATGCAATATCAGCAAAGATTCTAGTGATATTCGTATGAATAATTTTCAAATAGGACTTTTAGATAACGTGATTCTTCCACTTCTGAAGGAGAATGTGGAATTGCAATTGAGTGCTGGCGCAGAAGTCGTAATGATCTTTGATTCCACTGCGCATCAGCTCGCAGAAGAAGACTTAAATATCTACCTAGGTAAGACCTTCAATATGTTAGTCAAAGAATTTCCTAATAAGGTTGGCTACTATGCAAAAGATGGGGTTAACTACGAAACTATAATTGCGAAACAAGATAACCCTAAAATAAAACTAGCAGGAATGGGTCTAGACTCTAATATCGATCTAAGAGATTACTTTAAAAAAACATCGGTAGGTTTTATTCAAGGTAATTTTAGTGAGCGCTTTTTAACCCTTCCCCATGAAGAATTCTTGCCAAAATTAGATACTTTCATAGAACAAATGTCAGTGCTATCGCCAGAAGAAAGATCGGGCTGGGTTTGTGGACTAGGCCATGGAGTTCTGAAAACAACACCTCAGGAAAACGTCAAAGAATTTGTACAAAGAATAAGAGCATCCTTTTAAAAAATGGATATTGAAGAAAAAAAATCCTTAACTTCGTCCTGGTTTAGAGAACTGAGAGATATGTTCTGTGAGGAATTTGTGGATATAGATGGCGGGAGTTTTGAAAGAAAAAACTGGGACCATAAATTTGAAGGAGGCGGAGAGATGAGCCTAATGAAAGGTGAAGTCTTTGAAAAGGTTGGTGTAAACATATCTACGGTGTCTGGAGAATTTGATAATGATTTTAAATCTGAAGTTAAGGGTACAGAGGAAGCTCCTAACTACTGGGCAAGTGGCATCAGTCTTGTGGCACACATGCAATCGCCCAAAGTACCAGCATTTCACTTTAATACGAGATATATAGTCACTGGAGATTCTTGGTTCGGAGGTGGGGGAGATTTAACTCCAACAATTAAAAAAGACAAAGAAATTGAATTCTTTCACAAGTGCATGAAGGAGGCCTGTGATTCTGCAGATCCAAATTATTACGAGAGATATAAAAAAGCTTGTGATGAATATTTCTATCTACCACACAGATCAGAAGCTAGGGGTGAAGGTGGAATATTCATAGATCATTTAAAAACAGACGATTGGAACAAGGATTTTAACTTTATAAAAGAAGTGGGTTTATCTTCCTTAAAAGCGATAACAACAATTATCAGAAATCTTAAGGATGAGGAGTGGACGGAACAGGAAAAAGAACAGCAACTTATCAAAAGAGGCCGTTATGTAGAGTTTAATTTGCTTTGGGATAGAGGAACTGCTTTTGGCATAAAAACTGGAGGCAATTCTGATGCAATATTGATGTCTATGCCGCCTACTGCTAAATGGGATTAAGTAAAAAATGATCGACTTACTTTTTATTGTTAGCTCCACAGATGGACATACTTTTAAAATTTGTGAAGAAATGAAGGATCAATTAAACGAATCATTGGAAGCACAAATAATTCCAATAGAGGATGCTCCAGAACTAAATATTAATAATCATAAAAAAGTAGTCATAGGTGCAAGCATCAGATACGGAAAACATAACAAAAAACTCTTTGATTACATTGATCAAAACTTGAATTTCCTAAACTCAGGAGAGCATGCATTCTTTACTGTAAATGTTGTGGCGCGAAAGCCTGAGAAGAATGAGCCTGAAACCAATCCTTATATGCAAAAATTTTTAAAGATAACTAATTGGAAACCAGCAAAATTAGGTGTTTTTGCTGGGAAGATAAATTACAGCCAATACGGCTTCTTTGATAAGCACATAATAAGATTCATTATGTGGATAGGCAAAGGGCCAACCGACTTAAGGGGTGAATTTGAATTTACTAACTGGGATAAAGTAAAACTATTCTCCAAGACTCTGTAAATTAACTCAAGTTTATCTGGATAGCTGCTCTACTCTTTTTTCCAAGACTGTTTATATACCGCCCATTGCTGTATCTATTTCGCTAATTTGACCCTGGTCGAGTTCTCCAAGTGATTCGGCTTCTATGCAATCTAAAAGCTCCTTCCTATTTTTTACACCCAGTATCACAGATGACACTTTTTCGACACTAAGAGCATATCGGTGTGCAAGAATGGATGGATTCATTTTCCATTTTGAAGCTAACTGTCTAAAAGGCTCGGCTTTAACGTAATCTTCAAAATCTTTTATATCAAATCCTGATGGATGAGGCTCTCTATCCATTTCTAATGTTAATGCCCCAGCTTGAACTGCTCTAATTCCAAGTATTGGTACTCCAGCTTCCTGACTTTCAGTGAGAATTTTTTGAGGATCAAAATCTTGATCAACATATCCTATGGCACCCGCTGAATTCAAGGGATTAACAATACACTGAATAGCTTCGGGTTGAATATCATTATTTAAGGCATCGAGTATTGCTTGAGTTTGACCTAATCCGCCTATACCCCAGCTTCCGATCTTGCCTTCTTCTTTTAATCTTTCAAAGGCAGGTATAGCTGCATTGTAATAACAAGAAAGTGAAGTGGTATTAGTATCTCGATACTCATTGAGTGTATGTAACTGAAAATCATCTTGTCGTAACTGTGAATGCAGTAAAAAAAGATCAACCCGTTCCATATTAAGATTATCAAGGCTTTTAGTAAGAGAGGAATTTAAGCGCTCATATACTTCGTCATCTGGTAATGTTCCTAATCTGCATTTTGTAGTAATTTTTACATCGCCTAACTCTTTGCCTTTAAAAACTTCGCCAACTACTATCTCCGCTTCGCCTTTTCCATACATAGGGGCAACATCAATATGATTAATTCCCTTTTCCAAAGCAAGATTAACTGTCTTAATTGCCTCTTTTCTGGTGGTTTCTCCCCAAACCTGACCTAAACCACCACCACCTAGTGTCAAGGCAGTGACCGACTTGAAAGGCCTGAAATCTCTTTTTTGCATATTGCTAGGCTCCCCTTTTTAAGAACTACATTCTAAGTAAAAAACCATTTAAAGTGTAAAGGCTATATGAATTGATGGATTTAATTTTTTCATGCTAATATCTTTTGTCTATGATTCTGGAACACGGCCCTTCTGAGACAAAAGATCTATCCGTCGCTAAAGCCAACATAGACAAGTATGGATATTGCCTGATACCTGAAGCCCTAAATGCTGATGAAGTAAAAATATGTAGAGAAAGATTGCTTGAACAAGCTGAGGCTGAGGAAGAGCTAGGCCTCTCATTCAGAGACGGAGGGGCTAAACAAGAGATAAGATTTAAAGGGGGAAAGGTAGATAAGAGTTCTTTTACTAAAGAAAATGGTGGTGTCAATCAAAGGCTATGGATGATGGCTAATAAAGGACAATGCTTTAGGGACATGGTTACGCATTCTTTAGTTGACGAATTAGTAGGTCATATCTTGGGCAAAGACTTTATTTTATCGACTCATTCGGCAAACATAGCTAAACCGGGGGGAGTTCGTATGGGCCTTCATACAGATCAATGGTGGATGCCTCAACCTATCAAAGCAGGTGAAAATTATATAAGGCCATCAGAAATTTCAAGAAAAGCCGACACATCTTTTATTGAACCAGATATTTCTCTCGGAATATCTCCACCAGTAGTTGCTAACTGTATGTGGATGATATCTGATTTTTCATCTACAAACGGTGCAACTGAAGTTGTAGCTGGATCTCACTTAAGTGGAGCTCATCCTAATCAAGAAGATCAAAGCGCCTATCCTATTGTTCAGCCTGAAGCAGAAGCAGGAACGCTAATGGTTTTCGATGGAAGGCTTTGGCACGGTACTGGAGCAAATACTGGTAATACAGACAGACTGGGTGTACTTACAACATTTTGCTCTCCGCAGTTTAGACAACAAGAAAACCAAACTCTTGGCTTGGATAGAGATCTTTGGGATTCTTGCTCTGAAAAACTGAAATCCAGGCTAGGGTTTAAAGTATGGAATGCCTACGGAAGGATTGAGAGTTCTATGGATCATTTAATAGATATCGAACCTGAAAGAATTAAAGAACTTAAACCTAATAAAAAATGAATACAGAAAAAAAAGATTTTGTAACACTGGATTACCCGCCTCTGACGGAGGATATTGAAGAAGCCAAATCTCATTTGGATCAATATGGTATGGCTTTAATTGCAAATGCATTGAATGATGAAGAAGTCAGGGAAATGGACGAAAGGCTAAATGAACAATTCTTAGGGGAGGAAAAGCATAAAGTAGGCTCTAAAGTTCGTGGTGATGAGGGTCTTGGAATTCAATCTTCTGAGGAAGAAAAGGTTAGTAGGCTTATTTGGAATTTGATTAACAAAGGAGATTGTTTCTTGAAGTTAATAGATCATCCCAAAATCTTGCCACTTATACAGCATATGATCGGAGCAAAAGTTTGCCTGTGCTCTATGGGAGCTCATATGAATGGAAGTGGCAATGAGAAAATGGCTCTTCATCAAGACCAATGGCCTCTTGTGCCTCATGCTTTTGATTTTCCCTTTATGGCGAATGTTATGTATTTAATTTCTGATAATTCTCCCGAAAACGGTGGTACTCGTCTTATTCCGGGCTCGCATAAGTGGCCACTCATAGATTATAAAACTGCAAATGGAGAAGATATTCAAAAAAAGGCTGTCTCCTTAACTGCACCTAAAGGGACAGCAATAGTATGGGAAGGAAGGCTTTGGCATGGCAATGGTCTTAACAGATCAGGATCAGTCAGAAGTAATATATCTACTGCATTTTTGCAGCCCTGGGTAAAACCCCAAGAAAATCACCAGTACAGTATTAGAGACGAGGTTTTAGAAAAGATAACAGATAAGCAAAAGCATATTCTTGGATTCACTCCTTACGGAACTTTAGGAGGTCATGATGGATCTAGTGTCTCGCCTACGAATTTTGATCCAAAGAGAGAATCAATAGGAATTCTAAAGCCGTAAATCAAGGATGATTGTCTAAGCACTTATTGTACTGGCTATGATGGCCTCCATCAGTCCTGTTTTTTTATTTTTATCCTTACATTGCTAATATCTATTTTTAATTTGTTCTTTTATTTTGGCGTGTTCTTTTTCTCCAAATGTAAATTTCTTAAATAAAAGAAATGCGCCTAGGCTATAAAATACCAAAGGAACAAGTCCATAGAGACTAATTAAAGCAATCTTTACTTCCATTGTTTGAGGTTGATTGGGAATAAATCCAGAAAACTGTAAAACAAATCCAGTTACTAAAAGCATAATTCCTGTTGCACTTTTAAAAACAAAATTTAAAGCAGCGAAATAAGAACCCTCTTTTCTTTCACCAGTGAGATATTCGTCATAATCTATTACATCCCCCTTCACTGAAGGGCCTATGGCACCACCGCATCCAGCAGCTGTTCCACCGAGCGCCGCTCCAATAAACATTACTATCAACCTATCACTCACTGAATCTAAAAAAGGTATTATGAATATTCCTCCAAAAGATATCCCTGTAAAAGCAAGACTGAAAACCCATAAGTTTACTTTGCCAAATCTTCTAGATAATGGAATCCATAAAGGAACTGATAAAGCTGACGGAAGCATATATGCAAGTATTATTACTGGAGCCCATGCTGGAGCCTCTACAATATATTGAGTGACGTAAAGCGTTAAAACACCAATTACTGCGCCGCCAAGATTCTCAATAAATAATACGATAATTAATATTTTGGCATGGGGGTTAATCCATACATCTCTGAAAGCCTTGAATGGATTTTTATTTACTCTATTTTGAAAGTTAGGATTTTCTTTAAGCCTCGATACTGCCAAAAAAATCATCAAAGTCATTATGCAAACTGCAAGTAAAGCTAAATTGCGGGCTAAGTCTCTCACATCTCCGTCTGGACTTGTCTCCTCACTTATTAGCAAGCTCATTGAGACAAGAGAAAGAATTGAACCAAGAGTAAATCCGATGTGCCTCACTCCGAAGAGTCTTGTTCTTTCGTGATAGTCTTCCGAAAGTTCTGCACCTAGTGCCATATGAGGCACATTGAACAAAGTGATAGCCGAATAAAAGCTCAAGATTGCTATCATCATCCAAAGATCTAAAGCTGATCCATCTAAGGATTCCGGGGGCGAAAAAACTGCTAAGAAGCCAAAACATATAGGGATAAAACTTAACAACATCCATGATCTTCTTCGTCCAAACTTAAAAGTTGTCCGGTCGCTGAGATATCCTGCAATGGGATCAGATATGGCATCCCAAATCCTAGATATACTGAATATCACACCCATGACGGCCGGAGCAATAAGCAAAACATCTGTAGAAAATTTCATTACATACAATGCCATCAGAAGATACATATATCCCGCGCCCATACCGGGTAATCCATATGCGATAGTTGTCCCTAAAGAGACCTTAGGCAATATTTTTGACAAATCTAAATTCTACATTCCGTCGTTTAAACAAAATTTATTTACCACCACTGAAAATAAAAACTGTCTATTAGCGCTCTGTATTTTCTCTCTTAATTATTATTCAGTAAGATTATATATTCACTTCTTTTGTGGCAACCTCATGCACGGTAAGGTTAGGATCTTAATTCAGTAATTAAGTCATAAGAGTGTAATTTTTCTACACTGAACTTCATGGTGAATTTTGCCAAAATATTTCTTATAGGGACTATCAAAGGGCTTGATACATGATTAAAAATTCCTTGTAGTCTTGAACGCCTCTGTATCCACTTGCACCTTGCATTTCTGAGCTGATCATATTTAGTAAGGGCCTTATGAGTATCCTTTGTTACGTTTATAAGTGAACTTAGGCAATAAGCATCTTCTACTGCCATGCATCCTCCTTGTCCTAAAAATGGAACCATCGGATGAGCCGCATCACCAAGTAATACACATTTTTCGCTAAACATCTTTTTTGGTAAAGACCTCTCAAATATTCCCCATTTGTAAATCTTGTCAGCAGAATTAAGCATTGAAACTATATCTTTATTCCATCCTTCAAAACGGTTAAGAAAGTCTGACTTATCTCCTTCTAATTTCCATGATTCTTCCGTCCATATTGAGCTTCTTTCTATCATTAAAAAATTAATCTTGTCATCAAGGCCGGTAGGATAATGCACGAAATGTGCACCTGGACCATAATAAATGTTTGCCTTCAAACTTCCTTCATATAGTGGCAGAGCCTCTTTAGTTGTCATTCCCCTCCATGCCACGTAGCCAGCAAATTTTGGCTTCTGTCCTCCAAATAAAGACTGTCTAAAAATAGAATTTATTCCATCGCAGATAAGGATCAAATCGTATTTTGCATGACTATTAGAGGAGGAATTCACAATACCTTTCGAAGCATCTATTGATTCAATGGTGTTATTCAGAAGAATATTGCAGCCTAATTCTTGTGATCTCTTAAACAACTCCTCAACAAGGTTTCTTCTATCAATAGTAATAAAATTTTTATCAAGCTTCATCGAGCTTATTACTTTTGTAGTCTTGAAATCTCTAATATAAGAGCCCAAAGGTCTGTAGCCTTTTGCAGCAATTGATCCTAAAAGACCAATGTCATCCAACAGCGATGTGGCATTTTTTGATAAAGTAATTCCTGCACCAAATTCATCAATAGACTGAGATCGTTCAAATATATCAACCTGTATGCCTTTTTTTGTTAGAGCATATCCCACAGTAAGACCAGATATCCCTGCACCAATTATTGCTACACGTTTCAACACTATATTGCCTTGGTTTTTATCTGGTTCTTAAATCTCTCTTTACGTCTTGTTCTGTCATTAACCTGGCCCACAAGCTGACCGCATGCGGCCATTATGTCATCACCTCTTGTGGATCTTATTGTCGTGACATAACCTTTGTCTTGTAAATATTTTTGAAATCTTTTTACTCTATTTCCTGAAGGCTTAAGATAGTTCGATCCCTCAAAAGCGTTAAAAGGTATTAAATTTATCTTGCTTGGCAATTTCTCTAAAACTTCGCTTAGCTCTCTTGCATGCTCAAGCTGATCGTTTATTCCATCAATTAAAATATACTCTATGGTTGTCACTCTCTTGTCATTGCAAGAGTCGACATATCTCTTAACAGAATCCAGAAGTTGCTCGATGGGATATTTCTTATTAATAGGAACCAGTTGATCTCTAAGTTCATTGTTTGGCGCATGCAAAGAAATTGTTAATGAAATATCAGTAACTTTGCTCAGCTCGTCAATTTTTGGAACTATCCCAGATGTGCTCAAAGTGACTTTTCTTTTTGAAAGTCCATACGCATTGTCGTCAGTCATGAGGTTCATTGCCTCTACAACAGGTTCAAAATTTAATAGCGGTTCTCCCATTCCCATCATCACAACATTGGTAATATTTTTTGAATTAGGTTCTCTAGGTAATCCAAAAGAGTTTGCAGCGATCCAAACCTGACCAATTATCTCAGAGAGCTCTAAGTTTCTTGAAAACCCTTGTTTACCTGTCGCGCAAAAACTGCAATCTACTGCGCAACCCGCCTGGGAAGAAACACATAATGTAGATCGATTACCTTCAGGTATTAAAACCATTTCAACAAGATCTTTTTCACCAATCTTTAGCAACCATTTTCTTGTTCCATCTTGAGAAATTTTTTCCTCAGAGACCTCTGGAACTTTTATTTCAGAAACTTCACTGAGTTTGATCCTAAAATCTTTAGAAAGATCTGTCATATTAGATATGTCAGAAACACCTCTTTGATGAATCCATTTTATTATTTGTATTGCTCTATAAGGTTTTTCTCCAAGAGATATGCAGAACTCCTCTAAGGCTGCTTTATTTAAGCCCATAAGATTTATTTTTTCAGCTGAATAGAAAGTCATGAAGCGCTAAGAGCTCACTAATAATTTTTGTCTCTTTCTTATATTCATAAAAAATAATGAAAGAATAAAAAGATTAATGATTCCTGATAATCCAGCAAAAGTGAAAGCCCAATTGTAATCGCCATAGATATCAAAAAAGTAACCTCCCAAAAATCCACCTAAACCCATTCCTATCCAACCAAAGAATGAGGTTAAACTCATTGCTCGTGCTCCAAACTTTGCAGATACCATCATACGCGTACAAACTAATATGCTCGACATTACTCCTGAATAAGTAAATCCAAATAATGCCGCCATAACATAAACAATAGAGGGAGAAATTAAATGGGGAAACCAGACTACAAAGATTGTCTGACCCAATGACATTATTATATATGCTGGCAAGGCCCCAATGTAATCTCCTAACATTCCACCAAGAATCCTACCAAAGGCTCCACAAATCATCAGTATCATCAATACAGAGGTTGCGAACTCAAGAGAGAATCCTTTATCGGTAAGCATGGGAACCAGATGCATTATTGGAATCGACATACAAACACAACAAAAAATGACCGCAATACTGATCCAAGCTACTACCTGTTTTTCAGATAAAGGAAAGTTTCTTTCTTCTTGTTCTTCTTGATTCCTTGCATTGATCCTCCAAGGTGACTCCTTGATAAGAAAAGCAATGGGTAAAGAAATTAAAATATAAATGATCGCTAGGTTTACATAAGCCAATTTCCATCCTGAGCTCTCAATTAGTATTCCACTAAGGTGGGGTATAAAAGCCTGACCGATTGCACCGCCTGAAGCTGCTAAACCGAGAGCAAGACCAGGATTTTCTCTAAACCAAAAACCTACATTTGCATATAATGGAGAAAATAATAAAGCGCTTCCCATCGCTCCAAACAAAAAATATAAAACATAAAACTGAGCTATTGAATTAAAACTGCTTAATGCGAATAAAACTAAACTCATGCTAATGGCACCTACAAAACCAAACCATCTGGTTCCATATTTATCTGCAACTTGACCCCAAAAAACACCGAAGACTGCTGACGCGAGCGACGCAATAGTATATGCGAATGATGTTTGACCTCTTGACCATCCAAACTCTAAAGAAACTGGCTTCAAAAATACTGAAATTGAAGCCATTGATCCGAATGCAAGGCCACTCAATACAAAGACAACTAAAACCATTACCCAGCCGTAATTGATATCTTTTTTTTGAAAAAAATTCTCTATTGCTTTCATATTTGCTTTTGAAAAAGGCTACTTTGTGTTGGAAATTTCGTCTGCCACCCAGCTGATAGACCAATTATGTCCTAATTTCTTACCTTTGTATGTTTTTGGTAATCTGGTTACTTGGCTTCCCATTATTTCTGCATTTTGTGGATCGTAATCCAGATCCTTAAAAGCTCCATCCAGATTCTTAATTGTCCTCCATTGATGTAGTCTTGTCCCAGTTTTTACAGAAGCAAGAGGTTTGTAATCACAGGCCTCCGAAAGTTGGTCCATACCCTTGAGCGGAGCTGCTATTGCATTTGCTAAAAGAGGAATTTGTAAATTCCATTCTTCCAAAAGGGAGGCCACCAATATTCCGCCGTAACTATGACCATAAATGACAACTTTTTGAATCTTCGGAGATTCAACTAATTTCCTTTTAATCGTCTCAAGTAAAAAAGACGACGATGAACCGTGACAATTATTATCATCCCAGCGGAAGAAGGAAACTAGATTAGTTTCCTCATCGAGAGTTAATAAAGGATATACCCATTCATATCCTCTACTATTACTTCCATGTACTCCAACTATTAGAGTGCTTTGGTCCAGAGAAGTATCTTCTAGATCATGCAAACCATATGGAAGGTCAATTAGAGAAATTCCAGATTTGAAAACATCATCTTGGATAACAAAGTTTTTCAAAGATGGCTCTTTAATTTCGCTGCACGAAATAAGTGTGCCAAAAATATAAACTAATAAAAATTTATAAATTCTCATGTATTTTCCTTCCAGGTCCAATTAGAGTTAATAAGATAATTCGCAATTGCCGCAAATACTATACCTATTAAGTTAGCAAAAATATCATGAACCCCAAAAGTTACGAATAGCGACAAGAAGACGACATAATTTATAACTGCAGCAAGACCACTTACCAAATGAAACTTAAGAAATTTTACTCGGATTCTGCTTTGAGTTGACCTCCTTTCAAAGGTCCAAAAATTATTCAAGATAAAATTTGATATTAAGGCTGTTTCGATGGAAATAATTGGGGCTATTAGTTCAGAAAAATTATAAATTCTAGTTAAAAATGTATAGAGACCAAGATTTACAATGACTCCGGAGAATCCTACTAAGGAATATTTAATAAAGTCTTTCAAATTCCGAAAACCAAGTTTTGGGATGTTTAGTAAAAATTCAATTTGATCTCTTAAAGAGAGTTTTGAATCACCAGATTCACGTGAACTGAATACGATAGGAATTTCTGAAATCTCTGCACCTCTCCATGCAAGATCGCATATCAAAGAAGATTGAAAGCTATAGCCTTTCGTAGACAAATAACTAAAATCAACTTCCTTTAAATAAGATACATTGATTGCTCTGTAACCAGAGGTACAGTCCTTAACATGAGTAATGCCGCCTACATACCTAACCAGGAGATTACCAATCCTGCTAATCAGCAGCCTAGAAAAAGAAAAGTCGGGTGTTGATCCACCTTCGGTGAATCTAGATCCAATTACAACATCCTTTCCCTCATCTATCACTTTTAAAAAATTCGGTATGATGTTGGGATCATGCTGCCCATCGGAATCCATTTGGAAAATCAAGTCTGTGTTTAATTCATCAATAGCATATTTAAAACCTCTCTTGTAAGCCTCTCCTAGACCCTTTTTCTCTCCCGTTATTAAGTGAATCTTATTATTTGATTTTATAAGGCGCTTAACAATGCTTTGTGTATCATCCAAAGAATTATCATCAACCACTAATATTGAAAAATCATACGAACTCTGCTCATCTTCTGATTCAAATATTTTTTTAATAACATTCTCAATATTGCCTTCTTCGTTAAAAGTGGGAAGTACAAAGCAGGCTCTTTGCTCGGTTTTCGTTGAGCTTATATCCATGAGCTAAACCACATCCTAGAATAAAAATTCTCACTGGTTATCTCAAGGCCTAAATGAATAGGAAGCCAGTAAATTGCCGATATGCATATTAAGGATAATGCAAAATAATAGAGAAGCTTATTTTCGAATTTATTTTTAATAAAAAGTTTATGTAAAAGAAATGCTAGGGCAAAAAATGAAAAAACTGCAGCAGGTTGGTAGTGATAAATAAATGTTGACCTAGATGCAATAGCCCATGGTAAAAAATTTGAATAGTACCCCAATAGTATGAGGCTGATTGCATATGTATCTTTTGAGAGCCTAAGACTACTCGCCGGTCTTGCTAATGTATCAATCCATTTAAATGTCAAAATAATTACTGCACAAAATGCAAGAAGAGATAGTGCAGGATTGGGCAAGAGATGTATTGCGCTATAAAATTCAATAAAAGACCCATCTTCACCGACAAGTGTCTCAGAATCAAAAAAGTAGCCAATCGGGCGGATCATAAAAGGCCAGGTGTACCAAGGTGAACTGTAAGGGTGGTCTTTTTGGTCTGCATTTTCAAAATGATAAGAAATCATTTGGAAATGTTTATCAATCAATGAATATTCACTATCAAATATCTCAGGTAGCCAAAATAATAGATAAATAAAAAAAGGTGCAAAAAAATAAATCACAAAGGAGGCAATTTTTGAGATTTGATATTTATAATCAAAACTAGTTTGCTTTCTGCTTAAGAAGAAAAATAAAAGGGAAAATAAAAGTAAGGTTAACCAAAAACCCAATCCGTTCCACTTTACTGAGATGACAGCTCCAAGAAGGAAACTTGAAACAATTAAAGATCCGTGCTCAGAATTTTTTAATCCCTTCACGAAAAATAAAATAGCCATGAAACCAAATAAACATAAGTAGATATTTATAATGCCTATTCGTGAGTCAACCATTAATGATCCATCAAGAGCCAAAAATAGAGCAACTAAAAGAGCAAAGAACCTTTGATCAAGCATCTCGATTGCCAACTTATAACCTACATAAATAAGAATAACCCCAGCTAAAGCGCCTATCCAGCGGAAAGACAGTGGATTAATTTGATCTAATTGAGCCGAAGAAAGATCAATTCCCTCTGCCCAGGGGATTAAATCATAAATGTATATTCCAAACGCTAATATATAAGAACCAAGAGGTGGATGAACTGAAAAAAAAGGTTCTCCTTTGAGATAACTTAAAGCAAAATCGGGATAGAAGACTTCATCAAATATAGGGCCAGGGATGAATCCAAGATTATAAAACCTTAATGCTGCTCCGATAAGCAAAATAAGAATTATCTGCCAATTCCCAATTATTGATGTCATAGATTCCTCATTAAAAAAACCCTCCTAATGGAGGGCTTTCAATATTTGTCCTAGAAAGGATAAAAGGTCATTTCAACTGTCTCAGTTTCTAAATCCATTACCGTCTCGCAATAGTTCATATTTCCATCTGTCACGTCATCCAGTGACCAGAACTTCATTATCGAACCCTCTCTTCTAAATACCCCTTGTCTGGATCCAGCCTGTCTTACACCATCGTTAAATCCAACTCCTCTTCCAGAAAAATATCCCTGATTTGGTAAAGATGGGTTTAACTTAACATTATAAGTTAGGAAGACTTTTCCATACCTTCCTGCTTCAGATGAAACAGTTATGGTGCCGCCGTCGACGGTAAGCTCTATTGAAGTAATTTTGCCAGACAAAGAAAAAGATTCCCCTTTTGGATCGTGAGAGAAAATAGATAGAGAAAAGGTCGCAGATAAAATTATTGCTAAGCCAAGTTTCAAAAATTTCATAATATTCTCCTTTTTTTTTATGAATAGATATACTGACCTTAACAAAATTAACAATCATTGGAGGAAAAAATGATGAAAAAATTCGGTTTAGCCACCATTTTATTTGCACTTGTTTCCTGTGGTTCAGATATGAATTCTGAAGCAAAAGGGGAGCCTCAAGGTCCCCACGATTCGGCCGAGTGGCAGATTTGGGCTTACTCTACTGCTGCACCAGATTTCATTGGAAATTTTGCAACTGTAAAGGGTGGAAATGGAGAAGTATTAAGAGAAGGAACCAATGGCTGGGTTTGTTTACCATTTAACCCTATGCCTGAGAATGGATTTGATAAACCCCATGATGCAAATCCAGCGTGCGGGGATGAGGCTTCTTTAGCTTGGGTAGATGCTTATATGAATCAAACTATCCCTGAAATGAATAGCGATGGTTGGCTGTGGATGCTTCATGGAGATACTGGTGTAGATAATTTTAGGGCTTATTCTGAAGGGGACAGAGAAGGATCAGATCCTATCCATTTTATTGAGTCAGGACCACATCTCATGTTGCTTCCTAAAGATCCTTCAAGCCTAGATACACAGACAACTGAATTCACAACCGGCGCACCATACGTCATGTTCAAAGGTTCGCCTTATGTTCATCTAATGATTCCCACAGATGGATATTATGATTATCAACCGGAATCAGCACCAAAATAAATAAAAAAGGAAAATAAAATGATTAAGATTATAAAAAACGCTCTAATTGGGTTATTCACTTCTGTTTCTATTCTGTGTTCATCAAATCTCTTCTCTTTTGATGTATCTGGAGAGAGCTTCCCAGCAAACTTTGAAATGACGTCATGGATTGCGAAAGAAGGCGGAAGTACAATAACTTCAGAAGGAACCGTAGGAGAGGGATACGGAAAAGTTTACTTAACACATAACTTTACTGTGAACAGTGATGACGGTATGTCTGGAGAATTTTCAGGCCAAGCTAGAACCATAAATGAAGACGGAGAGATGCAATACGCTTCACTTCAAGGTTCTTGGGTTCGAAAAGGTAAGATAGTAACTATGTATTCTTTCGACTCGCTTAACAACGGAGTGATAAATCACGCCCAAGGTAAAGTGGACCTCATGGCGGGAACACTGAGTTTTGAAGTATTTCAAGTAAACTAGGGTCCTGAGACGGCCAGCTAATCTGGCCGTCTATCCTTTTAAGATCTGATTGTCCTCGTTGAACATTGGATATATTTTTTCGTTCCAAAAAACTTTACCAGATGGACCATTCCTTTTAAGAGTAGCTAACATTTTTGCGGTTGGAAAGGTTTCATCTGGCTTTTGAAGGTGTGGCATATCCTTACCCCATATCCCTGTATTCGTTGGTCCTGGAATTATCATATTTATCAAAATATCCTTGTCGGAGTTCTCTTGCGCGGCCACTCGAGAAGCTGACCATATAGCGGCCTTTGCCGCTGCATAAGCAGAGGTGCCCTCTTGATCTGCCTCAGCATTTCTAGAGATAGTATTTACGATTCTTCCATATCCTTGCTTTTGCATTAATGGGAGAGCATATCTCATTCCATAGATGGTTCCGAATAAGTGTACTGAGATATGATGCTCAAATTTTCCATCTGGAAAATTGTCCACTCTATGACCAAATCCCATTCCTGCATTATTGAATACAACATCTAAGGCGCCGGTAGATTCAAATGCAGTTTCTACAAAGTACTTCACTTCTTGTGGGACAGATACATCTCCAAGACAAATTTCGATACCTTTATTTTTTAATAAGTCCAAACCATTAGGCTCAATATCCATGGCAAAAACTTTTGCGCCCTCTTCGTTGAATTTTTCAGCCCAGGCCCTGCCCAATCCATTGGATGCTCCCGTAATAAGTATTGTTTTATCTTTAAGCATAATTTTCTCTAAGTTCATGCCATTTCAAAAATTTGTCCAAAGTTAAATCAGGTCTTTGGAGAACCGAGCCGTGGCCAATTCCTTCAAGGATTTCTAATTTTCCCGTCTTCGTAATTCTTACTATTTCCTTGCTTGAGGCAAGGTTTGGGTCGTAATCTCCGGTCATAACTAAAAACGGAAAATCAATAGCTTCGATAGCTCTTACTAAGTCGAATTTTGCGGCTGCCTTTAGGCATAATTTAGCGCTCTCGTAATTGATGTGCTCGTTCCAGCCTTTAGGCAAGTCATGTCTTCTTATACCGACTTCATCTTGAGCCTTTAGTGCTTCTCGTAACCCAGATTTTTGTGCAACTACATCTGCTGCACCTATACTCGCATCGCTAAAAACTGCAGTCAAAACTTGGCTAGAATATAAAGATGAATAGGCTATTGCTGCTCTAGTCCCCCAAGCCATGCTCCAAATATGAAATTTCTCTATATTGAGATACTTCAATATTTGATTTAGGTCATTTGCATACACCTCAAAAGAATAAGAACTCTGATCTTCGTCTAAATTAATACTCTTTCCAGAGCCACGAATGTCGAAAGATATAGTAAAGAAGTCTTTTTTAAGACCCTCTAATACGTTATCCCACATTCTGAGTGTGCAACCAGCCCCATGCCATAAGACAAGGGGATGATTTTTTGGGTCTCCGTGAACTTCGAAATTTAGCTTGGCTGTATCAAGCTCAAGTTCCATTATTTTTATAAATTAAGGAGTCCACATAATTTATTTCCTGAAGGATCTCTAAGATAGGCTAAATATAATTTCATACCCATCCCCTCTCTTATGCCCGGAGGATCTTCACAAGTTGTTCCACCATTATCGACTCCAGCCTGGTGCCACTCTTCTCCTTGTTCTGGGCTTTTAATCGCAAAGCCAATTGTGCTTCCATTTCCAATTGTTGCATCATTGTCATCAATAGGTTCTGAAATAAGAAAGACATTACCTTCAAGGAAATACATGTATCTTTTATGACCAGTAGGGTTTACGGATAATACTCCAGGCTCTGCACCTAAAACCCCAAGTATACTGTCGTAAAACTTTTTAGACTGTTCTATATCATTCGCTCCTACCATTATATGACTAAACATTTAATTCCCCTTTTAAGTATCATTAAAACACTGATTCAAACATAATTATTTTTGAAACAAAACAACATTATGATTCAGCTCTTCTATATTCCAAGACATGATTGAAGCTATCTTATGAAGAGTTTCTCTAGAATAGAATGACACATGAGTTGGGTCTTTTCTGTAATACCAACTTTCGAAGCTTGTCGAGTCATCATATAAATTTGTCATCATGCCAAACCAACCTCCTTTAATTAAAACTTTGTCTATCTCTCTAAACTCCTTTGCAGGCTTATAAAAATGCTCAGCCACCTCAGAACAAGTTATAAAATTATATTTTTTAGATAGATGAGATTTATCTGGAAAGTAAAAAGGGTCATAAAGGTCAACAGTAAAGCCTTGCTCAATGAACATGGCTGCTAAAGCGGGCCCAGGACCGCAACCATAATCCAGACCTTTATCGCCAATCTTTATCTTTTCATAGACTGGTTCATATAGGCGGGCAAGAAATTCTCGGTATTGTTTATCTAGTGGATTGTTATTATGAAGATCATATCGATTCTTTTCATCGTTTGGAGATAGACGGTCTTTACTATCCAAATAAATAAATTTGCAATTTTGGCATCTATAATATTTCCTTTTATCTATTTGACTGTATAAATAAACATCCGTTGCGTTACATAGGGTGCAATAATCCATTGAAATTATCTGATACTATAGATTAGATTTTACTAAATTGCTTTATGATTAACTTAAGCGGGATGCTCATATTGGTTGGTGGTTTTTTGATAGGCTTTATTGTTTCAAGCTACTATATAATTTTCGTATTGTGACAATCGCATATGCTGAAATCTAAATCCTCACTGTTCTTTATAGGGTTAATTACGGGCGCATTGAGCGCTTACATATTTATATTCAACTACATCAATGTTATCCCAGAACGTCAGGCACCTTCTTTCGGTGAATATAAACCACAAAGTCTCGTTCACGATGGTATCAGCAGAACATACGATGTTTTTATTCCTGAAGGGTTAAGACCCGGTTCTCCAGCGTTTTTTGTTTTCCATGGATCTTTCGGCACTTCGGAAGTAATGAGAATTGCAACTGGATATGATTTTGAATATCTAGCGAATGAAAAGGGATTTGTGCTCGTTTATCCTCAAGGATACGAAAAATTCTGGAATGACTGCCGTGCATCTGCTGACTACGAAGCTAACCTCAAAAAAATTGATGATGTAGGATTTTTTAAAAAGATGATTGAATCATTAGAAAAAGATTTTTCAATTGATAGGACTAAAGTCGTGGCAACAGGTATTTCTAATGGTGGACAAATGATGTACAGGCTAGGATATGAGGCACCTGAGAGTGTGTCTTTGCTGGCTCCACTAGTAGCTACAATACCTGTAGAAGAAAACAACGATTGCATAAGATCACAGAAATCAGTGAATATCATGATCTTCAATGGAACTGCTGACAAGATTGCGCCCTATGATGGAGGACTAGTAAGTCTTTTTGGAAATACTAGCAGAGGTATTGTTCAGTCCTCGGATAAAACCTATGAATACTGGAAAAATCTAGATGTTAGAACTGAGGAAAAGGTTTTTCGTCTGGAAGAGTCTGATGGAGATCCTAATAGTTCTGTAACAAAAAAAGTTAGCAAAGGAGAGAAGCTTGTTGCACTCTACACCTTAGTAAATGGAGGTCATATATACGCGTCGCCAAATGTCGAATATAGCTCCTATTTCAATGGAAATGTAAGAGATATAAATACTGCTGAAGAAATTTACTCTGTTTTCGAAAGCCTAGATAAATAATCTACGATTAAAAACCATCTTAAAAGCAAATCAAATCTATCATTTAGTAATCCCTTTCATCCTATAATAAACCTGACACGTTTTAATAACGGTACAATGACTTTATATATAGGCCTCAGAAGAACTGCAATATTAGGTTTTAATTAATCATGAAAATAACACTTAAAAGTATATACGCTCTCGTATTGATAATCTTGGCGACTTTATCGCTTTATTTGATGAATTTATTTTCTAAAAAACCTATCTCCTTAGATCACTATCTGGGCATGGAGCTAGTTTTGAATATCCTAGATTCCCCCGAGTACATGACATACTTAGGAATATTTGACAATTTTGCTGGTATATTTGGCCACAACCGAAAGCTTTCGATATCTTCCCTCGAAGACGCAGAAAAAAATTACAAAGAAAATTTAGAACGTTTAGAAGTTCTTAGAGGATTCGAGCAATCTAAGCTCGACGAAAATCAAAAAATCACATTAAAGATAGCTATTTTTGATACTGAAATGGATATCGAGAGACACGAAAAATTTAGGTATCACACATATCCCTTTAACCAAATTAGCGGTAATCACTTAAATCTTGTGGAATTTATGACAGACACTCATCCAGTAAGAAATGAGCGCGAAGCATCAGATTATATTGAGCGGGTAAAAATGTTCGATGATGCTTTAAATGCAAACTTAATTTGGTTGGAGGAGCAGAAAAAATTGGGAATATTTGCACCGAAATATGTCTTTGACCATGTGATCCGACAGTTAGGTGAGTTTTTATCATATGAAGATTCTGAAAATCCCCTAATTCAGATTTTTAAAGTGAAATTAGAAGACATAAATCTTAGTGAAAAAAGATCGAATGAGCTACTTAACGAATTAAATGAAACTATAGATTACACCGTTAAACCAGGCTTTGAGTCAATTTTAAATTTCATGACAGAAAACTATGAAAACGCTAATAAACATCATGGTGTTTGGTCTTTACCTGAAGGTGAAGATTTTTATGCATTGAGATTAAAGGCCTACACTACAACGGATTATTCTGCAGAAGAAATACATCAAATAGGCCTCCAAGAAGTGGAGCGTATTGGGGCCAGAATGAAGGATATATTTATCGAACTTGGTTATGAAGTAAATAAACCTATTGGTGAAATGATGAATGATTTAAATGAAGATCCTCAATTTTTGTATGAAGACACTCCCGATAGGAAAAAAATTGTAATAAGGGACTATAACCAAATGGTTAAAGAGGCTGAGGAAGATGCTAAACCTTATTTTGAGAAATTTCCCAAAAGCCCTGTTGAGGTAAGAGCTGTTCCTGAATATTCCGAAAAAACCGCTGCTGGAGGTTACTATCAATCTCCAAGCCTTGATGGATCAAGACCTGGTGTATTTTACGCGAACCTTTATGACATAAAGCAAACTCCAAAATTTGGTATGAGAACACTCACTTTTCATGAGGCCGTTCCTGGACATCATTTTCAAATAGCTCTTAATTTAGAAAACGAAGATTTAACTTTGTACAGAAGATTAGGTTACAGGACGTCTGCCTATACTGAAGGATGGGCCCTATATTCTGAGCAACTTGCAGTTGAAGTTGGCATGACAAAAGATCTCTACGATGAATTGGGTGTACTTCAAAGTGAAATGTTTAGAGCAAACAGATTAGTCGTTGACACAGGAATTCATCACAAGAAATGGACCAGAGAAAAGGCGATGGATTATATGAAAAAAACAACTGGAATGTCCGATACAGAGGTAAGGGTTGAAATTGAGCGCTACATAGTCTGGCCAGCACAAGCTACTAGTTACAAAATGGGCATGTTGAAAATTTTAGAATTAAGAGATAAGGCCAAAAGCCAGTTAGGCAATAAATTTGATCTGAAGAAGTTTCATTCGATACTTTTAAACCAAGGAATTGTTCCTTTATTCATTCTAGAAGACCTTATAAATGAATGGATAGATGAAGAAGCTAAGTTAACTTAAGTCACCAGATAAAGATAAGCCCTTTCTTTTAAGAACTATAAAGGTTAAAGCTTGTAAAATAAACATTGAGCTGAACATGAATAAGCCAATAGGTATGTCTAATATCTCTGGTTCTGGATTACCCTCCCCAACCAGCTCTCCACCGTAAAAAGGCATCAAAATTGTTGCTACAAGAAATCCAAAGTGTAGACATAGACTAAGCAAAGCTGCAAGAAACTCCTTATTTTTTGACCAGAGAAGATAAATTGCAAAAGAGAAAATAAGAAGATTTACTGAAAGGCGCCAAGCCTCATGAAGCCTAGCATGCGAATCCCAGCTCGGATTTAATAAATGTGAAGTATTAACATCTACAAGTAATGGAATAACACCGCCCCCTATAAGGCATATTGTGGTCAGATACTTGGTCATCATACTAAAAGGACCAATTAAGAGGACTTGATTAGTGACAGGTATCGCAGTCGGCTTCTCTACAAAGTTTGTAATTTCTAAAATGAGAAAAGGCTACTAAGATTGCCCCTATTGAAGTAAGTGACTTTTCAGCAAACTCGCCCCATAGCTGAATGCCTAGTGTGACTGCAATAATCAAGGCTGAAAGCCCTATCAGTCCAATAACTAGGTAAGTGAAGGTCCTGTGATTTTTTGCCCCAGTTAGAAGGGCATAAACGCTTATTGGTATTGCTATAAACAAAATGGCGTAATGTATTAATTCATTATTGTAAGAAAGGGATATATATCCTGAGAGAAGCACAAGAAAGGAAGGCATGAGCAAACAGTGCAACAAGCAAATCACGGATAGGCTTATCGCTGTTTTGTCAGAGTATTCTTGTGTTGTTCTCATTTTTTCAAATTTGGGCGATGAACTTTAGATTATTAGAATCAATAATACAACAAATATAAGGGGGTTTTAGAATCAACTTCAGACCAAGCTACTATCTATTAATACTGCTATTAACAATGCAGGTTCTGTTCCATTATTAACCCAGGCATGGTTTGTGCCCCTTTGAACTACTACATCATGTGGTTTTAGTCGGACCTCTTCCTCGTCTAGAATTAAAGTAACATCACCTTTAAGAAGGATAATATAGTCAATGGTATCTGTTTCATGCATTGCTGCATTTCTTGAAGTATCTACACGATGATGGGCGGCACCCATCTTTTCGAAAGCCGCTGCTGTACTTGCTTCTATGACTTCTTGAGGAACACCTTCAGGAATTGGATTTATCTGAAAATATCTGAATTTTGTTCCTGATTTTTCAGGAGAGAGCTTAATGTCTATATCTGCTCTGTCCTCGGCTGATTTGGTATCAAAACCTGAACCGTCGGTATTCCATAGTTCATAAAGACCGCCCTCATTCTCTCCCATAGACCTTGCTGGCGGACCATCTATAGAGATTACAGATTTACCATCTGCATTATGTCCAGTAATTATTCTTCTCATATCATTCTCCCTCTTAGATTCATTCAAGTGCTACTTGTCTAGCTTAAGATTGTTTAGTCGCTATGTTAACTTATATTATCTAGAAGAAAATGAACAGAATCTTCCATTGATGACTTTCTTGCTTTCCAGTTACAACCCAAGTGAGCTCCAATTTTTGCTCTATCTTTAAATAATTTTTCCCTTTCATGAGGTTCATTAATCATAGTCTTTTTACCATCCTCATCTTTGTGATAATGAGAGCCGCCCTTATCAACAAATGTGTGCCTTTGGCCGACTGCTATGGCATTTGGTACAAAAATAACTGGATCAATAGAGTCAAAAGAATGATGACTGTCTTCGTAAAGAATAATTTTACTGTCTCCTCCATTTTCATTAATGGCAGGAGATAATTCCTCTATCAAAACTGCAGGTGTATAGTCGTCATCTTTGCCAATTAAAGTCAGTATAGGTGATTGACTCCATCTCATTTCTTCAGGCCAGATAAATGCTCCCGGATAAAATGCGAGATGACCTGCAAATCTTTCTCCTTCGGGAGCTAATTTCTCAGCCAACGGTTCCCAAGCAGAATAAATAGCGGTACTTCCGCCGAGGCTCCAGCCAGCAATAAAAATTTTGCTAGAATCGATGTCGGGATGCTTGGACAGTATCCTGAGCGCGTTAAAACAATCTGTTAGGACAGTGGCAAGTGTAACCTGAATTTGATCCTCTACAATCGACACTACCTGTCTGGCATCAAAACTATTAACTCTAAATATAGCAAACCCATTATTTAAAAAATTCACCGAGTGTTCGTGATGATGACCCCTCCAACCCATGCTGCCGTGCATGCAGATAACCAGAGGGTACTTAGCTTTCTTTTCATCGGGGAAGATAAGAGAGCCGAACATGTTTTGCTCTTCTGATTTTTTCGACTTTAGTATATGGAAAAATTCGAATGGATTGGAAGACTTATAAGATACTATCCCATCATCACCGGATTGAAATTCATGCTGTGTCATAAAGATTGGAGTTAGCCTGATTTTTTTTTGAAACGTTCGCCTCGCTCTTTGGCAAGTTTGAAAGCTGCCTTGGTCTCTGCCTCAACTTCTTCATTTTGCTTTTGACGTAACTCGGCATACTCTTCGGTCCACCAACGACGGGTAACTTGAGGGAAAGTTCCCATTCTATTGACGCTTGCATTAGCCCCCCTATCTCTACCAGACTCATAACCCGCGGCTCCGACCGAATCTGCCTCAGTTTTTCCAAAAGGTATGAGATCACCCTCCATTTTAGGCAACAAAAAGTAAGGCATTGAAACTCTAGTCTCGCCTTTGGGAATCAAGGTTGTGTTTACGCGGTGTAAAGTTGCAGAATATCTTCCCTCGCTAAGATGCATTAGCGTACCCCCAGTATTCACTATTACAGATCCGGGAATAACTGGAACATGATAATCGCCTTTAGCTGTTCTGCAGGTTACGGGAGCATCAATCCACTCACCTTCGCCAGCGACTACTTGAAGACCTGGGCGGTCATTTATTAAAAGTGCAATAAAAGGAGGTCCATCAATATGCGCCCCTACACGGTCACTAGCAAATTTTTTATATTCACGATGAACCATATCTCTGTCTTTTTCCGCAAAGGCTTCAAGACTAAAATTATGGTTTAGACTGGCGGCTAGATCTGGATCGTCAAAGTTAAAATATTCACGAAAAGCATCAATATCCTCGCCGAGGGACTCTACAATAGCCTCCCCTAGTTCATGCGTCAAAAGGTGATAACGGCTATTCAAATCATCTATTAAAGGCTTGAAACCGGGCAATAATTGATTGTCCGGCCATGTGTTTGGACCGCGAAAAAGTCTAAGGTGAATAGGCTGAGTTTTATCATCATAATCACACAGAGGTTCTTGTTCGAAACCATACTGAAAAGCCTCTATGACTTGTCCGTGACCACGATCAGCTGGAGTTGGCAGGCTATATCCACGGAAGTAAGGTGTATTAGATATGTGAGCTGTTTTTTTTAAGTCCATAGGGGAATCGAAGAACCCCCGAACCTCTTGGAAAGCTCTTTGTTGAAAATCGTCAGAAAAGCCTGGAGCATTTGTGAGAACCATAAAACCATACTCAGATAATGCGTAAGAAAGATCTCTAAAAAACTTTTCAGGATTAGATCTTTTATCTAACCAGTCAACCTCTGGCAGCTCAAGCCGGTCTATTTGTGTGTTTACTGTTGATGTCAAGTGACCAATTCTCCCAACCATTTATTCTACATAAAGATAGGTTCCATACCTAGCTTATGAAAAAGGATTCAAACTATCTAATAATTTCTTTGTGCTTCTTTAGAATATTTGATCGATTCTTTTATATAAAATTTATGGATCTTATCTGAAAAATTAAAAATATTTGCCGCGCTCATCAGCTCAGTATAAACATCTACTGATTTTCTGCCCTTTAGTAATTCGTTTAGAGCATTTGAATACATCCAAAAAAGATAAGTGCGTACTTTCATATAATGATCGGCATTTTTTTTGGTGAAACTAGGTAGTTTTGGATCCTTTATGGCTTCTTCAATCCATACCTCACTCATTGGCTGTGTGTCGAGAAATGCTTTATTAATTTTTCCAGGATGGTCCAACAACCAAGTAACCGTATTTTTATCTTTGTAAAAATCAATCACCGTATACCATGTTACGTATACTCTTAGGGGTGCAGGATAAATGTCCTTTAAATCTCTCTCAAGTTTTTTAGCAAGATCAAATAATAATTCTTCGATAGCCTCATAGTAAATTTCATCTAAATCTTTGAAGTATCTATAAAAAGTGCCATATGCGAGTTTTGCTTTTTTAGTAATAGTAATTACTGAAACCTTCTCTCCCTTGGCAATAATGAAGCGAATTGCTTTTAATAGCTTTGCTTTGGTTTTTTCCCTTTTTTTTATATTCATCACGATAAATTTAGTAGGCAGAGCATTTTCTAATTTTTTTATAAAGATCGATTCATAAGTAATAAGAAGTAATTGCGTTGTTAAAGACTCAACATTAACTCAAGAAAACAAATTTCTGATTGCGAAAGGTCATTAATAGAAATGCTTGAGTAATCAGATGAGTAGCTAGATCTGCCTTGCCATCTACAACCAAGATTAGTGGTCATGTCCGGTGTAATTTCAAGCACTAATCCTAAATCAACTTCCCAATTATGAGCTTTCACTCCATCATCCAGCTGTAATATGTAATTTATGTTGGGCCCCTCAGAGTTGTAATACATATTTTGATTAGAAGTTTCAGAATAATCTATGCCGTACTCTAAGGTTATATATGGCATTAAATTATATTTAGATCCTACAAATAGGTAACTGATATCTGTTCCAATTGATGCCTTAACATTTGATAATGTCAGCTCATCAAAAGTGAGTGCGGTCTCGCCGCCTATTTCTCTATATTTATCAAACTCTGTGTATGAAGCATCAATCCTAAAATACGGAGAAATGAGCCAATTACTCGACTCATTACTAAATGAACGAATAAGCGCCAAGGATCCGTACATTTGTTTTGCTTCTCGTTGGCCTTTTAAAAGCTCTTCTCCATCCACTCGGTCTGAGTCGAATTCTAATTTACTGATCCCAAGAATAAATTGTAAGGCACTTCCCTCACCATCGAATTTCCCGTACGTTGAAAGGCTATAATTTTTAGACTCTACATTAGAGACCTGATTTCTATTTAGCGGTTTGGCTTCTCCTAAACCTAAAGCAAAACCAAATAAATCTCCATCGTCATTTAATCTATCGATGCCTATATGAAAAGATCTTTCGTCCAGAATTCTTGTACTTTGCCTATTTTTGCGAAGAGTAAATTCTCCAAATTCTCCATCAATCCATACTGACCAATCTCCAATGAGTTCTCTTAATTCCCCATCAGCTGTTACTTTCACAGGATCCGATACCCATTCTTTTGCGGTGGATTCTAATTGCTGTAAACTTTGAGAACTGTCAGCCTCTTCTTGGTCATTAGTTATATTAGAAATTTGGATATCAGAATTATTATCTCCAAAGCCTTGAGTGGCATTTTGTTTGTAGCCTTCGGTATTCTGGCTATAGAATTGGGGTTTGGTCACAACTTTATAAAGGTTATAGGAGGAATAAGCAGCTATAGGTGTTGATAATTTAGGAATATCAAAATTTGATATGCAGAAATAATTTTCGTTAGGGTCAGTCCATGCTTTTGGATCCTCTGTTAGAGTATGGGTATAAACCAAATTATCGCCTAATCGCGCATTTGAAGAATCTAAAAGGGTCACAAAAATTTTCCTATCTCCCTTAATAAAACCAAATTTATTTTGTGGAATACCATCGATAATAATAATGGCAGATTTTAGCCCAGCCTCAATATTTAATATCCCTTCGCCAAAGGAAAAATTTTCTTTATCTGATGAGCCGGTGATGTTGAAATTAACAGCAATGTCATCAGGTGCGATTTTAGATAAATGAACTTTTATCTTTAGAGATTGATCAGTTTTAGGGCCACTAGAATTGATAGTGCATAACTCTATTATTGGCTCCTCTACGAATTTATCTTCAGACTCACTCGAACCAAGGGTTTTAACTGTATCAAGTATCTTATTGTCAAAATTAACCTTTAACCCTCTCAAACCCTCCCGCGAGGCAGTTTTCAAACGTTTGGAAATTACATTAACATTTTGATCTACCCATCGTGTTGCAATCTGTAGCATAGCTCTTGCGTTATCGATTACGGGCTGCTTTAAGGTAGGATCGGTCAATTCGATGGGTGTTTTAAAATTAAACTCGTTTTTGTCGCTAATACCTTTATAAGAGTTTCCTAATTCGTCCTCAAATACAGTATTATCAATTAATACATAATATTCAGTTTCATACTCTAAATCCGTGGGTGGATTAATGGTTATATTCTCTGTACCGCAACCTGTCACAATTTCATTTGGGAAACTTACGGTATAAGAGGAAGTATTATTTTCAGACTCAATATTTATGCTGCCTGATTCACAATTAACAGCTTTGTTAAACGTCAAAATAATATCGCTATTTATAGGGACCCTGGTGCTGTCATCTTGAGGTTTGGTTGCTATTAAGTTGGGTCTTTTATCATCATCATTAGCTAAAATCGTATGAGTATAAACATTGTCAACACCCAGGACTGCATTTGTTGGATTGGATAATGTGATAATAATTGTTTCATCGTCCTCGGCAAGGTCATCATCAATAATGCCTGGAATTGTTATATTTCCGTTATTTTCGCCGGTATCTATTATTAAAGTTCCATCTTCTAAGTTGTAGTCAGTTCCTGAACCAGTTGCTGTACCTGTCAATTTATAATCTACTGATATTTGTTTTCCAGATATCTCAGATATATCAACAGTAATATTTATCGATGGCGACGGCTCATCACCTTCAGAGCTGATAATATTAAAATCTGCAGCAGGTAAATTATCGTTATCGTTAATGGTATAAGTGTGGACATTATCAGTCCCTAAAGTTGCATTAGTTGGATTTGATAAGGAAACAATTACTGTTTCGTTTTCTTCATCCAACATATCATCAACAATATCGGTGATAAAAAGTGTTCCGGTTGTTTCGCCAGCACTTAACGTGATCGTTCCATCGGATAAAGTGTAATCGGTACCAGAACCTGTAGCGGTACCAGTAACAGAGTAGTCAATTGTCACATTTTGACTAGGTGCGACAGATAAATCTATAACTAAAGCTACAGAGGTTATAGATTCATCACCGTTAGAAGCTGGGGTATTAAAGTTAACGGTCGGAGTTGTGTCATTGTCACTAATTGTGAAAGTGTGAGTAATGTCAGTGCCAAGAATTGCATTAACAGGATTAGATAAAGTAATAATTACCGTTTCATCAGGTTCATCGAACGGATCATCAATAATGCTTGCTATGGTAATGGTGCCGCTTGTTTCGCCCGCATTGATAGTTAGTTTTCCGGCGCCAAGTGTGTAATCTTCACCTGATCCAGTTGCAGTTCCAGAGATTGCGTAGTCAACTGTTATGTTTTGACTGGATCTAGAGTCTAAAACAACAGTCAAACCTGCTGAAGAAACTGCCTCATCTCCACTTGAACTTGTGCTATCAAAACTAATAACCGGAGGATCATCATTGTCAGTGATGAAGGCAGTATGAACTATGCTATTTCCAAGGACGGCACCGGTTGGATTTGATAAGGTGATGATTAATGTTTCATCAGATTCATCATCCGAATCATCAATAATCGAATCTATGACTATTGTTCCAGTGGTTGCGCCCTCTTCGATAGAAACGCTGCCAGATGACATTGTGTGGTCTGCTCCAGCGCCTGTTGCGGTCCCTGAAACTGAATAATCAACTTGAATTTCTGAAGCAGTTGCAAAAGGAATACCAATAGATATTGATCTTGTGGAGACGGATTCTAAATCAGTTGAAGTTGAAGAAGAAAATCCTACTGCTGGAATACCATCATTATCGCTAATAGTGTAAGTGTGTACACTATCGTTTCCAAGAATAGAGTTATTTGGGTTCGATAAAGTAACAATGACTGTCTCATCAGCCTCATCAAGATCATCATCTACAATTCCCTCTATTGAAATAGCTCCGGAAGTTGCACCTGCACTAATAGTTAAGGTGCCATTTGCAAGAGTGTAATCGGTTCCAGAGCCTGTGGCTGTGCCTGTGACGGCGTAATCTACAGTAATGTCATTACTCGAAGCTGCTGACAAGTCAACAGTTAAGGCAACCGACGATATATCTTCAGCACCAGTTGTACTTGTTCTATTAAAATCGACTGTAGGTAAACCATCGTCATCAGCAATCGTGTAAGTATGAACATCACTGCTTCCTAGGGTTGCATTGCTTGGGCTAGATAAAGTAATGACTACCGTCTCATCTGTTTCATCCTCATCATCGTCAACAATACTTGCAATAGTAATTGTGCCTGTTGTGTTGCCAGCAGAAATACTTAAAGTCCCGTTAACAAGATTATAGTCTGTTCCTGACCCGGTAGCCGTTCCAGTGACTGCGTAATCGACCGTTACACTATCGCTCGAAGGTCCAGATAAATTTACGGTGACGGCTTTGGAAGATACAGATTCATCTCCACTTGAGCTAGAAGCATTAAATTCAATGGTTGGAGTATTATCATTATCACTGATAGTGTAGGTATGAATGCTGTCAGTGCCCAAAGTTGCATTACTTGGGTTAGACAATGTTAATACAACAGTTTCGTCTGCTTCGTCTATGGAGTCATCAACTATACTTGCGATGGTTATTGTGCCAGTTGAGGATCCAGCATTAATTGTAAGTGTACCGCTTCCGAGAGTGTAATCAGTACCTGATCCTGTTGCGGTACCAGACAAAGCATAATTAACAGTAACGGTTTTTGCTGAAACTGAAGATAAGTCTACCGTAATTGTTTTGGAAGAAACTGACTCAGCTCCATTCGAACTGGTGGTATTAAAATCGACAACTGATGCATCATCATTATCATCGATGGTATAAGTGTGAACACTATCACTGCCCACTGTTGCGTTATTTGGATTAGATAGAGTCAAAACGACAGTCTCATTGTCTTCATCTAAGGAGTCATTAACAATACTGGCAATGGTGATGGTTCCTGAGGTTGACCCCGCACTTATAGATAGAGTTCCGTTGGCTAAGGTGTAATCTGTACCCGATCCTGTTGCGGTACCAGTAACAGCATAGTCAACGGTTACATCTTGACTAGATGCTGCAGATAAATCCACTGTAATAGCTTTGGAAGAAACAGACTCAGCTCCACTTGAACTGGTAGCATTGAAGTCTATAACTGGTGCGCTGTCGTTATCGGTGATGGTATAGGTGTGTACTTTATCGCTACCCAAGGTTGCATTACTGGGATTCGATAAGGTGACAATTACTGTCTCGTTTGATTCGTCTAGGGAATCATCAATAATCCCT
>CACOVO010000004.1 GCA_902630715.1 uncultured SAR86 cluster bacterium | reverse complement strand
ATCACCTATACTGTCGACCAGACCCAACTCTTTTGCTTTTGAACCAGCCCAAACTCGACCTTGTGCTATGTTGTCAACTTCGTCTATTGGCATCTCTCTAGCCTCACTCACTAACTCAATAAATCTTTTATAGCCATAATTAATTTCACTTTGAATTATTTTTGCTAGGCCTTGATCTAGAGGTTTTGTGACATCGCCTGATAGGTCTAACTTAGATGTAGATACTCCGTCATTACTAATGCCTATCTCTTTTAGGGCTCTATCGAAGGTGGGAAGTAGACCAAATATACCAATTGAGCCAGTGATTGTGTTATGCGAAGCCCAAATTTCATCGGCATTTGCTGAGATCCAATAGCCTCCAGATGCGGCGACATTTCCCATAGAGGCAATAAAAGTAATTCCTTTTTCTTTTGCCTCCATCAACTCCAATCTTATTTGTTCTGATGCAAAAACACCCCCACCACCTGAATCAACTCTAAGGACAATTGCCTTAACATTTTTGTCCTCGTGTGCTTCTCTTATAAGCCTAGAAGTTGAATCGCCTCCTATCATTCCCGGAGGTTGAACTCCGTCAACTATTGTCCCCCTGGCAACAATCACAGAGATTATATCCTTACTAGATTCTTGTTCTTTTTCAGATTGTATTAGTTGGAAATAATCATAACCGGATATCCTTGCAAAAGTCTTTCCGTCTTCTGATTCACCAAAAATTTCTTTTAAATATGTCCGGGTTTTAGTTCTTGGAAGCAGCTTGTCAACAAGACCGTAACCCTTCAGAGCCTCTGCCGTTGATTCGTCCGGATTAGTGAGGATTACATCTGCATTATCAACTAGGTTTTGTATTTCAGAAGCTGATAAGCCTCTATTTCTTGCAACTACATCTTTATAAGAATCCCATAGAACATTTAAATAGCTCAAGTTTGCTTCCTTTGCAGCTGAGGACATTTCATCAGCTATATAGGGCTCCACAGCAGATTTAAAAGTACCCACTCTAAAGACATTAAAATCAATCTTCAGTTTATCTAGTAAAGACTTATAGAAAAGTCTACTTCGCCCAAATCCATAGAGCTCAACGATTCCATCTGTATTGAGGATAATCTCGTCGGCAAATGAAGCAAGATAGTAACTACTCCTGGTGTAGTAGTCTCCAACTGCAATTATTTTTTTACCAGCGTCTTTGAGTTTTTGTAAAGCATTTCCTACATCGAACAAAACGCTTTGCCCTGTCCCATTAATGTTGTCTAATCTCAGAAGAATATTTTGGACTCTATCATCAGTAGCAGCAGAATTTAATACTTCCATTAAATCCCCAACAAATAATTCCCTTGGTACTTCACCAGTAAATTCTTGAAGAGGATCATTTGAACCTGCCACTTGCTCAACTATTGGACCAATAGGATTGATGACTAGCGCCTTATCGGTTGGGTCTTCAAATTGATCTATAAAGATTGAGCTTATAAAAGAAAATATTGCAATAAGAAGCGCGATTAAGAAGATAACATTTAAGGTGAAAAAGAATAATTCTCCTGAGAAAACCCAAAACAAAGGATTTTTCTTAAATTTTTCAATAAAACTTTTTTGTTCCATGGTCTTTACTTTATGATTTTAAATATATTTTCAGGCGGTCTTCCGATAACCGCTTTATTATCAGTGACGACAATGGGTCTTTCAATGAGTTTTGGATTTTCTGACATAATTTTTAATATCTCCTCATCGCTTTTGTTTGAATCATTTAAATTAAATATTTTGTAATCATCTTCCCCTTTTCTCAGAAGTTCTCTGGGCTTCATATTCATCAAATCCAATATTTTTTTTAGTTCATTAACTTTGGGTTTGTTTTCTAAGTAAAGAATAATAGTTGGATTAATACCATTCTCTTTCATCAAGTTGAGGGTTTGACGAGATTTGCTACACCTAGGATTGTGGTAAATGCTAAAATGTTCCATGCAGATAAATCTTTCCCTATAAAATTAATGAAAATATATTATAAGACTAAGCAATTTTTTCTGATAAGTCTCACTTTTATTATAACCTCTTGCTCTGAACCTGATTACTTCCTCGCTGATGGTGACACAGGTCAGATGAATGATTTTCTAGGCAAGTGGTTAATTGTAAATTATTGGGCAGACTGGTGTCCGCCTTGTATTAAAGAGATGCCTGAATTAGAAAGTTTCTATAAAGAGAATAAAGCAAAAGCTCTTGTTCTTGCCTACAACTTTGACAGGTTAGAAGGAGAGGAATTGCAAGGCCAGATAAAAAGATTTGGAGTAAACGTGCCGAGTATCTTAAACGATCCAGGGAAGTTATTCGGTTGGGAGTCTCCTCCCAGTTTACCAGCAACTTACATTATCAATCCTCAAGGAGAGTTAATTCACACGCTGATAGGTCCTCAAACTAAAGAAAGTCTAGAAGCACTTATTGAGTAAAATTACTGATTTACAAATATCTCAGGATCTAAAGAGATTCCTAAGAGTGAAATCTCCCAATGTAAATGGGGTCCAGTAACTCTTCCAGTACTTCCTACATAGCCAAGTACTTGTCCTTTGGAGACATTATCTCCAGTAGAGACCTTCCTTTCACTCAAATGAGAGTAGCTTGAAACTAACCCATTACCATGGTCAATGTATACAACATTTCCTTTGTAAAAAAACTCGTCTGAGATTATAACTTCACCCTTCAAAGGCGCGATCACAGGAGTACCTTCATCAGCTGCTATATCTAAACCTACATGCCTATTCCTTGGCTGATTATTGATAAATCTTCTTACTCCGAATTCGCTGCTAATAATGCCTTCTAGGGGCATTTCCATTTTAGTATTTCGCAACTTTCTGTCGGACACAGTTTGTTTAGCTTTAATCCCTAAGGCATATTCTTTGCTAATTCTCTCATTGAATGAGCTTGGAGGATTAACTAAATCTTTATTTTTTATTTCTATTCTTGATTCCCGATAGTATCTTTCTTTTATAGGAAAAGAAGCACTGAATAAGCCTGGAACACCAAAGTTCACCTCTTTTTTTTCAAAAGATAGTGGAATCGGAATAATTATATTGACGATATTTTTATTCGATTCGCAGACAATAAAATCAAGATTATCTGAGTATAGGGAATCTTCAATATTAATTCCGTTTGAATCGAATTCGTAGTTAATCACTCCTCCCGGAAATACCTCTTCCGAGGGAAATACACAATTTGCAACTGTTTTGGAGGAAGGTAAGTTAGCGCACGCGGAGGCCAAGAATAAAAGCACTATGATGAACTTATTCATTATCAAATTTTTCAGTTACTTTAGCTTTTACTTTACCTTTTTTAAATTCAGCTTGAATTTCTTCATTAATTTCCAGACTCTCACTAGAAGAAATAATTTTTCCGCTTTGATTCGTAACAATCGAGTAACCTCTGGTTAAAACCGATAATGGATTAACGGCTTCCAAAGTACTTATTTTTGTTAAGTAATTTCTTCTGTTTTGTTCAATAATATTATTTATCTTATTGATTAGTATTGATTTTTTATTTGATATCCCAGTCTGATTTAAATTTATTTTATTTGCAGGAGATGAGTTTCTAAGACCCAATATATGCCCTTGTAAGTTACTTTTTTTCTCAAGTATTTTTCGGTAAAGAAGATCTTTTAATCTTATTTCATGACTATCAATTAATTGCGATGTTTCTCTCAGCTTATCTCCTGGATGTTTTAGCAAAGATGTTTTTAGATAGAGATTTTCTTTTAATTGAGCAAGATTTTTATTTAGTTTGTCTTTGAGCGTTTCCTGACTCATTATGAATGTATCTATTAGTGTCGAATATCTTTGACTGATAATTTCTGCAGCAGCAGAAGGAGTTGGAGCTCTAAGATCTGCTACAAAATCGCTGATCGTAAAATCAGTTTCATGACCAACAGCACTTATTATCGGTAATTTTGATTTAGCAATTTCCCTTGCAACAGATTCCATATTAAAACACCAAAGATCCTCTATAGACCCTCCACCCCTCGCCAAGATTACAATATCAAAAATATTTGCGCGGTTAGCCCATTCTATAGATTTAGTAATTTCTTTATCTGCAGTTTTTCCCTGCACTTTAGATTTTATTAAGGTAAGTTTTAAAGAGGGGGCTCTCCTGCCTAGAACGTTTATAATATCTTCAATAACAGCACCTGTCTCTGAGGATATTACAGCTACAGACAATGGAAGGGCAGGAATCGGTTTCTTAGCACTCTCTTCAAATAATCCTTCTTTTTCTAATTTTCTCTTTAAATCTTCAAATGCTTTAAGTAATGCACCTTCCCCAAAAACCTCGATGTGTTTTACATTGAACTGGTAACGTCCTGATGGAGCATAGATACTGACATTGCCATTTAGAATTAATTCGTCTCCAACTTTCGGATCAAATAAAACATTCTGATTTTCAAATTTAAACATCACACAGCTCAATGACGAGTTCTTATCTTTTATGGTGAAGTACCAGTGACCTGAGCCATGAGCAGTAAAGCTCGAAATTTCCCCTTGAATCCAAACATTAGTTAATTCTTTCTCAAGCAGACCTTTAGCAAGATTATTTATATCTGATACTGATACAATTTCCTGATTGTTGGACAATTTGATCATTTCAAAAGTATAACTTAAGACTTTGAGCGAAGATAAAAATATATCAAATCAACTTTTCAAAGGAGTCTTATTACTTTTAGTTGGCGCAGCCATGCTTGGTGGGTCAGGCATCTTTGTTAAAATCAGTGAATCTTCACCCTCCTTGATAGCTTTCTACAGATCTCTATTCGCTCTTCCTTTTCTCTATCTATGGATGAAATTTGAGGAAAGAGGAAATCTAAAGAAGATCAATTTGACTAATCGGAATAGGTTTTTCCTTTTCTTGGGCGGTCTTTGTTTTGCTTTAGATATGGCGATATGGAACTGGTCTCTTTCTTTCACCTCAGTTGCTAATGCGACACTGATGGCAAACACAGCACCAGTATTTGTCGTAATATTTGGCATCTTACTATTCGGCTATAAAATTAAATTATCCTTTATATTCACCTTGATTCTTGCACTTGCGGGAGTCTCATTAGTGATGCTCCCTGGAAAGCAAGATATGGTATTCGGAGATATTTTAGGGATCATTGCGGCTTTTTTTTATGCTGCTTATATCTTGTCGATAAAAGACATAACAAATGTTTTAAAGCCTGCGAAAACTTTGTTTTTTGTAACAGTCATAACTTCTTTATGTTTGTTGCCTGTGAGCATAATCGAAGCTAACGATTTGGGAATCAGTTCATCTGAATTTTATATATTACTGAGCTATGCAATCTTCTCTCAAACCATAGCTCAGGGAATGATCACTTCTGGAATCTCCAAGATCTCAGCTCATTTATCTTCCTTGATTTTATTGATGCAACCAGTTGCTGCAGCATTCTATGGTTGGTTATTGCTTGGAGAGTTGCTTACTTCATTTCAGTTACTGGGTGGTCTAATAGTATTGATTGCCATATATATGGCTTCGAAAAAAAATTAATCCCAGTTTGGTTCTCTCTTCTCCAGAAAAGCAGCAATACCCTCTTGAGCATCGGGACCAGCAAAAGTTTCAGCGCTTTTTTTAGCAAGATAGGGCAGAGCATCATCAAAGTCCATTGCATCTTGGTTTACATATGCCTCTAAACCAAACTGCATAGTTCCAGGTGCCAGATTGGCTAAATCTTTAGCTAGTTCATTTACTGCGGATTCAAGTTCATCTGCTGGAACCGATTCGTTTATAAGTCCCCATTCTTTGGCTTTATTTGCGTCTATGGCTTGACCTCTCATACAAAAATCCAACCCAGCTCTCTTTGGCATAACTCTAAACAATCCAGCCATGACCATATGAGGCCATACTCCTCTTAAAATCTCAGGTGCAGAAAACTTTGCATCCTCGACTGCAATAGCGTGTGTACAGTTTGTTACCATTAGAAGCGCTCCAGCGTGAACTGAACCTTGTATCTGACAAATTACAGGCTTATAAAGATGTCTTATTAATAAGCTGATGTCATCTGATCCCTCAATTTTAGGGACATTTGATTCTGATTGTTCTCTTCTTAGATCTGCCCCTGCACAAAAAACATCTCCTTCAGCACCTATTATTACAACTCTTATATCTCTTTCCTGTTTTGCATAGCTTAGGGCATAACAGATTTCATTCATCATTACGTTATTGAGCGCATTCTTTTTTTCAGGCCTATTGAGAGTTATTGTTAAGATATTATTTTCTATCTTGATTTTCGTGGCTTGAAATTCAAGTCCTTCCATTGATAACTTTTTTTCCATATTTACTTTAATTTGTTAAAAAATCAGGGACATCGATATCTTTTGCCCTTAGATATTCTCCAAGAGATTTTGCCTGGCCATCTAAACGAGTCGATGATGAAACCCCATCTTGCAGGATGTCGTGAACATAAAAGTTGAGAGAAAGGATATTGGGTAACTCATATCTCTCTATTTCATATTCTCTCAGATCAGGTAAAAGTTCTTTGAGTTTATCAACTGAAAGAAATTCATAAAGATAAGAATAAGCTTCTTGGTTCTTTGCCCAAACCCCAAGATTCGCACATCCACCTTTATCTCCCGACCTTGTTCCATAAAGACTACCAAACTTAGTTTTGGTAGTGTTTTTATAATCAGGTACTTTATTTTCGTAAGGCTCTTTTTGATAATAAATCTCTTCAAAATTCATCTGACTCGTAGGCTCAACTTCTGTTAATTTTCCATCGAAATGTACTCTTTCTTTTATGTATTTACTGTCTATAAGAGCAGGCCAATATTGAATATATGGTCCAGTTGGCATTCCTGATCGTCCTGTGTATCCAGGAATACTGGCTAGTCCAAGTTCAACTATCTTTGCACTGAACAGACGTCCTACGAGGTCAGGATTTTCTGACATAACAGATATTCTCAAAGAAGCTTGAGCCTCTTCATTAGAATTAGGATTGTTATGGTCTGTTCTTATTAGCTGAACATCGACATGATCAAACTGATCTTTACCACCAACATTTTCAAAGATTAAGTCTGTGACGAGTTTTGCTTTTTCCTCTATATCTATTCCAGTTAATAAGATTTCAGTTCCATTTCTGAATCCACCTGCAAGGTTTACACAGACTTTATGTGTTTTTGGTGCACTTGAACCTCTGCAACCAGAAACATAAACTCTATCATCAGATTCTTGTTCCATTTTTAAAGTATCGAAATGACCAATGACATCTGGATTCATATAAGCTGGCGACCCAATTTCATAAAGTAGTTGAGCTGTGACAGTACCGATAGATACTAGTCCACCCGTACCTGGATGCTTGGTTATGGTGAAACTACCATCCTCGTAAATTTCAGCAATGGGATATCCAATATTGAAAAAAGAGGGAACTTCTTGAAAAAAAGAATAATTTCCTCCAGTTGCTTGAGCTCCACATTCGATTATATGTCCAGCTGCAAGGGCTCCTGCTAACGCATCATAATCATCTCTTGACCAATTATATTTCCAGGCAGCAGGACCGATCACCACTGCGGCATCAGTAACTCTTGGACAAACAACAATATCCGCACCAGCATCAAGAGCTTCTTTTATACCCCAGGCTCCGAAATAAACATTTGCAGTTAAAGGTTTTTTGGAATATTCATGTAAAGAGATACCTTTTTCGATATTTTTTAAAGGCTCTTTATTTTTTTTAAGTTCTTCAAAACGAGGAATTAAGTCATCCCCATCAATGTAAGCTACCTTTAAATCTAAATTTAATTCTTGAATGATTTCTTCTACCTTATTAGCCATTGAAGCTGGGTTTAGACCTCCAGCATTTGTAACAATTTTTATTCCTTTATCCTGACAAGAAACAGCCACATCTTTGAATTGCTTTAGAAATGTTCCAACATAACCTTGATCCTCTCCACGTTGCATTCTTTGGTTGTACAAAATTGTCATAGTCAATTCAGCTAAATAATCCCCAGTTAAAACATCAATGGGACCTCCCTCAACCATATCTTTCGCTGCGGATAGCCTATCCCCATAAAATCCACTGCAGTTACCTATAATTATTTTATCTTTTTGATTATTCATTTTAGCTATCGAGAACCATCAGCAGAGCACCATTTTCTAACTGATCATCTTTTTTAATTAGGACTTTGGTTACCTTACCATCCGCAGATGCTTTGACTTGATGTTCCATTTTCATTGCCTCGAGGATGACTAAAGTTTCTCCTTTCTTGACCTTTGACCCAACTTTTACTTTTAGATCTATGACTTTTCCAGGCATTGGAGCAATCAGTCCTCCAGCCTGCAATTCATTACCTGGTAGGCTAAATCGCGGTATGATATTAAATAACGCATCGCCCCAAGGACCATGGACAACAGCTTGATCATTATCTTGTGTCACTTTTGAAAAGAATCTCCTGTTGTTGACTTCTATGTCAATGCCGCCTGGAGTCCATTCTTTTATTCTAGCCTTAGTATTTTCATTTATATCAAAAGACCCATCTCTATTGGATTTATAAGAAATCATTAACTCTTTATCAAGGTAACTTAATTTCAAATTTTGTTTGGGAAGGCGGGAATTTCTCCACCCTGTAGGCATGCCTTTCAGTATATTTGCATTTTCTCTATTTTTACCTTGTATCCAAAGGGCTAAGGCACAAGCTGCACTTTCTAAGTTAGATCCTTCAAGAATAACTGATCTTTGAGGATTCGTTTTTTCGATAAAATCAGATGTAGTTTTACCATCTAAAAAATCTTTTGTTCTTAAAGATGCTACGAGGAAGTCTCTGTTTGTTGTTACTCCTCCTATGTGCATGCTTTCAAGAGCAAGAGCAAGTTTATTTGCTGCATCAGTTCTTGTTTTTCCCTTAGTAATTACTTTAGCCAGCATAGGATCGAAATCAGTTCCTACTACTGAGCCTTGCTCAATTCCAGTATCCCATCTTGCATCAATATTTGTATCATTTTCGTAAGCAATAAGTGTTCCAGTTGCTGGTAAAAAATCGTTTGATGGATCTTCAGCATATAACCTTGCTTCGATTGATGAGCCTTCCCAAGTGATATCGTCTTGTGAATATCCAAGTTCCTCTCCGCGAGCAATTCTTAATTGCTCGTAAACTAAATCTTTGCCTGTTACCTCCTCTGTAACAGGATGTTCGACCTGTAATCTTGTGTTCACCTCTAAAAACCAAAACTCTCCAGTTTTATCATCGACAAGGAATTCAACCGTTCCTGCTGACTCATACTTAAGTTTTCTTGCAAGTTTTAGAGCTGCATCTCCCATAGCATTTCTCATCTTAGAATTGACTCTGGGTGAGGGTGATTCTTCAATAATTTTTTGATGCCTTCTTTGAATAGAACATTCTCTTTCTCCGAGATGTACAACATTTCCGTGCTTATCACCCAGAACTTGGATTTCAATATGTCTTGAACGGGCAACGTATCTCTCAATGAAAACCCTATCGTCACCAAATCCTGTTTTAGCTTCTCTTTTAGCACCAAGAATTGCTTCCTTAAGTTCTTTTTTGTCTTCTACAATTCTCATGCCTTTACCGCCACCGCCAGCAGCAGCTTTTATAAGAATGGGATAGCCTATCTCATTAGCTTTATTCGGATTAGTTGTCATAGGAAGAGTAGGCACTCCAGCCTTTTCAGCTATTTCCTTTGCTTTAAGCTTATCTCCCATGGATGTTATAACTTTTGAGCTTGGTCCGACCCAAATTAATCCAGCTTTCAAAACATCTCTAGAAAACTTAGCATTCTCAGATAGGAAGCCATATCCAGGATGTATTGCTTCTGCGCCAGTATCAATTGCAGCTTCAATAATTTCTTTACCATTTAAATAGCTATCATTAAGCTTTACGGCTTCATCCGCCATGCGAACAAAAGGTGAGTTCGTATCAGGCTCTGTATAAACAGCGACACAAGATATACCCATTTCATGCGCTGTTTTAATTATTCTGCAGGCTATTTCACCTCTATTTGCTATAAGTAATTTATGAAAATTCATAGTCTATACACTCCATATCCAGGTGCGCCTTCAATATTTCTTCCATTTACAAGAGACAAGCACATTCCCAGAACATTTCTCGTGTCTCTTGGATCAATAATTCCATCATCACTTATTGCACCAGTGGCTCTTAATGCAAGCGATCCTTCTTCCTGTGCTTTTTCGGCAAATGCAACCATCTTTGCATCTTCTTTTTCATCAAATTTTTCACCAGTCCTAGCAGCTCTTGCTCTTCTCACAATCGACATTACTCCAGCAATTTGTTGAGGTCCCATTACAGCAACTTTCGCAGTTGGCCATAAGAAAGTGAATTTATTATCGAAAGCTCTTCCAGACATAGCATAAGTTCCTGCTCCATAACTTGCGCCAAGTATCACTGTAAGATGAGGCACGGTAGAGTTAGATACCGAGTTTAAGAATTGAGCTCCTCTCTTGATCTGACCAGCTCTTTCGTAATCTTTTCCAACAACGAAACCAGTAATATTTTGAAGAAAAATAATAGGAATATCTATTTGATTACATAATTGAACAAAATGTGCTCCCTTCGAAGCTGTATCTGGAAAGATAGGACCGTTATTGCCTAAAATCCCTACTGTATAACCATGTATTGAAGCGAAGCCGCATACGATAGTTGGACCAAAAAGAGGTTTAAATTCTTCAAATCTCGATCCATCTGATATTCTTCCTATTACTTCCCTCACATCAAATGGCCTTTTGAGATCTGGATCTACGAGACCAAGAAGATCCTCAGTATCTAAAACAGGCTCATCTGGTTTCAATTTTGGTTCTTTTCCTTCTTTCCTCCAATTGAGGTGAGACACGACTTCTCGACCAATTCTGAGAGCATCCATTTCGTCTTCAGCAAGATAATCTGCCAAACCTGACACTTCAGCATGCATTTGACCTCCACCTAAAGTCTCATCATCAGATTCCTCTCCTGTAGCCATTTTTACTAGAGGTGGCCCTCCTAAAAAGACTTTTGATTGTTTTTTTATGAATATGTTGTAATCCGACATTCCGGGTTGATAAGCTCCACCCGCTGTAGATGAACCAAATACTATTGAGATTGTGGGTATTCTTAATTTTGATAATTCTGTTACATCGTAAAATGTCCTTCCAGACTCGGCAAAGTGACCTGCGCCTAGTATTTGACCTCTAGAGCTTCCTTTCCCTTTTCCTCCACCCATTCTTAGATCGCCACCAGCAGATTCAACAAATTGGACATAAGGGATTTTATTGACTCTTGAAATCTCCATTGCCCTTGTCCATTTTTTTCCTGAGTAAGCATGCATCGCGCCTGCCAATACAGTAGGGTCATTTGCAAATATAACAACTTCAGTACCAGCTACTATACCTATTCCTGCCACAGCACCGCCACCTACAGGATAATCAGACGCATATGCAGCTAGAGAGCTAATTTCTAGAAAAGGAGTGTCAGGATCTAAGAAATTTGCAATTCTATCTCTAACAGACATTTTCCCTCTAGCAGCCAATCTCTCGTGATGATGCATACCACCACCGAGTTCGACGTAATCAAGTAAATCCTGAATGCCATCTAACTTTTCTAACATTGCATTTTTATAATTTTCGAATTCTTCTGACTTCTTGTCTATGTTGGTTGTGAGGGCGGGTGCTAATAGAGTATTTTTCATAAGTATCTTGTATAATGCTGTTGCTGCTCTTCTTTATAAGTCCAAAATTGTTGATTAGATATTAACAACTGACAGTTGTTAACAAAAGTATATTTTTTAATAAGTTATGCAAGCTAACCGTTTCCATTTTAGGAAGGTCATCGAGGAAGTTGATAAAAATTTCTTTGATCCCGTTCTAATGCAAAAAGCTCAAGAAAGATCTCAAGGTATAGATAAAATCGTACTCGCACACTACATGATCTTAAGGGCTGAAGATATGTCCTCACGAGACAAACTTTCCCTCAGAAGATTTCCTTAAATTCTTAAACCATATTAAAAAAAAAGGAAACTTTATATATACTTCAGTTTGGGAGTATTTATATGAATGATCAAACTATAAAAGAATTTGATGCAATAATAGTAGGGGCAGGTTTTGCTGGGATATATCAACTACTCAAACTCAGAAGACTTGGCTTATCAGCCGTAATCTTAGAGAAAGCAGATCAAATTGGAGGCACATGGCATTGGAATAGATATCCGGGCGCAAGGTGCGATATACCCTCACTAGAATATTCTTATCAGTTCGATGAAGATTTGCAACAGGAGTGGAACTGGTCAGAAAAGTATTCTGCTCAACCTGAAATTCTAGAATATATCAATCATGTTGCAGACAGATTCGAACTCAGGGATGGAATAAATTTTGAAGAGGAAGTTTCAAAGGCAACTTTCATTGAGTCCGAATCAAAATGGTATGTTGAGACTTCTAAAAATAAATATGAAACAAGATTTTGTATTTTCGCTACTGGCTGCTTATCGGTTCCCAATAAGCCTAACTTCAACGGTTTAGAAAATTTTGAAGGAGAGATTCTTCAAACTTCCACTTGGCCCCAAGAAGAACAAAATTTCTCTGGAAAAAAAGTTGCAATCATCGGTACAGGCTCATCCGCAATTCAATCGATACCTCTTATAGCTGAGCAAGCAGAAGAATTATATGTTTTCCAAAGAACTCCAAATTATTCAATACCTTCCAACAATGGACCTATGGATAAAGAAGTTGAAAAGCAAGTTAAGTCAAGGTATCCAGAGTTTAGAAAAGAAAATTATCTTAATGGATTTGGAATAGCAGCTATGTCCGACGAAGCTTTGATCTCTGAGTCTGATCCTGAAGAGGTTAATGCTAACTTTGAAGAAAACTGGAAAAATGCAGGTTTAGGATTCTTTGGTGGATATGCAGATATTCCCCTAGATGTAGATGCAAATGCCGTAGCAGCGAATTTTGTTCGAAACAAAATTAAGGGAATTGTAAAAGATCCACACACAGCAGCCCTTCTTTCACCTGATTATCATATTGGAGGCAAGAGGCTTTGCGTAGATACAGGCTATTTCGAAACTTTTAATAAAGAGAATGTCCATCTAATTAATTTGAAAGAAAATCCTATATCGGAAATTACGTCGAATTCCATAAATTCAGATGAGGTTTATGAAATCGATACTCTAATACTTGCAACAGGGTTTGACGCAATGACAGGTGCTCTCACAAATATAGATATATCCGGAAGGGACAACATAAAGCTAAAGGATCAATGGAAGGAGGGAGCAAAGTCTTACCTAGGATTAGGCATTTCAAACTTTCCTAACTTATTTACTGTCACAGGACCTGGTAGCCCATCAGTTCTTTCTAATATGATGCCTTCAATCGAACAACACGTTAACTGGATTACTGATTGTATCGACTGGATGATTAAAAATGAAAAAAAGGTCATCGAATCTTCTGCAACCGCTGAGGAAGACTGGATGGTTTTAGTAAACGAAATTGCAGACATGACGATTTTTACGGATACAAAGTCATGGTATAACGGATCAAATATAGAGTCTAAAGCTAAGGCCTTTTTGCCTTTTATAGGTGTTCCAGTTTATACAGAAAAGCTTGAAGAGGTAGTTTCGGAGAACTACAAAGGTTTTATATTTGATAGGGTGAACTAAGCAAATATAAATGTGTTCAGGAGCATTGCAGCACCCATAAATAATAAGCAGGCTGCCTGAACAATCGTAGGGATTACTACAAACATAACTAATGGACTGAATTCCATTTTATTCATGTAGTCTTCATTTCTCCAATCTTCGAATGTTGTTTCGTCTGCTTGGTCCTTTACTACTTGTACCTTCATTGTTTTAGATTCTAGATAGATAGTTGTCCAATCTTTCTTGATTCATCAAAAAAGTCTTTTTAAACTCAGCTGCCTTTTGTTTTATTTGCTCGAGATTAGAGCTAGATTCAACTTTAATTACTCCCACCATAGCCATCATGTTATGAGGAGTACATTGATAAACATAAACACCTTCTTCTGTCAGAGTTACTTCAATGTCTTTACTCATGACTCCTACCCAAGGTTGCGCTCCTTCAGGGATCATTCCTTCAATTGAAGCCGAGTTATGTGCTAAGTCAGTGGCGACAAACTTGACTGAATCACCTTTCTTAACTGACAAATATGCTGGTTCAAAAACCATCATGCCTTCTTTTCCAGCATTTAGCATTTTTACGATATGCTGCTCTGAAAAGACGGTATGTGCAAAGAGGGGTAGAAGAATTAATAATGCGAATTTTTTCATACCCGCATTATACAATAATCTTATCTTAAGGCATAAGTTAAATTTATATTAAATCAAAGGTCAACCCAGCTCTTTGAACTAGCCTAGATATTAGAGTTTCTCCCATTGACGGCGCTGGAGTATAGATGCCTCCAGGCAATGCATCGCAATCTTTTACTAAACATAAAGCACTCTCTGCGATCATTTTCGATGTAGATCCGTAACCAGGATCCATATCTCCTGTTACTCTAGCCTGCATAGTTTCGTCTCCTGATTCAGCAACGAACAGTACGTCATAATTTCCTTGTTCTCTAGACTCTTTCGATGGACCTTCACCGGGTTGAGGAACATTGTCTCCCCCCATAGGATTAGCGGTAGTCATAGCATCAGCAATTATCTTTCCATCTTCTCCTTCCCCTGCAATCATCATTTCATCATATTCAAAGTTTTCTCCGTACATATGATTTAGTAAGAAATTAGACCTATGAATATTTTTTGTATTTATCGGTGCCATTACAAAAGGGGCAACCCACATATTAATTTTTTCGTCCAGTATCACTTTTGAGTCATCTGGTTGAGGAGGACCTTCGAATCCTTCTGATAAGGAGAAAGGATTAGCCAAAACTTTTATCAATTCCGGTTTTTCTTTTAGAGTTGCCATAGTGGCTCCTAGCGAAGCAATTGTTCCACCCGAAAACTCGCCATTCATAGCTTGGACACGACCACGAATTCGTTCAGCAGGCTTACCATTTTTTTCTATAAATGCTTTTTGAAGAAAATAAACACCAAGGTCGAAAGGAATACTATCGAAACCACATGAGAAAACTATTCGTGAACCTGACTTTTCAGCCTGTTCTTTGCATAGGTTTATCATTTCATACATCCATCCGGGCTCACCAGTAAGATCTACATAATCTGTTCCATTGTTAGCACAAGATTGAACTAAATCTGATCCATAAAGCTGATAAGGACCAACTGTCGTTAAAACACATTTCGTAGAGCAGGCCATTTTATTCAATGTATCTATATCTGAACTATCAACCTCGATCATTTCGATTTCATCTTTTAGTCCTAGATCATTTTTTACCTGCATCAGCTTGTCCATATTTCTTCCTGCTATGGCCCATTTGATATTCTCGTCATCTCCATATTCGTTTTTCATATACTCTGCAACTAACTTCCCTGTATAACCAGTTGCTCCAAATACAATCACATCAAATTTTCGTTCAGACATTTTTTCTCCTCAATTATTGGCTCATATTTTACATGAGATAATCTATTAGAACTTATTCGTTCCTCAAAGAATCTATATTAATATTAATGTATGAAGTATTTGCACACTATGTTAAGAATCAAAGATGTCGATGCTTCTATGAAATTTTTTGTAGATGCATTAGGTCTTAAGTTAATTAGACAAATTGATATAGAAGAGGGCAGGTTTAGCCTGATTTTTCTCGCAGCCGAGGGCAATGAAGAGTCACAAATAGAACTCACCTATAATTGGGATGGAGATGATCTTGGCACGGGTTCCAGAAATTTTGGCCACTTAGCTTACGAAGTTGAAAACATCTATGAAACTTGTCAAAAATTAATGGATCAAGGAGTTCTAATTAACAGGCCTCCTAGAGATGGAAGAATGGCGTTTGTAAAATCACCTGACAATATATCGGTGGAGTTACTCCAAAAAGGGAATGCTTTAGAAAATTCAGAGCCATGGGCTTCAATGGAGAATATTGGAGAATGGTAATTTCAGTTCAGTTTTTCAGGCTTAACCTCTGATTGGATGAAACTCATTAACTTTTCCAGTTTAAGTTCCAGTTCAGTTACATGCTCAGCAAGTAAGCCCGAAGCATCAGTAACATTGTTCATAGTTTCCGCATGTTGAATCAGAGTAATGATATTGTTGCTCATCTCAAGTTGTTGGGCTTGAAGATCCTTTAATTTCTTCTCTAGAAATTCAGTTCTGTCTTGAAGCAAAGATATTTGTTTGTCCAGATTTTTTTGATCCATATCAATTACCAATGTAAGCAATACATTTGATTTCAATTTTCAAATTAGGTTGAACGAGCGCATTTGTACCAATCAAAGTCTGAGAAACCTCTGGTTTACAACCGTAAATCTTTTCTCTTTCTGAAAAAATTTCAGTAACATTTTGCATACACTCTTCAACATCAGTTACAAACCATGTCTCATCAATTACATTATCTAGAGTTGCATCAAATTCTTTCAACACGTTTTTAATGTTTTCATAACAGACAGTCATTTGTTCTTTTAAGTCGTTCGGTGTATTTCCGTCATCGTCTACAGCCACCTGTCCGGCCAAAGTTAAAATGTTTCCCACTTGCACACCTTGAGAGAAAAAATCTGCGTATGGGCCAACTCTAAGTAATTTTTTATTCATCTAAGCTCCTAATATTAAAACGAAGGATATTCCCAATATTAAAGCTAATAAAATAGCTTTAATATCTTTTTTAATCTGATTCATACATCTCTCTCATTTTTAGCATATCATCTATATGTTTTTTATTTTCAAGTGTATTCAATTCAATATCCTCTTCCTTCGATTTTAGAGAATTCACAAGTTTCAAATTCAACTCTTTTTGCTTCAGCAGAATAACACCGATCAAAATAGTGTTAACTATAGATATTCCAAGTACTAAGTAAGTCATCTTAAAGTTTTCTATATTCTTTTTTGAAGTCAATCGCCTGGTTTATAGGACTCATCTAGTATGAACATTTCTACACCACCTGTGATTTTGTCATTTGCCATTGCTTCGGCTGTCTTTGCATCATTGAATATTCTAATGAACTCATCAACATTTGATGTTTCGAATACCGCTATGACCTTATTTCCTTCTGATGAACCCATATGAGCAACTGATACTCCCTGGCTTTTAAATAATTCATCGTGAGTCTTAAATTGCTCTCTCCAATGTTCAACATTTTCTACTTCTGCTCTTACCGCTATCAACATAATTCTTAACTCCTATTGATCAAATTTAAAATAATAACTATGTTATAAAGTTCAATATAAATAAAGGATTGATTGCGTGTGAACTAAAAAGTAGCAAGTAACTTCTTTGAATAATATAAATAGCGTTTTGCTGGGCGATTAACTCAATTGGTAGAGTGCCACTTTTGCACGGTATACAGTCCCTCCCAAAACCCATTTATTCAACAAAAAATCCCTTTAAATCAACATTCTATTTCTAAGAGATAGGGTAGAAATAGAGTTGAAAGGCAATACATAGGCAGTACACGATTGCTTAGGGAGTAAATTGTTTTAATTTAGTACAAGCAAGACTTTGAAGAATGTGAGGTAGTAGGGAAGTTCAAAGGCATGTAAGATTACTTCGTGGATATTTTATTTGATTACATTACATTTCTCTTTCTTTTCTCTGTGCTTTTTTTTACTTTTATGGAAATTATCATCTGGTTAACTAAAAAGTCATATTGGAACTTAAGAGAATATTTTTTTCCGATAGCTCAATTGCCAGATGAAATTATGAGAGCCATAGAGTCTGAAGCTCATGATATTGTTTGGAGAAAAGATAGAGCTGGGGAAGAACAAAATCTAGCGGATTATTACGAGGTCTTAGCTTGTCTTTATAAGAAGAAATATGTTCAGCATTTTTCTGAACAAAGAAGACTTTGAAGAATGTGATGTAGTAAGAAAGTTCTCTATTTAGTAAGCCAATATAACTTCTCTTGTTTCATTATCATATAAAACACTGTTCTCCTTTCAATAGGCAATTTAAATTTAAAATATCATCATCAGCCCAAGCATTAGCAGAGATGATTAGGGCTAGTGAGAGGAGTAGGTGTTTCATAACGAAACGTTATATTCTTTATTGAATTTGGTCAACAGAACTCTAGTGACTTACACAAGTTTGAATACTATAATCCGGGCTCCTCTGGGCGATTAACTCAATTGGTAGAGTGCCACCTTTACACGGTGGAAGTTACAGGTTCAAGTCCTGTATCGCCCACCATTCCCTTTTAAATCCTTCAATTTCTGTTTAAATGAATAAATGAAAACAATTTTATTGATCATTTTCGTGTTTGCACCTTTGATAGCTGCAGAAAATATTTCTTTCGAAGAAAAGATAGACTTTATTGTCGATCAACAAATGTCCAAAGATACTACCGACGAAATTAAAGAAATAACAATGTTTGCTTTAGAGCAATTTGATATTGATGTTTCTGACTTGGATGATTTTGATACCTATTTTAATCTCTTTATTGCCGAATACCTTGATGAAATGAAAGAGGAGATCAAAAAACTATATCTAGATAAATTTTCTGAGGAAGAAATCTCTGCCTACCATCAATTCATAATTCAAGATGCAGGGTCTTCATTTGTGGCAAAACAAGCCTCAATGGCTTCGGATTCTATGGAGATCGGGATGAAGGTGGCCCAAAGGATGATGAACAGACTTAATAATAGACTGATAAGAGATTATCCAGAACTTTTTGAAGATCTCTATGAATAATGGATATTCATTAGTTTCTTAATACCTGTCTAAAAATTAGGGTCGAACAAACTTCATTAGTAGTTTTTATCTATAGGAACTTCTATCTAATTGATATCACGCCAACCTAATGGAACTTGCTGTTGTGGATTGAATACTTTAGGTCCATACATAGGTCTTGCGTTAGAGGCTTCAACAATATCGGTTTCAGTGAGATATTCACTAGCGAGAAGCTTAAAAACATCTAATCCTCTTGATATCTCTGTTCCGTAGATAAAACCGTCATAGTAATAGGCCGACCAGTAGCCTCCGGTGATGAGCAGCTCTTCATCAATCGGACCTCGGTCAAAAAAAGCAATTTCTTTTGGGTTAGACGAGTCTGTAAAGTCCATTATGGATATGCCACCTTGATACCAGGCTTGCACGAGAATATCTTTTTCTGGAACAGGTATTAATGATCCGTTATGAGCGACACAATTTTCAGTTTCCAATTGTGGTGCGGGCATTTTGTAATGGCTTCTGAACTCCATCTTATTATCGACAATATCGTAAATAGCGTTAGCTCCCCAATTCAAAGGATCCCAGGCTCTGCAACGTGCTCTTCCTCCACCTCCCCATTCGTCAGTGAAAATCAATTTAGTCCCATCATTATTAAATGTTGCAGAGTGCCAATAAGCAAAACCAACATCTGTAACCACATCAATTCGTTCAGGATTGTAAGGGTCTGTTATGTCAAAAAGAATGCCATTTCCAGAACATGCTCCTGCAGCTAGGTTCTTTGAAGGAAACACCGTTATGTCGTGACATTGATCGGTACGTCTTGTTTCTTGTGTATCGTCACCGTGATCTCCACCAGCCCATAAACCGCCTAGGGCTCCTGTTTCTGGATCAGCAAATACTGTCGGACTACTAACAATTTTTGCTTTTGCAGGATCGTCAATTGGTATTTCTATGACATCAATTCTAAATAATGCTGTTCTTTTGTCACCCGGTATATTTCCAATACAACTCTCCATCTCCTCTTCATCTCTTACTCCTTGGGTGCCAGAGTTGTAAACTATAATTTTTCCATCTTCATCTGGACCGGATACAACGGAATGGGTATGCGAACCTCTGCAAGTTTGAACTGCACCAACCTGTTTAGGTTCGTATAAGTTTGAGATATCAAAAATTCTGATACCTCTAAATCTTTCAGGGCTTGCCTCCTTCGATACACCCTGTAAACCGCAATCTAGTCGACTTCTATTTTGCTCAACAGACATTATGAGCAGGTTATCAACAATCGAGACATCTCCCTGACCTCCAGGGCAAACGACCGAAGACAGGAGTTCAGGTGTACCACTTTGATCAATTTCATATAGATTAAAGCCATGATAGCTTCCTACAGCCAATAGGTTATCCCTAAATGCCATATCAGTATTTGCAAAACTCAGAATAGGCGAACGAAGAGATTTTGATTTTGCTTCAACTGTCCTTTCTTTTTTTTCATCTTTTTTATTATCAGATGGGTTTTCAACACCTTTAGCTTTAGGATTTTCAGGATTATAAAATCCGATGGGCTTTTTTAGAGAAACTATTTTTTCAAGATTAAGTATTGCCTCCCCGGCATCATAGAGACCAGATGAGAGTCTTGATCTTGGGTCATCAGATAAATTTACTGCAATTCCATTCATCCTTTCAATTTCTACACCTTGGTCATTTACAAGGTCTGATATGAATTCACTAAGAATAGGATCATAGGCATTACCAGGATACTCTTTTAAATCCTTCACCATTTTTAAGGCACCATCGTGATGAGCAATCATCAAGGTCAAAAACAATTTATCAAAATCAGTACTATTTGAGTCTTCAAGCCTCTTCAAGTCCAAATCACTTGCCATTCCAGCCATTTTCATTTGGCCCATGTGATTTTCATGCTGATGAGATATTTCTTCATTTCTCTCAATTAACCAATTCTCCATGAATTCAATTTCATCCTCTTGAGAAGCATCGATCCTTTTAGCTAAGTCAACGATGATTTCATTATTGGTTCTTTTATAAGCCATGTTGGACATAAGAATTGCCTGTTTATGATGAAGTATCATTCCTTGAAGAAAATTAACATCAGCTTCCACGTATGAGGTTGTGGCAATATTTGAAGCTTCTCTTGAATCGATTATTGATGATTTTTCTCCAGGAGCTCCGGGAAGAATAATAGGGTGATTATAAGACAGCTCTTCTTCAGTCAATTGATAAGGAGATGATGCATTCTCTTCGTCAAAGGATTCAATTAAATTAATCTCTTTAATTGCGGCACAGCTACTTGTAAAAAGTGCGGTAATCAAAAAAGTCAAAAAGCGTGAATGTGATTTGTACATCAGTTTATTTCTAAGTTTCATTTAATCCTTAAGGTTTAATCTTCTGCGCAGTGAAGATCATAAGAAGTAATAATAATTTTGTTGCAAATTGTAGCAAAAATTTTTTTGAGACCTTAAACAATTTGCAAAGAAAACGGGTTTAACCCAATATTAAGACTATGGAGCATGTATGGAATACTTTAAATGACCTGTTAATTTTCTTACTAATGATTTTTTTGGGTGGAATCGTTTGGTTTACTTCCAACAGAGTCCTTTCAACTTTCATAAAAAATAAAAGGACCTACGAAGCTATCTCAATTATTTTAGGATTAAGCGTGGGCGTCTTAATAATTGATTCATGGCTATTGAGTTGAGTTCTGAAATCTATGATTGGGAGGGTATTGCTTTCAATACCGCCCCGGATTCTGAAAATAAAATTCACGGAGATGATCTAGCGCAACAATATGGCTTCGAGGGTGGGTTGGTTCCAGGTGTTACCATTTCAGCATATCTCGCACATCCTGCAATAAAAAAATGGGGTAAAGAATGGTTAGATCATGGTTATGCAAATTGCCGAATAACTTCCCCTCTATATGATGAGGAATCTTTCTCAGTCAAAAGTAGCATTACTGACGAGAATAAGCTTAATACCATACTCATAAGGAGTAACGGAGTTATTTCTGCTAACGCTGAAATGCATCTCTCCGATGATAAGCCTATACCTCCTACTTATAGGGGAGATAAAATTGCTGATGATGACTATAAGCCACCAGTTGCTGAGAAACATATTTGGGAGAAACTGCAATACGAGGGTTGTCTAGCATTCAAATTTAATTGGGGGGAGATTAATCCTTTACTGTATCTTCGAGATGAAAACGAATTACCACATTTGTTGCAACCTCAGAAAGAGGGGTATTCAAATCTTGCCTTTTTACTTGGTTGCTCTAACTGGATACTAGCCGGAAACGCATATATGAACCCATGGATTCACTTGCAAACTATTTCTCAAAATTATGAAGCTGTTGAGATGAATACCTCTCTAATAGCTGAGATGGAGATAAATAAAATATTTGAGAAAAAAGGACATGAATTCATTGATGTGTATGTAAATTTATTTAAAGAGAATGACAAGAAATGCGTTATGAGCGTTAATTTGACCGCAATTTATAAATTAAGAGGTTCTTAGTATGTCTAAGATCAATTTTATCCTAAATTTAAAGTTACTAGACGATATAGAGTCTGCTGAAAGTTTTATTAAAGATCTATCTGTTCCTTACACTGCCCAATGCGATGAGCCCAATACTATTAGCTTTGAATGGTATCTAAACAAAGAAAAGAAAAGAGCTCTTATTCTCGAGACCTTTAAAGATTCTGAGGCTGCTGTATTAAGAGTAGAAAATTTAATCAACAGCCCCGTTAACGAACCCTTTGGAAGATTATTTGAAGTAATTGAACTTACAGTTTTAGGTCAGCCAAATGACGCCCTGAAAGATATTCTTGAATCTTGGCAGCCTTTATACCTACCTTATATTGATGGTTTTAGTAAATCTTAAACTCTCAAACAAAAAAATTTTATTTTAGCTATCTTCAGCATCGTACATTTTTCCAGATGTACATTTAGAAACAGTTTCAAACTGATCGTCGATATTTTGAATTGCACCATTCTTTATTTCATATCTTATCTCGCCCCAATGTATAGAGTCTTGGTAAGTGTCGATATACATAAAGCCTCCAGTATTGTCCGCAAGTACAGCTTCAAGCACTTGGCTGCTTACTTTTTTATCGCCCATTTGATTAACGGCCTCAACCCAGGCTGAATTTATTCTTTTAACATCATCCATTGTTCCGCCTTCAAGTAATTCGCATTCTAAAATGACTAATGTTGATGAAAAAACTGACAAAGGAATTGAAAGCAATGTTGTTAATAAAAATTTTTTCATAGTTTCTCCTTAAAATAATTTGTTATTGATTTTGATTTCTGTGTAAAGCAAACCGGTTTGAGTTTATCATGGCATTATGAGCACTGCACAAAACGAATCAAATATAAGAAAAGTAGCCTTAACATCTTTATCAGGCACAAGCATCGAATGGTATGATTTTTTCCTGTACGGAGCTGCGGCAGGATTAGTCTTTCCAAAATTGTTCTTTGGTGAAGTAGATGCAACAACTGCATTGATACTCTCTTATATGACATTTGCCGCAGGTTTTATTGCAAGGCCAGTGGGTGGGATAATTTTTGGTCATTTTGGTGACATCGTTGGAAGAAAAAAGACATTAGTTATTGCTTTAATGTTGATGGGAGTTTCATCAACTCTAATAGGCTTTTTACCAACGTATGAAACAATTGGAATTGCAGCTCCGATTCTTTTAACTTTTCTAAGATTTTGCCAAGGCATAGCTATTGGTGGTCAATGGGGGGGCGCTATGCTCCTTGTTACTGAGAGCGCCCCAAGTAACAGAAGAGGATACTACGGAGCTTATGCCCAGGCAGGTGCACCCATGGGCGTGATTTTGGCAAACATAGCTTTTATTTCGGTTAGCTTGCTTACTACGGAGGAAAGTTTTCTAACCTGGGGTTGGCGTATCCCATTCATTATAAGCTTTGTACTTGTGATAATTAGTATGTACATACAGCTCAAATTAGAAGATACAAAAGCTTTCAAAGAGCTCGAAGCTGCAAAAGAATCTGACGAAGATGGAAGCAAAGTGATAAAAACTTCCCCCATTCTTGAAGCTCTGAAGAGATATCCGAAAAGAATTTCATTGGCGGCTGGTGCTTTTCTCTCGGTACAAGTTACTTTTTATATATTGGTCGCTTTTGTGCTTGCTTATGGAGTTGAGACCACGGACCTATCAAGAAATGACTTACTTACTGCTGTTCTAATTGGATCTGCAATAATGGTCCCAACTCAGTTCCTCTTTTCGGATTATTCAGATAAAAAAGGGCGAAAAGGTATTTTCATGGCTGGAGCTTTATTGACAGCTATATGGGCGTTCTTCCTTTTCCCTCTTATCGATAGCGGGAATTTCTACTTAGTCATTTTAGGCGTAACAGGAGGTTTAACCTTTTTGGGTATGATGTATGGGCCTCAAGCTGCTTTTTTTGCAGAACTTTTTACAACGGAAGTAAGATACTCAGGCGCATCCCTTGGATACCAAATTGGTGCAATTATTGGAGGATCGTTCGCACCAACAATTGCAACACTACTTTGGACAAGTTATGACATATTTTGGGTATCTGTCTATATAGCGACAGCTTCAATAGCTTCTCTAGTATCAGTTTACTTTTTGACAGAAACCTATAAGACAAATCTAAACGAGTAGACTAAGAGAGCCTCCCATCTAAAATTTTAATTTGTTTATCGGTCATGATCTTAGCTTCATTTTCATCATGGGTAACAAGTAGCACAGAAAAATTTTTCTTCAAAAAAATTTCCAAAAGGTCATTATAAAGAGTCTCTTTCAGTTTTTCGTCTAAAGCACTAAAGGGTTCATCCAACATCAAAAATTTAGGACTAGGAGCCATAGATCTAGCGAATGCCACTCTTTGTTGTTCTCCTCCAGAAATTTCATGGGGATATTTGCTTTTCAAGTCTTCTATTCTAAAAAGCTCTAATAACTCATTAACAATGACTTTTTTGTGAGGACTTTTTCTTACACCAAATCCAATATTTTCAGCAATAGAAAGGTGAGGAAATAATGCCTTCTCTTGGACAACTAGCCCGACATTTCTTTTGTGTGGTGGTAGGAATTTGTTCTCAGCAAATACTTCCTGATCATCAAGTTTAATAATCCCTTTTTGAGGTTTCTCAAATCCTGCTATTAACCTCAATAGGGTGCTCTTGCCGCAACCAGAAGGACCTAATATAGAAACTTTTTCTCCTTCCTCAATCTTAATATTTACATTATCAAGGCAGAGTTTGTCTGGTTTATAAGAAAAACTTAATGTTTGGATTTCAAGAACAGGCTTAGACATTTTTTTGTACCATCCTGGATGATCTTATCATTTTCGAAAGCAAAATTATTGGTATCAAACCAACAAGTACAATAGCAATAGCAGGCGCTGCCGCTTGCAGCATTCTTTCTTCAGAAGCATAGATATATGTAGAAACTGCCAAAGTTTCAAAATTAAAAGGCCTAAGAATCAATGTGGCTGGCAGCTCTTTAACTACATCTGACATAACCAATAGAACTGAGGTAAGAATGCTCGTCTTTAATAAAGGCGCGTGGATTCTGCTCAGCATGCTCCAGCCATTTGATCCAAGTAATTTCGAAGAATCATCAATTGAGAAACTTATTCTCTCGTAACCTGACTCGATAGACGAATTTGCAAGAGCATAAGTCTTGATCACGTAAGCAGTCACTAGTCCAACGAGTGAACCTGTTAAAACAATATCAATTTTCGTAGTAAATGAATCGAGATAAATTAGGAGTTGAACCATTCCCACTGCAAGGATTAATCCAGGAACTGCATACCCTATAGACAATAATGAGCTCATCCTTTTGATCACTGATTTGGGTTCTAATCTTACGGAAAAATTTATGAACAACGCTAGGAAAGCACAAATAAGTCCCGTCAGAATAGACAATCCGATAGTATTTAGCGAATTTTCAATAAACTTCTTACTGAAGAAAGCTAAATTTACCTCGAATGCCCATAAGATAAGCTCTATTATTGGTAAAAGAAAACCTATAAAAATTGGGGTAAAGCAAATGAGGAAGGCTAGAGAGGATTTTGTGCCTTTCAATTGAATTTCGTAGTTTGGTGAAAAGGTAGAATTACTCGATGAATAGATACCACTTCTTGAATTCCTCTCAATCATGTAAAAAACTCCAACTGTGATAAGGAGTAGGGAGGCCAGTTGCATCGCTGTTTGTATGTCATAGAGACCGTACCATGTCCTAAAAATACCAGTTGTGAAAGTTTGCACGGCAAAATGATCAACTGCACCAAAATCAGATAATGTTTCCATTATTACCAGCATTAAACCACCTATGAGTGCTGGCCTGATGAGTGGTATGCCTAGGCGAAAAAAAACCTGAGATTCATTAAGTCCTAAAAGTTTTCCAGCTTCTTTCATAGACTTAGACTGATTTATGAAAGCACTTCTGCAGACTAAATAAACATATGGATAAAGTGTGAAGCCAAAAACAATTATGGCACCATAAATATTTCTAATATTTGGAAATACAGTCACCCGATCATCAAGATTGAAAAGCGATCTTACAAGATTGTTTGCATCCCCATAAGTGTCAAACAGGCCTGTAAAAGTATATGCAAGAATGTAGGGAGGAATAGCAAGAGGCAGTATCAACGCCCATTCAAAAAATCCCTTACCAAAAAAATTATAATTAGTAACTATCCAAGCAGTCAAAGTACCAACAATGAGGACAATAACCGTAACTCCAATTACCAAAAAAAACGAAGAACTTACATAATCTAATAGAACGAACTCATATAAATGAGACCAATTTTCTGTATATTGCCCAAATAGGCTTGAGAGAACTATAGCCAGTGGAGCAGTAAAAATCAGCAATACTGCCAGTGGAGAAAATTTCCATAGGGAAAAATTATTCAATTTAAAGCCTAGTTTATTTTCAGCTTAAACTAAGTAAAAATTATTTCCAACCGGATCTATCCATCAGCCTTACCGCTGCAGGATTAAGTTCACCAAAGTCTTTTACTGAAGTCTGATCTTGTTTAAAGTTTAGACCAAAGCTAGCTATCTCATCACTGGGTAAAATTCCTTTAAGAATTGGATATTCAAATGAATTATCAACCATTGATTTTTGTACTTTCTTTGACAAAAGAAATTCTAGGAATAGATTTGCATTTTCAGGATTCGGAGCATTCTTTAATATTCCTGCACCACTTATATTGATATGCGCTCCTCTATCATCTTGATTTGGGAATAGCATTTTGACTTTTTTTGCTGCGTTTAACTGTTCTTCGCCAGCAGCACCTGACAGCATAATTCCGATGTAGTAACTATTTGCAACTGCTATGTCAGCTTCTCCATTTGCAACGGCAATAATTTGAGATCTATCATTTCCCTGTGGAGTTCTCGCAAAATTACTAACTAATTTTTTAGCCCAAGATTCGGTTTTTTCCTCACCTAAATTTGCAATCAAAGAAGCGACTAGAGATTGGTTGTACATATTGCTTGAGCTTCTAATCACAATCCTGCCTTTCCAGTTTGAATCAGCAAGATCTTCATATGACAGATCTAGGATTTCATCTGCACTGACATTCTTTGGGTTATAAAAAATGACCCGAGCCCTTTTAGCGATTGCAGTCCATTCGTCGTTAGGGCCTCTTAGGTTAGAAGGAACAACATCCAGTACCTTTTTAGAAGAAATGCTTTGAAAAAGGTTTTCCTTTTGCACTCTCCAAAGATTCCCTGCATCGACGGTAAAAAATATGTCCGCAGGTGAGTTATCGCCTTCAGCTTTCAATCTTTCTAATAATGCGCTACCTTTTCCTGAAATTATATTTACTTGAATACCTGTCTCTGCAGTAAATTCTTCATATAGAGCATCATCAGAATCGTAGTGCCTAGAGGTGTAGACATTGACTTCGCTAGCTGAAGCGACTTGCCCAAAAAGAAATAAAATTAATATTAGTTGAAGTTTTCTCATGAAGGGAATTTTACTTTATTGAGAACGATTCTCAACTATATCTTACTTTGGATGTACTCTAACGGGTAATTCTGTGATGCCTCTTATAAAGCTTGAATTGAGATATTGAGTGTCTCCATCAACCTCTATAAAAGAAAAACGTTCAAGAATTTCCTCCCATAGAATTTTTAATTGTAAATCTGCGAGTCTATTTCCTAAACACCTATGAATTCCAAAGCCAAAGGATATATGCTGTCTAGCATCTTCTCTTTCAATATTCAAACGATCAGGATCTAGGAACTTATCATGATCTCTATTCGCAGAGGTATACCAGATAGCAACCTTATCCCATTTCTTAATTAGTTTTCCGCCGATTTCTACATCTTCCATGGCTGTTCTTGCCATATGTCCAACGGGGCTTTGCCATCTAATAATTTCAGAGACCATATTTCCAATAAGCTCTTTATTAGATTTAACTTTCTCAAGCTCCTCAGGATATTTATTGAAAGCCTTTATTCCTGCGCTCATGGAATTTCTTGTTGTATCATTTCCAGCAACTATCAATAAAATTACATTTCCAAGAAACTCATTAGGAGTCATATTTTTAGTATCTTCACCCCTAGCCAACATAGAAATAAGGTCATTTCCTTCGCCACCATCAGCTTTTCGTTGCTCCCATATTCCATTGAAATATTCAAAACATTTCCATAATTCTTGGAAACCCTCTTCAGGAGTATCAAAAAAAGCCGGGTCAGAAATTCTCTCTACCGTGTCGGACCAATGTATCAGTTTAAGTCTATCTTCCTGAGGAACATCAAACAGTGTTGCTAACATTCTACTAGTAAGCTCAATCGAAACTTTATCTACCCAATTAAAGGTCTCGTCATGGGGCAAATCATCAAGCACTTTTCTCGTTCTCCTACGAATAAGGTCATCGAAATTTGCCAAGTGAGCAGGAGTGAACATTGGAGCTACGGTTTTTCTTTGTCCAGTATGTTTTGGTTGATCCTGCATGATAAACATAGGTAGATGGAAGATAGCGTCTGGTGGTTCTGACATTGGCTGCCCACCTAACCTAATGCCTCCATTCATAATATCCGAAGAAAACCTTTTGTGATCCATGTCGATGGCTTTGACATCTTCATACTTAGCAATGGACCAATAAGGACCAACCTGGCTGTCTTCAGTATAGTGAACTGGACTTTCCTCTCTTAATCTTTTGAAAACGATTGGATCAAGGTTTTTTCCAAACCAATCATTATTCGCTGGGTTTATTTTTTCAATCTCAACCTCGTTAGGATCTATGTCATCCGGGAGACCCCACTTTGCTTTGATTTCAGCATTAGATATATTTCTGTAATCAAATTCCTGTTCTTGTTCTATGCTCATAAGATGATCTTATATTAAAAAAGCCGTGAATTTTACTATAAATGGGCATATTTTTATCTCTTAAGTGAAATAAAACTCTAAATCAATTTAAAATAGACCTATGGCTTTTGCGATAATATTTTTTTTATTTTTCTTTTTACTACCCAAGGCTTGGCTATCTTTATCATTGAATAGAAACGATAAAGAAATGTTGCAGATGCCCTTTAATGCAAGGGAATTTGGAAAAATATTATTACAAGAAAATGAACTTGAAGAGGTAAAAATTGAGGAAACAAATCTAGGAGACCATTACGATTTAAGGGATAAAACTGTAAGGGTTTTAGAGGGGAGGTTAGATAAGAAAAGTTTAACTTCTTTGGCAATAGTATGTCATGAGATAAGTCACGCCATACAGCATAAAGAAAGCTATGGCCCTTTGATGAGGAGAACCGAAATAGTTGAAAAAACTCAATGGATTTCAAAAGTTGGAGGACTTATTCTCTATAGCGGTCTTCCAATTGTTTTAGCTACAGGTTTTTTAGGACTTATAAAGATTTTTGTAGGTATTGCCTTAATATCGATTTTATTGAATGTATTTATTCATTTCATGACATTAGATGTGGAAATGGATGCGAGCTTCAAAAGGGCAATGCCTATATTGGAAGAAAAGATACCCGAAGCTTATCATGCACAGTGCAGAGATGTCTTGAGGGCAGCAGCGTTTACATATGTGATAGGCGCGCTAACAAGTTTTTTGTCTTTAAGATATCTTTGGATTTTAGTTTCAAGAATAAGATGAAATTATTCCTGAATTTCTTCTAATTCTTGATCGAAATTACATTCCATCTTTGCTTCAACTGATCCCACTACAGCTAGATTTACTTTTGCTCTGCCTTTCATAGATCCAGTGACGAGGCATTTTTGTAAGCTCTCTTGCAGGATGGTCCTAACAATTTCGGTAAGCTGCTCAACTGTTAGATCTCCCACGGTCATGCCATCCTCCGAGAAACTGTGAGTACTTGTTATTATTAAAAACATGATTAGTAATTTTTTCATTTTTCCTTCCTCTGATTTAGTGAGTATTATTTTTTATAAATTTGTTAGCCTCTTTGAAAATCATTTTTTTTCTGTTGGGATCCATTCTATCTAAAGTACGAGTCATAAAGCCCATACGTGCATTTTTTTCATAAAAGGATCTATGTTTGTCCGTGAAACGCCAATACAGACCATCAACTATATCGCACCATTCACCCCTTTTATAATTGGACATTTTTATGAAATAGTTAGAACCACAAGTATAGGGCTTAGTAGACATTAAGCCTCCATCTGAATAAGTTGCCATTCCGTAGACATTTGGAATCATTACCCAATCTGATGAGTCAATGTACATTTCCATGAACCACTTATAAATTTCATCAGGATCAATTTCACACATATTCATGATATTACTTATCACCATCAGTCTAGGAATGTGATGATGATAACCATCCTTTAAAGTTGTTTTGATGCAATCATCGAGAGGGACGATTCCTGTGTTGCCTTCATACCAGCTATCAGTCAGTTTTTTTTTGTGACCCCAGAAATTTGCCTTTTTTTGAAAATCTCCCTTCACTTGATATATTCCTCTTATGAATTCTCGCCATCCTATTACTTGCCTTATGAAACCTTCAACAGAATTTAAAGGAACATCATTCTCTTTAAAAACCTTCAATGCACTCTCTATAATTTCTTTTGGCGTAATCAGGCCAATGTTTAGAAGGGGGCTTAACGCACTATGGAACAAGAAATTTTCTTTTTCCAGCATCGCATCCTCGTAAATTCCAAAATTCTCAATTCTTTCCTTTAAGAAAAGAGACAAAGCTTTATGTGCTTCTTTCCTCTTTGTTGGGAACCATATTTTTTCAAGCACTCCTGGATGATCTTTGAAGTACTTTTCTATCAAATCAACCACTTCTTGATGATGAATGGACTGATCGAAAGAAGGCAATTTTGGTAGCTCTAAACCTTTAGGTATCTTTTTTCTGTTCTCTTCATCGAATGACCATTTTCCACCCAGAGGCTCTTCGTCATTTTCAATAAGTATGTTTAGTTGCTTTCGTGCAAATTTATAAAAAGACGCCATTCTGAAGATCTTTTTTCCATCATGAAATTGTTCAAAAGTCTCCCTCGGAAACAAGAACATTGGACTTTTATGCTCTTTGATTGATATGCCATCATTAGCTAAGGCATGTATTTCTTTTTCTACAGGCTTGTCTTCGATTTCAAATATATTAATTTCTTCCAGGCCCTTCTTTTTAATAAATTCTTTCAAACATTGAATATAAGTTTCATTGGACTTCCTGCAATTAAGATCATAGTAATGAACTTTTATCCCTTTTTTTTCAAGCTCATCTCTGTATTCACGCATTGAAGTGAGAAAAAAATAGAGCTTCAGTTTGTGATGTTTTACAAATGTACATAAACCGAAGTCTTCGGCCATGAAAACATCAGTACATTCATGCTCTTTTAAATACTTCGGCTCAAAAAGCTGATTTCCAAGTAATATGAATGTAGACATTTTCTTTTCTAGATAAAGTAAAGGCCCCGAAGGGCCTTTGTACTAATTTAAGTAGTATTTGAAATTTACTTGGAAATCATTTTGATAAAAGTCATTCTCGGTAAATGAATTAAAGTGATTATCTTCTTTTGTAAAATTGATCTGGAATTTTTGAATTTTATCTTGATCAGCAAACTCTGTAGCTTCCTCATCATCACTTCTGTTCATGACGAAATAAGCAATCAAACCAACCCCTACTAGGGCTCCTGCAGCAGAACTTCCACTTCCGTATCCGCCGCCACCGCCGCCGCTTGAATCAGATTCACCACCACCGTGGTAACTGGCAAATGTTAGATTTGATGTTAAGACAAAAAGCATTACTAATAACTTTTTCATATTTACTCCTAAGTTGAGTCTGAGCATCTAAAAACATAACCTAAAATAGAGTGCCCCCTATTTTAGTAATTCTTAGCAAAACAGAAATTAATCTGGACGTAGCATCTACATATTGAAAATGTAAACGCGCATTATAGAGTAAAAATTATATTAATGTGATTTTTTTGGTAAATAAACCCATGGCAAGAGTTCTGGTGATAAAATTCTTTCATCAACATCTTTGATATCAATATTGTCTGAATTGGAATTTAAAAATAGTCCCAGAAATCTTATAAATACATGGGAATCTCAAGCCATTTCTATTCTAGAGGAGAGAGGTTTCAACCATTCTTTAGAGGAAATTTCTATTTTAATGAAAGATGACGCAGTTGATTTGGAGATACAAAAGGCATCAAAAATCCTTTTTTGGATAAAGATTTGGCGTCAGTCAAAAACAAAAGAGGAGGTAGTTGTCTCTTGGTGTAACATTGCTAATGAAATAAGTCATTCAAAATATGATAAAAACAATTATCATCTTTCAACTGAATCCAAGCCCCACAAAGAGAGAGTCGATCTGCCCGCAATAGAGAGAATTAAGGAACTTCTAAATGAAGGATTATCGCCTGAGGAAGTAATATTAAGAGGATTTAGTTTCAAAAAGGTAACCGAAGTACTAAAAGATGGCACATAAAAAAGTTCATTTAGCTGAAAAAGTCTGCTTAACTTGCAATAAACCTTTTGCTTGGAGAAAAAAATGGGAGAGAAATTGGGATGAAATTAAGTTTTGTAGCGTCAAATGTAAGAGAAACAGAAAATGAGTAAATTCGATAAGTTTATCCTGGCCTTGCTAGCACTTGAGCACTTAGGTTTTGGTATCTATGGATTGTATAGCCCAACCTCAATAGCAGATTTAGTAGGCTATGAATTGAAAACAGAGTTTTCTTTCTCCGAGATTAGAGCAAATTATGCAATGTTTACTGTTCTAGGCTTAATGGCATTTTTTGCAATCTTTTTTAAATCGTTAGTTAGGCAAACTTACGTTATTTATGCCGTAATTTTCACCAGCCTAATAATGGGTAGAGTTTTGAATTATTTCCTAACGGAAGATCTGAACAATACAATAATGATAGTAACCGCAGCTGAAATAGTCGTTGTGCTCTTGTGCCTCATCAGGCTTTTCTTTTTGCGAAGAAGAAAAGAAGAAGCAACCGAATAGATGTCCTCAAATACCATTACGCTTATTTTTTGCTTGGGAGGAATTACTTTCCTTGCTAATTGGATATTCATACTAAACATTTACTTTAGAAATAATCCCATCGAGTTAAACAAATCTCGATCCATTAAACTTCTATTAATTAACTTGCTAATATCTACCATTGGCGTTTTATCAATGGGAGTAGTGTTTGTTTCAGCCCTTATGTTTTCTCATGGATAGACATGTAGTTGCCATTGGAGGCGGAGGTTTTGGAAGAAATCCAGGTGACGGAGTCATTGAACAATACATACTTGATTTATCATCCAGTCAAAGTCCAAATATTTGTTTTATCCCCACAGCTACTGGCGATAATGAAGCATATAAAGTTAATTACTATTCCACATTTTCAAAATTAAAGTGTAATCCAGTGCATCTAGATTTTTTTAAAAGGACACCAAATCTAGAAAAATTAATATCTAGTCAAGATGTGATTTTTGTAGGAGGGGGGAACACCAAGAGTATGTTGGCTGTTTGGAAGGACTGGGGTTTAGATAAAATTCTTCATGAAGCTTATAAAAATGGAGTTGTAATGAGTGGCGTAAGTGCAGGAGCTAATTGTTGGTTTGAAAAGTCCGTTGTAGATTCATGGGACGATGAACTAAAGGTTATAGAGTGTTTAGGATTTTTAAAGGGAAATTTTTGTCCTCATTATGACGAAGAGCCTGAAAGAAGACCCGCAGTAAAACGTTTCCTTGAAGAAGATGTATTCAATTTTTGTTATGCATCTGAAGGAAATTGCGCACTTCATGTAAAGAACGAAGAAGATTTTTTGTCAGTAAATTTTGGTAAAGAAAAGAAATCCTATCTTGTCTCAATTGACGACAAGAATGTTAAGGAAGCTGCTTTCGAGGACTTATCCATTAGAGTTTAAAAAATCTAAAGTATTCACTGCAAAATAATTTACTCCTGTTAGAATGCCAAAATCATTTGGACCGGTAGTTCAGTTTGGTTAGAACGCCGCCCTGTCACGGCGGAGGTCGCGAGTTCGAGTCTCGTCCGGTCCGCCACTTCAAACCTAAAACTCAATGGGTGCAGTAGCTAACTCATCCTTATCATAGTCTATAGATTTGTGAACTATGCTGCTTATAACGACACTTTATGTCGCAAAGTGGTGATTTAATACATCTATTAAGCAAACTAGAGACGATGTATTATTTTAAGAGTTAATGGTAGTAAATTAAGCCCAAGAGAGGTCTTCAAGTTAATTGATAAAGAATCTTAGGCCTATCAATTTCAATAGCAACCTATGAAACAAAAAAAAATCTTATTTCTAGAAAAATTGTTGACTCAACATTGGCTTGCATACAATTCTGATATATATCCAATTTGGTTTGATATCGTCGATTTGCCTTTTTCTATCTATCACTTCATGCCTTTCTTTAAGCAACCTCTCTACCAGAGAAAAAGAATTAGTTTTTCTGAGAAATCCCAAAAAATAATTATCGAATTAGATTTTCCCAATTTTAATGAGCTTCGAGAAAACTTCATTCCTCTGTTTGGAGAAACTATGGGTCGTGAAACTAAATTTAATGGCTATGTTACTTATAACAGAAAACAATACGAAACTCTGATTGAGAAGATAGCTATGTCAATAGATTCTTCTATTGAATCTAGAAAAATTCTGATGAGCAAAGAAGATATTAGAAAATTTGGGGATAGCACAACTCAAGTAAATACAAAAAACTCTATTAATGGAAATATTTATTGGTCCGATGAAAAAGAATGGATATGGGATTTAAGTGATTTAATTCAATTCAATTACGGTAAACAAGGTCTAAAACTGCAGAACCTCAAGCCTACAAAAAATACACATGAGTTCTTCTATCGAGATCCAATTCCAAAGTACACCGAATTTAACCATTTTACCCATAAGTTTGTAACTACGTTGGAAGGTTTTAATAAAAGAGAGATTCATTATCTAAAAAGATATTTCAATTTCAATTTAGATAAGACTAATTTAGTTAAAGAGTTTGAATACAATTCTCTAGATAAGGGTGTTGGAGAATTGGAGCATCACATATTTTCAGGTGAGGGTGACAACTCATGGCCTTTTGGAGACGTCGATTTTCTCGAGAAGGTTTTGTGGTATTTTGACTTTAGGAACGAAAAATACATAAACATCTCTAACTTACGCATTTCTGATATTAGCTATCAAGTTGGTAGTTTGTATTGGCAGTTAAGAGACCAAAAAATTATTAGAGTTAATGATTTAAGTGGTGGTGAGTTTATTCCAACACCTGCACATGAAGACGAAGATTCATATTTATGTGCAAACGATATCGAAAGTTCACATATTGAGACCCTGCTAACCCTTGGCATAAAGCCCAAAGAAATAAGAGAAGCCGTATGTGCGTATATGGTTGATTGGAACATAGGCAATGACTTTCCAGATTGGAACGAACATAACGTCAAGAGAGATCTAATTAACAGGGCATCTGAAATATCTAAATACTTAAATAAAAAAACTGAAAATAATCAAGCAAAAATAGATAAAGAACTTGAACCCATGGAAGAGCTTGTTTCTGCTTGCGTAGAATTTTATTTTAAATATGGAGAATCGATTGAAGCAATTGTAGCGCGAGAAATTGAACCTGATGCGTTAAGGATTGAGGAGATCATAGAATGGCACCCTAAATACAAAATGAGACCTTTTAAACCTATACGTAAAGAAAACATAGGATGGATAGAATTAAACTTAGCTGATTTCTTAGATCCTGGGAAAAAGCGCTATGTTTGGTTTTTGTTTTCTAATATTCAAACAAAAAAAGCTTTTTTAGAGCTTCTCCCTGAAGTATTAACAACGACCTCAGCTCCTAATGGAGTTTCCACCCCTGAATGCAGAATGATGATCGAAATTCCAAAGTGGGACATGATAGCCTTAAAGAATAAATTTATTGACAGGGATTAACACTGGCTCAATGAAATTTTCATTTCCTAGTTTTACCAATATTGAAAACCTAATCGAACGAGACAATAGTCTTCATTATATAAAATATAAAAATTACCCTTTTTCAGGCTTTGCTTTTTCAACCGTATGCTTGGATGAAAAAAATAAAAACCAAAAAGAGCGATTTAAATATAACGAGTTACATTACTATGAAGAAGGTTTACTCATTGCCTGGACAGGCTTTGGCAGTGTTGAAGAAAGCTGGCATCCCCAATGCCCTTTTGTAAACGGTCCAGAATACTACGGGCCTGATTCTGTGAAGAATTGTGAAAGAGTTCTAATTCAAGAGAAAAACGAAACTCTTGAAGTATATTTCCTAGACGGTTTATTTGGTTGGAGTTTAAAAGATGATTTCTCAGGAATAAAAATTTTTTTAAGATTCCCAACACTCAACGAAGTCGAATTAGATAATTTTCACAAATGGGATGCAGATCGTATAGAAAAAGAAGCCAATGTATTCATTAAGGATGGGAAAAATACTGAGTATGTAAATGATTATCTAAAATCTCAACTCTATCAACTTTATAAGCATGCCTTGGAAGACTGTAAGAAAGATTTTGATGAGATCTATGACTTTTTTTCTATGTCTACTGGAATCTTTTGGATGAAATCGGATTCAACTAAGTATGAAAGTATGGGAGAGTATTTAGAACCTAAATGCATATGTTCAGGTCATTATAGTTTTGATGATAAGTTATTTTTTACAAAAGAATTTAAGTTTGATAACAAATCTAAGAGGTTCATTAAGGATTATATTAAATATTTTGGAATCGAAAATATTGGCGTTAGAGGTCAGATAGAATCCTCTGTAAGTCTCATTGAAACTTGGTCTTGGGAAAGATTTGTTATTGGAAGTCGTGGATATTTTAAATCTTTGACTCTAAAAGATTTGGATAATCTAAGTGAGGTCAGCCCTCTTGGATAGTATGCGACCATGAATTTTGGAATAAGAAAAGACTATGTTTTGGATTTGGTTAATCGTAATGGCATTGTTTATGAATCAAGTCAGGATAGATTATTCACAGGTTTAGTCAGCGTCCCCTTTATAGATTTCCTCAGTGATTTAAAAACTGGGGAAAGTAAAATGGAAAATCATGAATTCCTTTCAATTTTTTTTGATACATATGACGATGTATGGAGTGACCTCGAAGAGGGTGAGCTGCCAAGGAATTGGGTTAGTTATGACTTTGAAAACTATGTTTGTCATTTTAGATTTAAACAAGGATTGAGGCATGGTGTCTCAGAAGAACTTTTCCTGTGTAATCGCCAGATTTCTGGTGGGTATTTACTGAGTATCAGGATTTCTTTTTGGGAAGGTAAACCGCTCAATATAAGTCTTCATGATCCCCATGATGGAGTTGAAATAGCTTCAGCTGATTTAGAAAAAGATAATTTAAGTAGAAAGGACGAACGCTATGATGATCTGTTGGAAGCTATCGACATTATTCATAAATTCATTGACAAGGATTAAGACAGGAAACAAAGTTAGATGCATAAAAGCTAATGAAAATAAAATAAAGGGGATACGAAGAAATATAAATTGAAAAACTTTAAGATTATTTTTTTACTTATCTTTGCTAGTTTTTGCAGCGCAGATTACCTTGAGAACTTAGCTATAAAAAGAATTGTAGATGGGGATACTGTTCATGTTTTTTTTAAGGATGAAGTTTATAAGTTACGACTTACCGAGATTGATGCTCCGGAGAGGGATCAACCTTTTGGTATAGATTCAACTAATTATCTTAAAAAACTGCTTGGAGAGGGAAAAGTAGATATAGATATATCTGGTACTGATAGATACGGCAGAAAGTTAGCTAGATTGTATTGGAAAGGAAAAGATATCAATCGTGAACTTGTCTCTGCGGGCTACGCATGGGTATATGATGAATATGTCACTGATTACTCTTTCTATGATGATCAAACAAAAGCCAAGTTGAGCAGAAAAGGATTGTGGATAGATTCAGATCCCATCAAACCTTGGGTGTGGCGGAGATTAGAAAAATAATAAGCTTGCTCAAAACGTCTTTTGAAAAAGCATCTCAAACTTAATTTCGATTATAATGAGGTTGGGAGAATTCTTATGAAGTGGTCATATACCAATGGAAAACTTAATATAAGCTCAGATAAAGTAGACCAGCAATTTCTTTTAAAGGAATTGATTGCAGAGGCCTCTAGGCACCAGGCTTATCAAAAAAAGATAATTTCGTTTTTTATTATATTTTCTTTGCTTTTATTCTTTATGCAAAGCTATGGAGGAGACTTACCAGCTGATGCTTCAGCTTATTTTTATATCGGCTATTTTGCGACACCACTTATCATTTCTGGAGTCATTACCTCTATAATTTATGTTCTGTTGCGAAAGCCCCCTAAGCAAGTAAGAAAGCTTAATAAGTACTTTAAGGATTAATAAAAAGTTCTGGCCGAACCACCATCCACCTGTACAGCTAGTCCTGTCATATAGTTTGCCTTTTCTGAAGCAAGAAAAGTTATCAATCCAGCTAAATCTTCAGCTTCTCCAACTCTTTTCATTGGAATATTCTCCGCTATAGATTTTTCAATATCCTTTTTCGTCAAACCTGACGATTTAGACTGTGCATCTAATATTGCCTCCACTCTTTCGGTTTTCGTATAACCCGGACAAACTGTATTTACAGTAATTCCAAATGGTGCAATCTCATCTGACAATGCCTTTGCCCAACCAAGAACTCCCATTCTTAGGCTATTCGATAAAAAAAGTCCTGTTACCGGGGTCTTTACGGACACTGAAGATATGTTGATGATTCTGCCCCAATTTTTTTGTTTCATTTTAGGTATTACAAGCTTTGAAAGTCGAATACAGGACATCATTGTTGAATTGAAGGCTTTTTCCCAATCAGCATCAGTTAATTTTTCAAATGAACTAGGAGGAGGGCCGCCATTATTGTTTACTAATATATCAACAGCATCAAAATGTTCTGTGGTCCTTAGGTGAAATTCCTCTATTTCTTTTGAGTTGTTCAAATCTATTTCAAGAGCAAGAATTTCAACCTCATTTTCAAGTTGTTTAAGAATTTCATCTCTAACTTTATTTATTTTCTTTTGGTCTCTAGAACAAATGGCAAGATTTGCTCCTTCTTTAGCAAGCTCTAATGCAGCTGCCTTCCCCAATCCTTGGCTTGATGCACAGACCATTGCATTTTTATCACTCAAATTTAAATTCATTCGTAAATATTCCAGTTAAGTCTTAATTTATTCAGATTATTAAGTATCATTAAACATAATAACTACATTGGGGTAATTATGTTGAAATCAAAATGGATTTTATTTTTTATATCTTCAGTTATAAGCTTTCTTGTAACCTCTAATGCATATGAAGCAAGTAAGGTTGGTATATCAAAAGAGAGGCTCAATAAGATAGCACCTGTTTTAGAAGAAAATATTCAAGCAGGTCGTTTTCCAGGGTTTATAACTGCTGTAGCCAGAAAGGGTGAGGTTGTTCACTACGAAACCCAGGGATTTTCTGATGTAGAAAAGAAAATTCCTCTTGAGAAGGATTCGATTTTTAGAATCTACTCAATGAGTAAGCCTGTAACTGGAGTAGCATTGATGATACTTTTGGAGGAGGGTAAGGTTCGACTGAGTGATCCTGTATCTCTTTATATACCTGAATTTGCAACCACCGAGGTTATGTTTATTAATGAAGACGGAACGACCTCGAGAGAAAAACTCAAAAGACAAGTTACCATTAGAGATTTAGCTACCCACACTTCAGGCATAGCATATAGCTTCACAGCAATTCCCCAGTTACGAAAGATTTATTCTGAAGAAAGATTATCGCCTTACTTTTTTATAGACAATTTTGAAGCCTTGCAGGTTAATGGGGCCACTGTAGTTAGCTCCGGTAAATCTTTTCCAGATGTATGTTCCTTTTCTTCAGCGCTAGCTTCCAAAGCTCCTTTGATGCATCAACCAGGTGAGAAATATACCTATTCAATGGGTATGGATGTTTTGGGATGTGTGATTGAGCGAGCATCTGGGATGACATTTGATGTCTTTTTAGAAGATAAAATCTTTAAACCACTACGCATGGACGATACAGCTTTTTATGTTCCAGCTTCTAAGTTAGATAGATTTACATCTTTGTATGCATATCCTGGAGATTTAGGTAGGTTGATTCCTGAACTGGAAGGAAAGATACCTGATGATTTAATGATGATAAAAGTTGATGATCGTTCATTCAGTCCTTATCTAAAACCAGCAACCCTTTTTGATGGAGGATCGGGTTTAGTTTCTACCGCCGAAGATTACTTAAAGTTCGCTCAAATGCTTCTAAATGGAGGAGAGCTTTCAGGAGTAAGAATTTTAAGCAGAAAATCAGTTGAATTAATGTCGTCTAACCTTTTATCAGAAGATATTGTTAGCTCAGATGACTATATAAGAGGTGCGGGATTTGGAATAACGGTAGGAGTAATTGAAGATCCGGGATTGCTGGGCCAATATGGATCAGAAGGAATGTACTTTTGGGGCGGTGCGGCCGATACCTTTTTCTGGGTTGATCCTAAAGAAGAGTTAGTAGCAGTTGTAATGACTCAATTATTGGCAAGTCCTTGGCCAATGAGAGAAACATTCAGTGCTCTTGTATATCAATCAATAGAAGATTAAAAATACATGAAAAAAATCTCTATATTATTTATATCCATTTTTTTCTTAGGCAATTTATTCCTAAATGACCTACCTATTATCGAATATAAATCGATCAATCATCCTGTAATCGCTAGTGAAGGAATGGTGGTGTCACAAAGAGGGATAGCTAGCGAGGTAGGAGCAGAGATTTTGAGATCGGGCGGCAATGCAGTTGATGCAGCTGTCGCAACTGGATTGGCTTTGGCTGTCGTTTTACCCAGAGCAGGCAATATTGGCGGCGGTGGTTTCATGGTTGTTTATCTCAAAGATAAAGACAAATCCCTGACAATCGATTATAGAGAAAAAGCCCCATCTGCAGCACACAGAGATTTATTTTTAGACGAGGAAGGTAACTACGATCGAAAGAAAGCTCAATTCTCTTTATTATCAGCTGGCGTGCCAGGATCTGTAGCAGGTTTTCATTATGCTCTGACTAATTATGGCACTATAAGTTGGCAAGATGCTTTAAAACCAGCAATAAAACTTGCTGAGGAAGGCTTCATTATTCCACATGATTTGGCAAATACTCTCGCCTCAAAAAGATATAGAGAAAGACTATCTGCTGATCCAGCTGCTTCTAAAGTTTTTTTTAAGGAAGATGGTAGTCTTTATAAAGCCGGAGAATTGTTGGTTCAGAAAGATCTGGCTAGCACTCTAAGACAATTAAGCGAATTTGGTCCAGACGCATTTTATAAAGGAAAAATTGCCAAACTGATTGCTGAAGAAATGGAACGTAACGGGGGTTTGATTACACTCGAAGATTTAGCAAACTACAATATAGTTGAGAGAGAGCCTCTAGTTGGCAGTTATAAAGAGTTTGAAATAGTATCAATGCCGCCCAGCAGTTCGGGCGGAACACATTTAATCCAAATGTTAAACATGCTCGAGGAATTTCCTATAAAAGAAATGGGCTTTGGAAGCTCTGAAAGCATACATATCCTTGCCGAAGTAATGAAACGAGCTTACGCGGACAGAAGTAAATACTTAGGCGATAGTGATTTCTATGAAGTCCCTTCAAGTCTTACCAGCAAGCAATATGCTAAGTCTTTAAATATGAATATTTCAAGTGATAAAATTACTCCTTCAAGCGAAGTCTCTCCTGGAGATCCTTATCCTTACGAAAGTCCTGACACTACCCACTTTTCTGTGATGGATTCTTACGGTAATGCAGTTGCAAATACTTATACTCTCAATTTTTCTTACGGATCAGGAAAAATGATTCCTGGCACTGGTATGCTGATAAATAACGAAATGGATGATTTTTCTTCTAAACCAGGCACTCCTAATGGCTACGGCTTATTAGGTTCTGAAGCTAATGCAATCGAGGGCAATAAAAGGCCATTATCATCAATGACCCCGACGATAATTTTCAAAAATAACGAACCTTTTGTTGTTTTCGGAAGTCCAGGGGGCAGTCGGATTATTACAACAGTATTACAAGTCGCCATTAATGTCATGGATCATGATATGAATATTGCTCAAGCAGTTCATAGTCCCAGAATTCATCATCAATGGTTGCCTGAAGTTCTTATGATTGAAAGTGGTTTCGGCCCTGATACTGAGAAAAATTTAGTTCAAAAAGGTTATAAACTTTATCCTTCCTCGACCATGGGGAGTATCCAAGCGATCATGAAAGAAGGCGACTATTTTTATGGTTCTGCCGATCCTAGGCGACCAAGTGCTGGAGTGGCTACTCCTTAATTTCAATCAATGTTGAAAAGTTATTCTCTGTTAATTTGTCTTGCGTTGATTTTTTTTGAAGTGCCTGTTCAGGCTAGAACTCAAACTACTCTCGATTATCAAGACAGGATTCATCCCGAGATATCTTCGGAATTTATGGTTGTAACTCAAAATGAACATGCAACCGAGGCTGGCTACAGTATTTTAAAAAAGGGAGGTAATGCAGTTGATGCGGCAGTTGCTGTAGGTTTTGCTTTGGCCGTGACTCTTCCTAGGGCAGGTAATATTGGCGGGGGCGGATTTATACTTATTTACAACGAAAAGGAAGATAAAGTTTTTTCAATAGATTACCGTTCTGCTGCACCTAAGTCCTCAACAAGTGATTTGTTTTTGAATGGAGATAAAGTAGTAAGATTTGGACACTTAGTAAATGCAGTTCCAGGATCAGTCGCAGGACTATTAAAAGCACATACCGACCACGGAACTCTTCCAATTTCTGAACTATTGCAACCTGCAATTAGATTAGCTAGGGAAGGATTTGAGGTTACATATGATCTTAATTTTGTTTTAGATTGGGGCAGAGAATCTATGGTCGTTAACGAAGCTTCAAAGCGAAAGTTTTATGCATCAGATGAGGAGCCAATAAAAGTTAAGTCCAATTTCAAACAACCAAATTTAGCTAAAACTTTGCAAAAGATTAGTGAGCAAGGGAAGGATGAATTTTATCAAGGTGAAATAGCTAAATGGATTTCAGATGAGTCTTTGTCTAATGGAGGATTAATCACTCTGGAAGATATGGCTTCTTATAGAGCTAAAGACAGAGATGTAATTGAAACTTTTTATCGAGGTTACCGCATAGTTTCAATGCCTCCATCTGCAAGTGGAGGCTTAGTTCTTCTTCAGACTTTGAATATATTAGAAAATTTCAACTTAAAAAGTTTTGGTCATAATTCAGCAAAAACTATTCATCTTCTGTCTGAGGCCATGCAAAGAGCATATGCAGATAGAGCTGAGTATCATGGCGATCCTGATTTTTATGAAGTACCTGTAAAAGCTCTTCTCAGCAAAAAATACTCTTTAAAATTATCAAAAGAAATCTCTGAAAATCGCACACCAGACGGTCAAATATTCGAGGGAAATTTGAAGAAATACGATGAGAGTCCAGACACAACTCATTTTTCAATTATAGATGCAGAGGGCAATGCTGTATCTAACACTTATACGCTAGGCTCCTCATTTGGATCAGGGGTAACAATCAAAAAGGGTGGATTTCTAATGAACAATCAAATGCGAAATTTTTCGCACTTTTATGGCAAAGAACATGCAGAGTATGGAGATAGTGAAGCAAATAGACTCGAACCAGGTAAGAGAATGATTAGCACCCAAACTCCTACTTTGGTTTTTAAACCAAATGGAGAACTTATGATGATTCTTGGTTCACCTGGTGGAGGAAGAATTCCAAATATAATCACTCAGGTTATTAGTAATGTCATCGATCATGAAATGAGTTTCACTGAAGCGGTAATAGCTCCCAGAATTAATCAACGACTAGAAGGAAAACTCCAGTTAGAGAACGGTTTTAGTCCTGATACTATTGAGTTGTTGAAGCAACGAGGGCACGAACCTGAGGCGTCAACTACTATGGGCAGTGTTCAAGCTATATTTCTAGATAATGACAAAATCTTTGGAGTTGCTGACACTCGCAGACCTGGGGCTCTTGCAAAGGGCAACTAAAGCAAGAAGTAGGGAACAGAAAAAACAGCCACTAAAGAAACCACCGTTATTCCCAAAATGTTTATAAGGAATCCCGCTTTAGCCATTTGAGGAACTCTAATAAGTCCTGATCCAAAAACAATGGCGTTAGGGGGTGTTGCAACTGGCAACATAAAAGCACAACTAGCAGCTAGCGCAACAGCAGCTGTAACAAGCAGAGGATCAAAGTTTGACTGCAGTGCAATCGCAGCCACGACAGGTAAAAATGTTGCTGTTGTAGCCATATTAGAAGTCAATTCAGTCAAGAAAATTATTAAAGCGACAACTAAAATCACTATTAAAGCCAAACTTACACCTTGTGGGATTAAGCTTCCCATCCAAATTGCTAATCCCGTTGCTTGAACTGCATTGGCAAGACTTAAACCACCTCCGAAAAGGACCAACAAGCCCCAAGGAACATTTTCTTGAGCATCCTTCCATTCCAATAAAGGACCTTTCTTATCTGTGTTTCCGTTTGGAACAAGAAAAAGAAAAAGTGCGGAGACCATAGCTATACCCGCGTCTGACAATCCGTTAAGAAATGAAAAGTTATCTAGAACAGTCCTGAACATCCAGGCTAGTGCAGTTATAAAAAAGATAATTAAAACTTTAAGTTCTGGACCTTTCAATACACCGAGTTCCTCCTTCATCGATGAGAGTAATACTTTTGTTTCCGAGGAAGTTTCAAAATTCACTTTAAATATAACTTTAGTGAGAATTAGCCAGCTACACGGCAACATAACGGCGCTTAGAGGCACTCCAACTTTCATCCAGTCCACAAAACTAATATCTAAATTGTAATTATCTGCCATAAATGCTGCCAACATGCCATTAGGACCGGTTCCTATAAGGGTAGACATGCCTCCAATTGTTGCTCCATAGGCAATCCCAAGAAGAAGCGCTAATTGAAAGGCCTCAATTTCTTCATCTGATAGATATTTAACAGTTGATTTAACTACTGTTATAACTGCTAAACCAATTGGCAGGAGCATGATGGTAGTTGCAGTATTCATTACCCACATACTTATAAGTGCTGCAGTAAGCATGAACCCGAAAATTAGTGATGCTCCATTTGATCCTGCATTTTGAAGTACAAATAGAGCAATTCTTTTATGTAAATCCCATTTTTGAATAGCGGTGGCCATTAAAAATCCACCAAAGAACAAGTAAATCGTTTTATTGGCATAAGGATCAGCTGCATTTTGTATATCTACGATACCCAATAAAGGAAATAAGGCTAAAGGAACTAGCGCTGTTACAGCAACAGGAACTGCTTCAGTGGCCCACCAGGCTCCCATTAACAAGAAAATAGCGGCTGTTCGTTGACCTTCAAGTGATAATCCTTCAGGTGCAGGAAGAGCAAGCACGAGAAATGCTAAAACCACACCTAGACCAAAACCTTTGTTATCTGTTAAAAAATTGATCACTTCTTTATTCTAAATAAAAAAGGGAGCAAAGGCTCCCTTTTCTAAAAGATTGATTTTTACATTCTTAACCTAAAATCAAGATAGTAATTTCTTCCATAATCTTGGTGAGCATCGGCAAAAAATCCATAGAATCTATCAGCAAGCGGAGCCCTCTCATCATCTATGTTTTTAACAGCAAGTCGAATCCTTGCATCGTATTCTCCGATGTCAAAGTTATAGTATACAGAAGCGTTGACAGTTCTCATCGATGGGATCACATATTTTGTACCATCAGATCTAGTCTCACTACTTTGATAAAAATCACCTTTCTTTAAACTGGAGATTTGAGCACCCCAATCACCGAATCTATAGCTGAGTTTCATGCTTGTTTTTTCGGTGTAATTACCATCCAAACCGGCAAGATCTCCAAAACCTGACAGTGTTACATCAAAAGGGATTCTGCCATTCGCTTGAGCAGCAACTAATTTTGCATATTCCGCAGTAGGTTCTTGAGTGAACTCGTCAGTTTCGGAGTAATTAATTGTAAGTTTAAAACTTCCGATGCCTGTATCTAAATCATAATAGACGCCAATATCATCGCCTGATAAAGTTCTCGTTGCAGCATTGGCATAAGGATCTGTTACTAAGTAAGCTTCCCCAACGGGGCAAATTCCCGCAGCAGTGAATACTCCAATATCTGCAACAGAATAGCCAGGATTAGGGTCCCTCAGAACGTTGGGATTATTATAGTTTGAGCAGTTTGACGTTCCGTAATCTAGTAAATCAACTAAGTCGGCAACCATCCTATTCTGCCTGCCAAGAAGAACGATTGTATTTTCTTTTTCAATCTCCCAAGAATCATAAGTTATTGTAAGACCATCGAGAATTTCAGGCGTCCACACAAAACCAACAGAAGTATTTTCAGACTCTTCAGGTTTTAAGTTAGGATTTCCGATTCTGTAACTACCAATTTGATATCTATCATCCAATACCTTTCCACCAATATATTCACCTACAGCATCATCAACATTTCCACTTCTGGTAACATAAGGTTGATTTTGTTGTATTAAATTTGGAACCCTAAAAGAAGTTGATATGGATCCTCTAAAGGATAGATTTTCTGTAGCATTCCATCCTATTGCAAATTTTCCAACTGTCGATGATTCCGTATCATCTGGATCTTCGTGTCTTATTGCCACTTGAGACTCAATATTATTTGCTAGAGGAATAATTAACTCTGCAAATATAGAATTAGTTTCTCTTTCTGCCTTGGTATCAACCGTTGGACTTGATCCAAGAACATCTCCTACAAATGGAAAGGTCAAACCAGTTACAAAAGAAGTATATTTAATTGTGCCATCTAACCTCGGATCCCTATCATCTGAATATTTTTCTTCCCTATATTCATAACCTATTAGCAAGGCCACTGGTCCCGCAGGCATTTCAAATATAGCAGGATTTGAAAGCTTAAAATCAATTGAATTTAATTCACTAGTATCGTTCCTGAAGACGTCAATAATTGCAGGAGCTAATGCAGTTTTTACATCAGACGAAAAAATATTAATGGCATTTTCAGTGGAGTCATTTAGTCCAGCTTGGAGTAGACTATTCGATAGGCGGTTTTGAGTAAAATCTTCTGACTCCGCTTTAGATTTCAAAATTGCAGTTTCCCAATCCCATCCAGAATCAGTTGTTCCTCGAAGACCAACTAGGTACCTTGATGTTTCTTTATCAACATTAATAACTCTTGGCCCTATATCAGGTCTCCAATTATCAATTCTTATGTTCTTATTAGAACTACTATTATCATCATTTATTCCAAGAAGATTTGTGTAATAGTAATCCGGACCTATATTCAAAAGCGCTGTGGAGAAGTCACCAGCAGGTTCCTTCAATCTTCTGTACTCTGAATTATATTTACCTATTTCGGCAAATAGTTCTATACCAGAGATCATCTCATGATTAACAAATAAAAAAGTATTATCTCTTTCTAGTTCGCCTCTAAAGTCCCTGAATTGACCCGGGTTTATGTAGTATTCTCCATTTGCGAGAGACACCGTATCCACCCCTAAACAAGTACCGTAACCTGTATCTTTAGAATCTGACCTTGAACATCTGGGGTCTGATGCTGGCATCATTTGTATTTCTCCTGCGCTATCTGAATATGAAGTTCTCCCCCTCAGGTCCAATTGTGGCCACTTGCCTGAATATAGATTTCTAAATGAAGTGTCACCAGCCCATAAAGAGTCTGCAGGAATCCATTTTCTATGATCCGAATCACCCCATCTAGGATCCTCTGATGCAGCTATCGAATCCCTATCGTAATAATCGAACATTAAAGATATATTTGTTCGACCATCATTGAAGTCTCCACCGTATTTGATTTGTATTCTGTCATCATTTGCAGCGAAATGGTCATAACCAGTCCCTCTGAAGGAAACTTCAAAACCTGTGAAATCTGTTTCAAGAACATTATTTACTACTCCAGCTACAGCATCCGCGCCGTAAATCGCTGAAGCGCCATCTTTTAAAAGTTCTACTCTGTCCAAGGCATTAGATGGAATAAGGTTGGTATTTACTGACATGGTTGGAACGAAATCACCCCCGAGTAATTCTGTCTGATAGCCTGCATTATTTACAAGTCTTCTTCCATTGAGAAGGACCAAAGTATTTCCTACACCAATATTTCTTAGGTTATACGCTCCAACATCACCTCTTGCTGAATTAACCCCACCAGAATCAGACTCGGCTTCCGAAAAGTAGTTCAGTCCCTGCTCTGCGATATTTTCCATAAGTTCCGTTCCATCCTCTGGGCCAATTGCGTCAATATCCTCGGAGGTTAGAACAGTGACAGGTAATACACCTGTGATTTGCGCACCTTTTATTTGCGAACCTGTTACAACCACCTCTTCAATTTCGTCGGCAGCAGAAATAGAAGCGGTGAGTATAGATAATGTAATAAGTAAGAATTTTTTCATAAAACTTGCCCCCAAATGCAATTTCTTTAATAGAAAAATAAAAGTCAAGCTTAATCTCAATATACTATTTTGTCATTAAAATTTGCATAGATTAATATTGGCTGAATTATGAAAAAAAAATACATATTATCCATGGATGGGGGAGGTGTTAGAACTCTCGCGTCAATAACTTTTCTCAAATTACTTGAAAAAGAAATGGGTAAGAGAGTAAGCGAACAATTTGATTTTTTCGTAGGAACCTCAGCTGGTGCTATTTCATGTTTGGCTTTATCGGCAAAAAACTTTTCTGCTGTAGAGTTAGAAAGCATGTGGTCTCACGAAAACTTAACTAAAACTATGCGAGCCTCATCTTGGGAAACTAAACTTGGGTTACTCCAGGCTAATCCAAAATATACCAGTGAAGGTAAACGCGAAGTTCTTCAAGAATATTTTGGCGATACAAAAATTAGCGAAGCAAATAAACCAGTGGCAATACTCAGTTATGATATTGAAACTCGCTCTCCAGTTCTTTTAACATCTTATTCAGAAATAGATAAAGATATTACGCTCGTTGATGCCGGAGACGCCACTAGTGCTGCACCCATATACTATCCAACAGCCAAAGTAGGAGATAGGTATCTAATCGACGGAGCAATTGTTGCAAATCATCCGGTTTTACATGGATATGTTGAAGCGAAGAAAATATTTCCAAATTGTGAACTGAAAGTTTTAAGTTTGGGGACTGGATTAAGCAAAAGGCCCCTCAAAGGTGAAGCCTCCAAAAAATGGGGGATAGTAGGTTGGATGATGCATGATCTATTCGGATTAATGGTCGAAAGTAGCTTGGATCACGAACTTGCGGGTGATCTTATCGGAGAAAACTATATAAGAGTTAACTCTGCACTTGATGGCGTCAATAGAAGGTTAGACGACAAGAGTGAACCAAATTTAAAGAAAATTATTAAAATGGGTGAAAAATGGTGGGATAATTTCGGATTAGAAACACTAAATCTTTTAAGCGATGAAAACTAAACTATTGATATTCCTTTCATTGGGTTTGTTATGCAGCTGTTCTGTGAATCCCGTAACAGGTAGGCAAGATTTCGTAATGATTAGTGAAAATCAAGAGATCCAGATGGGAAGGGAATATAACTCACAAATACTTAAACAATATCAAGTATATAAAGATCAACGCCTACAAGAATATGTTCAATCTATCGGCGAGTCTCTCGCTTTAAAAAGTCATAGACCAAACTTAGTTTATAGATTTACCGTTTTGGATAGTCCAGATATTAATGCTTTTGCTTTACCTGGAGGCTACATCTACATTAATCGAGGCCTAATGAGCTATCTATCAACTGAAGAAGAATTAGCAGCTGTTCTAGGTCACGAAATAGGGCATGTCACTGCAAGACACAGTGTCAGACAATATTCTCAAGCTCAGCTTATGGGTATTTTATCCACTGCTATTGAGATCAACTCGGGAAGAACTGCAGGAAATATTGCAAATCTGGCTTCAGGCGCTCTCCTTTCTGGATATGGAAGAGATATGGAGCTTGAGGCCGACGATCTAGGAGCCCAGTATATTTATCAAGATGGTTACTCTCCTCAGGGTATGTATGAGGTACTCTCTGTTTTAAAGGACCAGGAAATATATTCAAAAAAAATAGCAGAACAAAGGGGGCAAGAACCCAGAAGTTACCATGGAGTATTTGCTAGTCATCCATCGAATGATCTCAGATTACAGGAGGTTTTAGATAATGTTGGAAACTCATTTCAAATGGGCGAAAAAAAAGAGGAAGATACTTATTTAGAGAAAATTGAAGGTATGGTTTTCGGGGATTCAGAACAATCAGGTATCAGACGAGGAAATGATTTTTATCATGGCCCCTTAAACTTATATATGTCTTCACCTGATACTTGGGAAATAATAAATACACCTAACACCCTAATTTTTATTTCACCTTTTGGTGAAGCAATATTAGAAATGACACTTGAAGATTTGAATTTTAAAGAGACACCTGAATCTTACATGAAACGCTTTGCTTCAAATACTTTCGAGGATCAGAATATAGTCGTGAATGGTTTTGAAGGATTTACATCTAAAGCCTATAGATCTGGAAGAACGGTCAGAATGGCGGTTCTTTTTAAAAATGATCAGGTCTATCAATTTATAGGATATCTTAAGGACAAATATTCAGATATTGACCAATTTGATGAAAGCTTTTTAAAGATTATTAATTCTTTTAGAAAACTACAAAATGACGAATTTTCTTTATCAAAACCTTTAAGGTTGACTAGTTATAAAGTAAAAAAAGGCGACACCTACAAAACCCTAGCATCAAAAAGCAGTATTAATATCAATGCAGAAGATCAGCTGCGTCTCATTAATGGCGATTATCCAAATAAATCTCTTGATGAAGGAAGAATAATTAAAATAGTTAAGTAGTTAAAGTGGATTAATAAGATGACCACCATCAACGGGAATGATTGAACCCGTCATGAATGAGGAGGCGTCGCTACATAAGAGTAACAATATTCCATCTAAGTCTGACTCAAGGCCCAGTCTATTCATAGGAATATTTTTGATGTAACTCTGACCTTCTTCTGTTGCAAAAAAATCTTCATTAATTTCAGTCAATATATATCCAGGAGCAATCGCATTTACCCTGATATTCGATCTAGCAAGCTCTAAGGCCATACTTTTTGTAAGTTGGACCAGCCCAGCCTTCGCAGTTGCATAACTTGTAAGATTAAGGCCTACCCTCAATCCTAAAATAGAAGCAATATTGATGATACTCCCGGGCTTTTTTTCTCTAAGCAGAGCATCAGTGAAATTTTTGGCTACTCTGTAGCAACCATTCAAATTTGTTTCAAGAACGTATTTCCAACTTTCTTCATCCAGATCTTTAAATTTCTTTGGGTCGGATGTCCCCGCATTATTAATTAATATATCTGCACTTCCAATGAGGTTTTGAACTTCTGAAAAGAAATTTAGAACACTCTCCTCCGATGCAACATCAAGTGGAAGCACATGGACTTCTCCTTCCAATTCTTTTTTTAGATCTTCTAAATTTTGCATCCTTCTAGCGCAAATAATTAAGTTAGCTCCAGCTTTGGATAAGGTTTTTGCAAAATGTTTACCCAGTCCAGATGATGCACCAGTAATAATTGCAGTTTTTCCTTTCACATTAAAAAGATTATTCATAACAAAATTATTTAATATTTTTTAGCAAAGATTCTGCTTCACCAATGAGATTATTTTGATGAGGTTGAAGTTCTTGTTGTCCCATATTCCCAATTATATTTTGAAAAGGATCTTTAACATTCATATCCTCTCCCGCAAGAGTTTCAATCACTGCATGTGCAAAGAAAGGAACGGTTGCAGCGTTATATCCTCCTTCGTGTGTCATAAGAATTTTACCATCGCATATCTCTTGAGCAGATTTTTTGATTTTTTTTGTTAATGATTTAAATCCTTCGCTAGTCATCATTTGTCTACCAAGTGGATCATTAGCCCCTCCATCGAAACCGGAAGGTATGATTATTATTTCCGGTTGATAAATGTCTAATGCCGGTAAAACAACTCTATCGAATGCTGCTTCATAAGCTCCGACGCCTGACCCAGGAGGTAAAGGAATGTTGATATTAAAACCCTTTCCTTCTCCTTCTCCATTTTCAGATATTAATCCAGAGTTTGTTGGAAAATTCCTATCCTGGTGGATAGAAATAGTAAGAGCGCTCGGATCATCATAGAAGGCTGCTTGAGTGCCATTTCCATGGTGTACATCCCAGTCAACAAAAGCTATTTTTTTTAAATTTCTTTTATTTATTGCATGTTTTCCTGCTATGGCAGCATTGCCAAATATACAAAACCCCATAGCCTTATCAGGCATTGCATGATGCCCTGGAGGTCTAACGAGAGCATAGGCATTGTCAACTTTTCGATCTATTACGAAGTCTAAGGCCTCAATTACTCCACCTACTGAGAGAAGAGCTATATCAAAACTCCCAATCCCAGAGGGTGTGCTGATCCCTGCATCAATGCTAATCGAAGTATTCAAAGACTTGATATGATTAAAATGGTCTTCCGTATGAAAATAAAGTATTTCTTCTTTTGTTGCTTTTCTCGGGTTAATTTTATGAAGTTTTTCATAAAGTCCAGACACTTCCATCAAATTTTTGACTCTTCTTTTTGTATCAGAATTTTCAGAGTGTATGAAAGGCTCAACCGGAAAACCATATGGAACATAGTCCGCGTGGTTGCCTGTGTGATGCCATAGATAAAGTTCGTGAAATACTATTCCTGTCTTCATTTTTAAATTATTTCAAAATATCTTTGGAGTTCCCAGGAAGTAATAGACGAATCAAAAAGGTTTTTATTTTTCAAATACTCATCATATTCCCAAATTCTTGTGTTAGAAAAATGTTCAACAAATTCCTCGCCAAAAAGATTTTTGGCTGATTCAGAATTTTTGAAAAGGTATGCAGCTTGTTTCAAGTCATTTGGCACTTGATATTTTTGTTCGACTTTTAAATCGTATGCACCACCTATAGTTTCAGGAGTAGGAAGAAGCTGTTCTTTAATACCTAAAAATCCAGCTCCCAAAGTAGCCGCAAGTGCTAGGTAAGGGTTGGAATCTGCTCCAGGTAATCTATTTTCGATACGTTGGCTTGATGAATCTCCTCGTATGGCTCTAAAAGCTGTAGTACGATTTTCAATCCCCCAGGTCATGTTAATAGGGGCCCATGCGCCTGGACAAAGTCTTTTATAGGAATTAACAGTAGGGGCAATCATGACGGAAAATTCTCGCATGTATTTTTGTAAACCTCCCAAAAAGAATTTATAGGATTCAGGTAATTCTCCATCTATCGAAGAAAAAATTGAGTCGCCATTCAAATCTTGCAAGGATACGTGAATGTGTCCTGATTGACCTGGATAATCTTCTGACCATTTGGCCATAAAATTAGCCATAAGATCATTTTTTTGACAGAGAACCTTTGTGAATGTCTTAAATAAAGTTGCTTTATCGGCTGAATTCATAGATTTATCGACCATTAAGGCAGCTTCTAAAACGCCGGGACCGGTTTCTGTATGTAGTCCCTCCAAACGCATATCCATATCAATGCACATATTAAGGATTTCATTATAAAAATCGGACTGAACTGAATTTCTTAATATCGAATATCCGAACATTCCTGGAGTAAAGTTATTAAGATTTTTGAAGCCTTTTTCATGAATCGAATGTGAATTTTCATTGAAAAGGAAGAATTCGTATTCGAAAGCAGACATAGATCTCAAACCCTCTTCCTCCAACCTCGATAGAACTTTTTTAAGAACGCCTCTCGGACATACTTGTGCATCAGATAGTTCAGCTAGAAATATAGGTATATTTTTTTCGAACGGATTTTGCCGACCAGATTCTGGAATTATTGCGGTCTTGACATCAGGAAAACCAGAATGCCAGCCCGTAAATAAATCTTCCTCGCCGACATTTTTGAAGTTATATAATTCGTCATTGCTGTCCCAACCAAATATAACATCACAAAATCCAAATCCCGATTCAGAGGATTTTATAAATTTATCTACGTGCATGTATTTACCTCGCAGAACACCATCTATATCTGTGATAGCAACTTTTACATAGTTCGTTTCAAAGGAATCCAAATAATTCTTTATTTCCTCAGGAGTTTTTAATTCTCGTATTTTCATGTTTTCTTTCGTAACGGTTTTAGCATAAAACAAATACAAACTGTTAGAATTCTGAATAAATTGTAACTTCTTACACTTTAATTGTTGGAAATTAATGACTAGAAAAAAAATATCGATCCTTGGTGGAGGAAGTTGGGGAAGTGTTTTGGCTTATCTCGCGGCAATGAATAATAACGACGTAACGCTATGGATGAGAAATAAAGAATTGGCAACGTCGATAAATGAAGAAAAGGTCAATAGAAATTATTTGCCAAATTTAAAATTTGGGCCTAACGTCTTTGCAACCTCCGACATGGAAGAAATTTCCAACTCACACATTATTATTTTTTGTGTTCCGAGCGATGCATTTCGCGAAATATCTGATAGTGCAAGAACTTATGTTGATGAAAGAACTTACCTTGTTACGGCTACAAAAGGGGTAGAAAAAGAGGGATTTAGCTTAATGAGCACTATTTTAGAAGAACATTATCCCAAAAATCATATTGGAATCTTGAGTGGACCCAATCTAGCTGAGGAAATAGCCGCACATCACTTGTCTGGTACCGTTATAGCAAGCAAACACAAATTATTGAGAGAATCTTTAATTGAGGAACTGTCCACTGACTTTTTTAAGATCTATGAGAACAATGATCCCTATGGAGTTGAAATGGGCGGAGCTTTGAAAAATATATACGCGATAGCTTGTGGAATAGCCGACGGACTAAATTCTGGAGAAAATACTGTCGGAATGATAATGACAAGAGGATTAGGGGAGATGGGGCGCTTGGCTGTTGACTTAGGCGCCAATCCCCAAACATTTCTGGGTCTCTCTGGAGTGGGGGATCTAATCACTACTTGTGCTTCTCCTTTGAGCAGGAATCATCAGTTCGGCAAATTGATTGGTACCGGATTGTCTGTTGAAGAGTCAATTAAGAAAATAGGCCAGACAATTGAAGGCTTGAAGACATTGAAAGTTGTCAAAAAAATCGCTGACGAACACAATGTTGAGATGCCTATAGTGGATTCTCTGTATAAAATCATCTATAAAGGTAGTAGTCTAGAAGGTTCAATACAAAATGTTCTAGGCAAAGATATGGTAAAAGACGTTGAATTTATAAAATAAAACAATGGTAGAAAAAGAAGAAGAAAAAATAATTGATGTTGGCAATGAGGATTTCATTGACAGTGAGGAGTGGAAGGATAATTTTCTTAAGCAAGGAAAGTGGCTTAGATTACTATTCATGGTTGTATTCTCTTTTGTTTATTACGCTTCTATGACAGTCTTATGGATAATTGTCCTCCTTCAGTTTCTATTTGTTCTTTTTACTGATAAACGCAGTGAAAATGTCTCCAAAATTGCAGTCGGTTTTAGAAATTATATGGTTCAGATATTAGACTATTTAAATTACCAAACTGGAGATAAACCATTTCCTTTCAGTGATTTCCCCAAATCAAACGAAGAAGAAAAGTAATAAATTATGGATAATTTTAACAATAAAATAGCTGTAGTAACTGGTGGTGGAACTGGGATGGGCCGCGAACTAGTCCTTCAGCTTGCTAATGAAGGTTGTAATGTTTCTATGTGCGATGTCATTGAAGAGAACATGCAGGAAACCTTTGATAAGGCTACTAAGCAATTCCCTGATGTAAAGATCACTAAACATATTTGTGATGTATCTAATGAAAATGATGTCATTCGATTTAAAGACGAAGTCATTGCCCAACAAGAAACTGACCATGTAAATCTTTTATTTAATAATGCAGGAATTGGAGGTGGTGGAAGCTTTATTCATAGCTCAAGAGAAGAATGGGACAGAGTTTTTGCAGTTTGCTGGCATGGTGTTTACTATTGTTCAAGAGCTTTTATGCCATACATTTTGGCAAGTGAAGAAGCTCACATAATTAATACAAGCAGCATTAATGGTTTTTGGGCAAGTCTAGGGGGTACTCCTCATACATCCTACTCGGCAGCAAAATTTGCAGTAAAAGGCTTTAGTGAAGCATTGATAGATGACTTCAGAGTAAATGCTCCTCATGTGGGAGTTTCAGTAGTAATGCCAGGTCATATAGGGACATCGATAGCAATAAATACTGGAAAAATACTCAATATTGAGAGATCTGATGCCGAACTTGAAACTGCAAAAAAGAATATGATAAAAATGGGATTACCCGTCCATAATTTTTCTCTCGATCAGATAAGAGAACAGATGAAAGAACACGCAGAGGCTTTTGCAAAAGATGCACCGACCTCTTCAGCTGAAGCATCGAAGATAATTCTTGATGCCGTAAAACAAAAAAAATGGAGAATTTTAGTTGGAGACGATGCCAAAGCATTAGATGAGTACGTTAGAAATGATCCAGAAGAAGCTTACAATATTACTTTTCACGGAGATAGAAGGGGAGAAAATATCATATGAAAACTTTCAAAGATAAAGTCGCAGTCATTACAGGTGCTGGATCTGGAATGGGAAGGTATTTAGCAATACTTCTTGCAAAAGATGGAGCGGATGTTTGTGTTTGTGATGTAAATGAAGAAACATTAAATGAAACAGTAGAAATGTTGAGGCAATACAATGTTTCTGTTTCCTCCCATTTGCTCGATGTATCAGATAAGGAAGCAATCGAGTCTCTTCCTGAAAAAGTTATTGAACAGCACGGAAAAGTAGATTTGGTTTTTAATAATGCTGGAGTCACAACTGGTTCCCATTTTAAAGATTTAGAGGAAGAAAATTGGGATTGGGTGATGGGAATTAACTTCGAAGGTGTAGTGAATAGCACTAGAGCATTTATCCCGCATATGATCGATAGCCCTGAAGCAGCAATTATCAATACTTCTTCTATATTTGGAATGGTCGCTGTACCAGGTCAAACTGTTTACCATGCAACAAAATTTGCTGTCCGAGGTTTCACGGAAAGTCTTGCACTTGAGATGAAGGAAACCAATCCAAATCTACAAATACATTGTGTTCATCCTGGTCACATAGGAACTAATATTGCAGCAACTGCAAGATTCGATGAGGAGCAGTTTGCAAAAGCGCAAGAAGAAGGAACACAGACTCCAAGTATATTCACAAGAAAAGCTCCAGAAACTCAAAAAGAGATGGGGGAAATGTTCAGAGAAGGAGGAATGCACCCTAGCAAGGCTGCCGAGATTATCCTTAATGGCGTCAAGAAAAATAAAAGTAGAATTTTTGTTGGGTTAGACGCTAAGCTTTTGGATCTGTCTCAAAGGCTTTTTCCAAAAAATTATCACAAAACCTGGCTGCTATTCATGCCTTTTTTGATGATGTTTAGGGACAAAAAACCTCTAAGTACTCTCGATTAACTTTTTATAAGTTGAGTACCGAGGATTATCCACTGCGATTTTATTTTTAGACAATTGAACCAATAGATTTTTTAATTCTGGGTTTTCTAGGTCTATTTTTCTATCACGTATTAAATGGGCCAATTCCTCGATGTTTGCGGTTTCAGATTCAACTAATTTCTTTAAACCAGAGATTACCTCTTGAGATAAATCGTTACCTGTTTCAATTTCTCTGATTACAATACTCAAAACATTTTCAACTATTCTGAGTTTAAAAGCTAAATGAGGCGGAACTTCATCTTTGATTTTGGTATCTAGGAAATGCTTAACAGCATCAAGTAATTCTAGAGTGTTGGGTTTGTCAAATATCATTATTTCCCTCCGAGAAAAAGTAGATCTACTATGTCTAGTTCAGTTTCAGACACTCTGCGTCCTATTGCTGCCTTCTCTACCGAGTTCACTGCACCTGTCAAATGAGCGGAAGCTTGAATCAAGCATATTACCCCCCATCTGAAAGTACCGAAAACTTGCCAAGCTTTTACATTATTTTCTGTTACTTGATATTCGCTGATGGAATTGTAGCCCCTCAGAAGGTCTTCTAAATCTCCGAACCCTCCAACAACTTTATTAATTTTGCCAAATCTCCATGAATTGCCACAAATCCATCCGAGATCTTGTAGCGGATTCCCTATGTGTGCAAGTTCCCAATCTATAATAGATTGGAGTCCTTCTGAGTTAACTATTATGTTGCCTAGCCTAAAATCTCCATGCACTAAAGTATCATTTAGATCTCCAAAATCTTGACCCTGTAACCAATGATAAGTGTATTCGAAAACAGGGGAGGGCTGATCAAAAGAAACGTAAGTCTGATAAAGCTCATCAATTTGTTCCATAACAGTTTTCTTTGGAAGAAAAGAAAAGTCTGTGATGTCTGCTTGATGGATTTTGGCTATGGACTCACCGCATTCAAAAGCAAGATTCGCCAAAGCTGCACGGTATTCATCATCGCGTAGAATTTTTCTCGCTATAGACTCACCTTCCACAAATTTCATTACGTAAGCATCTCCAAGCGGTTCATCTACTCTAGAGACAGCCACAATCTCAGGTACGCACGCACCAAGCTCCCTTACATTTTTTTGAATCAGTGCTTCATCTGAAGTTTTTATAGCCAGTGGTCCTTCAATCCCTGAACCACGTCTCAAGATAAACTTAGAAATTGAATCTTTTGATTTTATTTCAAATTTCCAAATTTCCTTGGAAGCACCACCCGTTAGAGGCTCAAGATTTAAGATTTCACCTGTAATGGATTCCTTTGCGAGCTTATCGGATAACTGTCCACTTAACTCTTGCTTCATCTAATTGACAAGACTTGCATCTCTTTCACCAAAATCCCAACCTGCGCCATTGTGCTGGTAGTTTTTTAATATTCTTCTAGCAACTGATTGGACATGAACTTCGTCGGGCCCGTCGTAAATTCTAGCTTCTCTGGCATGCCTGTACATTTGGCTCAGCGGAGTATCGTCGGTAAGTCCCTTAGCACCATGAACTTGAATAGCCCTATCAATAACATTATGTAACATGCTTGCACCAACTACTTTTATCATCCCAATTTCTATCCTTGCGTCATCTCCTTGATCGATTCTTTTAGCAGCATCTAAGGTAAGCTGTCTACTAGCTTGAATTTCACAAGCACTATCAAAAACAAATTTCTGCATAAGCTGCTTTTCAGCTAAAGAACTTCCGAAGGCTTCTCTTTCATGTAGTCTAAGACACATGAGGTCAAAAGCTCTTTGTGCCTGACCAAGCCAACGCATACAGTGGAAAATTCTTCCTGGACCTAATCTTCTTTGAGCAATAATAAAACCTTGTCCTCGTGGGCCTAGTAAATTCTCTTTTGGAACCCTTACGTTATCGTAAGCTACCTCATAGTGACCTCCATGCCCTCCTTGCATACCAAGCACAGGAGTCTCTCTTAAAATTTTATAACCGGGATTATCAGTAGGCACTATGATCATGCTAAAAGCTCCATGACTAGGAACATCTACTTCTGTTTTACACATCACTGTTGTGTAAGCCGCGCCTGCTGCCCCGCTTGTAAACCATTTTTTTCCATTGATTACCCATTCATCTCCCTCCAAAACAGCCGATGTCTCAAGCTGAGTAGGATCTGAACTAGATACATCAGGCTCAGTCATGCCAAAGCTAGGAAAGATTTCTCCTTGAACTAGAGGTTCTAAATATTTATCTCTCCATTTTTCAGAGGCATATTCTCGCAACATTATTGAATCTTGAAGAGAGTGTGTGCCCAGAGCCACCATGGCACTTGAAGATCTGCCAACCACTTCATTGATATAAACATATTCCATAAAAGGCATCCCTTCACCACCAATATCTTTGGGATGTCCTAGAGCCCACAATGATCTATCTTTCGCCTTTTGCATTAGTTCTGACATAATCACTTTAGACTCTTCATCCCTTTTTTGAAGCGCGGGCTCAGCAGGGTAAACTTCTTCCTCAACAAATTTTTTCACTTCTTTTCTAACTTCTTGCCAATTTTTATTCATACTATTTCCTTTTGAGATTGATTGGATTTTTAAAACTCTTAAGATTGATTTTAGACTTATCGATGCTTACGTCTGTCTCACCTTGCAGTACATTTTCATTAAACTTGTAAATAATGTTGTAGTCTCCTTTGAGGCAACGTTTATTGTGCTGCCTTGCCTTAACCTGAACATCCTTTAATTTAGAATGATAATTAGCAATCTTATTTTTAGAGTATTTTTGTTTAAGTAGATTTTCTGACTCTAAAGGGGAGAGAATCATTGCCGAGGCATTATTCCCTCCGAAACCTTTAGCGTTAAGTAGGACAGCGCTGTAAAAGTCATCTTCAGATAGTTTGTCCTCTAGCAAGATATCCAAATTATCATCAAAAACATCTTCAGCAATTGCGTCTGTAGAATGTATGCCTGGAATTACTCCCTTATTCCAAGTCCCGAGCGCTGTCACTAATTGATCACCTGATGCTGGAGCCATGCTATGCCCAAGATATGACTTAATGCCTGTCACTGCCCAAGATTTAATACCAAAAGTCTCTGCCACTTCGTTGAGAATGTGAGATTCAGTTGTTCGATTTGCTGGTGTACCTGTTCCGTGAGCATGGACAAAACTGTTATTTTTAATCTTTTTCGAACCTAATATTTTTTCTCCTTCGGAGACACATTTTGCAACCGTAATATAATTACCTATTCCAGGCCCACTTATTGAACTTTTAAATCCATCAGAATGAGAGGATACAGATGAAACTGTTCCATATATCTGTGCTCCTAAATCTAGTGCCAAAGAATCTTCCATTAAGATTATAAATTGAGCAGATTCACCCAAAACCATTCCGACATTATTTCCAAAAGGACGACAGGCTTTGTTTTGAATGGGTCCTTTTGATATGTCTTCATTGTTTTGTGCTTGAAGCTCAATCATTCTCTTATCGTCCGACAGCGCACTCATTGCAAAGAACCCATCTACTATTTCAGGAGTGATAGGAGCTTCAGCACCTCCTACCACTGCCACTTTTGCGGATCCAGACTCAATGGCCTCTTTTCCCATTTGCAAGTTATAAAGGAAAGTTGCACATGCACCGACACTATGGCCAGTTCTTCCTACGCTTCCCAATATATAGGCGTTTATAAAATCCGCAGACATCTCTACCAATCCAAGAGCTAAGTTTTTTGAACTGGCTCTAGATCCTTTCATCCGAGACTGCATCAAACCTCCAAAACCATATGAATCAAGCTGCCCGATAGCTGCACCACTGAAGACAGCAACTTCATCTGGTGAGATTTTATCCATAACAGTTTTCCAGTTAATACCAAGCTGACCTAAAGCATCGCCCATCCCGAATACTGTCATTTGAAGAGCTTTAGGATGCTGTCTAGCTGGATAAAGACTTGCAGGATCAAACCCGCTAGGGAGTTGACCCGCGGCACTTGCTTTTATCTGCTCTAGAATAATTCCTTCTTTGTCATAAATATCACCATCTAATTTACGCACCATTGTGTCGTTTCTGATAGCTTTAGAATTTTCAAAAAGATAACTTTTCAAATTGATGTTATCTCCAGATATTGTTTCCCATGTCTTTCCTAAAGGTTCAATTTTCCCCTGTAAAACAGCAAGATCTTGAAGAACTTCTAATTGTTCTTTTTCATCTAGAGATTTGAAGATGAGATTTTTGTAAGACAGGTGAGAAGAACTTCTTCCTGCTGAGTTTATTCCGCCAAAACCTGTTATTAAAGCTATAGATTTCGAATTCATTACATTAAAACAACAATAGTCTTACTTAAAATAACATTGTATGGCAATATTCATAAAAATTTTTTAAATATATGTAACAAGGGAGAAGTTATGCATCCAGGTGTAAACGGCAAAAAATTTCCGGAAAAACCAGCAGTAATTATGGCTGGAAGTGAAAAGGTTATAACTCATGGAGAGTTGAATGAGCTATCTAATCAAGGAGCTCACTTATTTAGGTCTCTTGGACTTAAACCAGGCGATTCAGTGGCAATTATGCTAGAAAATCATTACTTATTTTTTCCTATTGTTTTTGCAGCTTGGAGAAGTGGCCTAAGATACACAACTATAAGTTGGAGATTACAACCTTCCGAAGTCGAATACATTGTTAAGGATTGTGAGGCAAAAATACTTATTACATCAAAATTTTTGGAGTCAACTGCACAGGATTTAAATTCAGTTTTGGACGGAGTGCATAAGTTTATGCTTGATGGGGAAACTTCTGGATACGATTCTTACGAGAGTGCAATCGAGAATATGCCCGTTGAATCTATTAAGGATGAGTGTCAAGGAGGATCAATGCTATATTCCTCCGGCACTACAGGAAAACCAAAGGGAGTCAAAAGGGAATTGCCTCTCACACCACTGCCTTACGAGATTGAAGATGAAGATCCTGGACTTGCAAGAGTACTACTATTATATGGAGCTGGAGAAGAAAGCATTTATCTATCACCTGCGCCTTTGTATCATGCTGCGCCCTTAAATTTTAATACAGGTTTTTTAGCAGCAGGTGGGACTTCGATAATTCTGGAAAAATTTGACGAAGAAAAGGCCCTTGAATCTATAGAAAAATATAAGGTAACCCATTCTCAATGGGTACCAACAATGTTTGTAAGATTTCTAAAAGTTGATCCCTCTATAAGAACTCAGTACGACCTTTCTTCTCACCAGGTTGCAATTCATGCTGCTGCACCTTGCCCAGTTGCAGTGAAAGAACAAATGATCGACTGGTGGGGCCCGATAATTCATGAATATTATGCCGGTACAGAGTACAACGGTATAACTATGATTAATTCACAAGAATGGCTTGAACATAAGGGAAGTGTAGGGAGACCTCTGTTCGGTTCTTTACATATTTTGGATGATGATGGTGAGGAACTTCCTATTGGAGAAGTAGGAGGTGTTTATTTTGGCGGAGAAACAGCAACGACCTTTGAGTACCATAATGACGAAGAAAAAACTAAAAATGCAATGACTAAAGAAGGTTATAGTTCTCTTGGCGATGTAGGTTACTTAGATGAAGAGGGTTTTCTTTATCTCACTGATAGAAAATCTTTCATGATAATCTCCGGCGGTGTAAATATTTATCCGAAAGAAACAGAAGATCTTCTGGTTATGCATCCGAAAGTTGCTGATGTGGCTGTATTTGGAGTACCGAATGAAGAGATGGGGGAAGAAGTAAAAGCAGTAGTTCAACCCGCTGACTTTAGTGATGCGGGACCCGATTTAGAAGCAGAACTTATTGCTTTTTGTAAAGATAACATATCATCTATCAAGAGTCCTCGTTCAATAGATTTTCAAGAAGAGCTACCTAGACACCCGACCGGTAAACTCTATAAACGTCTACTTAAAGATAAATATTGGAAGTAATAGTTCAAAAATGAATAGCTTGGTAGCAGGCTCTACAGGCTTGGTTGGATCTTTGTTGATCGATGAACTTTTGGAATCAAACTCAAGAGTAAATGCTATTTGCAGAAACAAATTACCTTCACATCATGAAGCTTTAACTTATCACGATATAAATTTTGACGACAAGAGTACTTACCAAAATTTATTTGAAGGTGTTTCTGATGCCTTCATATGCCTCGGTTCAACAATAAAAAAGGCAGGCTCACAAGAAGCTTTTCGAAAGATTGATGTTGATTATTGTTTCAGTATCGCGAGTGTAGCTTCTGATGCGAAAGTACCTCATTTATCCATAGTTACATCTGTGGGAGCCGACCCAAAATCTAAGAACTTCTATTTAAGATGCAAAGGTGAAATAGAAGATAAAATATCTCAATTAAACTTTGAATCCATAGCAATTTATCGACCTGGATTACTGATAGGAAATAGACAAGATAGAAGAGTAGCTGAGACAATAGGCCAAATAGTTCAACCCATATTAATCGACCCATTTTTGCGCGGGTCTGCTTCAAAGTTCAGAAGTGTGAGAGCCTCAGATCTTGCTAAATCCCTAGTTAAGAATTCAGGAAAGAATCAAGGAAAAAAAATCTATCATTTTGAAGATTTTTTAAGACTTTAAATTAACTAGCTTTCTTAAATTTTAAGTCTGAATCTTCTATGCTTTTGAACCTTACCTGGAATAGGTCTTTCAAATAGTTTTGAGTGTTAATCCATGGATCTCTTGATCCTTGTTTTGGTAGCTTATGCGCAACTCTTTGAATATAGCCTGAATTTAAATCTAGGAAGTCACCTTGGCCAACTACATCTTCACCAGCATCTGGATAGAAGTAGTCCATTCCTTTCGAGTCCATTAGATTTATCAGCTTACAAGCATACTCACTAGTTAAATCAGCTCCTAATGTCCACGAAGCCGTAGTGTAACCAAAAGTTGCTATCAAGTTTGGCACATTACTAAACATCATGGTTTTGTATTGAATACGTTCAGATATATCTAATTTCTCGTTATCAATCGAGATATCGATACCGTTTAAAAGCTGCATATTTAAGCCTGTTGCAGTCACAATAATATCTGCTTCAATTTCATTACCTGAGTCAAGCAAGATACCTCTTTCTGTAAACCTATCTATTGTATCTGTTACAACTTCAGCTTTACCGCTATTGATAGCTTTGAACATATCTCCATTTGGTACGAAACACAGGCGTTGATCCCAAGGCATATAACGCGGTGTGAAATGTTTATCCACGTCATAGTCATCACTTAATTGCTTTCTGACGAGATTTATGAGCATTTCTTTTGTTTTTTGAGGATATTTTCTAAGTCTTGCGAGCATAAACCTTTGCATAAGAATATTTTTCCACCTAACTAAGAAATAACCCAACCTATCAGTTGTAAATCTTTTTATAAAGTTGCCAATAACATCCTCATCAGGAGCTGCGAAGTAATATGTAGGCGAGCGCTGTAGCATGGTAATTTTTGAAACTTTGTCTGCCATTGATGGAACGATGGTGACAGCAGTGGCGCCGCTTCCTATTACTATGACTTTTTTGTTTTCATAGTCCAAATCCTCTGGCCACTTCTGAGGATGCACCAATGTTCCTTCAAAGTCTTCATATCCGTCGAATTCAGGCAAGTATCCTTGATCGTAGTTATAGTAACCTCCGCACAGATACAATATAGAACAAGAAACGTCTTGAATGACACCTGACTCATCTTTTTCAATACCAAGTCTCCAACAAGCCGAATTGCTATCCCACTGAGCTGTTTTGACTTTGGTTTTGAATTGTATCTTTTCTCTTAAGTTATTTTCGTCAGCGGCCTCATTCAAATACTCAAGAATTGAGGGACCATCTGCAATAGTCTTTGGATCCGTCCATGGTTTAAATCTGAAACCCATTGTGTGCATGTCAGAATCAGATCTGATACCTGGATATTTAAAGAGATCCCAAGTTCCTCCAATATTCTCTCTTCCCTCAAATATAGTGAAAGATTTTGTCGGGCACGATTTTTGAATGTTATACGCTGCTCCGATTCCAGATATTCCCGCTCCTACGATTACAACATCATAATTATTCATCTTTTCCTCTTGAAATTTATTTTACTGACTGATTTGAAATGTATTTTAATCGAAAAAAATTTTTACGAAAACTCTAACAATTCTTTTTGGCTGCCACCTTTTTCTCCCAGTAAAAATTGTAGATACGATTCATGTGATTCCATCCACATTGCTTTAGATTTTTCTCTACCTGCATTGACATCGTCTTTTGTACCTTTCATGTACCAATTATTGCATTGAAGCCAAATTTTGCCTTCCGAAGATTTATTACATTTTTCTGTCCAATCTTTAACTGCCTTAGCCGAGGGCTCTACTTCTTTTTTTTCTTCTTTTTTCATTTTTCCCACTAATTTAGCTATATATTTTCCTTGCTCTTCACAGAGAAGAGTCACATTTGTTACTGGATTTAAACTTTGGGGACCGACCATCATATAAAAATTTGGCAAATCTCTTATATGAAGACCCCATAAAGTCTCGGGAGCTATCATCTGGAAATTATTTTCTTGCGTTGCACCAAATTTATCGGACAGAGTCACCTTATCTTTACCAATTACCGGAAAGGGAATAAGTCCTGCATCAAATCCGGTTGCGTAAATAATAACCTCAAGATCGTATTCAGTTCCTGAGGCAACCTTTAATCCATTTTTAGTAATTTCAGTTACGCCTCCAGGTTCATGAACTAGCTTTACGTTCTCTTTATTAAAAGTAGTGAAGTAATCATCAATTATCAGAACACGTTTGCAAAAAAATGGGTAGTCAGGGATCAGGAGTTTTGCTACTTCAGGATCATTTACGTCATTCTTGATCCTTTCAGATAGAAGTTGACATACCGCCGAATTCCATTGTTTGTCGTGAAGTTGCTCAAAAGTAAATGGAAGATTTGGATCAGGAGGCAGCTCTCCCTTCCAATCAATATGCCTCAGCTTAGCGCTATAACCTCCTTTTTTAAAAGCTTCTACGATGTCTGGCGGTGTAGGTTGATCTTCTCTTTCGATGGCCCATGTAGGCGTTCTCTGGAAAACAGTTAATTTTCCAACTTCATCAGCAATAGAAGTAATTACTTGGGCCGCTGATGCTCCTGTACCAATGATTCCTACATTTTTACCTTTAAGATTAGCGGCTTTGTCCCATTTAGCAGTATGAAAGCTTTCTCCTTGGAAAGTTTCCATTCCCCCCAATTCAGGCATCCTTGGTGAGGAGAGAGGACCGTTAGCAGAAACCACATGCTTTGTAAGGATGCTGCTAACTTTTTTTTCATCAACAGTATCTAAAATTTCGATTCTCCATTCCTCTAGGTCTAAGTACTCAACTTTTGAGACCTCATTTTGAAACTTTATGTGTTTTCTTAAATCAAAATGATCTGCTAATAGTTCAGCATAGTCAGCTATTTCTGTTTGACTAACATATCTTTTTGAAGGAATAAAACCCGTATCATCAAGAAAAGGCAGATAAGTGTATGACTGAACATCGCATGCCGCCCCTGGATAAGAGCCAACTCCTCCATGACTCCAAACACCGCCTAAGGAACTATTTTTTTCTAAAATACAAAAATTCTCGATTCCTTCTTGTTTGAGGAAATGCCCACAGGTTAATCCCGAGAAGCCACTTCCAATGATAACTACATCAAATTTATCCATGTAAATACTTCCTTTTATTAATTACGACCTTTCACAAGCTTCAACGGTTTGGAGGATCAATGTATTTATTGTCATAGGGCCCACGCCGCCAGGTACAGGTGTGTAGGCTTCACATCTATGTATAACACCATCTAAGTCAATGTCTCCGCACTGTTCGGGGTGATAACCGGCATCGATGACTATTGCTTCATCTTTAATCCAATCAGATTTAATAAATTTTGGGATACCTACTGCTCCAACTACTAAATCAGCTAGTTTAACTATAGAGTCAAGATTTTGAGTTTTTGAATGACAGATAGTTACTGTTGCGTTTTTATTGAGTAGCATCATGGCCATAGGTTTACCAAGTATAGGACTTCTTCCGATAACAACCGCATGCTTGCCTTGTAAGTCAATTTTATAATGATCTAACAGGCGCATAATACCTTGCGGAGTGCACGATCCGTATGCCTCTTCACCCATTGACATATTCCCAAAGCCTAGACAGGTAACTCCATCAACATCTTTTTCTGCATTAATTGCATCGAAACAAGCTCTTTCATTAATTTGATTTGGCACGGGATGTTGGAGAAGTATTCCACTTACCTCGGGATCATTATTAAGTTTATTTATTTCCTTAAGAAGTTCCTCTGTGGAAGTTGAAGAGGGTAATTCTATTTTGAGGGAATTCATACCAACCCTCTCACAGGCATTTCCTTTCATTTTTACATATGTAGCCGAAGCTGGATCATCACCCACAAGTATTGTTGCTAGAGTTGGGACGGTTCCTTTCCTAGCTTTAATTTTATCTACTCGTATTTTTAAGATTTCCTCGGTCTCTTGCGAGACCTTTTTACCATCAAGTATATTTCCCATTAATAAATTTTCTCATGACATAAAGCTAAAATAAATCATTTAATTCACTGAACCGTGGTTTAAGAAAACAGTTAAAAATATAGTGCCTTTAAGGTAAATTTGGTTTAGAGTGTAGCAAGAATTTTGAGGTTCACGTTGAACTGAAAAGTAATTTAAATCTTAATGGGGAAAAAAATGAGATCAAAATTATTAGCTTGTCTAGCTATCATACCTTTTATTTCACTTGCATTCTCTATCTCTGCAAGAGAGGTTGAGGAAGTAGTTGTTACAGGTTCTTACATTAAGGGAAGCCCAACTGATGGCGCTTCTCCGGTAGAGCTATATGATAGGGATACGATAGAAGGAATAGGGGCTGTTGATGTTGCAGACATTACGGCAAATATGGTTGTTGATACTGGTTCTGAAAATAATGCAGACTCTTTTACTTCGGGATCGATGCAAGGAAGAACAAATGTCAATTTAAGAGGTTTAGGTCTTTCTTCAACTTTAGTACTTTTTGATGGAAGAAGACAAACTGTAACTGGCACAACAGCCAATGATGGCAGTGTTTTTGTTAATACATCAGCAATCCCAGTAATTGCTCTTGATAGAGTAGAAATTCTCAAGGAAGGAGCTGCTTCAGTATATGGTTCAGATGCCGTTGCTGGTGTTGTTAATTATATTTTCAGAAGAGACTTCACTGGATTTGAAGTAGATCTTACTTCACAGGAAACTGACCTTGGAAGTTCTAAAGACAGAAGAGGTAGTTTCATATGGGGAGTAGAAAGCGGTGATACTAACTTTGTTGTTGCATATAGCGCACTGAACAGAACTCCTTTATCGCAAAGCGAATTGGAACTTGCCCCATTGGGTGTAAGTGGTTTAGGTACAAGTTTCTTACTTTTTGGACCTTCAACTGTAGATTCAGGACCATATGCTGGGACCTATTCAGCCTTTCAAAATGTCGGCGATCCAAGCTGTGAGGCCAATAAAGGGATAGTTATTCCTCAGGCTAGTGGATTCCGATGTGGATTTAAGTATGGTCCTCGATTTAACATTGTTAATGATGAAGACCATGATCAACTTTATGCTTCTTTGCAAACTAATCTTACTAACGGAGTTACCGCTAAGTTGGATTACTTAAAGTCTGATACTGAGGTACATGATAATCCTCAATCACCTTCCTATCCTGCTCTTTCATACCTTAGTCCCGCAAATGCCATTGCACCAGGAAAAGGTGGGAACCCTTTCGGTGTTCCTGTTCTTTGGATTGGTAGACCACTAGCTTCAGCATTTCCATCACCTTTCGCTCCGAGAGAAATTGAAATGGATAGAGCTTCTTTTGGACTTTCTGGTCAAATGGAAAATGGGTTTGATTGGGATTTCGCCATTACAAGAAGTGAGGAAGATAATTACGGCAGACAACCCGATACTGGTACAAGCAAACTTGCAGCTGCAATAGATGGAAGAGGCGGGCCTACTGGAGACCAAACTTTCAACTTATTTGATCCTTTTGCAAACTCTCAAGAATTGAGAGATTGGTTGAGATCTGACCAAGAAACGTGGACTAATGTTGTTCTTTCCGTAGTCGATTTCGTTATGGCTGGAGAAGTTGGAGACATTTCTTTAGCAGTAGGTGCTCAATCAAGGAGAGAAAAATATGATATACGTAGAAGTGCAAATTCAATAGTAGAATTTGATGCTGCAGGAAATCTGACTAAACCTGCTGACATGATCTTTTTGGGAGGAGGGACTGAATCTAGTGCTTCAAGAACAACCAATGCTATTTTCATGGAAGCTTCTACAGATTTATCTGAAAACCTTGAGTTAAAAGGAGCTGTCAGATATGAAGATATGGAGAATGATTCTAATATTGATCCTAAGCTATCCCTTAGATACGAAGCTAGTGATGAACTTATTCTGCGTGCGTCTGTTAGCACCTCTTACAGGGAGGCTTCTCTATCTCAACTAACAACAAGTGGAGTGGGTCTTCAAGGTATTCAAGATTATAATGCGGATGGTTCAGCCAAAGGTGGAACTGCATTTATAAGAATTGCTCAAGACGGAAACCCTAATCTCAAGGCTGAAGAGGCCGACAACATGAACATCGGTTTAATTTGGAGACCACTTGATAGCTTTGAAGCTAAAGTGGATTATTGGATGGTTGACTATACTGATGTTATAACTATTGAAAGTGCTCAAGGTATCGTCGCGAGAACTCCTAATGATCCTAAAGTTAAGAGAACTATTGACGGAACTCTGACTGGTGTTACAACTAGTTACTTCAATGCTGCATCTGTTGAGACAAATGGTTTTGATGTCGAAATGTCTTATGGAATGGATACTGCACTTGGTGAGATGCTTTTTGGTTTAAATGCAACTCATATGCTCCAATATGAAATCCCTGTTGGTGGAGTTAATACAGATGTTGTAGGGTTATTTAACCACGATAATTTTGCAAGGTCGCTGCCTGAAACTAAGATGGTTATTTCAGCTGCTCTAGATGCTGGAAAACATACAGCTGCCGCTTACGGTAGATGGGTGTCCAGTTACGAAACAACTAGACCAGTGAGTGCGTCTGCAGCAGCTCAAGGCTTCACTCAGGATATTGACAGTCATTTTACCGTTGACCTTCAATACACTTATACTTTTGATTTCATGCAAGCAGATGATTTGAAATTTACTTTCGGAGTGAAAAATGCATTTGATGAAGAAGTACCTCAAGTTTACGATGCAGCTAATTGGAGTTATGATCCAAAGCATCATGATCCAAGAGGAAGAATGTATAGCGTTGGATTCAAGATGAGTATGTAATACTTGCAATAAAAAAACCCAGCCACGGCTGGGTTTTTTTATACACAAAATTATTAAGAATGTATAATCTCTGGCTTTCGGGGCATAGCGCAGCCTGGTAGCGCACCTGCTTTGGGAGCAGGTGGTCGCAGGTTCAAATCCTGCTGCCCCGACCACTGATGGCAAAAAAAGATCAAATAGTAATTATTGGTGGAGGTCTTCAAGGACTTGCTTCTGCTTATGTGCTGATGTCAAGAGGAGAAGAAGTTTTGATTCTCGAAAGAGACTCTGATGTAGCTTCTTCAGCAAGTTTTGCGAATGCGGGGATGTTGACTCCTTCACAGTCGATGCCTTGGAATTCGCCTTCTGATATTTTCCAAATTTTATCTGGCTTTGGAAAAAAAGACTCTCCTATGTCCGTTAGCGCATTAACTTTACCATCGCATTTTTTTTGGGGATTAAAATTTTTAAGAAATTCTACTCCTTCAAGATTTGATTCTATAACTAGAAACTTATATCAATTAGGCCTTTACAGCAAAGAAAAAACACAGAATTTAAGAAAGAAGTTTCGTCTGTCTTATGATGAATCAACACAAGGGACGGTAAAAATTTATAGAAATCAAAAAAAATTCGAACAAGCCATTTCCCTGCAAAAAAGAATATTCGAAAATTCAAAATCTATGGAAATATTAGATAGGGAGCAAATTTCGGCTCTAGAGCCTCAATTAAATGAAATAAAGGACGAATTGTCGGGAGGTATGTATTTCCCCAATGATGAAGTAGGGGATGCATACAAGTTCTGTAAGAGCTTAGAAGATTTAATAAGAAATAATGGAGGTCGTATTTTAACAAATACCAATATCAATAAAATTTTAATAAACAAAGGAAAAGTAAATTGTATCGTCACTGATCGAGCAATACTGCAAACAAATAGAGTTGTAGTCTGTGCAGGAGTCTGGTCTAGAGATCTGTTAAAAAAGATCAGGATCAATTTACCTGTTAGGCCTGTAAAAGGCTATTCACTGACATATGAAACAGCAGGTCTTAATGACAAACCTAATTATGCAATAGTAGACGAGAGTATACATACTGCAATCACTCCTTTTAATAATAGAATAAGGATAGCTGGCTCAGCAGAATTTGTAGGATTTAACAACGAAATTCATCCAAAACGAATAGAGTACTTGAATAATATGCTTCATAATATTTACCCCAATCTTTACTCCAAAATCAATAAAAATGAAGGAAAAATATGGTGTGGTTTTAGGCCAATGAGCGCTGATGGCTTGCCTTTTATTGGAAAAACTAAAATTAATGGTTTGTTTCTAAATTGTGGACAGGGTCATCTCGGATGGACTCTCGCAATGGGGTCAGCGAATTTACTGGCTGATGAAATTCTCAATAAAGATTCTGTTATCGACAGAACCCCTTTTCTTGCCTCAAGGTAGCTTTAAAAAAAAATAATATATTATCGGGCTTAATATATAATTTGCCTGTCTCCTCGTAGCTCAGTTGGATTAGAGCAACTGCCTTCTAAGCAGTGGGTCGCAGGTTCGAGTCCTGCCGAGGAGGCCATAAATCCTTGGTGAAATAAAATTCATATTGGTTTAAGCTCAGATTAATGAAGAGGAAATAATATGCAAAAAATATATAAAATATGCCTTTCGTTTTTGATATTCGGATTGATTGTCTCATGTGCTGAAGAGAAAGAAATATATTCAGATCAAGATCATGAAAGAGGACCTTTCTACGTTGAATTTGTTTCCTGTGTAAAGGGAAATGAGTTCAGTAAAGCAAATTTGTCCAATATGATGGACGCATGGAGAAATCTACCCATTGCAAAAGAATTGAGAGGTTCTTATTTATATGACCCACTTGAAGAAGTGAATGCTTTTGGACCAAGCATGTGGTGGGAACTCGAATGGCAATCAAAGACTTCTGCAGATTTAGCTTGGGAAAATTGGTCAGAAAATGAAGAAGTCATATCCTGGTCGGAGACCTATCAAAATGTAATGCTTTGCGACGGTGAGGGCAGGAATGCTTGGGACATCTTAATACCTGTAGCCTCTTCTACATTTGGTGAACCAAATCAGTCTGGGTATTTCTACAGTCAATATTGGACTTGCTCTTACAGAGACGGAGCAGAAAAAAAAGATATAGAAAATTTCCTCAAATTACACTCAGAAACAATTCTTTCTTCTGAACTCGAAGGAACTGGATACCATTATGGGGTTTATTTCGATAGGCGCTCAAATGAGGCGTCACACTCCGATGTTCAGGCAAATTTTGTATGGGGAGAGTGGGCTCTTTCGCAAGAAGCGATGGAAATTCAAAACGAAAACTTTACAAACAATTTTCAGAAAGTTTTCGAAGAATTCAATAAGATTGGCATTTGTCAAGAAGAGCCAGATATTTTCAATTCATGGATGCTATACTCACAAAATAACCTTGATTATGCCCCGAATTTTTAATTTTTTGTGCCCTTGATCGCAAGAATCTCAATATATAAAATGAAATAATATTTTTATTCCCAAATGATCGGTTCACACATTTCAGTTTATGGCGAAGTTCAAGGATCAGGTTTTAGATCTTGGGCCAAAGAACAGAGCAATAAACTAAATTTAACCGGCTGGGCTAGGAAAGCCTCAGATGGTTCAATAGAAATTTTTGTACAGGGCGATGAAGAATCTGTTAATGCTTTCATATCACTCTGCTGGGATGGTCCAAACTTTTCCCATGTTGACGATGTTTTGGTTCAAGATGCAAGTCATGACGAATCAATAACTGACTTCGTAATATATTAAAAAATCATCTTCGTCATTTAATAGATGCTAAGATAGCAATTTTTTGGTGGGCGTAGCTCAGTTGGTAGAGCCCTGGATTGTGATTCCAGTGGTCGTGGGTTCGAGCCCCATCGCCCACCCCAAAGGATAAAATATGAAATTCTCTTTTAAATCAAAGCAAGACATAAACCAAACTATTGATATATCTGTTCCAAGTAAAGATATAGAGGCGCAAGTTCTCGTGAAACTTAAAGCAGCTCAAAAAGCATCAAAACTTAAAGGTTTTAGGAAAGGCAAAGCTCCCATAGATGTTGTGACAAGTATCTATGGTCCTGAAATACGACAAGACGTTCTTTGGGACTTGGCAAGCAAAACTTTCACTAAACTTGCACAAGAAAAACAGCTTAAGATCGTGAGTAGACCTAATTTAATTCCTGAAAAAATTGAAGAAGGTAAAGATGCTAAATTCAAAGCAACCTTTGAAGTTTATCCGGAGATTAGTATTACTAAAATAAATAAGATTAACTACATAAACTATTTATGTGAAATCACAGATAATGATTTAGAGAAAACAATTTCTAATCTTCAGAAAAGACTCAGTAAGTGGAAATCTTCTGACCAACCTTCTGAGGATGGTGACCAACTTAAAATAAATTTTGTAGGAAAAATTGATGGTGAGGAATTCGAAGGTGGTACAGCTGATGATTTCCAAGTCGAGATAGGATCTAAATCAATGATCGAAGGATTTGAAGATGGCTTATTGGGTTTGCAAAAAGATGATCAGAAAACTTTGGAACTAAAATTTCCAGATGATTACGGTAAGTCTGAATTAGCAGGAAAACCTGTATGCTTTGAAATAAAAGTGAATGAAGTATTGTCACCAGAATATCCAGATCTTGATGAAGAATTTTTCAAAAGTACAGGAATTGAAACTAATGATTATGAAACTTTTAAGAAGGAGATAAAATCAAAACTTGAGGATGATTTAGTGAACATCATTAATGGCAAGACAAAGCAAAGCTTATTCGATGCACTTTTAGAATCGAATCATTTTGAGGTACCCTCTGCGATGATAGATACTGAAGTTACAAATATGATGCATGACACCGCCAGGAGAATGGGAATGGATCCAAAAGATATCAAAGAAGACCTTTTTCCTAAAGAGACCTTTATTGAAGAAGCAACAAAAAGAGTCAAAGTCGGTGTACTTTTGAACAAAGTCATAGAAGATAAGGAGCTAAAACCTGATCCGGAAAAGGTTAGAGAAATTATTGAAGAAAGAGCAAAAAATTATAAAGATCCGGAACAAGTTATTAATTACTTTTATTCAGATGACGAGCAACTTAGAAATATCGAATCTATTTCACTCGAGGAGCAAGTAATAGATGCTTTGAAAGAGGAAGCGAAAGCAAAGGATGAGTCTATCACTTACGAAGATTGCGTTTCAGGAACTTATGGTTGAAAATTAAATTTTCAGCCCCATCTTATAATTAAGGACTAAAAATGACAGAAGAGAACTTCAACCCCGCAAATCAATTAGTTCCCATGGTGGTGGAACAAACACCTAGAGGAGAGAGGGCTTACGATATTTATTCCAGACTCTTGAAAGAGAGAGTCATTTTCTTAACAGGACCTGTTGAAGATTATGGAGCTAACTTGATCGTTGCTCAAATGCTTTATTTAGAAGCTGAGAATCCAGATAAAGATATTCATCTATACATAAATTCACCAGGGGGTTCCGTTACTGCTGGGTTGTCCATTTACGACACGATGCAATTCATAAAGCCTGATGTTTCTACATTGTGTATAGGACAAGCTGCAAGTATGGGCGCAGTTCTTCTGTGCGGAGGTGCGAAAGGTAAGAGACAAGCTTTACCTAATTCGAGAGTTATGATCCATCAGGTTCTTGGAGGATTTCAAGGCCAAGCTAGCGATATAGAAATCCATACTAAGGAAATTCTTTCTATAAAGAAAAAGCTGAACGAAATACTTGCCAATCATTCTGGTCAAAAGGTTGACAAAATTGTTAAAGATAGTGACAGAGATAATTTTATGTCTCCCGATGAGGCAGTAAAATATGGTTTAATTGATGCGGTAGTCGATAGCCGTTCGATCAAAAAGTAAAAGGAGTTAATATGTCTGACAAAGACAATGGCGACAATAGTGATGATAAGCTTTTATATTGCTCATTTTGTGGCAAAAATCAAAATGAAGTTAGAAAGCTCATAGCTGGACCCTCAGTATACATATGCAACGAATGCATCGACCTCTGCAATGATATTATTAAAGAGGAAATTTCTGAAAGCAGAGATGATGAAAGTGAGGAATTCCCAGTACCAAAGGAAATCAAAGCCACTTTAGATGAATATGTAATCGGACAGGAGGATGCGAAGAAGAATTTATCTGTTGCTGTCTATAACCACTACAAAAGACTCAAAGGCGGAAAAAAGCTAGATAACAAGGATGACGTAGAACTTACGAAAAGCAATATACTCTTACTTGGCCCCACTGGATCCGGAAAAACACTCCTAGCGCAAACATTAGCTAGGTTGCTCGATGTTCCTTTCACTATTGCTGATGCAACAACTTTAACTGAGGCAGGATATGTTGGCGAAGACGTTGAAAACATAATTCAAAAACTTCTTCAAAAATGCGATTACGATATCGACAAAGCTCAACTTGGAATTGTCTACATCGATGAAATCGACAAAATTGCAAGGAAGTCAGACAATCCTTCCATAACTAGAGATGTATCGGGTGAAGGTGTACAACAAGCTTTATTAAAGCTTATTGAAGGTACTGTTGCATCTGTTCCTCCACAGGGAGGGAGGAAGCATCCTCAACAAGAGTTTTTACAGGTAGATACTTCGAATATACTATTTATTTGTGGGGGTGCATTTTCAGGACTAGAGTCTGTCATTCAACAAAGATGTGAAGAGACTGGAATTGGTTTCGGTGCAAACGTTACCTCTTTAAAGTCAGAGAACGAGACTGACAAATTAATTAGCCAAGTAAGGCCAGAGGATTTAATTAAATTTGGTCTTATACCTGAATTTGTTGGAAGACTCCCAGTAATTACAACTCTTGAACAACTCGATGAAGAAGCATTGATAACAATTCTTACAGAGCCCAAAAATAGTTTGACTAAGCAGTTCTGCAAACTTTTTGAAATGGAAGGGGTAGAGCTAGACATAAGAGATGATGCTTTGTTAGAGATTGCAAAAAAAGCTATTGAGAGAAAAACTGGTGCTCGAGGACTTAGATCAATTTTAGAACAAATTTTAATGGAGACTATGTATGAGGTGCCTTCGGAGGAATCACTCAACAAGGTTGTAGTAGATTCTGCTGTGGTAAGGGGCGAGACAGAACCATTAATGGTATATCAAAAATCTTCGAAGTCTAAAACTGGTTAAGACTTGTTTTTTAGATCAAAGACCCAACATATAATAAAAAGAGATCTTTATTATGTCTGATAAAAACTTGAATATCCCCTTACTTCCTCTAAGAGATGTTGTCATATTTCCTACCGTAGTTACCCCTTTGTTTGTTGGAAGAGAAAAATCTATCTCAGCACTCCAGGCCGCTATGGCCGGAGATAAACAAATAATGTTGGTGGCTCAAAAAAAAGCTCAACAAGATGATCCAAAATTAAACGACCTGTATTCGATTGGTACGCTATCGACAATACTTCAACTAATTAAACTACCTGACGGTACTCTTAAGGTATTGGTCGAAGGAAATAAACGCGCAACCTTAAAATCAGTTGAGTCTCAAGAGGATTATATGTCTGCAAAGGTTGAAATTGTCGACGAAGAAGAACCTTCTGAAGAATCAAATCACTTTCTTCCCACATTGAAAAAACAATTCCAAGAGTACGTAAAACTGACAAGGAAAGCCACGCCCGAGGTACTTAATACTGTTAATGCAATAGATAGTCTTTCAAGACTTACTGACACGCTCGTTGGTCACTTATCAATTGACATCAGCCAGAAGCAAGAAATATTGGAGATGACTAGTCTAACCGATAGAGCTAATAAAATATTAGAACATCTCGACTCTCAACTTGATCTGTCAAAAGTTGAAAAGAAAATCCGCGGCAGAGTTAAGAGCCAAATGGAGAAAAGTCAAAAGGAATATTACCTCAATGAGCAAATGAAAGCTCTCAAGAAAGAGCTTGGTGAAATTGATGAAGCTGAGGAAGCCGAGCAACTAGAAGTTAAAATTAACAAAGCTGGTATGACCAAAGAGGCTCAAGAGAAAGCTTTAACGGAACTTCAGAAATATAAAATGATGTCTCCCATGTCTGCAGAGGCTTCAGTGGTGCGGGGATATATAGATTGGATGTTGAGTATCCCTTGGAAAAAGAAAAGCAAAATTAGATCTGACCTAAAAAAAGCAAATGAGGTTCTAAATGAAGATCATTTTGGGCTAGAGGAAGTCAAGGAAAGGATACTCGAATATTTAGCTGTTCAGAAAAGAGTGAAAAAGCTGAAAGGACCTGTTCTTTGTCTGGTTGGTCCTCCTGGTGTTGGGAAGACCTCACTCGGAGAATCTATTGCCAGGGCAACCAATAGGAAGTTTGTTCGCATGTCATTAGGCGGCGTTAGAGATGAAGCTGAAATACGAGGGCATAGAAGGACATATATTGGCTCCATGCCAGGAAGAATTTTACAGAAACTCTCTAAAACTGGAGTTAAAAATCCTTTGTTTTTGCTTGACGAGATTGACAAGATGGGAATGGATTTTCGTGGCGATCCAGCTTCAGCACTTCTAGAAGTTTTAGATCCCGAGCAAAACCATACATTCAATGATCATTACCTCGAAGTTGATTATGATCTTTCCGACATAATGTTCGTTTGCACAGCAAATAGTATGAATATCCCTTCAGCCTTGCTAGACAGAATGGAGATCATAACGCTTCCTGGATACACAGAGGACGAAAAGGTAAACATAGCCGATAGATACCTCATTCAAAAGCAAAAGAAAAATAACGGACTGACTGAGAATGAAATTTCTATATCAAAAAATACCATCAAGGATTTGATCAGATACTTCACCCGCGAAGCAGGAGTTAGATCTCTTGAAAGAGAAATAGCAAAAATATGTAGGAAAGTTGTCAAAAAGAATGCCGATCTTAAAAAGCCTAAAAAGATTTCCATCAAACCAAGCAATCTCGAAGATTACTGCGGGGTAAGGAAGTTTGAATTTGGTGAAGCAGAGGACAAAGACCGTATCGGCCAAGTCACTGGGCTTGCATGGACTCAGGTTGGTGGAGAACTCCTTACTATTGAAGCTTCTAGCTTTTCAGGAAAAGGAAAGATCATTAAAACCGGTTCGCTTGGTGATGTTATGCAAGAATCTATACAAGCTGCACTTTCAGTAGTTCGGTCCAGGTCTGAATCTCTAGGCATAGATCCCAAATTTTATGAGCAACAGGATATACACATCCATGTACCAGAGGGAGCAACTCCAAAAGATGGACCAAGTGCTGGAGCTGCTATGGCAACAGCCTTAACTTCCGTTTTATCTCAAATTCCTGTTAGGTCTGATGTAGCCATGACTGGCGAAATAACTTTACGAGGAGAAGTATTAAAAATCGGAGGTTTAAAGGAAAAGCTTCTCGCAGCCAGAAGAGGAGGTATTAAAGTTGTATTGATACCAGAAGGCAATGTAAGAGACCTTAAAGAAATACCTGACAATATTAAGGCCGAACTCGAGATAAAACCTGTTCGTTGGATAGATGAAGTACTTGATATTGTTCTTACAAGACAACCTATACCTTGGGAAAAAGAGGACGAGTCTGAAAAAATAGCTAGCAAGAAATCTAGATCAAAAAAAAGGTCAGTAGAAGCCCACTAATTAAATCAAATTCAAGCTTGACAAGGCTTTGGCGTAGGGTTTAAATCATATTGACTGACTTGCATAGGGACAGGTTGGCATAACAAGACTCTAGGAGATTAATGTGAATAAAGCCCAATTAACAGAAGCTGTAGCTGCAGCAACTGATACTTCAAAAGCAGAAGCCGCCAGAGCGGTCGAAGCCACTCTTAATGCTATAGCTGGTAGCCTAGCTGGTGGTGATAGTGTTTCATTAGTAGGATTCGGAACTTTCAATGTTAGACACAGAGCAGCAAGAACAGGTAGAAATCCACAAACTGGTGCTACTATTCAAATTGCCGCTTCTAAGTCTGTTGGTTTTAAAGCTGGTAAAGCACTCAAAGAAAGCCTGTAGGTTAAAGTAGTTTTTTAGGAGCGCGCCAATTGGCGCGCTTTTTTTAATTAAAGCATATATGTCTGGAATACAAAGCATAAGAAATACTCTCACTGGCAACATAACCAAAATTATTGTTGGTGCAATAATAATTACCTTCATAGGTTCTGTAGGATGGGCTGGTTTTTTCTCACAAGGAACAGCCAATGTTGTTGCGCAGGTTGGATCACAAGAGATTACAAATGCCGATTTAAGTTTCGAGCTAAGTTCTCAGCAGTTTGCTTTAGGTCAAAGATTTCCAGATCAAGAAATTGAGGACGAAATTTTATTAAACCTATCCACAGAGGTTTTAATAGGAAAGTTTTCTGTCTTAGATTTTTTAGGTAAAAATGATTTGAACCTAACGGAAGATTTCATTTATAAACAGTTATCTTCCGAGGAACAATTTCTTGAAGGAGGTAGATTTAGCAAAGAGCGTTTCGATTCCTTTGCTAGAAGTAACGGCTTCATACCCTCTGATTACCTACAAAGAGTAAGGGAGGATTTAACTATAAATATCTGGAGACAAGCTATCGCAAATTCTGTTCTCGTTACAAATTCTGAGACTCTAAAATCATATAATCTTGCTGAACAAGGAAGAGATATATCTTTCATTAGAATACCTGAGAAAAAATTTAAAGATGCCATATCTTTCGAAGATGAGGACTTAGAAAATTTTTATGAAAATAATAAAGATCGATACATCGAGCCTGCTAAGGCAAAGGTAGCTTTTATATCCTTAGACGCTGAAAAAATTAAAGACGCCTTAACAGTATCGGAAGAGGAAATTCTTGTTGAATATGAGGAATACCTAGAATTTTTTGATTCAACACCCAGAAAACAAGTCTCTCATATTATGTTAAATCTAGATGAGAAAAGAGACCTAACTGAAGCAAACAGAATTATTGAAACAATTAAAAATAAATTGAATGAGGGTGAAAGCTTCTCCGATTTGGTTAAAGAATTTTCAGAGGACGAACCCACAAAAGAGTCAAGTGGCAGTCTAGGAGAAACAGATGGCACCATGTTTCCAACGGAATTCGAATTAGCATTGGATTCAATGGAAGAGGGAGATGTATATGGTCCAGTAGAGTTACTGTCCAGTGTTCATTTGTTAAAACTAAATAAGATAATAAAACCTATTCCAGACAAGCTAGAAACAAAGTCGCAAGAAATAAAAGAAAGGATCGCTTCTATTAAATCTGAAGAGGAATTCGTTACTTTACTTAATACCTACTCAGATTTAGCTTTTGGATCAGATTCTATTGAAGATATAGCTTCACAAAATTCACTTGATCTTAAAGTCACTAATTTTTTTGAGGAAGATAATACTCCAACTGAATTGAATCAAAGTTCTTTGAAAAACTTCATATTCGATAATTCTATTGATAATCAATTTCCGGAAATAATTGAGACATCACCATTGAGTGCTGTTTTATTACAAGTTACCGATTTTAATGATCCAACTCAGCTGCAATTTGAAGATGTAAAATCAGAAGTACAGGAAGCTTATATTTCTTTTGAGGCTTCTAATGCTTCGCGGGTTTTCGCAGTTGAAGCTGTAAACGAACTCAATCTAAATAACTCGTTGGAATCACTCTCCAATGAAAATAAGGTAGAAATTGAGACTTATAAAAACTTGAAAAGAGACAGTGCCCTATTACCTGTTGATGCAATCAATGAGATTTTTTCGTTACCTAGATCTAATGCAGGTAATACCTTCGGCGCTTCATTAGCGCAAAATGGCGATTACTTAATCTATAGATTAGATGCTGTTTCTAAGTCAATAGATCAGGTAGATGAAGAAACTCTTAGCACAGTCACAGATTTCCTTGAGCAGCAGCAAAGTATATCTGAGTTAAGCGAACTTCAAGTTTTAGTTCAAAGTGGTCTCTCCGTGCAGAAATTTAACTAGTCTTCTGCTTCCTCGATAGAGCCCATTGCAGTTGAATTGAAACCCCCATCAACGTAAAGAACCTCGCCGCTGATGCCGCTAGCCATGTCTGAGGTTAAAAATGTTGCTGCATTACCCACTTCCAAACTTGTGATATTTCTACCTATCGGCGATCTAGAAGCATTGTAAGAGAGCATTTTCCTAAAGTTTTTGACTCCTGAAGCAGCAAGAGTTTTGATGGGACCTGCAGAAATTGCATTTACCCTATGTCCTTCCTTACCCATTGATACTGCAAGATACCTAACACTGGCCTCTAAGCTCGCCTTTGCAAGACCCATTACATTGTAGTTAGGCAATGTCATTTGAGAACCAAGGTAAGAGAGCGTTAATAACGATCCATTTCTGCCTTGCATCATATCTTTTGCCTCTTTAGCAAGGCCGATAAAACTATAACTACTTATATCATGTGCAATCTTAAAACCTTCTCTGGTTGTGACATCTACAAATTCACCATCTAACTCTTCTCTAGGAGCAAAACCTACAGCATGTATAACTGCATCAAGATGTTCCCAATTTGACTTTAGTTCAGAGAAAGTTTCCTTAATTTCAGAGTCTGAACCAACATCACAGGGTATTAGAGTCTTCACACCCCAATCATTTGCTAATTTCTCGACATTTCCTTTAAGTCTCTCGTTTTGATATGTCAGTGCCAAATTTGCACCGTTTTCAGCCATGGATTGAGCTATACCAGCTGCAATTGAATGCTTATTTGCAACTCCGACAATTAAAATATTTTTACCTTTTAATAGATTCATATACTTATCCTATTCCTTTTGGCCTAAATGGTTAAATTAATTATAAATTATTAGCTTTTACTATGAGCACTATATTTTGTTGCTAAAACCTTATTTTTACCTTAAAGTTGGCGCATAGGGCATTAAAGCCCTTATATTTTTAATATTTTGGGGATATCTATATGAAAAATTCCGTATTATTTAACTTAAAATCAGGATTTGGTTTTGCTTTGGTTGCATTACTAAGTTTCGGTTCTGTGTTCAGTATTTCTGCAGAAGAAGACGATGAAGCTGAGGTTTCTGACAAAGCCAGTGAAATTGTAGTTACTGGTTCAAGAATAAAACGTGCTGACAACGTAAGCTCTCCTACACCTATGGTGACTTTGGGAGAAGATCAGATTGAAAACACTGGATCTGTTAACATTTATGACATCCTGAACGAATTACCTCAAGCCGGTGATGCTCTTTCAAGGGGTAACACAAACTTTACAGTTGGTAGTTCCGGTGTCCAAACTGTTAACCTAAGAGGCCTAGGTTCTGGCAGAACTCTTACCCTTGTTAATGGAAGAAGATGGGTTGGTGGTCAACCTGGTGAAGGATACGTTGATTTAAACTCAATTCCAACTGACTTAATTGAAAGATTAGAGGTCATTACTGGCGGTGCTTCATCAGTTTACGGTTCTGATGCGATCGCGGGCGTTGTAAATATTATCCTCAAAGACGATTTCGAAGGTATGTCTATAGAAGTCATGGAAGGTGGATATGACGCTGGAGACGGAGATACCAAAAAAGCAACTTTAACTTTTGGTGCTCAGTTTGCTGATGGTAGAGGTTCTTCTATATTTAACATAAGAACAGATGAACAGGGATCAGTATTCGCAAGAGACAGAAAGCCAAACACTGGAACTGATGTTTTCTACTACGGGTACTATTATGGGGCAGATTTTGGAGCTCCTTACGATTCTCTTATACTTGACCCTGCTTATTCATCATACCCACCTCAAGGTAGATTTTTTGTAAGCGGTACAAATTCAAGTTCAGCAGGCATGCTCACTTTCGATTGTTCCGAGAGAGACATAGATTCGGTTGTACAATCGAGTAATGTTGTTCCTTGGGGAGGATCCGCAGCATGTGGATTTAATAGAACACATCACAGACAATTAGAGATACCTCTTGATAGATATAGTGTTTTCAACTCAAACAAGTATGAATTTGATAATGGAAATACCTTTTTCTCGGAAATTGCATTCACAAGTGTTGATTCAACTTCGTCTTTCGAGCCAGTACCTTTTAGTTCGGAAGATGCATTTGGCGGTCTGGGAACATATGGCTACAACATAAGAAATCCTTTCATGCCAGCTGCGATTCGTGACGCTGCTGTAAAAGCACAAGGTGTATTAAAAGAAGGTGCTGTAGCTGATGCTGCAGGAAATTATGCACTTTCAGACTATGTAATTGGCACGGACTCAACTGGAGCCGCTGCAGCTGGAATGTATCTTAATGCTGCCGGAAATGAAATACAGGTTCCCTTCATAAGAAGACTAGCCGAGTTTGGCAATAGGGGATCAACTAACACTAGGCAAACATTTAGAGCCGCAGTAGGCTTAGATGGCACACTCTCCAATGGAATGGATTGGGATCTTTATTATTCATATGGATTCTCTGACAGGATGCAATACAGCGGTGCTTACAATGCAGCCAACATGGCTTATGCGGTCAATGCTATAACAGGACCTACTGGCCAACCAGTTTGTGCTGACCCAATAGCTCAAGCCAGAAACTGTGTTCCTATTAATCTTTTTGGAATAGATGCAGCTTCAGCTGAGGCTGTGGATTATGTTAGAGCTGAAACAAGCAGACAATCCAAAAATAAGCAAAGAACAGCAGCATTCAATATTACAGGAGATTTTGATTTGATCGGCTTGGATGCTTCTTTTGCAGCTGGTTTTGAAAGACGTGAAGAAAGGGCTATGGATGTACCTGATCCACTTCAACTTGCCGGTTTGCACGGGGGTAACAAAGTCCCTCTTACCACAGGTTCTTATGAGGTAAATGGATACTATGGTGAGCTTTTAGTACCCCTAGTTGAAGGTCTTCCTTTCGCTGACGAAATTGTTTTCGAAACTGCATATAGGGTAGATCATTATTCAACTGCTGGATCCGTTGATGCCACTAAATTTGGACTCAGTTGGGTAATCAATGATGACATAAGATTCAGGGGAGTAATTTCAGAGTCTGTTAGAGCTCCTAGTATCAGTGACCTGTATGCTGGCCAAGCTCAAACTTACACTTCTATCGGCGACCCATGTAATGGTGTTGGTGGTGAAAATGAATCAAGCATGAATCCGGTAGTTGTAGCAAACTGTTTATCAGATCCAAGGATTGCTGCTACAGCAGCCACAGGAAGGTTTGACGTTGACCTCAACCAGACCATAGCAGGCTTCTCATATTCTCAACCACAGATACAAACCATTTCTGGTTTTATAGGTGGAAATGAGAATCTTGGTGAAGAATCGGCGGATACTACAACTTTAGGTCTTGTTTGGACTCCATCATTTGTTGAAGGACTAGCTGTAACAGCTGACTACTATAAAATAGAAATTGAAGATGTTATTTCCTCTGTTTCTGCCACAAGACTAATAAATGAGTGTTATCAATCAACGAATTATCCAAATGTTCCTCAGTGTGATGCTCACACACGATTTGATACTGGTCACTTGAGATATTGGTATTCTTATGGCATCAACCAATCAAATTACTACACTTCAGGTTACGATTTAGCAGTAGGTTATACCTTTGAGGACCTAGGTCCAGTGCCTGGAGAACTTGATATCAGAGGAATTGCAACATTCAGAGACGAACATGTTTATCAAACAACTTACGACTCAAATCCAGCTGATTTCGTTGGCGAAGTTGGGTTAAACGATGAAATTGCGAGGATAAACTTTGTTTGGACTACTGATGATTGGTTGGTTTCACTGCAAACAAACTACTATAGTTCAGCTCTGGATGACGGGTTACAAGCGCCAGATGCTTATCACTTAAATCAAGTAGATTCGATGACTTATATTGATATGCAAATTAGATATGATCTTACAGATAATATAGATGTATATTATGGTGTTGATAACTTGACTGATAAGCAACCACCTTACTGTCCGACTTGTAAAAATGAGCCTAACCCAGGTTCACATTACACTGCTCAATCTTACGCAAGAGTTTGGGATAGTAAATTCCACTATATTGGATTCAGATACAATCTGTAATCTAAAAAAAAAAGAAGGGCCGGTATTACCGGCCTTTTTTTTATTCTTTTATAATACTTAGATTATGAAAACTAAATTTACTATATTCTTGCTCTTTCTTTTAACGGCTTGTTCAGAATCCGTAAAGCCGGTAGATACTGCCGTGGAGAACCAAATTCTTTACGTGGGCAATGGAACTGAGCCCCAAGACTTAGATCCACATATAGTCACTGGCGTTCCAGAAAGTAAAGTTCTAATGGCACTTTTGGAAGGACTTGTTATAAGGAATCCTGACGGACCGGAAGTGTTACCAGGAGTAGCTGAAAATTGGGATATATCTTCAGATGGTAAAGTTTATACTTTTTTTCTGCGAGATGATGCCAAGTGGTCAAATGGAGATCCTGTCACCGCTTATGATTTTATTTATGCATGGAAAAGAATGCTTCTACCAAGCCTCGGATCCAAGTACCCAGATATGCTATATGATCTGATTAATGCGGAGGAATTCAATAAAGGAATAATCACAGACTTCTCCAAAGTAGGGGTAAATGCAATTGATAGTCGCACACTCAGAGTCAATTTAAAGAATCCTGCACCTTATTTCCTAGAATTACTTTGTCACTATACAACTAGGCCTGTTCACAAAAAGACTATAGAAGCTTTTGGCGATATTGATACCGCCGGTAGTAAATGGACTAGACCAGGTAATTTTGTTGGAAATGGTCCTTTCACTCTAGATCAGTGGGAGTTAAACAAAATAATAGTCGTAAAGAAAAGCTCCACTTATTGGAATAACGCCATAGTTAAGCTTAATGAGATTCATTTTTATCCTGTCGATAATGCTTCCAGAGAAGATTTGATGTTTAGA
>CACOVO010000003.1 GCA_902630715.1 uncultured SAR86 cluster bacterium | reverse complement strand
GGGTCACATATCTTCCTTCAATAGCCAATATTTGCGCTGAGGCTCCAGCACTCCTTGCCATTTGAGCTCCTTTTCCAGGAAACAGCTCAATACAATGTACAACAGTACCGAGAGGCATATCTTTTAAAGACATGGTATTTCCTACAGAGATTTCAGAATCTTTACCAGAAGAGACAGAGTCTCCAACTTTCAAACCATCTGGAGCAATAATATAAGTCCTCTCTCCATCAAGGTAGAGAAGTAACGCTATGTTAGCTGATCTATTTGGATCATACTCAATTGTTTCCACTTTGGCAGGAATGCCATCTTTAAGTCTCTTAAAATCGATGATCCTATAATGTTTTTTATGCCCACCACCACGGTGTCTGGTTGTAATTCTGCCTTGATTATTTCTACCAGATTTTTGCTTCTTTGCCTCCAGGAGGGGTGCATAAGGATCGCCTTTATGCAAACCATCTCTTGAAACCCAAGATCGGAATCTTCTTCCGGGAGAAGTGGGTTTTGATTTTTTTATTTGAGTGGCCATTATTCTGAAGTAACCTCAATAGATTGACCTTGTGCCAACTTCACGTAAGCTTTTTTCCAGTCCGATTTTTTTCTAATTCTGTATCTTGATCTTTTTGTTTTCCCTTTCACTTTTATAACATTCACGTCCTCAACATCTACAGAGAAGTAGCCTTCAATAGCTTTTTTTATTTGTAGTTTTGTAGCGTTAATGTCGACTTTAAAAGCGTATTGATTACTCTCGCCCATTAAAGTTGAGACCTTTTCTGTAAGGTAGGGAGATTTAATAATTGAATAAAGTTCTGTTTTCATTATAAGAGCACCTCAGATAACTTATCTAATGTTTCAGATGTAAGTACCACATTTGTAGCTTGTAGGAGTGCAGACGGGTTTAATGAGTTTATTGTTTGAACTTTACACTCTGCTAAGTTTTTGGAAGCTTTAACAAAATTTTTCTCATTTGAAGCAACGACAAATAAAGCAGAATTTAAACCAAGATCCGATAGTAAAGTTTTCACTTGCGAAGACTTGACAGGTTCTTCAATTTTCAGGTCATCTAAAATGATAAGCCTGCCTTCCTCGGCAAGTAGAGACCAAATAGATCTCATTGCAGATCTATACATTTTCTTATTGATCTTTTTAGGTTTTAAATCTTGATAAACGTTTGCGAAAGTCATACCGCCACCTCTCCATATAGGAGACCTAATAGTTCCAGCTCTAGCTCGGCCAGTTCCTTTCTGTTTCCAAGGCTTCTTTCCTCCACCACGAACTGCTGACCTGTTTTTCTGTCCCTTGGTTCGTTGATGACCGTTGTGTATGTAAGTATTAATAAGTTGATGGACAAGGTCGTGATTAAATTCTTGATTGAAAATACTGTCTAGGAGCGAAATCTTAGAATCGCTCTTACCGTTTTGTTTGAGTACTTCGATTTCCATTTTATTTGACGGCAGGTTTAAGTATTACATTAGAGCCAGTTGGACCTGGTATGGCACCTTTGATGAGCAATAGGTTGTTTTCAGTATCTATAGAAGCGATTTTGAGGTTTTGAATAGTTTTCTTGACATCTCCCATGTGTCCCGACATTTTCTTTCCTTTCCAGACCTTACCTGGTGTCTGGCATTGTCCGATAGAACCCGGCGCCCTATGGGAAATAGAGTTTCCATGTGTTGCATCTTGCATTTTAAAATTCCATCTCTTAACCGTACCAGCAAAACCTTTACCTTTAGATTTACCCTGAACATCGATCTTTTGACCTTCCTCAAAAATATCTATGTTTAATTGACTTCCTACTTCTAGATTTTCAAGATCTTCACTCTTGACTTTAAATTCCCATAGACCCAGACCTGGCTCGATAGATCCTTTCTTATAGTGTCCAGATAAAGGCTTGGAGACATGTTTATGTTTCTTTTTGCCAGTAGTGACTTGTACCGAATTATAGCCATCAACTTCATCAGATTTAATTTGAGTAACCATGTTGGGGTCGATACTAACAACACTTACTGCATAGGAGTCCCCTTCGGGTGTAAAAAGTCGAGTCATACCTTGTTTTCTTCCAATTAAACCTAAACTCATTTTATTTATTCTCGTCTAAGCTAATCTGAACAACCACTCCAGCAGAAAGTTCTAATTTGGTAAGAGCGTCTAGTGTTTTTTCTGAAGGTTCAAGTATGTCGAGGGTTCTTTTGTGTGTTCTAATTTCGTATTGATCTCTTGCGTCTTTGTCTTTGTGAGGGGAAATGAGGATAGTAGTTCTGTGTTTCTTGACGGGCATAGGAATAGGACCCTTAACCTTAGCACCTGTGCGTTTGACTGTTTCAACTATTTCTCTAGCAGATCGGTCAATTAGCTTGTGATCAAAAGCTTTTAGTCTAATTCTAATGCTTTGATTTTGCATATTTTTCCTATCAAGCTCCCATAAAAAGAGCGTAAAACAACCCCCCTACAGTGTAGGTTGGTTCATTAAAATTATTCGCCTTTTAACCAAAAAATTGCTGGTAAAAGGCCCCTCCAACAAAATGAGCGGTGATTCTAGTTTTGTAGCCCCTTTGTGTCAACCCAAAAAGTGAAAAACCCTTTATTAAAAAGGGTTTTATCCAATATTGATACAATTTAGGTTAGTCGTTTTTATTTATTATCGCTTCAGCCACATTCGAAGGTACCTCAGAGTACTTCAAAGGTTCCATAGTAAAGGTGGCTCTTCCTTGAGAAGCAGACCTAATATCGGTTGCGTATCCAAACATCTCTGCAAGCGGAACTTCTCCAGAAACGACTTTTCCTGAAGGACCGTCATCCATACCGTGAATTACTCCTCTTCTTCTGCTTAAATCGCCAACTATATCACCCATGTACTCCTCAGGAGTGACAACTTCAATGCTCATAATAGGCTCTAGGATTACCGGATCAGCCTTTTGAGCACCTTCCTTAAGGGCCATCGAGCCCGCTACTTTAAAGGCAACTTCACTAGAATCAACGTCATGGAAAGAACCATCGTATAAAGATATCTTAACATTCACAAGTGGATAACCGGCAATAACACCTGCTTCCATCTGTTCCTTACAACCCTTATCAACAGCAGGAATAAACTCTCTTGGTATAGCTCCACCAACAATCTCATTTACAAATTCGTATGTTTCCTCTGAACCTTCTTCAGTTATTAATGGCTCTATTCTTAAATAAACATGACCATACTGTCCTCTTCCACCAGACTGTCTGACAAACTTTGACTCTTGTTCCACAAGTTTTCTTATTGTCTCTCTGTAAGCGACTTGTGGTTTGCCCATGTTAGCTTCAACATTGAACTCTCTTCTCATTCGGTCTACCAAAACATCCAAATGAAGTTCGCCCATTCCAGAAATTATAGTTTGTCCTGATTCTTCATCTGTTCTAAGCCTAAATGACGGATCTTCTTGAGCAAGCCTACCTAGTGCAATGCCCATTTTTTCTTGATCCTCTTTTGTTTTAGGTTCGACAGCAACTGATATAACAGGTTCAGGAAAATTCATAGACTCTAATGTAATCTTATTTTTCTCATCACAAAGTGTCTCACCTGTTATGGCTTCCTTTAGACCAATAACCGCACATATATCTCCTGCTCTAGCCTCCGATATTTCATCTCTTTTATTAGAATGCATCTGAAGCATTCGGCCGATCCGTTCTTTTTTTCCTTTGATTGGAAGATAAACTGAATCGCCAGTATTCAGAACACCAGAATAAACTCTTACAAAAGTTAGGGAGCCGACAAAAGGATCTGTAGCAATTTTGAATGCTATTCCAGCAAAGGGTTCCTCATCATCAGATTTCCTACTACCCTCTTCTTCATTTTCTAACATTCCTGTTATTGCTTTAACTTCGTTTGGGGCAGGAAGAAAATCAACGACGGCATCTAACATTGTTTGCACACCTTTATTTTTAAAAGCTGATCCACATAGGCAGGGAACGATTTCATTCGCCAAAGTTCTAATTCTTATACCAGCTTTGATTTCTTCTTCAGACAGCTCTCCTTCTTCTAAGTACTTATCCATAAGTTCTTCATTTGCCTCTGCAGCAGACTCAACCATCTTTTCACGCCATTCACTAGCTAAGTCAGAAAGTTCATCTGGTATTTCCTCTTCTTTGAAGGTTGTGCCCATATCATCACCATCCCAATAAATGGCTTTCATTTTTACGAGATCTATAACTCCTCTAAATTCATCTTCGGCACCAATGGCTAACTGTATGGGAACAGGATTGGCACCCAATCTTTTTTCCATTTGATCTACAACTTTTAAGAAATCTGCTCCAGCACGATCCATTTTATTTATAAATGCAATTCTTGGTACTTCATAACGATTAGCTTGTCTCCAAACAGTTTCAGATTGGGGTTCAACTCCGGAACTTCCACAGAAAACCACTACTGCGCCATCGAGAACCCTCAGGGAACGCTCAACTTCAATTGTAAAATCTACGTGACCAGGTGTATCAATTATGTTGAATCTATGCTGCTTAAACTGTTTTGCAGTTCCTTCCCAGAAACAGGTAGTAGCAGCAGAAGTAATTGTGATACCTCTTTCTTGCTCTTGCTCCATCCAATCCATAACGGCTGCGCCATCATGAACTTCACCAATTTTATGAGAAATACCAGTATAAAAAAGAACTCTTTCAGTGGTGGTTGTCTTTCCTGCATCGACGTGTGCACAAATACCAATATTCCTATACAGTTCTAACGGAGTAGTTCTGGCCATAATTTTCTATCGTTAAGTGATTAAAATCTAAAATGTGAGAAGGCTCTATTTGCTTCAGCCATTCTGTGAGTGTCTTCTTTTTTCTTTACTGCTTCGCCTCTGCCTTCGCAGGCATCAAGAAGTTCATTAGCGAGTCTTAAAGTCATATTCTTTTCTGATCTTGATTTTGCATAGGTAGCTATCCATCTCATAGCCAAGGCACTTCTTCTTGCAGGTCTAACCTCCATAGGAATTTGATATGTAGCTCCTCCTACTCTTCTTGCTTTAACCTCTACCATCGGGCCAACCTCTTCCAAAGCCTTTTCGAAAACTTCTACAGGCTCTTTGTCTGACTTTTTTGCAATCTCATCAAAAGCACCATAAATTATTTTTTCAGCAACAGACTTCTTTCCGTGAGTCATTATCTGATTCATAAATTTTGCAACTTTTAAATTGCCAAATTTAGGATCAGGCAAAATTTTTCTTTTCGGTGCAGCTTTTCTTCTAGACATATTTATTTAGGTTTCTTAGCGCCGTATTTAGATCGACGTTGTTTTCTATCATCTACTCCAGCAGTGTCCAGAGTTCCTCTTACAGTATGATATCTAACTCCAGGCAAATCTTTTACTCTTCCGCCTCTGATAAGAACAACTGAGTGTTCTTGTAAATTATGCCCTTCGCCTCCAATGTAAGAAATTACTTCAAAACCTGAGGTAAGACGCACCTTGCAAACCTTTCTCAAAGCAGAGTTAGGTTTTTTTGGTGTTGTCGTATAAACCCTAGTACAAACTCCCCTTCTTTGAGGAGAGCCTTTGAGTGCAGGAACATCGGTTTTTGATATCTTCCTTTTTCGAGGTTTTCTTACTAACTGATTTACTGTAGCCATATCTATTTAACGTAAAGGTCGCGAATTGTAATTAGAGGTAAGTGCCACGTCAATGTATTACTCTGCTTCATTTAATGCCTCACTTAGAGCCTTTTCGAGATCAATCTCAAACTCTTCCTCAACGCTCTCCACTTCAGCATTCAATTTGGCTAGACCAGAACCCGCAGGTATTAATCTACCCACAACTACATTTTCTTTCAGTCCTCTTAAATGATCTATCCTTCCAGTTGTTGCTGCTTCTGTAAGCACTCTTGTTGTTTCTTGGAAAGATGCAGCTGATATGAATGACTCTGTTGCGAGTGAAGCCTTTGTAATACCTAAAAGAACTCTCTCAAATTGGACTTCAGCTTTTTTTGCCTCTCTGAGCGCAAGGTTTGTCTCTCGTACTTTGGCATACTCTGCCTGTTCTCCAATAATGAACTCAGAGTCTCCAGGTTCGGTAATAACTACCTTTCTAAGCATTTGATTAAGTATTACTTCAATGTGTTTATCATTTATGCTCACACCTTGAAGTCTATAAACCTCTTGAATACCATCGACTATATACTCAGTTAACTCTTCAAGTCCTCTGAGAGCCAAAATGTCATGAGGGCTCATAGCACCATCCGAGACAATATCACCTTTTTCAACTCTCTCACCTTCGAATACATTAATGTGTCTAGTCTTAGGTATTAAAGTTGCATTTTCATTGCCTTCCTCATCAGTAATGATTAATCTTTCTTTGCCCTTGGTTGGTTTACCCCACGATACAATTCCTGACTTTTGTGCCAATATAGCTTGCTCTTTAGGTTTTCTTGCCTCAAAGAGATCTGCAACTCTTGGTAATCCACCAGTAATATCCTTAGTTTTTGCGGACTCTTGCGAAATTCTTGCAATAACACCACCGACTTCGATATCTTGACCATCAGTCAATTGTAAAAATGCATTTCCAGGAAGAGTGTACACCGCAGGCGCTTCAGAATCAGGAAGAGTTTTTTCTTTACCTCTCCCGTCTACGATATGAATTGCTGGCCGCTTATCCTGGGCCTCACCTTTGGGTCTCTCTGTCACGTCAATTATCTCAATATTACTTAATCCAGTAAGTTCATCCTGTTTCACTCTTGCAGTAATACCGTCTTCTATGTCGACAAACTTAGCTTTTCCAGCAACCTCTGCTACAACTGGTCTCGTTAGAGGATCCCATTTAGCTAAGATATCCCCAGCTACAACCTTACTCTCGGTTGAGAAATTTAAAACGGTTCCATAAGGAACCTTGTGACTCTCAACCACCATTCCTTTTTCATCGATTACATTGATTTGGGAAGATTGTGCTAAAGTGATAAAAGTTCCATCTTTTTTCTTGACTGTGCGGGTGTCGTAAACGACTTTGCCTGCGAAATTAGTTTCAATATTATCCTCTGCAGATGTACCAGACGCAGCTCCTCCAATATGAAATGTCCTCATAGTGAGCTGAGTACCAGGTTCACCAATTGATTGTGCTGCGACAATTCCCACAGACTCTCCGATATCAACTTTATGTCCTCTTCCAAGATCTCTACCATAGCAATTAGAACAAATTCCATGGATTGTTTCACAGTGAATAGCGGACCTGACCTTTATTTCATAGATATTTTTTTCATCAAGAGTATCTACAATGTCTTCGTCGATGAGTGTTCCCTTTTTAAGTAAAACATCTTTTCCATCTATAGATGTAACATCAACTGCAACAGTCCTTCCAAGCACTCTATCTCCAAGAGGGACGAGGACCTGTCCACCATCGATTATGGGTCTCATTAATATTCCATTTTCAGTACCACAGTCGTCTTCACTCACAACCATATCTTGTGCTACATCTACTAGCCTACGAGTAAGATAGCCCGAGTTAGCAGTTTTCAATGCTGTATCTGCTAAACCTTTTCTTGCACCATGAGTAGATATGAAGTATTCCTGAGCAGTTAGACCTTCTCTGAAATTTGAAGTAACTGGCGTTTCAATGATTGATCCGTCTGGTTTAGCTAATAAACCTCTCATACCAGCCAGCTGCCTAATTTGGGCAGGAGAACCTCTAGATCCAGAATCCGCATACATAAATACTGAATTAAAGGAATCGGAAAGCACTTTCGTTCCTTCTGAGTCTAAAACTTCTTCTTGGGATATGTTATCCATCATGGATTTAGCAATCATTTCATTTGCCCTTGTCCAAATATCTATGGCTTTATTATATTTCTCGCCTTTCGTAACAAGTCCAGAAGCAAACTGAGATTCGATATCTTTGACCTCCTGTTCGGCCTCACTCACTATTCTTTGCTTATCATCTGGTATGACAAAATCGTCAATGCCTATTGAAGAGCCAGACTTAGTAGAGAATTCATATCCTAGATACATTAATCTATCTGCGAAAATAACCGTGCGCTTGAGACCAGCCTTTCTGTATACGAAGTCAATGAGAGAGGATATTTGTTTACTATCTAGTGTTTTATTTACAAGGTCGAATGACATTCCTTCTGGGAGAAGTTCATAGAGAAGAGTTCTTCCAGTTGTTGTTTCAACAATTTTACTAGGTTCATCGTCAAGTTTATTAGGTTTCAACCTAACTTTGATTTTCGCTTGTAAGCCAACCGTTCCAGAGTAATAGGCTCTATTTACTTCATCTGGAGACGACATGATTCTTCCTTCGCCAAGATCATTAATTTTTTCTCTTGACATATAGTACAGCCCCAAAACCACATCCTGGGAAGGATCTATAATAGGTTTACCGTTTGATGGAGAAAGAATATTATTAGTCGCCATCATTAGAGCTCTGCATTCTAATTGAGCTTCGAGAGTCAAGGGAACATGAACGGCCATTTGATCTCCATCGAAATCTGCGTTGTAAGCTTTGCAAACTAAAGGGTGTAACTGAATTGCCTTTCCCTCAACTAAAACTGGTTCAAATGCCTGTATACCCAATCTGTGCAAAGTAGGTGCTCGATTCAGCATCACTGGATGTTCTCTTATGACCTCATCAAGAATATCCCACACCTCAGGCTCTTCTCTGTCGACCATCCTTTTGGCTAGTTTGATTGTGTTTGCTAATTCAAGTTGCTGAAGTCTCCCAAAAACGAAAGGTTTAAATAATTCTAAAGCCATTTTCTTAGGAAGACCACATTGATGAAGTTTCAGTGTTGGTCCTACAACTATTACCGATCTGCCAGAATAATCTACTCTTTTGCCAAGAAGGTTTTGCCTAAACCTTCCTTGCTTGCCTTTAATCATGTCAGCTAATGATTTAAGAGGCCTTTTATTTGAACCTGTAACAGCTCTCCCTCGTCTTCCATTATCTAAAAGTGCGTCAACAGACTCTTGAAGCATCCTTTTCTCATTTCGCGTAATAATGTCAGGAGCATTGAGATCTAGTAACCTCTTGAGCCTATTATTTCTATTTATGACTCTTCTGTATAAATCATTGAGATCTGAAGTAGCGAATCTGCCACCTTCTAAAGGAACCAAAGGTCTGAGGTCAGGTGGTAAAATAGGTAAGACCTCTAAGACCATCCATTCAGGTCTGTTGCCTGATTCGTTAAATGACTTGAGTAATTTTAATCTCTTAGCGAACTTTTTGAGCTTCGCTTCTGACTTTGTCAAAGGCATTTCCTCTTGTATGTCTCTGATTGCAGTTTCTAAATCTAACTCCTTCAAAAGAGTTTGGATTGATTCAGCTCCCATTCCGGCTTCAAATTCATCGCCCCAAGTTTCCAATGCCTCGTAATATTCCTCATCAGTTAGAAGCTGACCTACCTCTAAGTCAGTCATGCCTGGTTCGATAACAATAAAAGATTCGAAGTATAGAACTCTCTCTAGATCCTTTAGAGTGAGGTCTAGAGCTAGAGCTAACCTAGAAGGTAAAGACTTTAAAAACCATATATGCGCAACAGGTGCAGCAAGTTCGATGTGGCCCATCCTTTCCCTTCTGACTTTAGAAAGGGTTACTTCGACTCCACATTTTTCACATACTACTCCTCTATGCTTCATCCTTTTATATTTACCACATATACATTCATAGTCCTTAATTGGACCGAATATTTTGGAACAAAATAATCCGTCTCTTTCGGGCTTAAACGTGCGGTAATTTATTGTCTCAGGTTTCTTAACTTCACCGTAAGACCAAGATCTAATTTGTTGAGGAGAAGCTAAGCCTGCCCTAATTGAATTGTATTCAACTCCGTGACCTTGCGTTTTCAATAAGTCTACTAAATCTTTCAAGTTAATCTCCTAATCAATTTGTTCTAAATCTATGTCTATTCCTAATGATCTAATTTCTTTTGTAAGAACATTAAATGACTCAGGAACACCTGTTTCCATTTCAAAATTGCCGTCAACTAAATTTTTATAAACTTTAGTTCTGCCTGCAACATCATCTGACTTAACTGTTAGCATTTCTTGAAGGGTGTGCGCTGCACCGTATGCTTCAAGAGCCCAAACTTCCATTTCTCCAAATCTTTGCCCTCCAAATTGTGCCTTACCTCCGAGCGGTTGTTGTGTTACAAGACTATAACTGCCAGTAGATCTAGCATGCATTTTGTCTTCAATTAAATGATTTAACTTAAGAATATACATGTACCCTAATGTTGTCTTTCTATCGAATTTTTCGCCTGTCCTGCCATCGTAAAGTTGTGTCTGACCACTTGCAGGCAATCCAGCAAGTTCGAGCATTGCCTTCACCTCGGATTCTTTTGCGCCGTCAAACACTGGAGTTGCCATGGGCACACCTTCTCTGAGGTTATCCGCTAACTCAAATATTTCTTTATCCTTCAAACCGCTGAGATCTTGCGAGCCATCTCTTTCATAAATATCAGAAAGAAAGGATCTTATTTCAGAAGCTTTAACTTCTGAGTCGATCATCTCCCCTATTTTTGTACCAAGTTCTTTTGCAGCCCATCCAAGGTGAGTCTCAAGTACCTGGCCAACATTCATCCTAGAAGGAACTCCAAGAGGATTAAGAACTATATCCACTGGCTCTCCATTTTCATCAAAAGGCATGTCCTCTTCAGGCATAATCACCGAGATAACACCTTTGTTTCCATGTCGACCGGCTAATTTATCACCAGGTTGTATTCTCCTTTTGATAGCTAGATAAACTTTAACAATCTTTAAAACTCCAGGGGCCAAGTCGTCACCATCAGTAACTTTTGATTTTCTTTTGCCAAATGCTATATCGAGATCATCTTTATACTCTTTTAAACTTTTTGAGATATTTTCAATCTGTTTATTGGCATTTTCGTTATCAAGTCTGATTTTGAACCAATCTTCTTTACTTATATCCTCTAAGTCATTAAGTTTGATAGTTGATCCTTTTTTAAGACCTTTACCTGAAGCAACTTTCTTTCCAACAAGAAGAGTTTCGAGTCTAGAAAATGCAGCTTGTTCAAGAATCTTTAATTCATCATCAATATCTTTTTGGATTTCAGCCAACTGAGATTCTTCAATAGATTCAGCTCTTCCATCCTTTTCGATCCCGTCTCTTGTGAAAACATGTACATCAATGACTGTTCCATCAGCGCCTGATGAAACTCTCAAGGAACTGTCCTTAACATCTGAAGCCTTTTCTCCAAAAATGGCTCTTAAAAGTTTTTCTTCAGGGCTTAGCTGAGTTTCTCCTTTCGGAGTGACCTTACCGACCAAAATATCACCAGCTTTTACCTCAGCGCCGATATGAACAATTCCAAACTCATCAAGTTTAGAAAGAGCGTTATCGCCAACATTTGGAATATCTGCAGAGATTTCTTCAGGTCCTAATTTTGTATCCCTAGCTACACAAGTCAGTTCTTGAATATGGATGCTAGTAAATTTATCATCTCTAACAAGCTTATCAGAAATCAATATAGAATCTTCGAAGTTGTACCCATGCCATGGCATAAAGGCAATTCTTACATTCTGACCCAGGGATAGTTCACCCAAATCTATAGAGGGTCCGTCTGCAAGAATGTCATTCTTGTTAATTTTGTCACCAATAGAAACAATAGGTCTTTGGTTAATGCAAGTATTCTGATTAGAGCGTGTGTACTTGATCAAATTATAGATATCAACTCCAGAATCGCCTGCCTGAATTTCTTTCTCGTTCACTCTTACAACTATTCTGCTGGCATCAATGCTTTCTATTGTTCCTCCCCTTGAAGCAGTTACACAAGACCCAGAATCTCTTGCTATCAATCTTTCAACTCCAGTCCCCACTAAAGGTTTTTCCGCTTGTAGAGTGGGTACAGCCTGTTTCATCATATTAGAACCCATAAGAGCTCTATTAGCATCATCATGTTCTAAGAAAGGGATCAGTGACGCTCCAACAGAGAAAGCCTGTTGTGGAGACACATCCATAAAATCAACTCTCTCTGGTGGCATGAAAGAGAACTCATTTTTATATCTGACTGGAACTAAATCTTCTTTAAATCTATTGCCTGAATCTAGTAGGGCACTAGCTTGAGCAATAACGTAATCACCTTCTTCTATAGCTGAGAGATAGTGAAAACTATCTGATACTTTTCCGTTTTCTGCCTTTCTAAAGGGACTCTCTAAAAAACCGTATTCATTAGTTCTTGCATATGCAGCCAAATTATTTATTAAGCCGATGTTGGGACCTTCAGGTGTCTCAATAGGACATACTCTTCCATAGTGAGTTGGATGAACATCACGAACTTCAAATCCAGCTCTTTCCCTTGTCAATCCACCTGGGCCTAAAGCAGAGATTCTTCTTTTATGACTCACTTCTGACAAAGGATTATTTTGATCCATAAATTGCGATAATTGGCTAGAACCAAAAAATTCTTTCACGGCTGCAGAAACAGGTTTAGCATTTATTAGGTCTTGAGGACCAAGATCATCTGCCTCTGCCGTAGCAAGTCTCTCTCTAACAGCTCTTTCAACTCTAATTAAACCTATCCTGTATTGATTGGAAACCATCTCCCCCACAGATCTAATCCTTCGGTTTCCAAGGTGGTCTATATCATCAACATTACCTTGGCCATTTCTGATCGCTACGAGTGTCTTAAGGGTATTAAGAATATCTTGATCGCTAAGAATACTATCTCCTGCAAGTTCTTCAATTCCTAGTCTCTTATTAAATTTCATCCTTCCTACAGCAGAAAGATCGTACCTTTCAGCATTGAAGAATAAGTTATTGAACAAAGTTGTAGCCGCTTCTTTTGTTGGTGGTTCTCCAGGTCTCATCATCCGGTAAATCTCAACCAGTGCCTCTACCTCATTAGTTGTTGAATCTGCTCTGAGAGTATCAGCAATATATGGACCAGCTTCTATATCATTTATATAGAGTGTTTCTATTTCGGAAAGACTTAGCTCCTCCAAGACAGGGAAAGACTCCTCGTCTAAAACTGTATTTGCTTCTAAAACAATCTCTCCAGTTGATTTATCTAAGATATCTTTTGCGATGACTTGACCAAATAGTGCTTCTTTAGGCATGTCCAAAAATTTGAGTTTGGCCCCTTCAATTTTTCTTATGTGTCTGGCACTTATCCTATCGCCCTTCTTGACGATAAGTTCTCCCTTGATCTCAATATCTACCGGCGCAACTCTACCCATTAACCTTCGTGGAATCACTTGAAGCTGGTATATATCATTCTTTTTATTCTTATAGATCTCAGTTTCGTAAAATTTTTCGAGAATTTCTTGATTAGTGAGCTTAAGTGCCTTGAGGAGTATGGTCGCGTAGAGTTTCCTTCTCCTATCAATGCGGACATAAACCAAGTCCTTTGCATCAAATTCAAAATCTAACCAGGAGCCCCTATATGGGATAACTCTCGCACCATATAAAACTTTTCCAGAAGAATGGCCCTTACCTTTATCATGATCAAAGAATAATCCTGGAGACCTATGTAACTGAGAAACAACAACCCTCTCTGTACCATTGATTATAAAAGTACCATGATCTGTCATTAATGGAACAGTTCCCATGTAAACACTTTGAGATTTACCCTCTTTGAGTTTTCCAGAGTCTTTATCAATGAAAAAGAGATCACAATTTATGTGAAGGGATATTTCGTAAGTAATACCTTTAAGTTTGCATTCCCGTTCATCAAAGATTGGTTCACCAAGAGTGAAGCCTGAGTACTCCATTCTTGCAAAACCATTGTGACTCTCAATAGGAAAAATAGAGTTAAGAACTTGTTCAAGTCCTTCATTTAATCTCTTATCGGAGTCAACATACCTTTGCAAAAAAGCATCATAAGACTGAACTTGAGTAGCAAGCAGATTTGGAAGTTCCATTACACTGGAGATTTTTTCAAAACTCCTTCTTACTCTTTTTTTCTCAGTATATGAAAAACTCATAAAGACCTCTTTTTAATTAATTTATTTATTTAAAAGTTTGCTATTTAAGTTCAGCTGTTGCTCCTGCGTCTTGTAACGCTTTCGCATGCTCATCAGCCTCAGCTCTATTAACGCCCTCTTTAATTACCGATGGAGCTTCATCTACTAAAGCTTTTGCGTCTTTAAGGCCTAGCCCTGTGATCGCTCTAACAGCTTTAATGACGTCTACTTTCTTATCGCCTACTTCAGTCAAATGAATATCAACAGGAGCATCATCTGCTTCAGCTTCACCACCAGCATCTCCGGCTGCTACCGCGGGTGCAGCTGCTGCTACGGGAGCCGCTGCTGAGACCCCAAACTTTTCTTCCATTGCTTCAATGAGATCGACGATTTCTATAACGCTCATCTCAGAAATTGCATCTAATATTTCTTCTTTAGTTAATGCCATTTTTTTCTCCAAATTTATTTGATAAGTTCAAGCCGATTCTTTTTGCTCTTTCACTGCTTGCAGAGTTCTTACAAGCTTAGAAGGAACCTGGTTTAGAATACTTACGAATTGATTCATAGGTGCCTTCATTAACCCCGCGAGTTGACTTAAAGCCTGTTCCCGAGAAGGCATATTTGCAATCGCAGAGAGTTTTGAAAGCTCTAATAATGAGTCTCCCAAAGATATCCCTTTAACAGCAAATTTACCATTCACCTTTGTGAAGTCGTTTACTAGCTTGGCAGCACTGGTAGGATCCTCTAGAGAGAAAGCTAACATAGTTGGCCCGACAAGTAGGTCTTCAAAACAAGAAAATTTTGTATCAGTAAGAGCTCTCTTTGCCAAAGTATTCCTAATAATTTTCAAATGAACTGAGTTATCTCTTGCGTCCTTCCTGAGTTTAGTCAACTCAGTAACGGATGCACCATGATAGTCTGCAGCTACAGCTGATGTTGCCTTATTAGCTATATCTTTTAGCTCTTCAACAGCGACTTTCTTGTCATCAATGCGCATTGGCATTTTCTTATCCTCCAAATACCAAACAAATGGTATTTTCGTTTTGGTTCTGACTGAAGACAGTCATTACCATCTGCGTAGGCCTAAATAATTAAGTAAGGAACCAACTCCTCACACCTACGGTCTTCGATGAGCGAATTAACGCACCATACTGAAGAAACCTTTTATTTATCTTTATCTTCAATAAGTTAAAGACGATAAATCAATTTCAACCCCTGCTCCCATAGTAGAAGAGAGAGTTGCTTTCTTAATAAATACACCTTTAGCAGAAGGGGGCTTATTCCTCTTCAAATCATCCAATAGTGTTTCTAAATTCTGTTTTATCTGGTCGGGTGTGTAACTTATATCTCCTATTCTTCCATGAATTATCGCACCCTTATCTGCTCTATATCTTATTTGCCCCGCTTTGGCATTTTTTACTGCTGTAGCCACATCCTTTGTAACTGTTCCTGTTTTTGGATTTGGCATTGTGCCTTTAGGACCTAAGACTTTGCCAAGGGGACTAACTAATTTCATAGTGTCTGGCGTTGCAATTATCACGTCATAATCTGCATCACCTTTTTTAATTTCGTCCGCTAGATCCTCCATACCAACCTTGTCGGCACCGGCATCCTTTGCCTCAGATGCTTGATCACCTTCTACGAAAACTGCAACTTTGCAAGGTTTGCCAGATCCGGCTGGAAGAGTTGTTGCTCCTCTAACATTTTGATCGGACTTAGTAGGATCAATCCCTAAATTGATCGCTACATCTATTGACTCCTGAAACTTCACTTTAGGAGAAGCCTTGATAAAATCCATAGCCTCAGTGACATTGAACTTCTTGTCTTCTTTCGAGTTGATGTAATCTTTCCTTTTGCTCATATTATTACTAGCCTTCTACTTCTACACCGGCACTTCTTGCACTTCCTGTGAGAGTTCTAACAGCAGCGTCCATATCTGCAGCTGTCAAGTCTGGGTCTTTAATTTTGGCTATTTCCTCTAATTGTGCTCTGGTTACTTTTCCAACTTTAACGCTATTGGGAGTTCCACTGCCGGATTTAATACCTGCTGCCTTTTTAATAAGTACGGAAGCTGGCGTTGTTTTGATTACAAATTCGAAACTCTTATCTTCATAAACTGTTATGACCACAGGGCAAGGAAGTCCTTGTTCTAAATCTTTTGTTCTTGCATTGAATGCGTTACAAAAGTCCATCAGAGGCAAACCATGTTGTCCTAAAGCAGGTCCTACCGGTGGACTCGGAGAGGCTTGTCCAGCAGGAACCTGGAGTTTTACGTAAGTTTCTATTTCTTTAGCCATTAGCCTTTCTCAATTTGGTTAAATTGCAGTTCTACTGGAGTGGATCTACCGAAAATTAAGACCGCAACTCTAACTTTACTTTTTTCATAATTGACTTCTTCTACCACACCACTGAAATCATTAAATGGGCCATCAACAACTCTAACCATTTCGCCGGGTTCGAATGAAACCTTAGGTTTGGTAATGTCTGATCCTTGCTCCAATTGCTGCATGATGCCTTGAGCCTCCACGTTAGATAGAGGAGATGGTTTGTCTTTTGTTCCACCAATGAAGCCCATAACTCTGGGTGTATCTTTGACCAAATGCCAACTATCATCATTTAATTCCATATTTACAAGAACGTAACCTGGGAAAAATTTTCTTTGAGTTTTTCTTTCTTGCCCACCCTTCATTTCTACAACTTCTTCTGAAGGAACCATTATTTCGCCAAATAGATCCTCCATACCAAGTCTTTCTATTCTTTCAATCAATGCTTCTCTTACTTTGTTCTCATAACCTGAATAAGCATGTATCACGTACCATTGTTTATCCATATTTACCCCAGCAATCCAGCCATCATCCAACCAAAAAGAGAATCAAGTCCCCATAAAATCAAAGCAGCAATAGTTATGGCAACTAATACGATCAGAGTAGTTTGAGTTGTTTCAGTTCTTGTGGGCCAAACGACTCTTCTAATTTCTGTTCTAGAATCGATGACAGTTTTTAAAGCCTCTTTACCCTCTTGGGTTGTAGCTAAGATAAAGAGGCCCAAACTTGAGACTATGATTACTCCGATAACTCTATAAAGTAGCGGCTCTTGGAAATAGTAAGAATTTCCATACACTGCCGCTCCAACAACAGCTAGGCCAATTATCCATCGGATGTAATTTTGCATACTTAAAGTCTTATCTCTCATAATTAAGGCTGTGCTTCTTTGGCGGAGTGGCAGGCCAGGAGGGAATCGAACCCCCAACCTACGGTTTTGGAGACCGTCGCTCTGCCAATTGAGCTACTGGCCTACTAATCTAATATTTTAGTAACTACTCCAGAACCAACTGTTCTTCCACCTTCCCTTATTGCAAAGTTCATACCGTCTTCCATCGCAATTGGAGAAATGAGTTCAACCGTCATATCAATGTTGTCTCCCGGCATTACCATTTCAACACCTTCAGGTAGTTCGACCGCACCTGTAACATCAGTTGTCCTGACATAAAATTGTGGCCTGTATCCTTTAAAGAATGGAGTGTGACGTCCACCTTCTTCCTTGGACAAAACATACACAGTAGCTTCAAATTTAGTGTGAGGATTGATAGCTCCAGGCTTAGTTAAAACCTGACCCCTTTCGACTGCGTCTCTTTCAGTCCCTCTAAGCAGAATTCCAACATTTTCACCTGCTTTACCTTCGTCTAGAAGTTTACGGAACATCTCGACACCAGTGCAGACGGTCTTTTGTGTTTCTCTTATGCCAACTATCTCAATCTCTTCGTTTACTTTGATCTCACCTCTCTCTATCCTTCCAGTTACAACTGTTCCACGTCCTTGAATTGTAAATATGTCTTCAATAGGCATTAGGAAGGGCTTATCTGTATCTCTTGTTGGCTCTGGAACAAACTCATCGAGGGCCTGAACCAGCTCTTTTATTTTAGCTGCATATTCAGCATCACCTTCCAGTGCCTTCAAAGCGGATCCAACAATTACTGGAGTATCATCACCTGGAAAATCATATTCAGTGAGGAGCTCACGAACTTCCATTTCAACTAACTCGATGAGCTCAGGATCGTCTACCATATCAGCCTTGTTCAAGAATACGACTATATGCGGTACTCCGACCTGCCTAGCTAAAAGAATGTGTTCTCTAGTCTGAGGCATGGGCCCATCGGCTGCATTCACAACAAGAATAGCACCGTCCATTTGAGCTGCACCAGTGATCATATTTTTGATGTAGTCAGCGTGACCAGGACAGTCTACGTGAGCGTAGTGCCTTGAATCAGAATCGTACTCAACGTGAGAGGTTGAGATAGTGATACCACGTTCCTTTTCTTCAGGAGCATTATCAATTCCTTCAAAGGCAATAGCTTCTCCACCAATTGCTTCTGCCTGAACTTTCGTTATTGCTGCAGTTAAAGTTGTCTTACCATGGTCAACGTGTCCGATTGTTCCCACATTGACGTGGGGTTTGGTTCTTTCAAATTTTTCTTTAGCCATTTTGTTTCCTAAATTTAAATTATTATTACCTGGAGCTCATAACCGGAGTTGAACCGGTGACCTCTTCCTTACCAAGGAAGTGCTCTACCTCCTGAGCTATATGAGCAAAAATCCATATTTTTGCTGCTTTTTTTGGGTGTAGAGAATATGTCTGAGTAACTCAGAAACTAATTGATCGTTAAAAATATTAGCGAATAAAACCTACAACCCAAAGCTCGGAGCGCTTTTATAGTATTTTTGTGCCCTCAATGCAAGTGTTTTCGTATCTTTTTAGAAGTAATTTTAATGGTGGAGGGGGAAGGATTCGAACCTTCGAAGCACGAGGCGGCAGATTTACAGTCTGCTGGGTTTGACCGCTCCCCAACCCCTCCTAGAAATAATGGTTAAAAAACTGTGCGCAATTCTGTTATTGCAGGCTTATTATGTCAACTTAATTAGGACAAATTTTGATAATTTAAGATGGCAAAAGACCTCTTTCCTACACTAGATAAATCAATTATCACCGGAAACCTCGACAAAGATGTCTTGGATTATTTTCCAAAGATTGCTATCAAAGATCAGACAGACTCAACTAATGACGATGCAAAAAACTATTTATCAAATCAGGACTCTGAATTATCAATACATTTGGCAGAACAGCAAATAAGTGGGAAAGGAAGGAATGGTAAAAAATGGATAAGCCCCAAAGGAAAAAATATCTACTTATCATTGGGTTGGAAATCCCCTCTTCAATATTCAAAACTTGATGGATTAAGTCTTTCAATAGGAACGTGCATAGCAAAAGTACTTAACAGTTATACCAATGATAAGGTTAGAATTAAATGGCCTAATGACTTGATATTGGACCAGAAAAAAATATGCGGGATATTAATTGAAACATTAGAAATTAATAAAATGGTTGGAGTTGTGATAGGCATAGGTATCAATGTTCATATGTCAAAGGATGAGGGAGAAGAGATTGATCAGTCATGGATCACACTTGATCAATTCTCTGATGTTATTCACGACAGAAATGAAATAGTCTCGAAGTTATTGAATGAGTTGATATTGCTTATTAAGAATTTCCCAATGGAGGGATTTAAAGGACAAAAGCCAGATTACGAAAGGATGGACTTATTAAAAGGTAAAGATTGCTATATTTACATAGATGGTTCAAAAAAAAGAGTAAGTGTCCTGGGAGTAAATGATAGCGGTGAACTTTTAGTAAAAGAAAACTCAGAATATCTTTCCCTCCGTTATGGCGAAGTTTCTATAAGAGAACTATAATGCCTATCGCGCTGGCGTAGCTCAGTTGGTAGAGCAGCTGATTTGTAATCAGCAGGTCGTAGGTTCAAATCCTATCGCCAGCTCCATTCTAGAGGTGTTTAAAACTTTTTATCTTTAGGTAACTTAAACTCTTTATCTAAAGAGTCATCTGGAGACCAAGGTTCTAAAGCCTGGCATACTCCATCCTTACCCTTATTAGGGTTATTACTAAATAGCTGACTCCTAGATATTTTATTATATTAGAATATAAAAGTATGGCTGAAGAGAATAAATCCCCACCTAATTGCCCTAAATGTGGTGCAACTATGGTGTTGCAAAAAGCTCAAAGAGGTAAATATAGAGGGCAACATTTTTGGGGTTGCTCGGATTTTCCTAGCTGCAAAAAAATAGTTAACGTAGAGGGTGAATCTGAAGCAATAAAAAATGGTCCCGCTGTCAAAACCATACTGGATTCTCAAGGGGGAGCAATAATTGATAATCCCAATCCTGAGCAAAAGAAATTATTCTCTGTTCCTAAAAAATGGGATGACAGGATATTAAGAAAGGGCTGGTACTCGGAATATATCTCTGTAGGTTCATTGCCTAGTTTTGCTTCCAGACTTTACCGTGAAAAAAATTCAAATTTAATTAAAGCTTTAAGCCAATCACTGTTCTTAGAAAACAGACAAAAGGAGAGAACAACAGCAGAAGACAATAACCTGATAGGAAGTATGCTGATTAAGTTACTACAAAGAGGTTACTCACCTTTAGGCACCGTAGGCATTGAGAAAGAAATTATTAAAAAATTTAAACTCAGCAAGCTGGTAGAACCTGTAGACGATGAGAGTGATATTAGCTATAAAATTGCTGATAGAAATAATCTCTCCAGTAAACTCGTCATTAGTCAGCTAATTGAAAGAGATCCTTTTGTACTTGATGAAGAATTCGATAATACTAATGAGGATAATGGTTTATTCGACAGTCCTTTAGAACAAAAGTTTTATAAGGAATGGATTCCCAATAATATCAAGCCAGGAGGCTCTGAGAAATCAGCTGCTAACTGGTTCATTCCTCAGCCAAATTTAGACACAATTTTGCAAGCCAATGGTTTTCAGGTTGATGGACACAGAAGAATAGACTTCTTGTTTTCTCATCCACTGGGTACTTTTGGTATTGAGCTTGATGGAGGCGAACACAACCCGGACATAGATCAAGAAAGAGATGATGCCCTTGCAACTTGCGGTATAAAAGTACTTAGGATACCTAATACAGAGATAGAACAACTTGATGGGCCTAACTTAGAAAGTCTAAAAGAAAAATGCTTACTAATTTTGGATGAGAATACTGAACTAACTAAAGACCAAAACTCTCTACTGAAATCTATTGAAGAAAGTACATTTGCTTCCAAGTTGCAATTTGCTATTGCAAGATCAGTTAAGTATGGGTGGTTAGATTCTGAAGAGTGGCTAATTGAAGTAAAAGGGATGGGTAAAACTGCTGCAGCTGCTACTAAGGACTGCATTCAACTTATTAATGGCTTTGATAATTTATATGGGACTTCTATTTCTCCACAATCAGCCCGAGTGATTACAGAAGAAGGTGCATTTATTGTCTCATTGACTAAAGAAGAGATCTCCAAAGCAATAGTAAAAAAAGATGAAATTCCTGACCTTAGAATAGGTATAGAAAGAAGAAATAGCTCTTTTCATGCTGTAGTTGGTGAATCCAATGAAGACATCGAGGACATCATAATCAGACCGGCTTTTCTTCCAATTGACTTAACTGTTGTAGACAAATATTTAGGAAGAAGAACTAAATTGGATGAAGCCAATAATTCGAGAACAAGGTTAACTTTAGATACCTTTTTACAAAATATATTCAGAAAAAAAGCTTTTAGGGAATCCCAGTTAGATTCTGTACTGAATATCCTTAGAAAAATAGACACTGTGATACTGCTGCCCACAGGAGCTGGGAAAAGCTTTATCTACCAACTGGCAGGGTTACTGATGCCAGGAATAACTGTTGTTATTGATCCGATAGTTGCTTTGATGGAAGACCAAGAAGAAGGCCTCCGCCAATATGGGATAGATAGAGTAGTAACTCTTTCCAGTCAACAAGAAAATCTCCAAAGTGATATAAGAAGAACTCAAAACGGAGAATTTCAATTCATATTTCAAACTCCAGAACGTCTCCAGACTCCTGCTTTTAGGGAAGCACTTAGAGGTTTAGCACAAACTTCTATGGTTAATCTAGCAGTTATAGATGAGGCCCACTGTGTTTCTGAATGGGGACATGACTTTAGGCCTGCTTATCTAAACGTTAGTCGAAACATTAGAACGTTGGGTAAGGATAGAAATGGTGAATCTCCTCCAATCACAGCCCTTACAGGAACAGCTTCCAGGGCTGTTTTGAGAGATGTCTTAACCGACCTCGACATCGATCCTTCAGATGATAGGTGTGTTATTAGACCTAGCAGCTTCGATAGAAGTGAATTAAAGTTTTATGTAAGAAAAGCAGACAATCCTAACTACTCCCAAACTACCCTGTCTGGAGTTATACGATCTTTACCTGAAAAATTTAACATCCCAGAAAGCGAATTTTTTAAGTCCAATGGAGATAATACATTCTCGGGTATTGTCTTTGTGCCTTATGTAGCTACAAATGCAAACGTGCCTTATGGACTAAGGAATACCCAACAAATAGTCGAAGATGCTACTACTGAAAACTGCACAATCTATGGGGGAAGAAACCCCTTTGGTCAAGGTGACTGGGATACTGAGAAAAGAAGAAATGTAAGAGCCTTCAAATACAATGAAATCCCCCTTTTGGTATCAACCAAAGCTTATGGAATGGGCATAGATAAACCAAATATTAGATTTACGCTTCACTATGGAATCCCAAGCTCATTAGAAATGTTTTATCAAGAGGCCGGGAGAGCAGGCAGGAATAGAAAAGACGCTCACTGCGGAATTGTATTTACCGAGTATTCAGAAAGCCGTACCAATCAGCTATTAAATCCGGCTATATCTTTAGAGGAGTTGAGAAGTCTTTACACCCAATTCGGTGAGAATAGAGCTGAAAGAGATGATCTGAATAGACAGTTATTCTTTCATTTAAAAAGCTTCTCTGGAGAAGAAGATGAGATATCAGATATTAGTGAAATTGTTAATTCCATTGAAGATTTAGATACAGATCACAGTATTGAACTTTCTTTCAATAATGATAATAGAGGTAGGATAGAAAAAGCCCTCTACAGATTAACCAGAATTGGGGTCTTTAAAGATTATGAAGTGGATTATGGTGCACGTAAATTTACTATTCACATTAATGCCTTTGATTTAGAAGACTGTAAAAAACAACTATTAAGTTATGTGATGTCTAACACCCCAGGAAGAGGTGCTCAGTTTGAAGGTGAATTAAATAAAATCACCGAAGAAGACACCAAAGAGAATATCTTGATGCTTTGTAAGGCCTTAATAGGATTCACTTATGACATTATCGAAAGGGCACGAAGAACTGCCCTGAGAGAGGTAGTTCTTATGGCTAGAAACTCAGAAAATGATCTAGCGATTAGAACTAGAATACTTGACTATTTAACAGAAGGAGTTGGGGCTGAACAAATACAACTTTTACTTCAGGAAGAACATGTAAATTTAGAAGATTGGAAAGAAAAACTTAATTTAGTTACTACTCCTGTAGATGCCAGCGAACTTAGGGGTTTATCTATGCGAGCACTTGATGCTAATCCAGATCATCCAGGGTTGTTACTGATGAGATCTATAACTGAACTGTTGTGTACAGAAAGTGATATGACTGTTTCAACACAAGACTTGTACACTTCCATCCAAAGCTCAATAACAAAATATTCTATCAAGCAAAATGATTGGATAAATACTTTAAACTGGTTGCTCAATTTATCTAGAGCTAGATATTCAGATATTCCCTTCGTAACAGCTATTGCTTTCTTAAGGGCCAGTCAAGACAATCTTTTTGACGAAATTATAAGCAAAGAAATAGACAACGTTTTAGCCGGTGAAAATAATATCGAGATCAATTCAGTAATGAATGTTTTTGAACTTTCATCTTTAGCTGATAATCTTAAGAACACAGTTTCTCTCATAAGTGAGACTCTCACAGATGAAGAAACTAAAAAACTGATAGGAGTTAGAGGATAATGACAGTTGTAGATGAATTAAAAGAGCAAGTGGAGTCAACCAGCCACAAGATAAATAGCTTGGTTGAAGAACTGAATGCTTTTTCAGAAATTAAATCAAGCTTAAGTTCTTCAGATAACAGCTTAAAACAAGGAATAGAAAATTTTGATAGCCTGCAAAAAAAACTTACGGATGCTGCGGACTCTCTGAAAGAGTCGTCTGAATCTTTAAATGAACTTATAACAAATTTAGCTGATTCTCAACAAGTAGTTACGAGAATAGATGAGCTTAAAGAGCAAATTACTGAGCTAGAAACTAGTTTAAGTGAAAAAATAAGTAAGTCAGGAATCCTTGGAAAGTTAGGCTTATAATCTTAGGATCTTTCTTTGCACTATCTGTTTTTAAAGAGAGATAGTTTATTTCATTCTCCTTTTCTCCATAAGCAAAACTTGTATATTCGGAATATTACAAGATAGTTAATAACCTTTCAAAAAAATCCCATAGACATGAGCAAGGCTAGTAAGGTGGTTGTTAGGTGTTTCTTATTTTGATCATATCAAAATAGATAAATTTATGTTTTTTTCCAAAAGTAGGCCATAGGTAGGCCAAAATACCCCGCTCAAGTCAAAGTAGACCACGGGATTGTTGAATTAGTAGTACTTTGAAGGGATTTACATAGTAGGAGTACTGATTTGTAATCAGCAGGTCGTAGGTTCAAATCCTATCGCCAGCTCCATATCCGGAGTAGACCACTTACTACTTAATTTCTATTACTCTATCCGACTCTCTTCTTTCGTCAGCTCTAAAGAAAAATAGATCTTCTGTTTTAAGAGCTCTCATCCATTAAATTAGAAATTTTTTGAAAATATTCTTTGGAGAGAATATATTCTGTTAAATTGTTTGCTGCCTCGAAACATTCTGAATATGAATAACACAAATGTCCATAATTTTCAGGGAGAAACATATCATTCAATAGGATGTCTACTTGAGACGAAATTTTTTCACATGACTCTAGAGAATCGCATTTGACAAGTCTCGATTCGTACTCAAGAATTTTTTCGGTCATTTCAATAATGTTCTCAGGGACTTTTTCTTCATGAGAACATCCGATGATTATCAATATTGCAAAAAAGATAGTAAGGTTATTCATTCCTATAATTTTTAGATGAAAGTAAGGGTTTTTCAAGAAAAAATTTTCTTGATACCAAAAATACATTGAGAATATAAGTTAAGTTTTAGAAATCCTCGGGCGCATCATTTAATATTTATCAATTCAATATAAGAGGAGCATCAATTTCACTAGCATCAATGAATCTTGCCATTTCTGCCAACAGGAACCGTCATTCTTGCTACCAGTCATTTAAAAGGGAAAATTGTTATTTAAAAATATATGTGTGGATGCAAATTTATTTTTTTATCTCTCCAGGCTCCTCATTTAATTCACCATAATCTAATATGGGTGCCGCGTCGATTTCTCCAGCATCAATAAATCTAGCTACTCTTTGCAAACAAGATACGATCATGCTTTGTTCCCAGTCACTGAGAATTGAAAATTGTTCTTTAAATTTGTCTTGTAATACATCAGGAGAAGATTCTAAGACCTTCAATCCTTCTTCAGTCACATTCAGATATTGAATCCTTTTATCATTGATACCCTTTTCTCTGGTTATCAAATCCCTCGAAAGAAGCTTATTTATAACAGTAGCAATTGTTGTGTGTCTGAGGGTGGTTATGTAAGAGATGTGACTTGGGGTTGCATGCTTTTTGTTTGCAATAATCTGTAAAACAATATGCTGCGTGGGAGTAAGTTGAGATTTTTTTGCTAATGATAAAGAGTTGATTTCTGTTGCTCTCATTACTCGCCTTATAGCAACTAGTGCATCTTCCAAGTGATTATCACTCATTTGCAGTCTCCTTTTTTTTAGAGAAATTTATTTCAATATAAATACCTCTCAATAAACTGATAGTTGCTGCTATGAGAATAAAGCTAAATGGCAATGCCATAGATATAGCACCAGCTTGAATAGCTGATAAAGCATAAGATCCACCTCCAACAAGCAATACAATTGCTATAAGGCCTTGAATTGTTGCCCAGATTACTCGTTGTATTCTTGGAGTATTCTCACTTCCACCTGAGGTGATTGTATTGATTACAAGTGAGCCTGAGTCAGATGAAGTTACAAAAAATAATACCAATATGAACAATGCAAAAAGACTAGTAAGGACCGGGAAAATAAGATTATCCAACATATAAAAAAGGACCAATGAAATATCGCCAACAGGTTTACTTAGTTCTCCTATTCCTTCCTGAAACTGAAATATTGCAGTTTGTCCAAATGAAGAAAACCAGATTAAAGAAAACATCAAAGGAATGAACATGGCTGCTGTAAGAAATTCTCTTATTGTTCTTCCTTTAGAAATTCTGGCAATAAACATTCCGACGAAAGGAGACCATGATATCCACCAAGCCCAATAAAATATTGTCCAATCGCGGTACCAGTCCTGATCCTCTATTCTATTCCAACTACTTAATCTAAATATATCCTGGAAATAATGCGCCAAATTTTCGCCATAAGAAGTTAAGATTTGATAAGTTGGACCGGCAAATATGACAAACAGCAACAGAATAGCTGCCAGTCCAATATTGATGTTGCTTAAAAGCTTAACTCCTTTATCCAGTCCTCTGAAAACTGAAAAAATTGCAACAGCAGTTATAAAAATAATAATAAGCGTCTGACTCAATAAAGTATTGGGTATGTCAAATAAATAAAGGAGCCCCGAAGCTGCTTGCTGAGCCCCAAGACCTAAAGATGTTGCTAGACCAAACAAAGTAGCGAGAACAGCAATAACGTCAATTAAGTCTCCTTGCCATCCCCAAATCTTATCCCCTAAAAGAGGGTAAAAAATAGATCTTACTGTCAAGGGTAAATTCCTGTTATAACAAAAGAAGGCCAGAGATAATCCAATAATTGCATAGACAGACCAACCATTAATGCCCCAATGAAATATTGTTGCGCTGAAAGCTAACCTTTGCGCTTCCTCTGTAACGGGATTTACATTCAATGGTGTCCCAAAAATACCTGTGTAGTAAGAAAGAGGTTCTGCAGCTCCGTAGAAAGTCATCCCTATCCCAACTCCTGCAGAAAATAGCATACAAATCCAAGATAAAAAGCTAAATTCAGGTGAAGAGTCTTCTCCACCAAGCTTAATTCTCCCGGCTGGAGAGAGGATGAGAAAGAAAATGATCAATGTAAAAACAGACATTGAAACTGTAAATAATGTATCAAAACGTGAAACCACAAAGTTCCTAGAGCTGGAGAGAAACACAGAAGATGATTCTGGAAAAATTAAAACCAAACTTGAAAAAAGAATGGCAAGGCCTGAACTGATTAAAAAAACTGGATAATTAACTTCAAGCCCTAATAACTTATTTGTTCCCAATAAATTTGATTTTGTTAAGTTAGTTCCTGAATTGATATTCATAAAATATTAACTATTTATAAAATGAATATCTTCAGGTTCAAGAAGATCTTCATCCAAAACTTCTAATAAAGGTGTGAGATATTTAGCATAAGGTTTCCATCTGCCCATGCCTTCTTTATTAACCGGTTTCCTAACTTGTTCAGAACTTGGTGTTCTTATTGATCTTTCTGTTTTATAGAATGAAATACATTGCTCTTCAAAAGGAACCTCAACAAATTCAAGTATTCGTTTTACTTGTCCTTCGAGATCATCAACCATGTCTTCATTGTTGACTCTTAGAATTTTACCTGGAAGAACTCTTTCCCAATGATCCATTAATTTTACATAACTATTGTAGTAACTGCCTGCTTCTTTTAGTCCATAAGTGAATTCTTGGCCTTGTGCGAAAAGTTGTTTAAACATGCTAAAACAACAGTCTAACGGGTATCTTCGCGCATCAATTATTTTTGCATTTGGCATAATTAAGTGTATCAATCCAATGTGTCTAAAATTATTTGGCATTTTGTCAGTAAACATGGGGGCATCTTTTCTATGTATCTGAGTGTCCTTAATATAACTCTCCCCTAAGGATTTTCTTTCTTCGGCAGAAATTGATTTCATGCTCCTAGGATAGTTTCCCAATTGCCCATAAATATCATCCCCTCTTAAGCTCTGAGCAATAGACATAATGTTTGGTAGTTCAAGAGTTCCGTCTATTTGAGAATGTGAGGCAAGGACTTGCTCTATGAGAGTAGAACCTGCTCTTGGTAAACCCAAAATAAATATAGGTTCCCTAGTATCACATCCTCCTTCTCCTAAGTCTTTGAAAAAAGAAGCATCACAAACATCAATTTGTGCCTGTAATTCTTTATCCATTCTCTCGATAGAATACAGGCTCTGGCCATTCTTAATTTGATTCCCTTGAACCAAATGAAAAAAAGCTTCTTCAAATTCACCATTTACTTCACATCCTTGAGCTAAGGCAAAGTGAAAGTATGCTTTGTCTCTTTGGCAAAGATCTACTCTATTCACCTGCTTACGCATCGAATCGAGCTCTTGTCTTGAGAAAGTATAAGTTTTTAAATTTGCCAGAGAAAAAAATGCCTCTCCATGATCAGGTTTAATTTGATAGGCTGATTGGTAACTATTTATGGCCTCATTCGTTTGTCCGAGAGTTTTTTGAGCATGTCCTCTAGAGGTGAGACAACTGAAATTATAAGGATTCTTTTCGAGAATATCATTGAGAAGATTTATAGCCTCCTTATGATCTCCATTCTGCATGGTCTCGCTGGCTTTCTGAGCTTGGTAACTCAAGTTTTTAGGATATTGTTCACATAAAATGTCCACTTGCTCCATTGTCTGCAGAAACTTCTGTTTCTTTCTTAGAACAGCCGCATACTTCATCCTGAGATCACCATCATTAGGCTTGAACTCTACAGCTTTCTCCAGCAAAAATTCAGCATCATCAAAGTAGCCAAGTCTGTTAGCTATTTCAGCTAACAGTGACATTGCATAGGTGTGAGTAGGATTTTTCTTTAAAAAAGCTCTGCATTTTTGTTCAGCAAGTCCTAATCTCCCCTCATTTAATATTTGATCAATATATAAAAGGGAAGCAGGTAGAGATTTTAATTTTTGTATTTGTTCAAGCGCGTGGTCAGCTGCGGGTTTATTGTTATTTCTATCAAAATACTTGTATAAAAAGTTCCAAGAAGCCATCAGAGCAGGATTTAGCTCACAAGCTTGCCTATAGTGCATCACTGCTTTTTCGTCCTTACCAATATCACGATTTAAATGGCCAAGTTCTTGATATGCTCGACCCATGTCAGGTGCATTTCGAAGAAGATTTTCAATGTGTATTTGAGATTCCTTAAATTGTTTAAGATATCTAGTTGAAACAGCAGCTAAATAGAGACTATCGATATTATCAGGATATTCCTTGAGAATTACGTTCAATAATTTAAGAGCTTCTTCAAATCTATTTTCTTTTACGGCTTGAGTAGCATCGCTTAAATCCACTTTAAGATTTGCGTCATCAATGTCTACTTTATTCACCACCATAAAAATATATATTTCTAATATTTTTTAAGAGAAAAAAGGGAGCATAAGCTCCCTTTAAGTTTTTTCCAAAGAACTAAAATTTTCGTTTAAATCTAAAACCGTAGTTCATTGGTCTGATAACTGCGACACGTTGTCTATCATAAACAAAGTTATTACTAATCTCTGCTCTTTCATCAGTAACATTATCGACATATATCTCAGTCATCCAGTCTTCATTACTAATTCCAGCTCGTAGATTAAGAAAACTATAGCTATCTTGTTTTGCTTTATTAGGCTCAATAATGTCCGAAAAGCTTTCATCAGACCAATTTACTTGGGCTTGAGCATGGCCTTGATTACCTGCGGCGAGTCCCCATTCGTATCTGGCAACAAAATTAGCTTGAAATCCTGGAGCAAATGCCAACTCTTTTCCTGCCACAACATCTGAGGTAGTTAAAGATTTCTTTATTTCCGTATCCAAGAAGGAAAAAGCTCCCGAAATAATCAAGCCATCTATATTAGGATAATAAAGGAAATCCCCTTCGAGTCCTGTAATCTCAGCATCAGCAGCGTTGTCTGAGAAAAATAGATTTGCAATACTTGGATCAAATATTGTTGTTTGTAATCCGGAAATATCAACAAAGAATAAACTTCCGTTAAATCTTAACTTTCCATCATTTAAAACAGATTTCCAGCCAAACTCATAATTCGTAACCTCATCTGAATCAGTAACTGGTCTTACAGTGTATGACCCATCTGGAGTTGACTGTCCTGCTGGTCTGTTTAACAACCCGGGTCTGAAACCCTCTGACCAGGTGACGTAATACATAGTGTCTTGAGTTCTGTTCCAAGACAAAGTCGCCTTACCTATCACACCATCAGTTTCTGCTTTATCGGGATAAGTTAAAGCGTCAAGCAGGGCATTTCCAGATACTGCACCGGGTTCGTCGTATTGGACAGAAAGGTTTGTTCCAAATCTTTGTTCGTCTGGACCTCCAAATCCATTTCCAAATGAAGCATTTGCACTTCCTTCGAGATCAACTTCAATATCGTACCATCTGGCACCAAGAGTCAACTCAATATCATCATTGAGGTCAATACTGAGTTCTCCAAAGATACCTTGCTGTTCATCTGTTCTTCTAACATCGTTTACAAAAACTACAGGTAATTCGTAGGGTCCTCTTCCTGAATGCCATCCTGCACCTGCATACATTTTAGATTTTCCGTGATCAGGAATCCCCGTTACTGAGATGTCAGTAAGTACATAATTTGTCACAAATCCAATATCGCTTACCGGTGAACCTGGATAAGTAAACATGTTATGTTCCATGAGCTTAAGATCACTGTAAAACGCTCCGGCTGTTAAACTCATGTTATCGCTAAGAGGAGCATTAATACGTAGTTCGTGCGTTTTTACTTTTGTGTCCGTAATTGAATCAACAAACATATCTGGCGCACCACAATTTCCTGTGGGAACATTTCCAGGTGCAAATGTTGTGTAAGTTACGTAGTAATCACATATGTAATAAGGAAGATATTGTCCTACAAAAAGATAATCAGTGTAGTCAATGATTTGATCTGAAGTTCTGTCCGTATATGCACCAGTATAGAGTATCTCCAAATCACCAATTGATCCCTCAATAGTGACGCTAGCATTATCAAATTCATCTTCTAGGCTATCATTATGATATCTTTGGATTTCTAAATCATCTAAAGCAGGGTCAGTAAAGAAAACTCCATCTGAATCAATTGTTTGTCCAGAGAAAGAAACTAAAGCTTCCCAATTTTCGTCTATTTCATGAGCAATGCTAGCTCTGTATCCTTCATAAGAAACTTGATTTACATTTTCTTTAACAATAGCGTTAGCTTTAGGCATAGTTACACCTGATAAATCAACGCCGGCCTGAAAGCCTTTTCTTGCGGAAGATACAGGGAGTCCATTATCTCTTATTGTTCCTTCTCTTCTGAATCTTGCTGATTGGCTTACATCGACAGATCCTGGAACTTGGTCAATGTAACCTCCTTTCCTATCTCTGTACGCTACCAATCTCATAGCAGTTGACTCTCCTAGGGGTATGTTTGAAACGAGTTCGGCCTTGGCACCCGGATCACCTTCACCCATGCGTCTCGATTCTAACTCTAAGCTCAACTCTGATTCACCAATAATCGGCTTATTTGTAATCATTCTCACAACTCCGGCTTGAGAACTAGCACCAAAAAGGGTTCCTTGTGGCCCTCTCAAAACTTCTATTCGGCTTACATCAGCAGCGTAAACATCCAAGTTTCTTCCTGGTTGGGCAAGGGGTTGCTCATCTAAATAAAAGGAAACATTAGGGGCTAAACCTCCAACTCCTGCTGTTGTCAAATTAGGGGTTGTAGAAGCGAGACCTCTTATGTAAATGGTACTAGTACCCGGTCCGGCACCTCCTGCAGTGACACTTGGAAGTTGGAGCAAATAATCTTCAAATACATTTACTCCTAGTTCTTCAAGCGAGCTCTCTCTGAGTGCAGACACAGACAATGGCACATCTTGCAAGCTTTCAGCCTTTTTCCTCGCGGTGACAACAATTTCTTCAAGAGCATCCTGAGACAGAATATAGCCACTGAAAGCAGAAGCATTTAATAGTATAAAAGTTGAAAGATAAAAACTTATCTTTTCTCGTATCTTTCCAAACATGATTGGGTCCCCTTTAAGCAATGATGCTTAATATAATTTAATTTATTACGTAAAGTGTAGTGTGCAATCAAAATATATCAAGTAGTTGCTGATTGCTTATTTAGAAATGTCAACCTTTGGTTTGTTTTGCGTAGTGTATGACCTAGGCACTCTTGGCCTATTCAATAAATAAAAATAAAGAGCAAGGGTATAATTATTATTCCACCTAATATTGTTACCTTCTTGCTCGGTTTAAAAACTACCAATAAACAAATTAGAAAAATTAAAATTGCAGCTAGGAAGGATTGAATTTCCACTACTAATCCTCTTCAATTAGCCTTATTAAGATATTGGCCTTATGACGAGTATCAATTGAAGCCATTTTTTTTTCTTTTGAGATTATCAATGTATCAGTTCCTTTTTTTGCCAGTGAATTTATTTCTTTCTGCAAATCAGAAACTGTAAATATTAGTTCAGCAACCCCTTCAGCTCTTTGTTCTAAAGAGTTCGAGTAAATGCTCCTCTTTTGTGCTTGTATTAATTCAAAAACAATACCGCCTACGCAAAATTCTTGACTGTTGACTCTCCATTCTTTTCTTTCTTTTATTTCAGAATATTTTTTAAAACCTAACTTAGAGTAATATTTTGCTGAAACGTCTAAATCGTTTACACATATTCCTAATCCTAAAAATTTCCAATTATTCACGAGAGGATGAGATTCATTGTTTTTACGCCAAGATTTTTCCCACTCATCTGCTGGCGGTCTTAAAGATATCATCAGGTCCCCATACAAACGTGTATCTATATAGTTTTCAATAGTTTGACCATTAGTTGTAACATTAAAGACAAGTTCGCAGCCAAGATCTAAGAAATAGTTTGTGTCTTTATCGATATCTTTGGTGTTGAAGGCTATATGATTGATACCATCGCCCTTCTTTTCCAGGTATCTACTAATGAACATTCCTGGACCTGGTTTCATTGGATAAACTTCCAGTTGACAGTTTCCAATTTGTGACTGTCCATCATTAAAATTATGAGGGCCACCGGTTTTGTACTTGTGAGAGATTGGCTCACCGTCAAGCTCTTTGAAAAAGGTTATCTCACCCTCTCCTTCAATAAAAGGCATTAAGGGTTGAGGTCCAACACTCACTCCAACACCAATATTTTGATAAAAACTAAGAATCTCATCTCTATTTTCGACCATCATCCCCAGATGATTAAATTCCCAATCAAAGTTCATGCCATATAACCGCCATCTACATTGAGTATAGTTCCATTTACATAACTCGAAGCGTCAGATGCCAAAAAAACAGCTGCATTAGCCATTTCGTTGAAGGTAGCAACACGACCAAGCGGAATATTTTCAGGACCTGTCGACCAAGCCTCAAATTTTTCTTTCTCAGATATCTCTTTTTTTTCTTGAGGAATATCGATTTCTTTATCTTTGAAATTTTCCTGACCAGGGAACTCTTCCCACTCTACCAAAGAGGGAGCTATGGCATTGACTCTTATATTGTATGGGCCAAGATACCTAGCATATTGCCTTGTCATCATGGCAATACCCGATTTAACTATCGCATAATTGCCCATGGCCTTATCAGCATGTGCTTTGAGGCCACCTCTTGAGGTTAGGTTGATTATGCTCCCGTTTCCTTGTCGTTTCATTATTGGAGAAACCTCCTGAATAGTTAACCAATATCCTTTTAAATTTACATTACTAAGCTTCTCCCAACTTTCTTCATCTAGGTCAATCACTGATTTCATATGGTACATAACAGCAACATTCATCAAAATGTCTATTCCGCCGAATTCCTCCATAACTTGGCCTACCATATTTCGGACTTCGCCTTGTGAGGATATATCAGTTTTTATGCATAAAGATTCTCTGCCCATAGCCATAATTTCGTCGCTCACGGCTTGTAGTTGGCCAGATTCTATATTTAAATCAGTGACAGCAACGTCTGCACCGGCTTCAGCAAGGCCAAGTGCGAAGGCTTTACCCATATTCCTTCTAGCACCTATAACTAAAGCCTTTTTATCTTTTAATGAGAATTCTGCAAGGGACATAAAACTTTCGTTAAGAGTTAATTTATAAACACAATAGGTTTTTTTAAAAAAAGTATCAACAACAACTACACGAACTGAAGTTAGTTGGGAGAATCAATCTCGAATTCTCACTTGATGAGTTTCTTTCTATATTCGATTCTACATTTTTAAATTCTTTGAGCTTTTTATTTAAGCTATGTTGGCTTTGCTTAGACAAATAGTAGCCGGTTTTTATTTCGAAATTATGTTTTCTTACTTCAGTATTAATGGCTATTTTCGAATCATCTATCAATCTATAATCTTGAAACTCTTTTCCGTCACACATAACAGATATAGAATTAGCATCAGGAATATTAATTACTTCAATAGAAGTCTTTTTATTTGTCTTAGTTTTATCTCCGTCGCAAATACTAAAATGCAATACCCCCTTATGATCATCATGAAAAGCCTTTTCGATGAAAACTGCTGGAAAATCTACACCTTGAATACTTGGTGAATAAAATTTTGATAAATTTGGTTTATTAAAAAGAGTCTCCCAAGCATCTGGCTCACAAACCTCAGAACACATTGCCAAAGCAGAAAGCTGACCTCTTGGCCATTTTTCGCCAAGGTTAAACCAAAATCCAAATTGGCTGTCGTTTAATCCAAAGAATTGAGGTTCGAAATTTTCTTCCGCATATTTTTTTAGTCTCTCATGAGTAACTTGATCATCAAATTCCAATGACATGGTTAATCCAAGGGCAAACATTCTCGGATCTGGCATAAATTCATTTGAAATTGGAGTTGAAGGATTATCCCAGCCAAGGAAATTAATTGCTCCTCGGTAAAGCATTTCAGCGAATTGAGGATCTTGAGGTTTAGCATAAAAAGCAACTGCAAGACCATGTGTTGGTAATGTTTTGTGATGATGATTATTAATTTCATCAAAATACATAGTTACCCATTGCAGAGATCCATTTTTGTCGAAGCCGTAATATTTATCTTTTGTAAAAGATAACCAATTTGAGTAAGAACTGTGAAAGTGATTATCAAAAATCTTGTCATACATCATCAAACCCAATCCAGCTGCAGATAAACAAAAAGGCCATGCTTTGGTATTTTCGCAGTGCGGGCCCATAGGTGTTTTGGACCATTGTTGATGCAGGTGGTCGGCTAATTGATGTTGAGTCCATTCAAACCTCGAGCTATATGCTCCAGCAACGCTGAAAGGAGACGACCACTTATCATAACCACTGACGTAGGTATGCAATGATTGAGTTAAGTTTAGCCAACCTTTGAAAAATAAATTCCCATCTGCTCCAATTGGATCCATCTGAAATCCCCAAGGTGCTATTCCATTTGCAGTCCAACCGGGTGCATCATAATTACCCCAAAATTCCTCAGGTATAAGCGTGCCTCTCCAGGCCTCAGGATAATTAGGCCTATCTGGATCATGTCCAAACTGAGAAAGCCAATCAACAGCAGCCCAATAGGTTATGGATCTTTCAGCAATTTCATCAAGAATTTCTGAATAAACTTCCCTCCAAGCAGGAGTCTTATCAGCCATGAGACCTATAGCATAGGTTGACTCTTGTAGATCGAAACGGGGAAACGAGCACATGGGGGCAGTTGATGTCTTATCCCACCAATCATTAGGTATTCCATCCTCAGACCAGTCGTCAGGAGTTGTAGCTTTGAGATATAAAAAATTTAACCAACCTTGAGCTCTTTTGTTAAGTTCGGGATGAGTGTGTTGCATTTTGAATATTTAAACCGCTGAACTTGGTCTTAGACTAATCATGTTATGCCATCTATGAAGATGTTTGAAAGATTTATCTGGCTTTAAATTTACCATTTCTGATGCAAAGTCTATAGCAGATAAAAGAGTAATATCCGCCACAGTATATCTCTCTCCAGCAACATACTCCGATTTAGAAAATTCATTATCTAGCCTTTCGTAGAAGGTCTTTACATTTTTATCGCTAGCTTCTTTTGCGGCTGGAATTTGTTTAAAAAGGCCCATAGAGCCAACTATAGGACCGTTTACCCAAGATATTCCAATTTGTGTCCACAGCTCCAATTCTATATGTCGATTTCTACTTTCAATATAAGAGGTTTCGAAAGCATTTTTTCCAAATAAATTTGGCTCAGAAACAATGCTTTCCAAATATCTGCAAATTGCTACAGATTCAGATATACATCTCCCGTCAGCAAGCTCCAAAACCGGGATTTTTCCACTTGGATTTTTTTTTAAAAATTCAGGAGATTTGTGCTCTCTATTTGCCATGTCACAATTTACAAGCTCAAGGGATATACCCTTTTCCTTGGCAAATATTTTTACCCGTCTCGGATTGGGCGCTCCAGGGAAATCATATAATTTCATCACGAGATAGCTGGGGCATCAGATCCAATGAGATCCTCTCTTAAATTTCTCTTCAGAACTTTCCCTGTAGCATTTCTAGGTAATGCTTCTATAAATTGAACTGAGCTGGGAACCTTGAATTTAGCAAGATTATTAATACAGTGTTGGATAATTTCTTTTTCATCAATTGCTTCTCCAGGCTTGATACTTATAAATGCAACACCAGTTTCTCCCCATCTATCATCAGGTACCCCAAGAATTGCAGCTTCTGCTATTTGCGGTAACTGATACAGGACATTTTCAACTTCTGCTGGATAAACATTTTCACCACCAGATATATACATATCCTTCCATCTGTCCACAATGTATATAAAACCCTCTTCATCAAATCTTGCTGCATCTCCCGTTTTAAGCCAACCATCATCAAAAGAGTCTTTTGTGGCCTCTGGATTGTTCCAATAACCCGGCGTTATATTAGGTCCCTTTATATAGAGTTCACCTACCTCTCCCCAAGGAAGTTCCTTTCCATCATCATCAACCACCTTTACCTCGGTATGAAGTAAAGGTTTACCAGCAGATCCAAGTTTTCTTTCTGCATCTTCTGCAGGAAGACCGATACCTCCAGGACTAGTTTCTGTCATGCCCCACCCCTGAATCATAGAAACGCCTCTATCAGACCAAGTTTTTAAAATAGCTTCTGCACAGGGAGCTCCACCAATACCGGCAATCCTGAGATTTGATAGATCAGTTTTCTCGAAATCAGGATGATTCATCATGAATTGATAAGGAGCAGGAACCGCGAAGAAATGTGATACCTTATATTCAGCGTTGCCCAAGATTGATAAGGCAAGCCCAGGATCAAATTCTCTGATGAGAATGAGCTCACCACCAGCATGCAAAACTGGATTTGCATAGCAATTCATACCACCAGTATGAAATAAAGGTAAAACCACTAGCTGAACTGTATCTGTCGCTACGAAGGCCGGAGATGCAAGATTAATCACATTATAAAGTTGCATTTGGTGATTTATCATTGCTCCTTTTGGATGACCTGTGGTACCTGATGTGTACATAATCATTATAAGATCTTCCTGATTTATTTCGGGACTGTCATACTCACCATCAGATTCTTTTAAAGTAACTTCGTAATGACTGTTTGAGTCTTCTTTATCGATTTCTAAAAAATCTAAAACATTGCAGTCCTTTATTAATTCACTAGAAATTTCACGAAATGATTGATCATAAATAAGAACTTTGGGGGAGCTGTCATTTAGGATGTATTCAAGCTCTGGTTTTGTCAGTCGCCAGTTTAGAGGAAGTTCGATGGCTCCAATTTTAGCGCAAGCAAACTCCAACTCAAAAAACTCTGCGCAGTTTTGAGATAAGATCGCAATCCTGTCTCCCTTTTCAACTCCAATACTTTGTAACCAGCCGGCTAACTTGCAAGCTCGTTCATCTAGACTTTTATAAGTTAAATCCTGATTAGAACTTAAATCTCTTATCGCAATTTTATTAGGCCTAACATAGGCATGGTATGCAGACCAATCATAATGTTTCACTGACATATCTTTTCCAATTTATAAAAATATAACCATCAATAGATAAAAAACTATTACTGCTCCCCAAATATTCAACAAGAATCCAATTCTTCTCCCGACTTGTTCTCCTTTAGAATATTGCCATAGGAAGAATAGAAGACTTACAAAGATTAATGAAATAATAATTCCTATATGCATAGATATAACTGTACTGACTATAAAAAAGTCAATCAACCCGTCAGACTACAAAAATGCCTTTTATAAGTCTTATTGATTTAAAATAGGCGTTTAAAACATCTCAAAATAACTTCCTTGAAAAAATCTAATAAAAATACCTCTAAAACGCTAAGGGGTATTGTTAAAAAATCGAATAAATCTAGAGGATTCTTTATTGATGACATTAAGTATGACTCTCAATATAAATTAGGAAAAAAAGAGGTTTACAAAGCGTTTCCAGGCGACCTTGTGGAATTTACTCTGACAGATAAAGGTTGGGCAAAAATACAAAAGGTAATTTCAGAAAATACACAAGAATTCGTTGGGAAAGTTTTTAAAAGAGGTAAGAGGTTTTATACTTCACTTCTGGGTTATGAAAACGATTTCAAAATCCTCATAAAAGAAACTTATCAAGGCCAATTATCAGATGGTGGCATTGGAAAATTTATAATTCGAAAACAGCCCAGAGAAAACGATCTTCCTGAAGCTAGTCTTATTGCATTATTTGATATGGAAAATCAGATAGATTTGGCATGCGAGATAGCAGCAACTAATAATAATTTGAATAGAGAATGGCCCAAAGCAGTCGTTAGCGAATCAAAAAAACTCAGAAATAAAAAATTTGATACAACATATGTGAGAGATTTAAGAGCTAAAGATTTTGTTACCATTGATGGGAAAAATGCAAAAGATTTTGATGATGCCGTTTTTGGAGAAAAAGATTTACAAGGCAACCTAACTCTCTATGTGGCAATAGCCGATGTTGGTAGATATATTGATGCTGAGAGTAATTTAGATAAAGAAGCTTTCGAAAGAGGAACATCCATTTACTTTACCCAAAAAGTAATACCCATGTTGCCGGAAGAATTGAGTAATGATTTATGTTCTTTGAAGCCAAATGAAGACAGGTACTGTTTGGTTTGTAAAACTTCAGTAAGAGAAGATGGTCATCTAACAAATACAAGTTTTTTTGAAGCATTAATTCGATCTAAAGCTAGGCTAACATATGGTGCGATTTCTCGAGAGATAGAAAAAAAACAATTTAAAAAGAATTATGCGGATTCACTAACTGTTCTGTTAAAGATCTACAAAAGATTAAAGCTTCAAAGGCAGGAAAGAGGATCACTAGAGCTTGAAGTTCCAAGTTATATTCCTAAGTTTTCTGATAATAAAATCATTAATTTTGTAAGCTCTTCACGAGAGATTTCTCACATGATGATTGAAGAATTTATGTTAGCGGCAAATATTTCTGCAGCTGAATTATGTATCAAGCAAAACGTTCCCTCGGTATTCAGAGTTCATCCTAAACCCGAAATATTAAAAGTTAAAATCTTAGAAAATTTTCTTAGAAGCCGAAGGATAAATGCTTCGCTTGATGATGGAAGTGATATTCGGAAATTGAATGAATTATTAGAATTCGCAAAAGATCGAAAAGATAAAAACATTATTCATTCGCAAATTCTTTACTCAATGAGTTTAGCTACTTACGAAGCTGATGTGTCAGTTCACTATGCTCTGAATTACGGTTTTTATTCGCATTTCACTTCACCAATAAGGCGTTATCCAGATTTGCTGGTTCACAGGGCTATTAAGTCTCTCATAAAACTTCATGGAGGAGAAGTGCAGGTCTCAGATACGCCATTAAATGGAAATACTCCTTATGTTTACGATGAATTAGTTAAATTAGCAAAAGAATGTTCAACGAAAGAGAGAATTGCTGAGAAAGCAGAAAGAGAAGCTTTAAATTATCTAAAATGTTCTTTCGCGTCCGAAAATATTGGAAAAAAATTTGATGGTCAAATTGTAGGTGTTACAAATTTTGGAATATTTATTCACTTAAGAAATATAAATATTGAAGGACTTTGTCACATAAAAAATTTTCCAAAAAATGAATATTATGTATTTGATGAGGACAGTAAGATGTTACAAAGCAACAGCTCAAGGCATTCTTATTCATTAGGGGATGAAGTTAAAGCAATCATTGAAAAGGTAGACTATTTCTCCCAAAGAATTGATTTAAAAATAGAGTAATGAAAAATAAATCTAATCAAGAAATGATCTGTGGAACAAATATCTTGACACAGATCATTGAATTGAGACCCGAATCAGTGTCCTGTCTTTTTGTTGGAGGAACTAAAAAATTGAAATTCAGTAGCTTAATTGAGAAAGCTACAAAAAATGGTATTAGTATCGAAGAAAAAAATAATGATTTTTTTGAGGAAAACTTCAAAGGCATTAATCATCAAAATGTAGCTATAAGTTGCGATAAAAGGACAGAAGAATCAGAGTCCTATCTTCAAAAAATTGTTGAGAAAGACGAGTTAAGATTGCTAGTATTAGACAGTTTATCCGATCCTCACAATGTAGGCGCATGCATCAGAAGTGCAGCTGCAGCATCAGTAGATGCAGTGATTGTTCCAAAGAACCGATCTTGTCATTTGACTCCAACAGTCAGAAGGATTTCGTCAGGGGCATCTGAACTTATTCCCTTTGTAATTGTCACTAACTTAGTAAGAACATTAGATTTTCTAAAAAAAAGTGGAGTAAGAGTCTATGGAAGCGATCTTGAAGCTTCTCAACCATACGATAAGGTTCTTTATACAAGTAAATTGGCTTTAGTTGTAGGATCTGAAGATAAGGGCATGAGGAGATTAACAAAAGAAAATTGCGATGAACTCATAAAGATAGAAATGGCAGATAAAATAGAAAGCTTAAATGCTTCAGTAAGCACAGGTATAATGCTTTTCGAAATCGTAAGGCAAAATAATTTAAATTAATTCCTACCAAAATTTATGCTAACACAAAGAACACTTCAAAACCCTATAAAAGCATTCGGAGTTGGCTTACATACCGGGAATCCAATAATACTGAAAATTTTGCCTGCTCCTACCGATACAGGAATCATTTTTAGAAGAGTTGATCTCGATCCTGTGGTTGAAATAAAAGCTGCCGCAGAGAATGTAGGTGATACCTCACTTTCAACATGCTTAACCTTTGGCGATACAAGAATTTCCACAATAGAACATCTCATGTCGGCAATAGCTGGCTTGGGTATTGATAATGCTTATGTAGAAGTTAATGGCCCAGAAATACCAATAATGGATGGTAGTGCGGCGCCATTTGTCTTTTTACTGGAATCAGCAGGACTTCTTGAACAAGATGAAATGAAAAAATTCATTAGAATTAAAGATACTGTCAAGGTGACTGTTGGAGACGCCTGGGCGCAAGTTACTCCTTTCGAAGGGTTTAAAGTGGATTTCACTATGATTTATGATCATCCAGTACACAAAAATCACGCTACTAATGCATCAGTAAATTTCAATAGCACCTCATTTGTAAGGGAAGTATCTAGAGCAAGGACCTTCGGATTTATGAGCGATCTAGAAGGTTTAAATGAAAAGGGGCTTTCGCTTGGTGCAAGTGTTAAAAACACAATTGCTATAGGTGAGGATTCTATTTTAAACGAAGATGGGCTTAGGCTTGAAAACGAAATGATCAAGCATAAAATCTTAGATGCTATAGGAGATCTCTATCTGCTCGGCCATAATCTGGTAGGATCTTTTGAAGGCTTTAAGTCAGGTCATAAAGTAAATAATGCTCTACTAAGGGAGCTGATAGCCAGACCAGATACTTGGGAAGTCAAAACTTATGACGATCCAGTTAATTCACCAATTAAGTATCTTGAACCAATCATTGATCCTAGCTCAGGATAATTTTTCTCAGATATTTCTCCTAACTGATAGAATTGCAGTAAGCGAATTTATATGGGTCTGTTAGATAAAATATTTGGTTCGAAAAACCAAAAAACACTTAGGAAGATTCAACCCTTAGTTGATTCTATTAACTCTTTTGAGGAGGAATATTCTCTACTTAGTGATTCAGAATTAAAGGGGAAAAGAAATGAGTTCATAACTCGTTATAAAAAAAATGAATCATTGGATCAATTACTTCCTGAAGCGTTTGCAACTGTTAGGGAAGTCAGTAAAAGACAACTTGGATTGAGACATTACGACTGTCAACTGATGGGCGGAATTGCCCTTCATAACTGTCAAATTGCTGAAATGGCAACTGGTGAGGGAAAAACCCTAGTTGCAACTCTTCCTTCATATTTGAACTCGATCACAGAAAGAAAAGTCGTTTTAGTAACAGTTAATGATTATTTAGCAAAGAGAGATGCCGAATGGATGAGTCCTATCTACAGAAACCTTGGAATGTCAGTGGATTTTATTGTTCCTGGTCAACAATTAGATGAGAGGAAAAATGCTTATGATGCAGACGTAATTTATGCCACAAATAACGAACTAGGCTTTGATTTCTTGAGAAATAACATGGTTGTTAATAAAAACGACAGAATGATGAATGATTATTACTTTGCCATTATTGATGAAGTTGATTCAATTCTCATAGACGAAGCAAGAACACCTTTAGTTATCTCCGGACCTGCAGAAAATACAGCTCAAATCTATCAAAAAATTAGTAAATTCGTACCTAAATTAAAGCAACAGATTATAGAGTTAGATCCCGAAGACGAAGAGCCGGAAAAGAAAGAAGAGACTGGCCATTTTGTGATAGACGAAAAATCTAAACTTGTCGAGTTAACAGACTTGGGGCATGACTTTATTGAAGAATTATTAAAAAAAGATAATTTACTAGAAGAAGATCAAAGTCTTTATTCATCAGGTAATCTTAGATTGCTTCACTATATTCAATCTTCTTTGAGAGCCCATTTTCTTTTCCAAAGAGATGTCGACTACATGGTTCAAGATAAACAGGTAATCCTTATTGATGAAAATACTGGGAGAGCAATGCCAGGTAGACGATTGGCTGATGGACTTCATCAAGCAATTGAACAAAAGGAAAATGTGCCAATTCAAATGGAAAGTCAGACCTTGGCTTCTTGTACTTTCCAGAATTATTTTAGGCAATATGAAAAATTGTCGGGTATGACAGGCACAGCATCTACTGAATCAGAGGAATTTGCTGAAATTTATGGCCTCAATGTTCTGGAGGTTCCTACTAATGAACCCATGATAAGAGATGATAAAAATGATCTTGTTTATCTTACCCAAGCTGAAAAATATAAGGCTGTCATAGAAGAAATTAAAGAATATATGAACAAGGGCAATCCAATACTTGTAGGTACTGCCTCGCTAGAGAGCTCAGAACTCTTATCTAGCTTACTAAAAAAAGAAAATATCGAGCACCAAGTTCTTAATGCCAAGAACCATGCGAAGGAAGCTGAAATAATTTCACAAGCCGGAAAACCCGCAGTAGTTACCATTGCTACAAACATGGCAGGAAGAGGCACCGACATAGTTTTGGGAGGAAACTGGGAGGCCGAATACGAGAAAATCAGCGAAGATAATCCAGAAAAAAAAGAAGAACTGCAGTCAAAGTGGAAGGAATTGAATGCCGCAGTCCTCTCCTCCGGTGGTCTTCATGTTATAGGAACAGAAAGAAACGAATCTAGAAGAATGGATAATCAGCTTAGAGGTCGATCGGGAAGACAAGGAGATCCAGGATCTTCAAGATTTTATATTTCTCTCGAAGATAATTTGATGAGGATTTTTGCCTCTGATCAGTTTAAGAACATCATGCAAAAGGTCGGTTTGGAAGATGGTGAGTCAATTGAACATAGAATGCTAAGTGGTGCAATTGAAAGAGCGCAAAAACGAGTTGAAGGAAGGAACTTTGATATTCGAAAAATGCTCCTTGAATATGACGACATGGCTAATGAACAAAGACAGATCATTTATTCACAGAGAAACAATATTTTAGAGGCGAGTTCTATAACTGAACTTTTGGATTCCATGAGAGAGACTGTAATCGCAGACGAATTAGATAATTTATCCAATGGCGACTTAGAGCCTAACGAATGGAATTTAGATATTTTGGAAAGTTCTGTCTCTAATATATTCGGATTGCAAATTCCGATTAAACAATGGGTAAATGAAGAGAACAATATAACTAGAGAGAAAGTTGAAGAAAAAATACTCTTTTTGGCTAAGGAATCTTATAAAGAAAAAAGCAACCAAATAGGCTCAGTAATGAGAGATTTTGAAAAACAAATTCTCTTACAAATAATTGATAGTGCCTGGAAGGATCATCTTGCAGAAGTAGATGCACTAAGACAAGGTATTGGTCTTCGCAGTTATGCAAGTAAAAATCCTAAGCTTGAGTTTAGAAGGGAATCATTTGAACTATTTGAAAACCTATTGAATAAAATAAGATTAGAAGGAATTCGTTTCTTATCAAGAGTTGAGATTGAATTAGAGGATTCAGGCGAATTAAATCTACCGCAGCAGAGCAAAGCCCAGACCTTAGAGCATCAAACGCCTAAATCAGCTATAGCTTCTCAAGAATCAAAGACTACTTCGAAAGATCAAAGTCAAGGGAACAGGAGACTAAGGAGGGCTGAAGCAAAAATGGCGAGAAAAAATGCCAGAAAAAAATAATGCCAAAAAAGATACATAACATCAAAGGAGTGAGACTTTCCTCTGCTTCGAGTAATACACGTTATGGCAAAAGAGATGATAGTCTGGCAATTGCAATTCCCTCGGAGTCTAAGCTTAGTGGCAAATTTACGACCAATAAGTTAAAAGCTGCCCCAGTTATAATTGCAGCACAAAATCTGCAGAAGCTTAGCTCAGGAAATAAAATTTTACTTGTCAATGCAGGAAATGCTAACGCAGCAAATGGACCAAGTGGTTTAAGAGATGTCAAAAAGTACTGCAGGGAAATTGCATCCTACCTCCGCGTAAAAGAAGAAAATATTATTCCTTTTTCAACCGGTGTTATTGGTGAAAAACTGCCAGTAGATGAATATTTAGTAGCTTTTAAAAAAGCCCTTGATAATCTAAATGATAAGAGTTGGAAAAAAGCCGCTACCGCAATTTTGACTACTGATACAAAACCAAAAATTGTTTCCAAATTGGTAAATGTAGGCAAAAATTCGTATAAGGTTACAGGATTTGCTAAGGGCTCAGGGATGATTAAACCTGACTTCGCAACATTGTTAAGTTTTGTATTTATTGATGGAAAACTAAGCCAAAGCTTACTTGATAAAATTCATTCAAAAGCACTGAAAAATAGTTTTGAGGCTATCACAGTAGACGGGGATACCTCACCCAATGACTCTTCTATGCTTGTAGCAAATGGAAATAAGGAAAAACCCATTAAAGCGGGATCTCGCGAAGAGAAAAAGCTTTCACAGGCCATAACGGAAACTTTTGCAGAACTAGCAGAACTTTTGATTGATGATGCAGAAGGTGCTACAAAAAAAATAAAAGTGAAAGTTACAAAAGCAAAGAGTGTAAAGCAGGCGAGATCAATTGCTTTCACTGTAGCTGAGTCACCATTAGTAAAAACAGCTATGTTTGGTAGCGATGCAAATTGGGGAAGAATATTATCTGCGGTTGGTCGAGATGAATCTCTGCAAGATATCGACAAAGTTATAATTAAATTAAATGGTCATCCCTTAGTTAAGAAAGGTCATAAAGACTCAAGATATTCTGAAAAATCAGCTTCTAGAGAAATGAAAAAGAAAGAAATTAGTATAGAGATATCGCTAGGAGTTGGAGTAAAAGAATTTCAAGCGGTTACTTCAGATTTATCAGAGGATTATGTGCTTATAAATAGCGATTACAGAAGTTAGTGGCGTGTATCAAAATCTTCTTCTGGCTCGTAAACCCTCTCTCCGGCAATCTTTCTTTCCTCACTAGCCCAAGCACCTAGATCCAGTAATTGGCATCTTCTACTGCAAAAAGGTCTATGCTCGTTCTTTTCTGAGTACTCCGCCTGCTCACCGCATTCTGGACATTTTACATACATCATAATTCCGAAATTAATTTCTCATGTAATTCCCTAACAATCATTTCAAGGTCTTCGATACTTCCTTCATTTATGATAATTTCGTCTGCTAACTTTAACCTTTCGTCCCGATTTATTTGAGATTTAATAATCGATTTTACCTGATCTGCAGAAACGCCATCTCTCTTTGTAGTCCGCTCCATTTGGATTTCAACAGGTACATCAACTACTAAAATCTTGTCACAGAAGTCTCTTTGATTAGTCTCTAATAAGAGAGGCGAAACAAGAATCGTATATGGACTTTTAGAGGCATTCAACTCTTGTTTAATTTGTTCTGCTATTGCTGGATGTAATAAAGATTCTAACCATGACTTTTCTGAATCAGAGTTAAAAATTATTTCCCTCAACTTAGCCCTATTCAATTCACCACTTTCATTCAAAATATTGTCACCAAAATGTTTAGCTATCTCTTCCAGACAAGGCTTTCCTTTTTCAACAACGACGCGGGAAGCTAAATCGGCATCCACAACCGTTATACCGAGTTTTTCAAAAGTGTCGGAGACGGCGGTCTTACCGCTACCAATTCCTCCAGTTAAACCAATTATCATTTGTTTGATCTTACTTGTTATTAGTTATTTTTTGCAGAAAACTTATTGCAGCATTAGCAAAAATATCGTTTCTATCTCCTGCTATCATATGTGCAGCTTTATCAATCTCAATAAATTCAGCATGACTTATGGTTGTTAAGAAATCCGTTACCTCATCCTGAGTTACCACATTACTCAATGCTCCTCTTATCAACAAAGTCGGGGCCTTAACTGATTCTGCGTATCGCCTTTGTCTATCCCTATGCTCACTCCTTTCAGTGTTAGCTGTTCTTGACTCGATAAACTTTGGATCCCAATGCCAATAAAATCTTCCGTCATCTTTCAATCTTAGGTTTTTTTTAAGACCTGAGAGGTCTTTTGGTTTTTCTCTATGCGGTAAATATGAAGAAATAGCATTTGAAGCTTCTTCCAAAGATGCAAAACCTTTAAAACCAGAGCTCATAAAATTCAATATTTCATTTGATCCGTTTTCATTGGGGTAAATACCTATATCAACCATAATAAGAGCTTTACATAGACTTTGATAATTCTCATCACCAGCAGTAGATAAAGAAATCATGCCACCTAAAGATGCCCCTATAAGATAAGCTGGTTTTCCCAAATTCTCGATAATGCTTATTAAATCATCCCTATAACTTTCTATCGCATAGTCACCCGATTCAGACCAATCACTATCTCCATGACCTCTGAGATCAATTGCCAGGGCATGAAAACCTGATTGAGATAATTTCTCAGCTGTTGCTCCCCAAGCATGCCGAGTTTGGCCGCCGCCATGTAGCATTATTACTAGAGGATTGTTGGAATCTCCTAGCGAAGTTGCCTCGATATTTAATCCTGATCTTACTTTGAACTTCATGGGAATTTAAATTTCTGAAAAGAAAGGAGGAATTGTTCCATATTTAGTGAGAAAATCTAGGAAAAATATTATCTATGCAAAAAGCACCAAAAACTTTTATTGAGAGGCTCAAATTCATTGGCCCTAGTGTGATTGTCACAGGAAGTGTTGTAGGTAGTGGATCAATTGTAATGACCCCTTTACTTGGAGCAGCCGCAGGCTTTCTTCTTCTTTGGTGGTTATTACTTAGCATGTGGAGTAAACCAATAATACAAGCAGAAATTAGCAGGTATGTAGTTGTCACCAAAAAAACTTTTCTGGAGGCATTTGCTGATATGCCTGGATTTAAAACAACCATACAGGGAAAAACTACTTCTTGGCTTGTCTGGTTCATGTTTCTGGGTGTAATCCCTTCAATTGCTGGCATGGGTGGACTTGCTGGTGCCGTGGCAGAAGCAGGAAATACTATGTTCCCCCTTCTCTCAATCGAAGGTTGGGTAGTTGTGTCTTGCTTGCTGACTTGGCTTTTGCTGTATTTTGGCTCTTACAAAAGTTTAGAAAAAACCTTATTGTTAATGGTCCTTTTCTTTTCTTTCATGACCTTGGTCATTGCAATTTCAATGCAATCAACAGAATACCAAGTCAGCTTTACTCAAATTTCCCAAGGCCTTACCTTTTCATTCCCAACAGAGTATCTTCCCTTAGCACTAGCTGTTTTTGGATTTACAGGGATTAGTTATGGAGAAATAATGGCTTATACCTATTGGTGTTTGGAAAAGGGTTATGCAAATAATTCAGGAAATGATCCTGAGGAAACAAAGCTTTGGATTAGAACCATGCAAACAGATGTTTGGGTTACTGTTTTTTTTATAACTTTAGGAACACTGCCATTTTTCTTTTTAGGTGCAGGAGTACTAAATAATGTCCCTGAACTTCAAGAATCTCTGGCTACCAGTTCGTTTTGGGATGTTGATGTAATAGGTTCTCTGCAAAATATGTTTTCACTTGTACTAGGTGGTTGGGCAAAATGGCTTTTTATAATTTTAGCTTTCTTTGTCCTATTCTCCACCCTTCTCTCTGGGACAGCAGCATTTACAAGAACTATTTCTGATTATTTGATTTCAATGGGGTTGGTAAAAGAGAAAATAGACACAAGAGGGAAACTGATAAAACTTATAGCTTTCCTGATTCCTTTTTTGTCTGGATTGTTTTATTTCATTCTACCTAATCCAATAACTCTTCTTCTTATCGCAGGTATCTGGGCCGCTATGGGTCTCCCTATTGTAAATATTGGAGCTTTATATCTAATCAATAAACTTGATCCAGTTTTACAACCTAAAATAGGTACAGTTATTATTTTGTGGATGAGCTTGGTCTTGCAATTATTTTTAGCAGTATTGATTGTTTACGATATAACCCTCAATTTTTAAAATGAATGATATGGAACTAGTAAAATGGCCATTTCTTAAACAAGATTGGGGTATTGAATTTGCAAGCTCTAAAGGAGCATATTTGCATACAAAAGACGGAAGAAAAATCCTTGATGCTGCAGGTGGAGCTATTGTCAGCAATATTGGATACGGACGTGAGGAAGTAGCAGATGCAATTGCAAGGGCTGTTAGAAATAATTCTTATGTTTTACCGCCTTTTCTGACACCAGAAAGAGAGAAATTACTTGATGAATTAAGAGAACATTGGCTCCCACCTCATTTAAGCAGAATTCATCTCTCATCTGGAGGTTCGGAAGCAAATGAGTCGGCTGTGAAACTGGCGATTCAATATCAAGCTAGTAGAGGAAAACCTGAAAAAAATATAATTCTTACTAGAAGTCTTTCTTATCATGGTACTACATTAAACTTATCGGGAATTTCAGGGCACGAATCAAGAAAAAGAGGTTTAGAAAGTTACGTTCCAAAACCGATTACCATTGAAACCCCTTACCCTTTGAGATGTCCCTTAGGAAAATATCATCCAGATGCAAAAGATTATTATTTGGATAATCTCAAGCAGACAATACGTGAAATAGACCCAAAAAACATTGCGGCACTTCTAATGGAACCTATAAATGGCTCAAGTGGAGGAGCAATAGTTCCTCCAGATAATTACTGGTTAGAAGCGCAAGAAATATTAAAAGAGAATGATATATTATTGATTGCCGACGAGGTAATGACTGGATTTGGCAGAGTTGGCTCTGATTTTGCAAGCAATACGTTTGGCATCGAGCCTGATATTTTAATTGCTGGAAAAGGTATGGGTGGCGGCTATGCTGCAATCGGAGGAACTTATAGCACTGACAAAATTGCAGATTCGATTCAAAAAGCAGGCTATGAAGTAATGTTTCATACATTTGCTGCATTACCACAATCTTGTGCTGCATCTTCGGAAGTTCTGAGAATTCTAAGAGACGAAAAACATTGCGAAAATGTGAATCCAATGGGAGATAAAATAATGCAATTATTAAACTCCGAGATAGGGCAACATCCCCATGTTGCAGAAATAAGAGGTATGGGATTACTTATAGGAATCGAAATAGTTGAAGATAAAAGTAATTTGAAACCATTTGATGAAGATAAGAAAACCACTTTAAAAATAATGAACAAAGGTCTTCAAGAAGGCGTATTTCTTTACCCAGGAGGTACGGGTAAATATAGAGATATAATTTGCCTTGGTCCAGCATTCATTATAGGTGACACAGAAGTTGATCTAATGGTTAAAGCCCTGAAAGAATCAATAGACTACGCGGTATCACTTAACTGATCAATCAAGGTTACAAAGAGAATGAAAATTCTCGTAATAGTCTGAATAGTTAGTAGAACCCACGACCGGCAAGGATTCTCTTGATGATTTCAAATCATTGTAATATTCGGAGACTTTGTCTATGTCTCCAACGGATCTAATAGACCTTTCTATTTTTGGCCTAGAATCAAGCATCCAACCCATATCTGGAAAAACTCCCGCTCCCCACCAAGCTATCGCTGCAAAAAGAAGGATGTCTGCTATGGATAAACTTGAACCTAATAAAAAGGGTCCGTCATCAGAAATTGCTTTTTCAAGGAAATCAAACTGCATAGATAGATCTCCAGAATCTTTTTTCATTCTAGGAGAGAGGAAATCATCTAAGGTTCCGAGGCCGAGTAATGTTGAGTATAAAGGGGCAGAATCAAGCTGCTCAGGGCCATTTAATCCAACCAAAATTGGCCAAATATCCTCCAACATATCCATATAGCTATCGACTAGTATTGCTGATTCAGGATTCTCTGGATAAAGATAATCATCTGAATATTTAATAGACTTGCCCAGGTATCTTAATATAGATCTTTGCTGTCCAATAATCTCACCAGAGGGTAATGTTAATGTGGGCAAAGTGCCCCAGGGTGTATTCGGTTTGAGATTAGCCCAGGTACCATCATCGAATGGGGGAGGAATCATTCCCTCGGGGTTTTCTAAAGGTAACGGCAAAGGGACAAAATTATTCTCAAACTTTATTCCACCTAAAGCTAAGAGCACTCTAATGCTTTCAGCTCGTCCAGGAATGTTCCAATAATTTAAGATGTGCAGATTCTCGTTCATGTATCTAAGGTATTGTTATAAAAAAAGTACCTTAACTTATTAAGAACTAATGTTCTATTTTTGTTTGATAAAGATCGAGCTGGTAGTTAGAGATAACATAAATAACCTAGTGCAAAAAGTTCATATGGTTATTTTAAATAACCTAAAATACTAAGAATAGACTCAGATATTAAGCAGCCTTAGATTCTAAATCTTGGCTTGAATCTATCTTTGGAAGAGGATTTTTTGACCCCACTGCCTGTGAAATTGAGTCAAAGCCGTCAGCTTTGAGTAATTTTACCAATCCTCTATTAATTTCATTCATAGCCTGTGGTCCGTCAAAGATCATAGCAGTGATCATGTGGCAGAGGCTTGCACCTGAAGTAATCTTTTCGTATGCATCTCTTGCGGTGAATATACCTCCTACACCTATGATGGTAAGTTGTCCTCTTGTTCTTCTGTAGACATGACGTATAACATTCGTAGAGATTCTTTGTAATGGTAATCCGCTCATAGCGCCCTTGCCTTTTGGAAGAAGCCCTTTATTTGTAGGATATTCTTCTGGTCTGTGCTCAGAATTGAATTCAGGTTTTGCCAAATTAGTGCAAACTACACCATCCATTCCATGCTCCATGCAAGCATCTACGATTATGTTTATTTCTTCTAAAGTCATATCAGCAGCGAGTTTTACGTAAATAGGTTTGTCGCTTATGGGCCTTATCTCTTTATTTATTGCAATCAATAATGCATCAAGATTGTCTTTGTCAACAAAAGGCTCGCCGTCTTGAGTATTTGGACAGCTAATATTGACGTCGTAATAATCGCCTATATCTTTAAAGAGTTTCATGGTCTTAAGATAATCACTTATTGAATCTTGTAAGATGAATTCTGGAGTTAAATTTGAATTTGCTGCATTTATCCCTACACGTAAATCACCGAAATCCTCATCCGCTAGCCTCTGTGAAATCTTTTCAGAACCTTCATTATTTAGACCATACCAAACAACTATAGACTTTGATTTTTTCATCCTGAAAAGTCTTTTACCTGGATTTCCTGGACACACTTCACCAGTGAACGATCCTAGCTCGGCAAGGCCAAAACCAAGAGAGGGATAAATTTTGGTCAGCTCCCCGTCTTTATCAAAGCCAGCCGATAATCCTATCGGGTTTCTATAATTGATACCGTCTACCTCAATATTAAGACTTTCGTGATCATAATTGAAAAATAATCCAGTAAGGCTTTTGAGGAACTTATTGTTTCCCAAAAAGACGCCAGCTTTTTTTAGCGTTCTATGAGCTTGTTCAGGTTCCATCATGAATATGAGTGGACGGATCGCTCTGAAGCTGAGTTTAAGAAAAAAGTTTCTAAAAGCAATTAAGTAATTCATTGGTATTTCCTATTTGTTGATGTATTATAGATATAGATTTGATTTATATCAAGTAATAAATAATACTTATAATTAATAGGATGAACATACCCAAACTACCTGCCCCTTTTGCAACATTTCTGCTCAGGATTCCATTATCTGTAATGTTCTTTCAACAAGGGTATAGTAAATTTCCTGTAACTGAAGCAAATGCTGAAGTTTTTGGTCTTCCCTACATAGTTTGGTGGTTTGTAGCTTATGGAGAATTAGGATCGGCAGTTGGATTAATAGTTGGAGGAATATTTGGAATAATTTTTACAAACGGCATTATAAGTAATCTAGCCGATCTATTGACTCGCTTCAGCGGAATAACTATGACATGCGTGGTCACAGGAGTAATTTGGCTCATGATGCCAAATAGTCTTCTAGATGTTATTACAAGAGATTACCTTCACGTGAGTCTTTACGTTGGTGGTTTGTATTTTGCACTTAGAGGAAATTCGAAATATAGTGCTTAATTGATGTTTCAAACACTCAAGTCGAGAGATCCAACATCAGCAGAGGTTTTTTATGAAAATATGTATCATCTTCGGACACTTCAATACTGAGAATTCTTTCAATGCCTGCGTACGTGATACCTTCATTGAGGAAGCAGAAAAGGCTGGCCACGAAATTGATTTGATCAACTTATATGACGAAGAAAAACAACTTCCTTTTTATAGAAGCGATATCAATCCTCCTCCAAAGCTAGTTCTAGATTACAGAGAAAGGCTTGAATCTGCAGACGTCATGTTTCTCATGGGTGCTTGTCACAACTTAAGAATGAATGTCATCATAGAAAATTGGATTGACTGGGTTTTGCATCCAACTTGGTTTTTTTCATATAAATCAATCTTACCGAATAGCAAATTTTTCAAAAACTATGGGTATCCAGTTGCAGGAGCAATGAAAAATAAATTAGGTATTGTCTCTATCACTTACGGAGGTCCCAAAGTGAGCTATTTCGACTTTTCTTTCTTTAAAAATATACCCTACAGAAGATTGAAAAAAACTGTCTTCCAGCTAGGAGGGTTGAGAACAAAGTACCTGAGGTTTTTTTCAGTATTACCAAATATGACCGACCAAGAATTTAATAATCACATGAAAAAAGTCAGAAAGTTTGCGAGAAGTATTTAATAAATAATTAAACAAAAACCACTCTAGACTTACTCCCTAAAAATTAGTCACAACAGTGATTTCTTATCTCGTTAAAATTCTTTTGACAAATAAGTAATTTGGGCGTTGAAGGCTCAATTAAAATGTATACTGGGGATAAAATGAATAATAAATCAATTCCCTTTTTTGCAATTATTTTCAGTGTTCTTCTATTTTTTCTACAGCACTTTAGTACGTCTCCTCCTCAAGCAAAAAGCTTAGATTCTCCTTTAGAAGAATTTTCTGCAGAGAGAGCCTTCGAAACCTTGAAATATCTGCTTCAAGAAAATAAACCTCATCCTGTGGGCTCTGAGTTGAATAAGATTATCAAGAAGAGGCTTATTAAGGAATTGGATAAGCTTGAAATAGATAGCCAAATTCAAAAAACTTGGGCTTGTGCATCTAGGTATACCTCATGTGCAGAGGTTGAAAACATAATTGGTATTATTCCAGGTAAAACTGATTCTCCATACCTTGCATTAATGGCCCACTATGATTCGGTACCTATGGCACCAGGCGCTGGAGATGATGGAGCTGGAGTTGTAGCCATACTAGAAGCTGCTAGAGTTTTGAAGTTAGACGCTCCTTACGATTATCCAATCATGCTTCTTATAACTGATGCAGAAGAAAATGGTTTGATAGGTGCAGAGGCTTTCTTTAATCAGCACCCTTTGGCAAAAGATGTTGGTGTGGTACTCAATATTGAAGGTAGCGGCACGTCAGGTGGCAGTATGGTGTTCAGAACTTCAGAAAAAAATGAGCTTCTTATAAAAAGCCTTTCTCATGAACATGATCATGCTTACGGTTTTTCATTAGCTAACGAGATATTCAAGAGAATGCCTAACGATACAGATTTCAGTGTGGCATTGAGAGCTAATATCCCTGGAATGGACTTCGCATTTGTAGGTGAGAGAAATCATTATCATACTCCCAATGACAATATAGAAAATTTAGATATTAAGACGATTCAGCATCATGGTGAAAATATTTTAAGCTCCTCTAGAGATTTACTAAATAGCGATTGGAATGCTATTGGAGAAAAGTATGTTTATCTAGGAGGAACTTATGGGTTTTGGACCCAATGGAAATCCAGCTACAGTTTAATCGCCTTGATGCTATCTGCATTAATTTTAATTTTTGCATTTGTAAGGTCGGGTATACCAATTAGAGGATTGGTTCTTGGGTATATGCTCTCCCCTGTAACATTAATAACAACGATTGTTTCAGGAGTACTAGGCTTCTATCTTCTTTCATTTTTTTCTGGAAACATAATCAGTTGGCCTGGCATAGACTTACCCTATCGCTTACTCCTAATCGGTTCTACTTCTTTAGGCATATTGTTGGGATGTATTGTGAGTAGGAGATTTGTTCAAGAAACAGAAGCAATTTACGGAGCTTGGTTTTTTTGGACAACTCTTTGTTTATTTGTGACGCTCTTTTTACCTGATGCCGCCAACCTATTTATTCTGCCTTTGATTTTTGCAAGTCTGATCATGCTAATTTCTACATTCTTAAAAGATGAAAATAGACTTAGGTTTTTACTATTAACCTTGATCGTAGCTTTGCCTAGTTCATTGGGTTTAATATTTTCTTTGGAACAAAGTCAGGGCTATAAACTTGTTTTGGCTGTATTACCATTTGTAGGTCTGTACGCAATACTGCTCTCACCATTCTTATTTTCTTTAAAAATGAAATATGCCTTATCCTTGGTTGGGGTAACAACTTTATTGGCACTTTTAGCTGGCAGCTCACTCAATCTTTACACGGAAATGAGGCCCCAGCATGTAAATATTCACTTTTATGAAAACTTAGACAGCAAAAAATCTTTCATCCATCTGTCAGGTAATTATAAAAATGTGGGAGCTTCGGACCCCGAACCTCTTATCGAACCGCTAGACACTTTTGTTGATTTACAAAATACGAGGGCTATCGCTTCTTTTGCACCTGAATATGAATTTAGATATTGGGCCGATAGTATCTCAAGTGAATGGCAAGAGCCATCTATTGAAGTAACGGAAAAAAGCCAAGCAACAAATTCTATAAAAGTTAAATTAAAAAGTAATAGAGGCGCTAGTAGATTGGTTCTTTTATTACCTGAAAAATCAAAGCTCAAATCTTTTAATATTGGATCCCGGACGTTCGATTCGGCAGTTTCTTCTAGAGGAACCTACAATGGTTACTATTCAATTTACTTAAATGGAATATACGATGATGAAGTGAATTTGACTCTTAATTTTGAAAATTATCCTTTGTCATTAGATGGGTATCTTTTAGATATCAGTACAAAGCTGCCTGAGCACCTCAAGGATCTTTATCAGTTACGAACGGGTATATTTTCTCCAGTCCATAGGGGAGATCAAGCAATTCTTATAAAGAATATAAAAATTTAGTTGTTGGTGGAGCCAGTCGGGATCGAACCGACGACCTCATCCGTGCAAGGGATGCGCTCTCCCAGCTGAGCTATGGCCCCACAAGAGGTAGCGTAGATTAACAAAAACTTGAAACTAAGGAAGTATTATTTAATTTTTTTTAACTTGCCTTACTCATCGTGTCTATTGAGGAATTTATCCTCTCAAGCACTTCTTTTTGGTCTAAGTCTTTTGTCAGTTTGTAATGAGGATGACTTAAAGTGGCTAAATCTTGCGCAACCTCGAGTGATTTAGTCATCAATTCCTCAGGTTCAACTACTTCGTCTATATAACCTGCATCTATCGAATCAGCTATGGAATAGGCCTCCGCATTTAGTATCGCTCTATACCAATGATTCTTCAAAATTCTTGATTTAGATATCTCTAAAATTGGTGTCGGTATAGACATCCCATTTCTTGTTTCGTTCGCTTGAACTATAAAATTTCCAGCTGCACCAATTCTGTAGTCTGCACAGCACAGCACAAATGCGCCCAAAGCAATTGCATGTCCGCTAGATGCAGCTACAACAGGTCTTGGAAAGCTGTAAATCCTCGATAGTAACTTAAATCCAGCAGTTGTCATTTCAATTGCAGCTTTGGGATCTCCTCCTTGAATAGTCTTAAGATCAAACCCAGCAGAAAAAAGCCCCGGCCTGCCAGTTATAAGCAATGAGCCCTTATCATTTGGAACATCGTCTAATAATCTATTAATAGTACTGCTCATATTTGCAGAAAAGACATTAGCTTTCCCGTCATCTAGGGTAATTATTGAAACGTCTCCTTCTTGAGTTAAAGTTGCTGGTTGATCCGTCATAGTTTTTCCTTTTAAATAATTTATCTTCCTATAATCTAATAAGTAGTTAAATAACTCAATTATTTTAAATATGAAATTTTTTAAAAAGCTCTCCAGGTCTGTAAAAGGAAGAGTAGCTATAATTACAGGTGCAGGAAGCGGCATGGGTGAAGCTACAGCTAAAGTGTTTGCTGCCGAGGGGGTCAAAGTCGTTGCAACAGATGTAGATCAAAAATCTGTTGATAGAGTATCTGAGGAAATAAATAACTCTAAAGGAGAATGTACCGCACTTAAGTTAGACGTAACTGATAAATCTGATATTGATAACTGTTTGAAACAAACAGTTGATATCTATGGATCTCTTGATTTTATTATTAATAACGCAGGGATAGCATCTGTGACATCTATTGAAGACGAAAATTACGAGGATTATTGGGACGATACACTTAATGTAGTTCTTACAGGACAAATTAGATTAATCAGAGCAGCGCTTCCACAACTACTAAAATCTGATAACGCAAGAATAGTAAATATATCCTCTACTGAAGGTTTTGGTGCTTCTCCTTACCATAGTCCATATACGGCAGCAAAACATGGCGTAATTGGTTTAACGCGTTCACTTGCACTTGAACTTGGACCACAAGGTATTACTGTTAATTGCATTTGTCCTGGTCCGATCAATACTAATATGACTTCAGCAATAGATCAGAAGGATAAGGATATCTATGCAAGAAGGAGGGTTGGCCTAAAAAGATATGGTGAGCCTGAAGAAGTAGCTCACGCTACTTTAAATCTATGCCTTCCATCTTCTTCTTATATAAACGGGGTTTATTTGCCGGTTGATGGTGGGCTTTCAATTAGAAGGGCTTAATTAGTTACCATAGAATTTGTGGTCTCTAAGAAGGTCATATACTTCCATCCTATCTATATCTTTTTTTCCTACATCTTGCGGAGCGCGCCATCTATTATCACCCGATGTATCTGCCGCATAAGGTATGCCTCTGAAAGAATACCCTTCAGTTCCACTAAAATTTTCGATTAGACCCCGTACGGGACCGGTCTTGGTCTCAACAATAGGCCGCATAAGCATTTCTCCCTTTTACTTATATAAAGGGTTAACATATCACGAAAGATGAAAAAGAAAATAATTATTGATACTGACCCAGCAATGGGTACAAAAGGGGGAGATCCGGAAGATTGTTTTGCAATTATGCTTGCAATGAACTCACCAGAACTTGAAATTTTGGGAATTACAACGGTTCAAGGAAATGTTCCGGTTGAAAGAGGCTATAGCAACGCCCTATATCTTGTAGATATGCTAGATAAAAATATACCTGTGCATACTGGCAGACCTGGTACTTATGATGATGAAAGGAATGAGAAAAGAAAATGGTTGAGCGATAGGGATGGTATGGAGCAAATCACACCACTGGTATCATTAGAAAATGATAAGAAAGGTGCAGCAAAGTTTATAACCGAAATAACTAAAGAAAACTCCGGTGAAATTGAGCTTGTAACAATAGGTCCTTTAACGAACATCGCACATGCATTAGATGAGGATCCAGGATTATCTGATCATGTTAATAAAATTACAATGATGGCAGGAGCCGCAACCGTTCAAGGCAATGTAACTCCGTCTGCAGAATTTAATGTATGGGCCGATCCGGAATCAGCTGCAAAAGTTTTTGCTTCTGGAATTCCTATAAGAATGGTTCCCTTGGATGTTTGTCATAAAACAAGATTTGGAAGAGAGCAGCTCAACGAAATTGGTTCAAATAAACATGACTTTTGCCAATTCGTGCAGCAGTCTGTTGATCCATGGTTAAAAATAAATCCCAATAAGGAAATAGTTGATCAAGGTCTGCATTTGTATGATTCATTGGCTATGGCTCTTTCATTTATGCCAGAAATAGCAACATTCAAAGATGCTTTTGTTACTGTAGAAACTAAGGGCGAATATACAGACGGACAAACGGTAAGTGAATTCAATGAATCCATTATGGGTCAAATATTCAAACCGAAACCTAACTCTGAGGTAGCTTTAGATATAGATGTTGATGCCTTTAACGCTATATTTCAAGAAAGGGTCCTAGACTTTTTAATAAATCTTTAGCTCCAAAAATCTAGAACTTCTTGTCTGCTTGGCATAGAAACAGAGGCCCCTTTTTTTGTCACAGAGAGAGATGCAGCTTTATTTGCAAAGTCTGCAGCTTCGAATAAATTTTTACTCAGAAGCATATTACTTGCCATAACTCCGATGAAGCAATCACCTGAACCTGTAGTGTCAACAGCATTAACTTTATGACCCGAGAAAAATTCATTTTTATTATGTTGATGCACATACACACCCTTAGAACCCAATGTCACAACTATTGACTGATCATCATTCAGTTGCAAGGAATCAATACACTCTTTTATGGAGCTTATGTCATCTAAATTTAGGGGTTTATTAGATAATGCTGATAACTCCAGTTCATTTACTAAAAATATATCTGTTTCATTAAATAGAGTTTCACTAAGCTGCAAAGCAGGCGCAACATTCAAAATGCGCAAACAACCTTTATTGGAAGCTCTCGAAAATAGTTTTTCTATTTCTTGCAGGGGCACCTCTAGTTGAGAAAGAATTATTTCTGATGAAGAGAGGGCTTCGTCACTTAATTGATCTGATTGAGCATGAGAATTTGCACCTGAGATAACTGTGATTTGGTTTTGCGCAGTGCTCTCTATGACATTAATAAAGGCAACTCCTGACTCGCCGGTATGCGCTTGAAGTAACTCAGTTTCTATATCTTCTAATTCTAATTTTTCCTTTAATATTTTCCCAAATAAATCACTACCAACTTTGCCAACAAATGAAACCTCTGAGCCCATTCGCGCCGCAGCAACAGCTTGATTGGCCCCTTTTCCTCCAAGGAAAGTTTCAAAGTTATTTCCAAATATAGTCTCTCCTTCAGATGGACTGGAATCACTATATATAACCAAGTCCATATTTATACTTCCGAATACAGAAATGCGATTTTGCATTAGAAGTTATTTAAGATCAGATTCAGCAGAAAACTTTTTGACTAAAATACAGGTTCTTTCGATTAAATGATCAAGTTTCAGTTCACCCACTCCTGCAATTGCTGTTGTTACTCTTCCCTGCCATGGCTCTGTCCAAGAGTTTGGGATAGTACCTTTATCCAAGCCAATTAAGCCTCCCACTGTAGCCCCTGTGCAATCGGTGTCCCATCCACAACAAATAGTTTCACCTATCGCTTCGTCAAACGAATCCTGAAAAGACAAAAAAGCCCAAACCACCACGGCTAAGTTATTTAAACTGTGAACAGGAGACATGTCACCATAATGATCATGTAAATTAGAAGCATCTTTATTCTTGAATTGGATACCAATCTTAACTGCCTCATAAGCAAGAGAGTCCTTTTCTATAAGTTCTAAAGCGGCATCTACAGCTTCCTCTCTAGTCGAGGAGACGGGTACTAAGGCACAGAGTGCAGCAATATATGCAGATGCTTCAACTGCACAAGACCTATGAGAAAGCATCGCATCTCTCCTAGCAAGATCTGCTGCCAATTTAGGTTTACCCGGAAGCAACCAACCATACATATCGATCCTTATTTGAGCCCCTATCCAATCGTTATATTCGCCATCATTAATTTCTTCAAAATCAAAGTCTCTAGGACCCCCAAACTGATAAGCCATATTCGATTTTTCGATTAGTTTAAGATATGAATCTCTCTCGGCAGTAAAAGTCGCTCCAACTGGAAGCAGATTTATCCAAGACCGTGCTACATCATCGGTAGTAAGGTCTAATCCATACTGTTCCATCATCATTAAAGCTAAGACAAGATATGTTATGTCATCATCGACCTCGGCCTTATCTATCATTCCTAAGCAACACCTCTTATTCGCACCTCTAAGTAAAGGATGATCCATATACTTCACATAATCTCTAAGTGGAAGTGATCCGGACTCTTCTAAGAAATTATTCAGACCAATTGGTCCTTCTCTCATCGAAACCATTTCAACAGGTTTTCCGAGAAGGCAGCCAGAGATTCTTCCTTCCCATGCTGCTCTAATTCTGTCTTCAATTTCCATTATTCTCCCCTAATTCTCGAATTCTAATTCTCTGCTGACTCTAGAACCATTTCATCTTCATAGGTCAAAGTGGTTATGTCTTTCATCCTATCAACATATAGCCTGCCGATTAAATGGTCTATTTCATGTTGAAATACTGTTGCCAAAAATTCATCAATCTCAATTGATTTAGGTTTTGCATCTTCGTCAAGATAATCCACTCTTATGTTTCTTGGTCTTTCGACATACCCTCTCAAACCAGGAATACTAAGGCAACCTTCCCAGAAACCCTGCTCGGTTTCATCAAGCACTGTTATTTTAGGATTGAAAATCACGAAGTCCTCGCTGTCTTTCATATCAGGATATCTTTCTGATTGTTCTTGAAGTCTAATGACTGCAAGTTGCTTTGAAATTCCTATTTGCGGTGCCGCTAGACCAATACCACCTGCTGCTTCCATAGAATCCCACATGTCTTCAACTAAAGATTGTGTCTCTTCACTGAGTATTTCTTTAGGAGAGAAATCTTCAGCTATCTCCCTCAAAACAGGATTACCCATTTTTATAATTTCTCTAACACTCATAATCAAAATAGAATTTAGAAAAGTACGGGGTCATAAATCAATCAGGGTCAGCGATTTTAAGAAGTTGTTTGCCAACATTTTTACCCGTATAAAGTCTCAAAAGGGTTTCAGGTGCATTCTCGATTCCTTCTTGTATGTCTTCTTGGTAAATTATTTTCCCTTCTTGCACCCATTGCATTAACTCCGCTATTGCCTCTGGGAATCTATCCATGTAGTCAAGGACGATAAAACCTTCCATTTTTGCTCTTTGAATGATCAAAGCCGTGTAATTCGAAGGACCTGGGGCCGGCGTTTCGTTGTTATAACCTGATATAGCGCCACAAATTGCAATTCTGGCACTCTGATTAATATTCATGAGAGCTGTATCTAAAAAATTACCACCTACATTGTCGAAAATAACATCGATACCTTCTGGACATAATTCTGGAATCACTTCCGCCAAATTAGCGGCTTTGTAATCTATTGCTCCATCTATTTTTGCCTCTTCAGTTAACCATCTACATTTCTCGGCACCTCCGGCTACTCCTATGACTCTGCAGCCCTTTAACTTTGCAATCTGTGCAGCTATTGATCCAGTAGAGCCTGCTGCACCTGACACAAGAACAGTATTACCTTCTTCTGGGTGACAGATATCTAGTAATCCAAAGTAAGCTGTTAAACCTGTTATCCCAAATACGCTCAAAGGCGCAGTAAGAGAGGCACCTTCCGGAATAATGGTAGCGTTTAAAATACCTTTCCCGTCTGATATCGCATATTCTTGCCAACCGAATGTGCCCTGTACTTTATCTCCTACACCGTAATTGGGATTATTCGATTCAATCACTTGACCAACAGAACCGGCTCTCATGACTTCTCCTATACCAACAGGAGGTACATAACTTTTTCTGTCTTCCATCCAGCCTCTTTGAGCAGGATCGAAACTAAGATACAAATTTTTTATTAAAAACTCACCTTCTTCAATATCCCGCACTTCTTCTTCCTCAAAAGAAAAGTTATGTTCTCCGACCATACCAACGGGTCGCTTAGCCAAAGTCCATTTTCTATTTTTTAAATTCTTCATATTAATCAATCAACATTAAATACATACCTCAGACCCCTTGCAAACAAGGCACCCATAATGGTGAAGTGAGTTTCATCCTCTAAAATCTGACCCTTCAGATTAAGATTCGGATACTTCCTTTCTTCTAACTTCTCTATCATTTGATGAGTATATTCTGCAGTCTTAGCTTTGGAAAATATCTCGACCATAACAGTGTTCATTTTTTCTAAATGAGGACCGATGATGTGCTCTTCGGCACCTGAGGCCATATAAACGATAGCTTCCATGTCATCATTATTCTCTGCATACTTTTTCTCAAGCTCAAAAGTTGCAGGGTGATTCCATTCTTGCCATGGGCTACCAATAACGTAACGCTTGAAAGCCTTTGGTTCTGTAAATAATGTATAAAGCCCAAACAAACCACCCATTGAGTCGCCTATGTATGTAGTATCATCTGAGACATTAAATCTCTCCGATACCCAGTCTCTTAATTCAGTTGTTAAAAATTTTAAAAAGTTTTCAGCGCCTCCACCCTTAACCTCTCTGAGAGTCATTTGCTCTATTAATTTTTGATTTTCTGTATCTTCTGCAGGTGTGAATTCACGGGTTCTGCTAGTAACAAACTGCATGAAGTCCGGCTCATCACCTAATTTATACCTTATACCTATGAAGAGAACGGGAGGAATTTCTCCGCCCAGAAGCAAACCATCAATCGTATCGATATAACTCCCAGCTGATATGTTTGCATCAGTGCCGTAAATCACTGGTAGAGGTTCATCATCAAATAAAGCAAGCACTTCTGGATCAGGTTGCTTTACTAAAATCTCAAAAGTCTCTCCAATTATCTCCGACTTTAGTTCATGTATTTCTACGTCAGTGAATTTTAAATATTTCGGCATCAAAGTGTTCAATCTTTATTTGATTTACTTTTTGCATTGCAGGATGGAGGTAAATTAATTGTTGGATTTTTCTCAAAAAAACCAACTGGAATTAAATGAAAACCGCAATATTCAACAGGCATAACAGGCCAATCCTCCGGTCGAGGAGTATGCGTAACTCCAAATGTATACCAAGTAACTAAATCACACTCTCTTATATCGCGATCCGAAGAGGTAATATCGTCAAGTCCTCCTTCCCCGGAATGCATTACCGAATTTTCTCCTCCAGCCGACATCTCGCCTTGATTGAAAGGAGTAGCCCACAAATTATGCTTAGCAAAAGAAGCTCTTATTCCCGGAGGAGAATCAGGATGAGCGAGCAATGTTGGTGTATTTCCTGGTAAAAGCTTATAGCCGACCGGCATGCCGAAAGAATTTGTTTTATTCGAATTAATGACTTTCCAGACCCTGCTTGAAGAGACAGAGACATCTCTTTTAGCTTCACTCTCTGATTTTAAGTGAGTAGATACTGCACTAAGCTGCATACCATGTGGATTATTCTCATCGATAGGTAGAGCCTCTACATTGGTTTCATATAGTTGATTATTTCCGCCCTCTAAATCCCAATCTAATCTCACGCAAAATAAATGTTGGTGAATAGGAGAAACTAATTCCTCAGAAATCCGAAAATCCTGACCACTTTTATGAATTTTTTCATCATATGCACTTATACCGACTATGCCCGTTAGCTTAACTTCGCATTGAACGGTACCATCAAGGTAAAGATACCAAAAAAGGCCATAATCATAATTCCCGATAGTTGCAATTGAACTGATGACTAATCTTCTTGAACGTCTAACTTCATTTGCACCCAACATATTTATATCTGTGTGTTTCCATTGGATGCCATAATCTTCTTCATGTATACAAATCGCATTTTCAATTGTATTCACAGAACCATCAAATAAGAGCATATTGGCATCTAGATAATGTATCTCACCCAAACAATCGCAACCTAGAGTTAAAGAATTCACCAATGTTCCAAAACCATACTCAGTGCCATCATGTACTGCCTTCCAGCTGTGCATGGGATCAGCTGAGCCATAGGGTACAACCATATCTGAAAGAGCAGCTCTGTGTACAATCGCTCTTCCATTGAGCGATATTTGATGAAGAACAGGCCCTTCATCAGGACTTACAGAAGCCCTTACTTGCCACCCCTCCCATGAAATTAAATTCCCATCTATTTCAAAGCCAGGTCCATCAGGTTGGGTAATATCTATCTTTTTTGGTTGTTGTCTAAGTGCGGTTTGAGAGTCAGCATCATATCTGCCATGAGCTTTGGGTATTTCAACTGCGCCATAATCATCGACATGTGTAACCTCTTTGAGAGTTAAATCAACATGGGAAATTACTCCGTTGATTGGTTTTGCGTAAGCATTGTCTGTCTCATTCTCTCTTAAAAAAGAAATTGTTTTTAAAGCTCTATGACCGGGCTTGATACTTTCATGAACTATACCTCCGCCTGGCCAAGGATCTATCTGAACAAGCCCCATATCTGTTATACCCCTCTTCTTCAAAGCCTCTTGGTAACGTTCATCGGCTTTCGTTAATTCAAGTGCCATGAACACTTCAGCCATGCTGTAAGTAGTTTGTGCCTTTTCAGAGACTCTATCCAGGCTGATAATTTCTTTACCCAGAACATCAATAATAGCCACAAATCCACCGTCGCTCTTTGAATCAATACCTCTGATTTTTAAGTGTCTAGGAAATTCCTGACCTTCTTCATAATTTCTTAAAAAATCTTTTGGAGGCTCGATGAGGCTTATGCCAACAAACAAAGAGCCCTCGTCAAAACCTTCTGCACTTCTGCATATATTTACTGCATCGGTTATCTCGCTTGCACTTATTTGTTCTAATGGATGTTTCATAAAATCTCCGAAATTATCTAGTTAGAATTTTATAGAATCTAATCGCTCCATAGAAGCTAAATATTTTTCTAAATAAGGTAAGCTATAGATAATTTACTAGTGGAAAATTGACGATGGATTCAAAAACTATGGTAAGTGCCTATAAGGAGGACTCTCTCGGACAAGACGATGCCCTAGGTATAGCAGAAAAGATTAAATCGGGTATATTGGATGTTAAGACAGTTACAGAAGATTCTATAGCTAGAGCAAAATCGGTAAATCAGGATTTAAATGCAATAGTGGCAGAAGATTTCGACTCTGCTCTCAATAGATCTCAAGGTACTTTTTCGGGCATGTTCAATGGAGTTCCGACATTCATAAAAGATACCGATGAAGTCCAAGGTCTGCCTTTATTCCTTGGCAGTTCAACTTTGCCTGGAGAAAAATCAACCAAAACTTCTAGAGCTGCTCAACAGATTTTAGATACAGGACTTAATTGTTTGGGTACAACAACTACTCCTGAATTTGGATTAACAGGAACGACTGAAAGCAACCGATTTGGTTCGACATGTAATCCTTGGAATACTGCTTATTCAACTGGTGGGTCATCAGGAGGAAGTTCTGCATTGGTTGCAGCTGGAGTAATTCCAATCGCACATGCAAATGACGGAGCAGGTTCAATAAGAATTCCTGCATCATGTTGTGGTCTCGTTGGAATGAAAGCTTCTAGAGGCAGAATAAAAGACAAAGAAGTGCCTGGTTACTTGCCCGCAAATATTCTTCATGATGGGGTTGTCACCAGAACGGTTCGAGATACATGGGCCTTTCACTCAGCCATTGAAAAAAACATTCCTGCAACTGAATTTCCACCTATTGGGGGTATTGCTGAAAAAAAACCAAATAGCCTTCTTATAGCAGTACTTACTGAAGATTGTACAGGGAGACAAAGTCCAGATATTTTAGTCAAGGCCGCTCATGAAGTAGCAAATAAATGTCAATCTCTTGGTCACAATATTGAAATAATTTCTAATCCCTTTTACAGTCGGTTTGATTTAGATTTTTGGCTATTGTGGTCCCACTTAGCATTCTATATTCGATATGGAGGCGGGAAGGAGTTTAATCCAAATTTTGATCACAACAAGTTAGAACAGTGGCCAAAATATCTTGTAAAAAAACATTGGAAAAGTCTTCACAAAATTCCTTTTGCATTTCGCAGACTCAGACAATTTGCAAGTGATTATGAGAAATTATTTGAAAAATATGACATTCTCCTGACACCAACTCTCGGCACAACAACGCCGCCCTTAGGTAAATTTGGGCCTGAAGTTGACGGCGAGACACATTGGGAAAGGATAATTGAGTTTCTTCCTTATACTAAGTATCAAAACATCTCCGGCGCTCCTGCGATAACTTTACCTTGTGCGACAGATGAAGAAGGTCTTCCTATCGGTGTTCAGCTATCGAGTCGATTAGGAGAAGATCGACTGCTATTAAGTCTAAGTTTGCAAATAGAACAAGCATCAACTTGGAATAAAATTAGTTAAAACTTGTATAAGCGGTATAGCAAATCACTAGAATTATCCAGCCAATCCAGAACGATCTGGCTGTCTTTCTGAGTAAAGTGAATTCTTGCCATAAATCGTCGTCGCGATCCTTAGGTCTTTTTAAAAAATCATAAATAATTGCGACCCAAAAGAGGATGAACATACAATATAAGATTACTGAATACATTTATGTTTTATCTGGTCTGATAGTTACATCCATTGACTAGCTAAGCTCTACGCTAGCAATTTTAATTCTTCTGCCTGTTCTATTGAAGCTTCAATCAAAATTGGGATAAAAGCTCCGTATCCTGCCTCGGGTCTATCTTCAATCCAGCGAATTAACATCAAAGTTCGCATTAACAGAAAAATGGGTATAGTCTCTATAATTGCTTGAGAATTTGGTCTCTCATCGAGGTACCCTTTTTTTATATGTTTGTAGGCAGTTTCGAAATGACATCCCGTGGCAGAGAAATCCAATCTGTCCCAAACAGCAACCGCAAGATCGAACCCGAACCAACCAAAACCAGCATCATCAAAATCTATGATTGAAAGCTTTTTGTCCTGAATGAGAACATTTTGTGAGTGCATATCTGCATGAATCATTCCGTAAAAATTAATATCCTTAGAAAATTCTGAAAATACACTTTCAAGCGAATCCCTAATCTGTAGTAATGAAAGTCTTTGAGCTTTACTAGCTGTGACTGCTTCCCAAAATCTCCCCCAGAAAGGATTTTCGCCTAAAAATCCTGCTGTATCGAAAGAGTGTCTCTTAAAGTTTTTTGGAACTTCCCAATTCATTGTTGCCTTATGAAAATTTGCTATTACTCCGCCTAGAGATTCGTATAAATCTGCAACTTCTTCTTTCTCAAAACCAAGAATTAAATCATTTAATATTTCGCCGTCTAACCATCTCACCAAACCTACGTATCTGAACTCATCAGAATCCAAGAATGAGGTTGACGCATAAGCCTGCCCATCTTTTGTGGCTAATGCAGTTGGTACAGATAATCCAGCTTGAGATAAGCTTTCAGTCCATGAATGTTCAGAGTTGAGTTCTTCCAAATCATGATAGCCTGGACGGTGAACCCTTAAGGCATAGGCATCCCCATTAACATCCTCAACTTTGAATACAGTATTCTCACTTTGTAGAAACAAATCAAAATTTTTAACTTCGATGTCCCAGTGACTAAGAGCCCTTTGAGCCAGCTCAGTAATTGCCTTTTGATTCATATTTTTTTTATGAATTCATCAAATGTCTCTTCAAGGGCTTCGCATAATGAGTCAGCATCTTCTCTCTGATAAACCAAAGGCGGTCTTATCTTCAAAACATTCCTATACTGACCCGCATTTGAAATTAAAAAACCCTTTTGTTTCATTGTCTCAACAATATCCTCAGCCAATTTTTTATTTGGCTCATTATTCCCTTGGCCAAGAACACATTCGATAGCAACAAAAAGTCCAGTGCCTCTCACATCTCCAACGATGTCATATGTTTCAGAAAAATCCCCTACTTTTTGTTTAAGATAATTTCCAACATCATTTACATTCTCAAGTAAATTTTCTTCTTCTATTACGTCCAAGACTGCATTACCGACTGCAGCTTGTAATGGCGTTGAAGCAGTAGTATTAAAGTAATAACTTTTTTTGTGAAAAATCTCAGCTATTTCTGTAGAGGTTCCAACTCCACTTAAAGGATAACCAGAGCCCATAGGTTTACCCATAGCCACGATATCAGGAACACAATCATTTAATTCATAGCCCCACCAGCTTCCAGTTCTACAGAAACCTGCCTGAACTTCGTCAAGAATTACAACTCCACCAGCTTCTCTTACTAAGCTAGCTGCCTTTGCCATAAATCCTGAAGGAACATCGGGGAGTCCTTCGTTTGCGAATATAGAACAGAACAACATTCCGGCTAAGGGAATATTTTTATCTCGGAATTGGTTTATGGCACCTTGAATTTCTTCAAGATAGCAATTGCAAAGATCTTCGTCTGATAGCCCATCTTTAACAGGTCTGAATTTCTCTGGAAAAGGAACTCTTATAAAATCTGGCTCGAAAGGTCCTATTGTCATTCTTATAGTCTCATGGCTGTTGCCATGATAGGTAGCATTACTGCAGATGATTCCCTGCCCACCGGTAGCAAGGCGTGCCATCTTTATAGCTATTTCAATAGCTTCCGTTCCACTACATCCCATTTGCAAAACAGATAAAGGATCAGAGTGAAAAGACATGAGGCGCTCTGAATAATCTACTACCACGCTACTCAGATAACGACTGTGAGTATTCAGTTGACCTGCTTGTTTGGTTAAAGCATCAAGAATATGGGGATGGCAATGACCAACGCAGGGAACATTGTTATAGCAATCCATGTACTTGTTGTTTGAGTCGTCATAAAGCCATATGCCCTCTCCTCTTACAAGATGAACAGGTTCTTTATAAAAAATTGGCGAGGAGCCCATAGAAAGAGATCTCCGCTTTAGTAACTCCTCGTTTGCCATATCTAATCTAGATTATTCTTCAAGACACGAGCCACTTTCCTTACTGAGATCTAATGCAGCCACCATCGCGTAAAAAATATCAGTATTATCAAGTGTTCCTGTAAAGTTTTCAGAACCCGGGCCATAAGCATAAACTGGAACAGGAACGCCAGTATGTGATCCATAACCAATGCCAGTATTAAATGAGAATTTAACCTCCGGAGAAGTATAGTTGGTAGGACTTGCTGGCTCTATCAAAAGGCCTCCAGTTTCATGATCTGCAGTTACTACTACTAGGGTATTTTGGTCATCCAACGCAAAATCGAAAGCCATTTTTACGGCTTCATCAAAATCTTGCATTTCTCTTCTGAGATAATTTAGGTCATTAGAGTGACCAGCCCAATCAACTTGTGAGCCCTCTACCATGACGAAAAAACCTTTACAGCCGTTTTGATTGAATACTTTAGATCGGTTAATCGCAAAATTTAACATTTCACTAGAGGAAGGTTCCGAGGCATGATTCTCAGGCTTTTCGGCATCCCTTAATGCTTCATCAGCAAAGAGTCCGACTACCTTGCCTCTGTTAGAAAAATCAAAACTCTCTAGCTCATTTTTATGTTTTAGAACTGTATGAGAGGACTCAACTTGCTCAAGCAAATTTAATCCATCAGATCTTTTTCCGCCCATTTCTTCAGGCAAAAAGAAATGCCTTCCTCCGCCTAAAATGGTCGAAACATCAGAATCCATCATCTGGACGCTAATTTCATCTGTCTTCCATCTCAGATCGATATGCGAGGCATAAGCTGCTGGAGTTGCGTGTGTAATTTCTGATGTTGATATCAATGAACTTACGAAACCGTACTTATTGATTATTTCGGTAAAGTTTTCCAAAATATTTTTATCTTTATCAAGTCCTAGGGCGCCATTATTCGTTTTTTTGCCAGTACTAAAAGCTGTAGCTGAGGAAGCAGAGTCAGTTACTATTGCATCCTCTGAATGAGTCAATACGATTCCGGACACTGGAAATTTATCTACAGCAATTCTCTCGTTAGGACCTCCCTTCAAAAGCCTGTAAGAAGACACCTGACTCAGACTCATACCGTCACTAATTAGTAGGATTATATTTTTTGCTTTCTTTTCAACCGGAATTAATTCCTTCTGAACTAATGGTTTACCTGCAGGAAGGATTTCTATGAAAGCATCTTTGTCTGCTATGGAACCTTCTGGGATTGGAATACTATTTATCAAAAAAGCTATACCTAAAGATTCAAGTACCTTATATCCAACAAAACCTCCTAAGCTAAAGGAAATTGCTATAACCAAAAGATTTTTTCTCAAATAACCAAAAAATTTCTTCATATCCTTTTTTATTTTCTCCCCTGATAACGCTTAAGAGTTTCCCATGCTATTTCTTGAAGATTCGCTTGAATATCTTTACCTAAACCGTAATCGTAAGTATTCCCTATTGGAGTATCATTATATATTGAAGAATATATAACTGCTGCCATAAGATACGTTCCAGCTTTGCTCGGATGCCTCTTGTCTGGAGTATAAAGATCAATATCTGAAAATTTTTCTTGTGCAAGTTGGAAAGCTAGTCCAACTGGAAAAACAAATACTTCATTTCTATTTCCAGCACTAATGTAGGCTTCTGATAAACCTTTCGTCATCTCAGGTACATCCTTGTAAGCCCAAGTCATCAAAAATGAAGGCTCGATATTGTTATTTCTCAGCGTTCGGCTGTGTTTGTCTACATAAAAGTTAAACAAATCTTTTCGATCCTCATGAATAGGACATTGGCTGCAATCCATCATAATGGCAAGATCATATTTTTCTGGTTCGTACTTTTTATATTTGTTACTGGAAGTTATAGAGAAAGAGCCTATTTTATTATTAGTTACATAAGACTCGACATCGTGCCATTCTAGTGAGGAGCTATTAATTGTGATGTTTCTGAAACGATGTCCTTTTCCAAGAGATTCATTAGCTTTTACCATACCCAAAGTTGGCTTATGTACTCCATTATTGTAGTAAAAAAAACTGTTACCTATGAAAAGAACTGACTTTGGGTTATCTACTTTCGGACTAGTTAAAAGTGGAACATATTCACTTACAAGAAACGGGGAATTAAGAAAAAAAATAGCACAAAAAAGTATACGTAATAGGTTAATTTTCACTTGCATCTTCCGCATAGAATAGCAAAGATAGGTACAAGGGAGAAAGACTATGGATAAAATTGATACAGGCACTGAACACCTTATTTTTGAGAAAGAAAATGGCGTAGCTGTGCTAACTATGAATCGTCCGGAGGCAAGAAATGCGATGTCCGGAGAAATGAATGAAGCTATGAGAGCAACATTAGAAGAGGTTGAGTTAGATCCGACTATTAGATGCGTTGTACTCACTGGAGCGGGTAAAGGATTTTGTGCTGGGGGTGATGTTAAAGGGATGGCATCCTCTGGAGATGGGACTGTTGGTGATAACACCATAGATGCTGCTATTCATAGACAAAGGGTCCATCAAAGAGCAACTGCAGGCAAACTTTTCAAAATGCCAAAGCCGACTATTGCAGCACTTCCAGGAGCTGCTGCGGGTGCTGGCTTATCTTATGCACTTGCTTGCGATCTTAGAGTAATGGCAAGTAACGCTATTATGACAACGGCTTTTGCTAAAGTAGGTTTCTCTGGAGATTATGGAGGTAGCTACTTCATGACTCAACTAATAGGATCTGCAAAAGCTAGAGAGTTATATTTCCTGTCAGAAAGGGTATCAGCCGATGAAGCTTTAAATCTTGGATTGACGAATTGGGTTTGCGAACCGGATGATCTAATGGAAAAAACAATGGAAATTGCTAATAAGCTTGCAAACGGACCCTCTGTGGCTTATCGATACATGAAAGAAAATTTAAATCGGGCAATGAATGGCGAGGTTGATGATTGTTTAGATCTAGAAGCTACACATCATATACATTGTGGTCAAACCGAGGATCATAGAAATGCCACAAAAGCATTTGTCGAGAAAAAAGAACCAGTGTTTAAAGGGAAATAAGAGAAAAAAATTATGGCAAACAAAATTAAAGATGATTTAAGAATTGATAAGAGACTGAGAGATGTATTTGGTCAAATTGATTTTACAGAGGTTACCAACAGTCCGGCTAACACTAGAGAAGGGATTTTAGCTGAGCAAGAGACTGAGCAGGGTAAACAAGGAAGGGCTATATTAGAATTATTCAATAACTCCACTCACTATAAAGAGGCTATTCCAGAAACAGGATTGATTACCACAACAAAAGAATTCATTTCGGATCCAGACGGAAATACCATCAAAATTCAATACATCAGACCTGAGACTGAAGACGAGCTGCCATGCGTCTACTACATACACGGCGGTGGGATGATGGTAATGTCTTGTTTCGACGAAATGTATGCCGCATGGGGAAGATGTATAGCTCGACAAGGTGTCGCAGTTGCAATGGTCGATTTCAGAAATGCTATGTGGGCGTCGTCAGCGCCAGAGGTAGAACCTTATCCTGCGGGATTAAATGACTGCGTTTCCGGTCTGAAATGGGTTCATTCCAATGCAAAGGATTTGAAAATAGATCAAAATAAAATCATCATCGCAGGAGAAAGTGGTGGAGGAAATTTGACTATTGCTACTAGCCTTAAGCTTAAACAAGATGGGGACATAGACTTAATCAAAGGACTGTATGCACTTTGTCCTTATATTGCCGGTCAGTGGCCACTTCCCGAGAATCCCTCGTCTGAAGATAATGAAGGCTTACTTCTCTCGTTACATAGTGAACACGAATACTCCTTCGGAGCGACTATCTATGGAATTGATGCTTACAAAAATAAAGATCCTCTCGCTTGGCCAAGCTTTGCTACTCAGGATGACGTAAAGGGTTTGCCGAAAACTTATATCATTGTCAACGAACTTGATCCCTTAAGAGATGAAGGAGTCAACTTCTATAGACTTTTAAGAGAAGCTGATGTCGATGCACAATGCAGACAGGTAATGGGCACACTTCACGGAACTGAAATCTTTCTAGGATGTCCTGAAATTAGTGACGAAACTGCACTTTCAATCGCTAGCTTCGTGAAAAATTCTTAAGGTTAAAATGAAGAAGTCTTTAATATTTGCTGGATTATATCTAAGTGCAATATTTGTTTTTTCGCATGAGACGATAAATGGATATAAATCTGGGCCTGATAGAGCTATCTTTTTTCCTGATACCGAAGATTATCTGACTATTTCTTCTGATTTGCATACTCACTCTGTTTTTTCGGATGGTCATGTTTGGCCAAATATAAGGGTAGCTGAAGCATTGAAAGATAATTTGGATTCAATAGCTATCACTGAACATCTTGAGTATCAGCCTCATACCAAATACATACCAAATATTGATAGAAATGATGCCTACAAGGAGGCATTAGAAGCAGCAGCTGAAAGCGATCTCATTGTCATATCTGGAAGTGAAATTACCCGTGAAATGCCTCCAGGTCATTTAAATGCCGTTTTCATCAATGATGCTAATGATCTTTTTAACTTGGATAGAACAAAGCTACCTGAAGCACAGCAATTAATTAAACAAGCTCTTGGTGATGCTGAGTTAGATGAGGATGATAGAGTCGTGGGCGAAATATATGCTCTCGGAAATCTTTGGTCTCCTGTTGAAGCACTTACAGCAGCCAAAAAGCAAGGTGCTTTTGTTTTTTGGAATCATCCTATGTGGAGCTCTCAAGCCAGAGACGGGATAGCCAAACTTTCGGATATGCATAAACTCTTTATACAAAATGATCTGATGCAAGGAATAGAAATAGTTAATACTAGGACTTATTCTGAAGAAGCATTTAGGATTGCTCTGGATAATAACCTCACTTTGATAGGAACATCAGATGTGCATAATCTGATTGAATGGGATTATGATTCAACTCAAGAAGAGCATAGGCCAGTCACTCTTGTTCTAGCAAAAGAAAGGACCAAAGAATCAATCAGAGAGGCATTGTTCGATAGAAGAACGGTTGTTTTTTTTAAACATAGGCTAATAGGTAAGGCAGAAAACTTAAATCCTTTACTGAAATCAATTATAAATATCACCTCAAACGGATATCAAAGTAACTCGGAAATTTTGAGAATAGATATTCAAAATAATTCTTCTTCGAATATGGTCTTACAAAATCTATCTGAGGTAAATTTCGCTAATAGCGATGATTTGATTCACTTGCCTAAAAATGGAAAGGTCTCTCTTTCAGTTAAAACTTTGGGTAAGAAAGAAAGTCAGTTATTCAAATTTAAGGTGCTTAATGCTCTCATTGAACCAAAAGTTCACCCTCAGATTGAATTTTTATTGGATATCTAAATAGTCACGAGCCGAACTATTTTCTAACCAAAATACCTTACAACTAGAGAGAACCTTTTTCTTTAAGGTGGGTTATTAATTGCTTATCGTGAGTTGTAACAGCCGAAAACCCGTCTCTGAGGGCAGGTTGCCATCTTGGATTTGATGAACCTACCACCTCATCGCCCATTATAGTAACTCTCTGAATAATTCTCTCGCCAACAAAGTCATTAACCACATAGTGTTGGGTGCTTCTATTGTCCCACATAGCAATAGTCCCTTCAGTCCAATGATATCGAACAGTAAATTGCGGCCTGGTAACCCACTTTGTTAAGTAAGAAAGTAACATATCGCTTTCTTCAATATTCATCTCCACTATTCTTCTGGTGAAGTGTTCGTTTACATAAAGGACTTTCTTTCCTGAGATAGGATGAAGTCTTACTACAGGATGAATAGCCGTTTTTTCAGGTTTGCCATGCGGTCTTGCATCATGCAGTGCTGTCAAACCTTCGCAAAGATCTTTGATAGGATCAGATAGCGCTTCGTAGGCTGCATTTAAATTACTCCACATCGTATCTCCACCTAATTCAGGACACTTAACCATATGAAGTACTGACATAATGGCAGGAGAATCTTGAAAGGTTATATCGGTGTGCCATTCATCAGCAATGCCACCTGTGCTCGCAGCTAGTTCGAAGATTTTAGGATGAGTATCTCTTTTATTTTTTAGGTTTGGATGACCTTCCAATTCTCCAAATTTTGCTCCGTACTCTACGTGCTCATCTTGAGTAATACTCTGTCCTGGAAAGAAAATAACCTTATGTTCTGTTAAATGAGATTTAATTTCTTCAACTTGGTCATCAGACACTTTTGATAGTTCGATTCCAGTTATTTCTGCACCTAAGGAGGTAGATATCTGTTTGACTTGCATGTTCATTAATTAAGACTCAACGTGGAAAAGTTTGTTGTAGATTTTCCATTCTCCATCTCTTTCCAAGAAAGAAAGTGTATCAAGGAATACATGTCCTATATAACCGTCTCTAACACGCACTGATGCTGTTGATCCAGCAATATCCATGGACACAATTTCCAGTAATACATCTTCTCCATTGTCTTTAGGAGATGGTTGTTGACTCTCAACAAATTTAGCAAATTGATCAACTGTCATTTCAGCAAGACCATTTTCTAAATATCCGGTTATCATGGCATTGGGGTAAAAAGCTTTTCTAACTTTATCAGGATCAGATTCGTACATACTATCAAAATAAAGTTGTACACCTTCCTCTATCTCAACTTTAGCGTCCGCCAAAATAAACCTCTCTGATGTAAGTAACGGGATTCCACCTTATTCTTTCAGGAATATGTTCTGCTCCCGGCATGCCCCTTTCGATCATAAAGGGTTTAAGGGCCTCAATAGCCTTTGCCTCGTCGTAGTGACAAATTCTTGGATACATATGATGCATTGTATGAATTTGCATAGAGTGATTTAGGTATCTGGGTATTCTGTTTGTCCAGAATCTTGTATCTTTGTAACGCCCCTTACCAAGTCCTGAATGAGGAAAATAAGAGAAAACGATTCCGAGATAAGAGGTTGCTACTCGTTTTGGAATCCACCAAAGAAATAAAGTTTCTAAGGGATAAAGAATGGCAAGAACTATCTGTGCAAAATAGAAAAATAATGACCAAATTCCTCCTTTTTCCATAGACTCTTTGAATTTAGGATCTTTTTCCATATGCTGTTGTATCACTTTCATAGCTGGGCCGTCATCATTGTAGGAGACATTTACATTCACAGCAGCTTGCCACCAATTTTCAGCATTGCCGTGAAAGAAGTCGGGATCACTATCGGCATCATTTGTATGAGCATGATGTTTCATATGTGTGGCTTTTAGAATCTCATGAGATTGAGCAAGAGGAATTATGCTTAATTGACCTACCCAGTAATCCAACCACTGAAGATTCTTCCTTCCTCCCGATAAATGACTGTGTTGACCAGCGTGAGAAGGAAGATAAGCATTACAAGCAGTAAAGAGTGCAATTAGAAATCCAACATATAGTGGAATTGTGCCAATTATTACAAGCACCCAAGTAGCTATCCACAGAGAGAGTTGACCTATGCCTATAGCAATCATTTCCCATTCGATTCTACCCATGAAGGTTCTCGCTACCTTTCTTTCTTCATCGATAGATAGATTGACTGAGTTATGACCTAACTGATCCACGACCAACCTTTATATTTTGCTAAAAGACCAAACGCCAATCCTGAAGCATAGCCAACCAAGGCAATAATTAAATTTGCTTCGAAGAAATAGACTAAAGAAGCTCCGAATACACTGCCCCAGAATAAAAAACCAAACCAAACCAAAGACCATTCAGCTAAATGTTGACTCAACCACTCCATATAATCATTTTATCGTTTTAAATCTCAGGCAATCAAGTTAAAAACCTTGAAAAGTTGCAACTTCTTCTACAGATCTTCTTTTCGATACTACTTTATTTGCAGGAAAACTTTCATCGGGATATCCCATCGCAACGCAAATCATAATAACTTGATCATCGGGTATCTTTGCATACTGTCTGACGACTGGTGATTGCATGATACCTTGACTGTTTATAACTGCCCCTAGACCTTTTGACCAACCTGCATTGACCAATCCATTAACCAAAGCTCCGCAATCGAATTTAGAAATGTCATCTTCTTTTAATTCTTTATCGAAAGTAACGATAATTGCAACCGGTGCATCAAATTGACGAAACCCCCTTAAAACCCAATCATGCCTGCCTTCTTTATCATCTCTTTCAATGCCCATCTCTTGAAATAACTGGATTGCTATCTCAATCTGTCTATCTCTGTGTTTCCCTTCATATCCGAGTGGTGATCTTATTTCACGAGATGGTGGAACTCCCTCTATATTTCTCTTAGTATTTTCTTTACGTATATTGTCTAAAACATCTCCTGTAACAATATGAAGATGCCATGGCTGTGTATTCATTGATGATGGAGCTCTTACTGCTAACTCAATGACCTCATTAAGAACTTTCTGAGTAACTTTTTTTTTGAGAAATCCTCTGGTGCTTCTTCTTCCTTTAATAACCTCGCTATATTCCATTTTTATTTCCTTATCTTTAAAAAAATTTATTTCTGCACTTGAAAAAATAAATTATGTTCGCATATTACAAGTATAGAGTCGTTTTGCTAATAATCTTGTGAAAAGTGGGCACACCTTCACTTAAAAATTGTAGACGCTTGACTCTTCCGTTTAAATACTGTTTTGCTTATTTTCTTGAATAAAAAGGGCATCTCTTTATTCTTACAAAACTTAAGACGCGCAGTATTAACCTGAACAATATCTAATTTAAAAAGTCTCATAGCTCATGGACGAGTTGAATGATCATGTGGGAACCATGATCATTAGAGAGGGTCGTGACCGATTTACTTCGGTCACATTCCTCTTATCCTGAGACTGTTAACAAGTCTATATCAAAAATAATAGTTGAGTTTGGTGGAATGCCTGGCGTTCCTTTCTCACCATAAGCCAAACTTGGATGAATGAAAACTCTCCAAGAATCTCCTTCTCTCATTTTACTTATTGCTTTTTGACAACCTGGTATTAATTGAGAAAGTGTAATTGTTAGTGGTTCACCGATTTCAATTGAGCTCCAAAAAACATTTCCATCAATCAATGTTCCATGGAAATCTGCCTTGATCACACTCTCTAACTCAGGCTGTTTTCCTTCTTCGGTAGACTTCAATATTTGATACTGCAGGCCGGGTTCAATCTCTATCACTCCTTCATTTAATAAATTAGCAGCTAAAAATTTTTCACTTTCTGCCATATTAATTCTTGATTGGTCATCTTGAGAGCAAGACACTCCAAAAATAAGCGCCAATACTATGAGAAAATTTTTCATAATTATTTTTCCTTAAATTATTATTTTTGAAACGACAGTCATTTATACCAGATTGCTGAAGACCAGGCTCTTTCTTGAATTGTAGTCGGAATGTCTGACCTGGGAGATTCATTAGCTCTGATAGCATCCCAAGTTGACCATCTACACGTTGGGTTCTCAAGTACCCTTGCGTAATAAAAAGCTTCTTGACCGTTTCTAAACTCGGGATCTTTCCAGAAAGTCTTAATTTCCGAATCTCCTTTTTGAGACGAAATTGAACAGTCATCAAGACTAACTTCGGCTACATTGTCGGGGCATCTATTAGTTCTAGGATCAACAATCTGACCATCCGAACATGCGACATCAAAAACTTTTTCCATATGAGTTCCCTCCTCTAACCAGCCTTTGATGACTTGAACTCTTTGTAAAGGAGCTCCTGCTGGATCTGATATGGCCCATATAAGAAATCTCGGCGTTCTGTTTTTTTCTTGTAACAGTGTACCTCCCATAGGAACATTATTCAGATAGGCTCTTTTTATGAGGTCAGGATCTTTCAAAGTCAGCTCTTCAAGGTTGAACCCAGCAAAAAAACGAACTTTGATTCTAGGACCGCTTGTACCAAAAGTTTCCTTTCTCCTAAAAGCACTATAGATAGATTCTCTGGTATTCTCCTCTGCCCACACCCCTGCCAGCCCAGAGGACCCAAATCTTATTAGACGAGCACTTACTCCTAGATAATTTTTTTCATCTATCTCTATTATTGCCTCGGGTCTTAAAAGTTTCGTAAAAAACCCGTAAATACCTCTATAAGGAACAGATCCTCTCAAATATGGTTCTCCGTCTAGAAGGCCGATTTTAGAGAAATGAGTCTCTTCAGTGAAAGAACCTCCGCCTACGTGAGTATCGCTGGATCCAACTACTCCGAATTTATATGGATTAGATATACCTAGCTCCTCTAACCTTAACCCTCTCAAGTAAGCATCTCTCACATAGCTGCCCTTCAGGTGACTCAAGACCTTCTCACCCGGATGATTGGTGGCAGCTTCAAAAGAGGCCCATTCATCATTTTTTGATAAAAATGGATGTGTCTCAGAAGTACCTTTTGCTTGTGTAATTTCAACTAAAGGCTCGTTACGTAATCTTTTATTTACATAAGCTTCGTCAATGGGTCCGCCGTTATAATCATTCATAGAAAAAGCAGCACCGCCTGATATATTTGAGTTATGAGGAATAGCCAAACTTTCAACTCCACTCTCTCTAATACCATCCATCCAGTCCCATAATTTTTCAGGGTTTTGGCTATCTAATCTTGAGAAGATTGCTTTTGGTAAGTTGTCTGTATCTTTAAATATTACATTTCGATGCAAATAGTTATCGTATAGATCTTCACTTGAAGTGTACTCATAACCTGCGAAGGTTGTGAAGATGCCAGGTTTGTATGCATCATCAGCCGCTTTTATAGTTTTTTGCCACGTAGAATTCGCTACCTTTTCTATCAGACCTGTATCTACATTTCCTTTTTCAAGACCCTCTCTGAGAGCTCCTCCAAATCCTCTAAAAAGTCCTGATCTTTTAAGTATGGAAAATATACTATTACTGACTTCTTTGTTTAAATCATGCATCGGTTCAGTAAATTCATACTTAGAAAACTCTGATGTGGTATCTGCAGCTTCTTTAATAATCCCAAGAAATACTGCATGATCCGTAACCGCATAAAAATCTAAAGGCTTTTTAAGTTGAATTTTATATCCGGTTGGATGCGGTATGGCCTCACCTTGAGCAAACCTGTAGGCATCTGATGGTGAAGCTAAGGTCCCAAAAGTATAAGCATCAAAAGAATTTGAAGTATGTACATGTAAGTCTCCAAAATAAGCATTTTTGTCAGGATTAGGTTCGGACTTGGGTTGAGTATGACTAATATCAAGATCAGACTTTTGAGGATTTAATGCTTCGTCGGATTCCGAACATCCGGCTAACCATGTGGAAAGAATTAGAAATAAAAAGAATTTTTTCATCAACCCGTCGAGCTCAAACGTTTATTAATTTCTTCTTTCAGTAGCCAGATTCTATCTTGCCCCCAAACATAAAAGGGATCACTTCCATCAGCATTTGTAATTTTAAAACTTGGCACTCCCCAACAGTCTCCTGCATACATATCCTTTAGATTATCATTTAGAACTTTCTTCCACTTTCTGGTATTCAAATCCTTCCTTATATTAGACCAATCTAATTCCAAACTATGAACTAGTGATTCAAGATATTCAGTGTCGCCAATATTTATTCCATCAAAGAAGGATGCCTTCAATAAAGCATCTATATATTCAAATCCTTTTCCAGCTTCGTCAATTGCAGGAAATAAGGAATATGCTTTTCTAGCAGGCTTGCCAATCGGAGAATAAATGGAGCCCATTGGATAACCATATCTCCTTCCTTCCCTTGCAGCATCTGAAATAATATATTTTCCTTTGTATTCCGGAATATTCATATTTCTCATAAGCATAGGTAGAACTGGTCGCGTTATTAAATTGATGGGATAGTCATCTCTCATTTCCCTTACCCTTTTTGCACTTACGTATGTATATGGGCTATTGAGAGATGGGTAATATGATAAGTTAATTTTTTCTTCTGAAACTAATGTAGGTGGAGCTTGAATTTTAGGAGTACAGATTGGTTCATTGTAATTAATACTTTTCACACCTAAGTCGATGAGCCTTTTTTCGAGATGAGGGATGCGATCTACGCCCCAATAGAGCTCTTTTTCGTAATAAAAAGCTGAACCAAAATAGTAATCTTTTTCATTTCTTATTTTATTACCTAATTCTAATTTCTCTGACACTTCACTCTCAGTAGCCTCATATTGAATTCCTAATGCCGTCAGAGATTCCTTATCTCCAGACCATAAAGCTATGCCTACTTTTTTAGCTATCTCGGTAAAATTTTTATCCTCAACTGCAGTCAATATCGAATTGGAGATACCTACCAAATCTTGGCTTGGATAGGAGTCAGATGTTAGTTCAACTTCATAAAAAGGCGCAATTCGTTTTGCGTCTTGTAAGCAATAAATGTTATACAAAGATGGTTCGTGTACTGCCTCGGCATTTTCTTCTCCTACTAAAATTGGTTTGATAGATACTTCGAAAGATGATTGGATCTTATCAATGAAATTAATAGTGAGATGTGAATAAGGATCATCTACTTTGTGAAAGTAAAGAATTTCGTGAGGACGATTCTCTGCCTTTCTTTTTTCTTCTGCATTAATTCTTATATTTTTGAGGATCTCATAATTTGAAAAAGTGTTCATGCCACGATTTCTTAATTTGGCACTGATCGTGCGCTTTATCATGAAATTTCTAAACGCCTTTGCAAACATTTTCTCTCCAAGTAAATTGTAGAAATATACTCCACAAGTTAAGTAAGCTTAATCTAACAATTTTTACCAATACTATAAAGAATATAGGACGTAAGATATTGGGATTTAAATAACTAAGGTGCCAAACTCGACCTAGCCTTAACTCCCCAATTTCCATTTTCTTTAGTTACTACATATAGAGATTGGTATTTTTTTATTGGTTGATTGTTTTTGTCGTAACGTTGAAACACTGTAGAAATATGAACCTTTCTTTCGGACACTAAATTGACTTCTCTAGAGAGCCAAGCTGAATGGTGCCAACCAGTTGACTTTAACATTTCAAAAATATCTTCATTCGCATAATCTTCTTTGTTATCCCAAACGGCAACGCTTCCTCCAGCAAATCTTACATGAGGATAGTTAAGTGTTTCAGCCCAGGACTTCATATCTTGTGCATTAAAGGATTCCATGTACCTGTCTAGTGTAAGCATGGCCTCCTCAATAATAATTTCTTCATTCGTTGACGTAGAGATCAGGAAAGATAGAAAAAGAAATAGAGAAAAAATAATATGTTTTTTTAAGTTAATCATGTGCTTTTATGGTTCTGTTTGGATCAACCCTATTCATTAGAGTTTCTCTTATAAAAAGACTCTTCATTCTTAAGAATTTCTATAAGAGCTGCATTACTCAGCTCTGAGAGCTTAGGATTATCATAGCCTCTTTGCACGAGAAGTTTCAGGCATTCTTCCTTAGTCATCCTTTGATTTTTTTCTTAAAAAAAATTTTCTCATTTTCTATTAGCATCTGGAAGAGCTTCTATCAGAAGATTAGGTAAATTGTCTCTTTTTTCGAGGGTAAATTTGTCATAAAGCTTGCCTGTTGCCTCATAAGCTTCATATCGAATGTTTTTATCATTCACGTGTATAACTTGATAGAGTTGAGTGTTCTCAGCAATTCTTTTTGCATAGTTACCCTTCGTTATTCCGTACATCTTTGGTCCACTTACAGAAACCACATAAACAGTACCTATCTCGGGGTCATAAGCCTGTTGATATCCCGAAGGGACGTTGGTCAAGGTCTCCTTGTTGATTTGTCCAGTTCTTGCGTAACTGTGATCATGTCCACTCAAGACGAGGTCAACCTTAAATTCATCGAGTATAGGTTTCCATAACTCTCTCAGCTCGCTATTGTCGCGGTCAGATCCAGGAGAAAAAACTGGATGATGAAATGTAACTATAGTCCATCTGTTAGGGTTTTCTTCTAAAACTCTTCTAAGCCATGGTATTTGAAGTTCTTTAGCCTTATTCGAATCAAGCGAAATGAAACGAACACCTTGATAGTCTATGTAGTAAAGGGTTTCTTTTAGAGATTCATCGGGTACATCCTGAACAGGAAAAGCAAATTGTGGACGCCAGTGATTTGTAACCACAGGTATGCCTGGTTCTCTTTGTCTGCTGTAAAGAGGTGCTGTATAAACACTTGAGCCCATAACTTCATTTCTATCAAAACCAGTGATTGCTTCCATACCATCATCAACAGCTGTGATATTTCCTCCATCATTGATTTCAACAGACGAAGTATTTCCCTTTGGGCCAATAAAGGAGGCTTTATAAATCGTACCTTTATCAGTTGATTCAGAATTAAAAGCGGTCATTTTAATATCGATTGTTTCACCTTCTTTTGACCTCCAATACAGCTCATTGCGAGGGCCCTGATTGATTCTTTCATATTCGTGATTACCAGGAGTTGCTATCACAGGAATAGTACCATTAACCCAATCAGGTCCTTGATGCCAATCTCCCCATTCCGCATCCCAAGATGGGTTGTCTATTAAATCACCGGCATGCAGAGTAAAGGCAGCACGAGGCGCTTCCCTAAAAGCCTCTCTGAATACTCGTGACCAGTGAGTCTTAACTTCGTTTTGTGCATCTCCAAAATATATGAAGCTAAATGGTCTAGCCCTGTTACTTGCAGTCTTGAAGTGATAATACTCTGTCCAATTTACGCCATCGCCCACTCTATAGGCATATAAAGTATCAGGTTTAAGATTTCTAAAAGTAACCGTGTGGTAATTAGCTTCATTTATATCGCTTTTGAGAAAAGTTGTCTCGGCTTTGAAGGTCTCTATCTCCAATGCACGGCCATTAGAATTAGCAACGGCAAGATGTGCCAGTCCTTTCATAGTTGCTTTATCTGTTCGCCATGTCACTGACTGCGTAGTTGCTGGATCATCTTCCCAAGTTAGAATCACTCTATCAGGCAAAGGAGTGGGTGCATGTGCTGTTTCAGCAGGAAATTTTTCTATTTCGAGATCATCGTGAGAGAACAAATTTGAACTCAACACCACGAAAGAAAAAAATAAGAAAGAGAAAGAACTTGGTCTTTTAAAAAAAATCATGTTTAACCTCTCAATGAATTTAAAATTCTATTACCATTCGGCCCCTCGAGCCGCCCGCCTCTAAAGTCTCATGAGCTAGAGATGCTTTATCTATTGAAACAGCTCGGTTAACTCTTAAAGAGAGTATTTCTTCCTCAGCCTGTAATTTAAGTTTCTCAAGAATATCTTTTTTACAGTCATAAGCCGTAACCCAAGTAGCAGTGAAATTTATGTCTCTTTGCGATTCACCTTTAAAACCTCTCACTGATGTAAAAGAACCACCATCTTTCACAGCTTCTATTGCATGTTCATTCAATAAAGCGCCGTCAGCTATCCCATCAACACCTTCAGGAAATTCTTTTCTTATATTCTCAGCAAAGCCTTCTCCTCTCGGGATAATAATATCTACTCCGAGGCTTTCCAGAAGGGCTCGATCATTATCATTCGAATCTGCAATCACAATTAGTCCATCCTCTTTTGCAAGCTGAACAACATATCCTCCGTAAGCACCAGGAGCCCCTGTAACCGCTAGAACTTGACCTTTCTGTAAATCTAATAAATCTAGTGATAATCTGGCAGTTAGAGAGTTCATTGGTAAGGTTGAGGCTTGAATATGAGAGGAGTCTTTGGGAGCTCTTACAACCGCATTTTGATCAAGAACTATCTGTTCTCTGTAAGCTCCATGATTACCATTAGGAACAACCATAGCCATTACGCTATCACCCTCTTTAAGATCTGTTTGTACGCCCTTACCAATTTGATCAATTATCCCTGCAGCATCCATTCCCGGAACATATGGAGGGGGATTAATTTTTTGCATTTCTGCCATTGATCCATTTCTTACAGATACATCAACTGGATTTACTGCCGCAGCAAAATTCCTTATTCTGATCTGACCTGGACCTGCTTCAACTTCATCTACCTCCAAAATTTCAAGTGCCTCTGGCCCACCATGCTTCATAATCCCAACTGCTTTCATATAAGTCTCCTTTCATACATTCCAGAACTCAAAGGATTTTGCTTCTAAACTTTAAATAAGTCTAGAGCGACTTGGCTACATTTTGGTAAAGAAATTTGGTGGGTCTGGGAAGACTTGAACTTCCGACCTCACCCTTATCAGGGAGGAGTCGAACTCCGATCTTCTTATGATAGCTGACTTTCAGGAGGTAGCAAAATTTTTCCCCTAGTTTTCCCCTACTCACTATTTCTTTCTAAATAACTATAAGAATTAGTATAGAGCCCACACCTATCCAGGGTGAGTTATTGTTAAAGATTAAGACGTCTTTCTTTCATTTTGAGACGATTCTTGGGATGAAAGGCCCTTGAGGTCTAGGTCCTTGCCTAATGAGAGGTTTATAAGTCTCATTATTGTCACCAGAAATTTTTTGACGCATTTTCCATGCCATCCAATTTAACTCTTCCTCTCGGTTAGGATCGTATATTGCTAATTCAGGATGCTTCCATGAATAGATAGAAACTACATTTGTTTTTTTCCCAAGGAAATTTAATTTCATATTAAAAGATAATTGGTTAGTGCAACGTTGTAGAGAGACTCAGCCCATCTTCAAGAATGGTCTTGAGCGTTAATAAAACGTCTCGCTCATCAACCTGAATCTGACAACCCCAATGTCCCTGGGGAAATCCAAGATTAAGATTTACCCATAAAACTGCCGGTACTGTTTTAGGATTCAAAAAGAAAGTATCTTTACTGCCTACACAATCAAAATCAGGACCTTCTTCTTTTGTACTAGAATCTAATTCAGCATCTTCCCAAGTCTCATAGCCTAATGCTTCTAGTAAGGCTTCCTCTATTTTTGCAACATCGCTGGAATTATCTTTTGGATTTTTTTTACTACCCAAAGTAAGACCTATATTTGCTACTACTTATATATGAGGGCTTTTTTATTGATTTCAATTACTTTGCATAAAGCAAATATTTTAGAAAAGATAAGCATTGACATATGGGAACGAAAGAAAAATCAGAATCGGATTAAGAATAATTGCGATTACACTCAGAATCAATAATTTTTCAATACTCTTATTAGCTAAGATCATTGCCTCAAGGGAAGTAAGAGTCATAGATGCAACAAAAGTAAAAACTAAAAAAATTAAACTACTTAAAAAGTTGACATAAAAAATAGCCAAAATTACAAAGCCGTAATAGTAAATCAGCGATATAAAAGAAATAACTTGTCCAACTAAAGAAATTAAATTTGAAGCAGCGCTGTTTGTTCTCTTATCTAAATTGTATTTAGTAGGATAAAAATATAAAAATTGGATTAATACAAAGTATAGAAAGACTTCAAAATAAGGAAGATCTAAATTGAAAATATCCATATTAAATTTCTATTTAAAATAATTGAAAGAGGCATCTAAAGACTAGTCAATAAATAAAGATAGGTCTTCAGAATCGTATAATTTTGGTGTAATGACTTTTTGTGAAGGTTTATTCTCTTCAGTTGGATTCTTTAAGTAATTTTCTAATTGTGATAAGTCAGATAGATATTGCTTATTCTCATTTAAAATCTTTAAGCCAAGTCTTACTATTTGTTTTGATTGGTCTGAATCAATTGAATAGCCAGGAAAAGAATCTTTAACCAATTCATTGACAAATTTTTCTGAAATTTGCATGAATGTTTCCAAAGGGAAAGTTCCGTTGAAGAGATTTAACCCTATTGAAACAGCCATTTGACTGGCATCTTCTTTACACAGTTGACGCCCTCCAAAGATTGAATCAAATATGCCCATAACTAATAATCAAAATTTTCATACCCTTGCATCCTCTAACCATTCTCTATATTCGTACATCAATTCTTCATTATCAAGCAGGAAACCTTCAAAATCATGTTTAGCTATCCAATACTCTTTGGTTTCTCCGTGATGATACTCATACATCCCTAATCTTCTTTCAAACACAGTAGCTTTAAGTCCCGTTAAGGCTATAGCAGTTTCAAGTTCTTTATCTGTAATGGGATTAATTCTTGCTTCATCCACACGAGCCTTTAAGACAACAAGTTCCCATTGTGTTTTAAGTAATAAGTCTAGTGAGTCCTTATTAAATGACTTTGGTTTGAGGGCTAATTTTAGATTGGGCTTCAAACTAATTTCCTTAATACAATAAATAGTCAAGCAAAGGTGCCAAAACAAAAGCACCGAATAAACATGCGCCTACTAGCCACAGTATCATCTCCGTCATAGATGTTGGAAATTCATATTCTGATTCAACATTCTCATCCACTTCTTCTATAAATCTTTCAATCATCTCTGCCTTGCTAAGAGACAATGGTACATTGAATTCAAACGCATCTGCCCATTCTTTGATCTCAGCCTTTGTCATTGACTCTAGCTCTGCTAATTGATCTTCACCTCCAGAAACTAATATTGTAGCTAACTCTTCAAGCTCTTCTTCACTGTATTCAGGGTCTTCAATCGCATCTTCATCTATATTATCTAGGAATTCTTCCTCAGAACTTTCATAAACAGATTCTTCTTCTGGCTCTTCATCTTCAAACTCTTCATGAATTGATTCTTCATTTTGATAAGCCCTCATGAGATCCTTTGCGAAATTAGTTTGTCCTCTAAATTGGCCGCTTACATAATTAATAGTTAAATCAAAATCAATATCATCTAATTCATTAAACTCTCCATCTATGAAACTTTCAAAACAGTTGAGATATAAATTGATGAGTGCCTTGCCTATTTCAACATGTCGTCCCTCGCCTTTTTCTGAAACAGTTTTTAAATGAAAAGTAACTAGTTTTACACTAGCACTTTGAAAGGATGCCATTTCCTTTTTACCATAACGTTCTGCTGGCTCTTTTAGATTTTCTAACCCTATATGCTCAATTGATTTACTTGGGATTGTAAAATGCTCATTAGGATTTCCGTTAAGAGCAATCATCCCTAACTTTTCATTCCAATCATCATATTCATCTTCATCAATGCCTTCGTCATGATGAGTAAGGACTAGAGCGGCCCTAACGTAAGCTAACGAAATAATCCTATATCTATATTTAGCAAATAAATAGTCAGGAGAATCTTCTTCTAACTCTATATACTTATCACCTACATTGGACTTAAGTCTTTCTAAAATCCAATCAAATTGCTTATCATCTCCCTCTAAAAGAATGCAAGCATTCTTGAGATACCAATCCCAATCAATTCCCATCTATGTCTTTCGAAATATCCAATTTCATGCCAATAACTTAACAGAAAAGTTTAAGGGAAGGCTAAATTTTCCCCTAAATTTCCCCTAGATTTTTATTGAATTAGAAAAGCTGAAGCAAGGCATATTTTTGCAAATCTTCCTGAAATCTTTTATTAAAGCCTATCTCTATTGAGATGAGTGGTGGGTCTGGGAAGACTTGAACTTCCGACCTCACCCTTATCAGGGGTGCGCTCTAACCAAGCTGAGCTACAGACCCACTTGCGTGGAGCGAGCATATTACAACAAAAAACGGTTGCCGGATAAAAAAGCTTGCGAAAAAAAAGGGCCTTGCGGCCCCTTTTTAATGGTTGGTTCTAAAAATCGTACTTCAGTCCCATGCTCATGTTTCTTCCAGGTTCCATAAACAAATCTAAGTTTGAGTCATTAGCGCTTTTACCTTGTACTGATGACCAATTCCAATAACTTTCGTCTGAAAGATTTCTAATTGCGAATCTAAGCTTCAAATTTTGATTTATTTGGTAACTTCCATACAAGTCATAAGTAGTTAATCCGGATAGAGCAAGAAGAGGATTACATCCACCTCTTCCACATGAAGGTGGCAAATTATCATGACTTCCAGCAGTAAAATTAGCATATCCACTTAATTTTAATTTTCCACTGCTCGAGTTCCAAAATAATCCAAGAATTGCTTCTTCAGGATCAATAGAGACTAATTGTTCACCATTCTTAGTTCCATCTGGAATACTGAAACCAAAGGATGCTGAGAGATTGTCAGAAATATCCGCATTCATCTCAAACTCAACTCCTTTTATTTCAACCTCATCAAGATTTCCATATTCATAAAGAGTGATGCCTTGTTGATTACGTCCCTTAATATAAGTATCGATAAAGTTTTCATAGTCATTGTCATAGATCGATAATGTCCAAGAAACATTTTCAGTTGTCCCTTTAAATCCGAATTCATATCCTTCACTCTCCTCGGGCTCAAGACCAGGGCTTGTTCCAACTGCATAGCGGAATGCTAAGTTAGTAAAACTCAGGTTAGCACTTTGAAAGTCAGGTGCTCTAAAGCCCTCTGCGTATTGTGCATAAAAAGAGACTTGGTCCGACAAGTCTCTAAGGAATCCAAATTTCATAGAAACTTCACTGTCATCAATAAAATAAAGTTGATTTGTTGATTGTGCATTTGCAAAAAACAAAGCATCAGGGATTGGAGTTAATTCATATCCATCGTATCTCACTCCAAAAACCAATGTAGTTTTATCGTTCCACTCAAGTCTGTCATTGAAAAAGAAACTCTGCCTTTCGATTTCAGTATCGGGAATCGTTTTATTGGGATAAAACTCACCACCGAGAAAGGTATTCACGGCGCCAGTCATCAAATTAGTTTCGTATCTTATCCTCGGTCTTTCAACATCAATATTTTCAACCTCAATTCCGTAAACTATGTTGTGTAAGCGACCATTATTATTGACTGTTTTGAAGAAATCGGCTGAGAAGCCGTCAATTTCTTGATTAAACTGATAATCTCTATAAGCATTAACCATGGTTGGAGGTCCTGCACCAAAAATTTGCTTAGATCTAGTAGTTATCTGCTTCTGATCAGTTTCTTGTGCGTAAAACCTAATAGATCCATTATCAAACAACCTTGTATTATTACTGAAATCAAGAGCGAGAGTTACTCTATCCCTATTACCATCATCTACTCCAAGGACATTAGAAGTACTTGTAACCTGTGGAAAGAAACTCATGCCCGCTTGAGAATTGAAGATGTAATCTCCCTCAAACTCCTGAGAATCAAGAACAAGTGTTAGTCCAACGGATTCACTAAGGCTGAATTTGAATTTTGCTAGAACACTACTTTGCTCTCCATCAAAAGGATCGAGTTCTAGTGATGCGTCGTCATGAAGCTCAAGCTGGCTAAGCTCTCTTCCAGTTACTTGTATCATTGATTCAAGCCTTTCTCCTGTTCTTGCCGCAATGAAACCAACTTTAGTTTGCTCATTATCCTCATCGTAGGAAGTGTTTACAGAAAAGAAGTTTTCACCAAATTCTGCAAAATCGCTAGGATCTTTAGTTATATAAGATACAGCTCCTGCAAGACCATCCGATCCATACAGAGCAGAACTTGGACCTTTTAATATTTCTACTCTTTTAAGCAAATCTACGTCTACTACATCTCTTCCATAGCCAGTGTAGGCGTCAGCTACTCGAATACCATCGATAAGAATATTTACTCTCTTGCCTCCAAGACCCCTTATCGAAATTCCGTCGTTGTATGCTCTTCCGGAAACATTTCTTTTAGAAACTGATACACCAATGGTCTTATCAAGCATATCTGAAAGATCACTGACCATTCTTGTTTCCATGTCATCAAGGGAAATTGAATCAACACTACCAACGACCTCTTCTAAAGGTACGGGATATTTTGAAGAAATTACTACTACTTCTTGCACATCTTCGTCTGCATTTATTACTCCAATGCTCATAAAGAGGCTTAAGAACAGGGTTTTTAGGGTATTATTAAGTTTCATAGCGATGTCTGTAGTTTAAAAATGAGAATGATTATCATTTACTTTGGTCATAAAATCAATACAATCCTGAAGATGAAAATTTCTATCTTCCTTACCTTATTATTATTTCAAACAGTATCATTTGCCGAGTGCAGGCAAGCTCAAGATGCTTCAAAAATAGTTATAGCTGGCGGATCTTTGACTGAAATAATTTACTTTCTGGAAGAAGAAGAAAGAATATCTGGTGTTGATGTCACGTCAAATTACCCTCAAGAAACTGCAAATTTACCTTCAATAGGTTATGTGAGGGCCTTGTCTACAGAGGGAATACTATCATTGAAACCTACTCTAATACTTGGAGAGGATGATATGGGGCCACCTTTAGTAATAGATCAATTAGAACTGACGGGATTGGATCTTCGAATCATAAACGAAGTACCAACAGCAAATGGTATCCTACAGAAAATTGAATGCATCTCATCGATACTCAATGGAGAAAATCGATCAGAGTCAGATCAAGTTTCTATGGTTAAAGAAGATATTAAGTCCTTAGCTGATATTGCTTCTGCGAATAGTGCAAATGGAATAAAGGTAATGCTGATTTTAAATATGCAAGGCACGTCTCCTATCGTCGCCGGAAAAGGGACTTCAGGAGATGGCTTTATAAAAATGACTGGAGCAAAAAACGCAGCGGACACCTTCGAAGGATGGAAGCCTATAAATAGTGAATCTATTATTTCTTATGACCCAGATTACATAATCATCACAAAAAGAGGTATGAGCTCTTTTCCTGATATCGAAAGTTTGGCAGATACGACTGCTCTCAAATTTACTCAAGCAGCACAAAATGGAAATATAATATCGGAGGACGGTATGGCTATGCTTGGATTTGGTGTAAGAACCATATCTACAGCGCTAAAATTTGCTGAAATATTTGATAAATAATGTTCGTTACATCTCTAAAAAAGCTAGGATTGCTTAAATTTACAAATTCATTTCAGTTATCAATATTATCTATTTTGATAATTTCAATTGCATTGATATTTCTCGCGTCAATTTCTCTTGGTAGTTTTAACTTCTCACTGAAAGAAATTTTTAATTCATCTTCAAGCTCTCTCGATAGAATAGTTTTACTTGAAATAAGAATTCCTAGGGTTTTACTATCAGCGTTTGTTGGAGCAAGCTTGGGTCTATCCGGGGCCTCTTTACAAGGTCTTTTTAGAAATCCGCTGGCTGATCCAGGACTTATCGGAGTTTCTGCGGGAGCAGCACTAGGAGCATCGCTTATAATTGTTTTGGGTTCAGGCTACCTTCCAGACTTTATTTTCGGTACTTTAATATTACCAATCTCTGCAATAATAGGCGCATCTTTAGTTATAAGCCTTCTTTATATTTTTACGCAAGGTTTTGGTTATCAGGGTATAACTTACATGTTATTAGTAGGAATTGCGGTAAATGCTTTCGCTTCAGTTGGTATTGGTATCCTGACCTACATAAGCACCGACTCCGAACTCAGAGGCCTCACATTTTGGACAATGGGTAGTTTTGGAGGAGCCTCCTGGCAGCTTATATTGCCGGCTTTGCTGATAATAATTGTAACTATGTTCTGGATGATTCCTTCTTCAAGAAAACTGGATTTATTACAACTTGGAGAGCCTGAAGCTTACAGACTGGGGGTAGATGTCAGGAAACTAAAGTTTAAAGTGATAATTTCATCAGCAATAACTGTTGGGATAAGTGTTTCTCTTTCAGGCATGATCGGGTTTGTTGGTTTGGTTGTGCCGCATCTTGTAAGACTTCTTGGCGGAGTAAATCATAGTTATTTACTTCCTGGCTCAGCCTTCTTAGGAGCTTGTTTAATGATGACTGCAGACTTACTTTCAAGAGTATTAATTCAACCCGCGGAACTTCCAGTTGGTCTGATTACAAGTGCCATTGGTGCGCCATTTTTTCTATGGCTCATCTTTAGGATCAGAAAAACATGAGTATAGAAATTAAAAATTTATCTTGGGAAGTTGGTAATAAATCCATTATCGAGAATATTTCTCTTACGATTAACCGTGGTGAAATTATTACAATTCTGGGTCCAAATGGAGCGGGTAAGTCGTCTTTTTTAAGACTTATATCTGGTGACCTGAAAGGATCGAAAGGCGAAATATTTTTCGATAAATCTAATCTAGACGAGATAAGCATCCAAGATAGGTCATTCATGAGAAGTGTGATGTCCCAATCTCAAGAAATAGTTTATGACTTTTCTGTAAAAGAAATTATCGAGATGGGTTGGATTGAAAGAGGTATTTCAACTTATTCAGAAGATTTTGAAGAAGCGGTCGACAGAATATCTTTAGATTGCTCAGTGAATGATCTTCTTGAACAGAGCTTTAATACCCTATCAGGAGGTGAGAAAAGAAGAGTGCATTTTGCAAGAACACTCATTCAGTTATGGAGACCTTCGGGGTCAGATGATCCAAGATATATGTTTTTAGACGAGCCAACTGCAAATCTAGATATTTTGCATGAGCAAAAGATGATGAAACTTATTGAGAAGAAAAGAGATGAAGGAATTGGTATTCTTTTGATACTACATGACTTGAATCTGGCTGCTAAATACTCCGATAAAATTGCCATATTCAAAAATGGGCATTTAGTAAGCATTGGAACTCCAAAAGAAGTGCTTACTGAAGAAACACTAACTGACGTCTATGATGTTTCTATGAAAATTGATGAAAATCCTTTTAGGATCAACTACTACTAAGATATGAGTTCAAAAAAAAAGGAATATGAAAAAGAAGCCGTCACCTTGTTGAGGACCAGCAGTGAAGGAGTTCTATCAACCATCTCGGTGAAACACGAAGGTTATCCTTTCGGTAGTTTCGTTACTTACATATCGGATAGAGACAGAAGCGTAATTATTTATGCAAGTGACATAGCGCAACATACTATAAATCTAAAAAAAGACTCTAAGTCCTGTTTAACATTATTTAAGCTGGACGATGCAGAAGATAAGCAAAATTCATCGAGAATGACTCTAATCGGTGACCTAAAAAGCCTTCCAGACAAAGATGTTGAAATGACAAAATCAAGATTTGAAAACTTCTTACCAGAAAGTAAAAAGTATTCAAATATGCACGACTTTAATTTCTATAGACTCCACGTAGATCAAGTTAGGTGGATAGGTGGATTTGGAAAAATCGCTTGGCTAGATAATAAAAATTGGTTGCATGGCGAACCAAAATGGTCGAAAAATGAGACTTCTATAATTGAACATATGAACGAAGACCATAGTAAGAATATTGCCTCCTCTTTAAATGCTCAGCATGGTATCAAAGACAAAAATGCCATGATGTTTTCTTTATCTATTGATGGTTATTATGTTAGGTCTAATGGAAATACTTACTTTATCGCTTTCAAAGAAATATGTACTAATGCAAGAGAATATAAGGATGTGCTTGTAGAACAAGCTAATGAGTATAGAAATTTTGAGCTCTAAATAATGTTTGACAAAAGCAGTCAAGAAAACATCGACTTAATGATCGACCTGCATAATGACGTCAATGATGATTCCCTGCTTCTCATTGCTAAGTATTATTTAAGCGAGTATCAGGTTCAAAAAACTCAAATTGAGGATATTTCTCAAAGTGAAATAACTTTGGTGCTAAAAACGGCCGAAGAAGAAAAAATCAAACGGGTAAAATTCCCACAAGAGGTAAAAGATTCTATTGAGGTCAGTAATTTCTTTTATTTTTGTTTGTCTCAGGCTAGAGCTAAAGCTCCTGAAGATTATCCAAAGACACGACTTGAAAAACAAATTGAAAAAACCCTCAATTTAGGAACCTACATAACCAAAGTCAAAAGTAAAAAAATTATCTCATCTAACATTATTGAAATCACATTTAAGAATGGAATCATTAATTTACCGAACCTTAGAAATGACGCTTTTATGTATTTCATTGTTCATAAAGACATTAATCATAAATATCCTGAGGGATTCTCTATGGAGGATTTCAGAAAAATGAATGCTACTGAAGATTGTCCTTACTCAGCCGCTTATTACACCATTAGGTCGTTTCGTAAAAACGAGATAGATGTTTGGTTTGTGCTGCACGATCATCCCGGTCCTCTGGCGAAATGGGCAGAAGAAGCTGAGAAAAACTCTGAGGTTGCGATATGGGGTCCAAGAACAACTTTCACTCCTCCGCCGGACACAGATAATTATCTTTTTATTGCCGATGAAACAGCTCAGCCAGCAGTTCTAGCTTCTATTGAAAACTTAAAGCAAAAGGATAAATTTACTTGCTTGTTTGAGACTCAAGATCAATCTTCTAGATTTGAGTATGAAGATAACGAAAATAATATTGAATGGATCTTCAGAGGAGATCAAAAGGCAGGAGAAGGAACTGAACTACTTGAAAGATTAAATAAAATATCCATAGATCCTAAGAACCTCTATGTTTTTGGAGCTGGTGAAGCAAAGCAAATATCAAAGATTAGAAAAACTCTCAAAAGAAATCTAAACTTACACTCTGATCAAATGAGCTTCACTGGTTATTGGAGAAAAACGCACTAATTATTTTTAAGTTTCTTTATAGTCCAATGAAGAGGTCCAGAAATAATATAAGCAAAAGCACAACTAGCCAAAACAATAGGTGGGTCTATTGAAATAAGTGCGAATATAAAAACTACGAAAAGTATCGAAAAGAATGGAACTCTTTTTTTCAATTCTATTTCCTTAAAACTGTAATAGGGAACATTTACAACCATCAATAAAGACACTAATCCAGTGAGAAAAGCAGTAAAAATAGCTAATATTCTGTAAACTTCTTCTCCTTGAATGCCGAGAGAACTCATAGCCCAGACAAAGTAAACTATCATTCCACTCGCAACCGGACTTGGCAGCCCCTTAAAATAAGTATCTTCTGATCCAATATAAGTATTAAATCTTGCTAACCTCAATGCTGCGGCGGCGACGTACAAAAATGAAAATACCCATCCAGTTTGACCTATAGAATCTAGCCCCCAAAGAAAAACTATAATAGCAGGCGCTAATCCAAAAGATATAACATCGCATAGACTGTCGTATTGAGCACCAAATAGACTCTGCGAATTTGTAAGTCTAGCAACTCTTCCATCTAAGCCATCCAACATTTGTGCAGCAAATAAGGCCATTCCAGAAGCGACGAAATTCCCATTTATTGCAGAAATTATTGAAAAAAAACCCGAGAATAACGAGGCAGTTGTTAACAGATTAGGTAATAAAAAAATCCCTTTTCGAGTTACCTTCTTTCCATCCTCTGAGACAATCTCTTCTTCGTGATCATCGAAAAGATCAAAATTTTCTTGAGGATCTTCAGGCATGAGTTTAGTTTTTTTCCTTATCGACTATTTTGTTCTTATCAATCCAAGGCATCATAGCTCTAAGCTCTGCGCCCACCTTTTCAATGGAATGCTCTGAGGTCTGTTGACGATACTCTTTCATTCTTGGACCACCCCTCCCATCATTACTTTCTCTGCAATCGTTCATAAACTCGTTAGCAAATTCTCCAGATTGAATTCTCTTGAGAACAGCTCTCATTTCCTCTTTAGCATCAGAATTTACAACCTTAGGTCCACTTACATAGTCTCCGAATTCTGCGGTATTCGAAATACTGTATCTCATATTTTCTAGCCCTCCTTCATAAATAAGGTCAACTATAAGCTTAACTTCATGAAGGCATTCAAAATATGCCATTTCAGGAGGATAGCCCTCTTCCACTAAAACTTCATAGCCATTTTGTATCAGTTGAGTTAATCCGCCACAAAGAACAGCCTGTTCCCCAAATAAATCAGTTTCTGTCTCATCTTTAAAATTTGTTTCTATAATTCCAGCTCTACCAGATCCAATCGCAGAAGCATAAGACAGTCCTATCTCCTTTGCAGTACCGGAAACATCTTTTTGTATAGCCAAGAGACAGGGTACTCCAGCTCCAATTTCAAACTGAGATCTGACAGTGTGACCTGGGCCCTTTGGAGCGACCATGATTACATCAAGGTCGTCTCTTGGTTCAATCATTTCAAAATGAATATTAAAACCGTGAGCAAAAGCTAAAACAGCTCCATTTTTAATATTATTTTCTATTTCACTTTTGTATGTTGCAGACTGCAATTCATCGGGTATCAAAATCATAACCATATCTGCATCTTTTACCGCTTCAGAAACTTCTTGAACATTTAACCCAGCTGCCTCTGCCTTTTGCCATGATGCTGAATCCTTCCTTAAGCCTACTGTTACATTTCCTCCGGAATCTTTAAGATTATTAGCATGAGCATGACCTTGAGAGCCATAGCCAACGATCACAACTTTTTTATTTTTTATAATCTCAATATCAGCATCTTTATCATAATAAACTTGCATGCTTCTCTCCTTTAATTTTCTGTACTCAAAACACTTTTATCTGAGGAAATACCCAAAGAACCCGACCTTACAATCTCAATAGGATCACTTCCATCAATCTCACTAATCAATTTATCTAATCGTGACGGAGTTCCGACAACTTGAATATTAATGACATCATTATCCTTAGAAACTACATCAGAGTCAGAAAACATATCTTGAGGGAAGGAATCTTTATTAAATTTCATAAGCATCAATTCTCTTTCAACAAACTCCGAATTGCCTAAGTCTGTTACCATCACAACATCAATCAATTTATCTAGCTGCTTTGTAATTTGCTCAACTACTTTCTCATCTCCTTCTGTGGACATTGTGAGCCTTGAAAGTGTCGGATCATCTGTTGGAGCTACAACTAGGGTTTCAATGTTATAGCCTCGTTGTGAAAAGAGACCAACCACTCTAGAGAGTGCACCAGGTTGGTTCTCCATAAGTAATGCTATTACCCTCTTCATTCCCAAGTTTTCTTTTCTTTATCTAACCACATATGATCCATAGCATTTCCTGCCTCTAGCATAGGATAAACATGCTCATTTGGATCTACATCTACATCTAAAAATACCAACTTATCTTTAAGCGCTATGGATTCTTTCATAGCAGCCTCTAAATCTTTAAACTCGGATACTTTGATTCCTACATGACCATATGACTCGGTTAAGGCAACGAAATCAGGAAGAGAGTTTTCATAGGTACTGGAAGAATGTCTTCCACCGTATTGCATGTCTTGCCACTGCTTAACCATTCCGAGAGCAGCATTATTAAGATTTATAATTTTAATAGGCAATCCATATTGGAGGCATGTTGAAAGCTCTTGAATGCACATTTGTATACTTCCCTCGCCGGTAACACATACAACAATGGAATCAGGAAAAGCCAATTGAACTCCCATAGCAGCAGGCAAACCAAACCCCATTGTTCCTAACCCACCCGAATTAATCCATTGTCTTGGTTTATCGAAATGATAATACTGAGCTGCAAACATCTGATGTTGGCCAACATCAGAAGTTATGAAAGCTTCTCCATTGGTCTCTTTGTAGAGAGATTGAATTACTTGTTGAGGAAGTATTTTCCCATTTCGAGCTCCTTGCTCCAATAGTGAATGATTTAAGCCGTGAGCATCTTTCCAATCAGATATTTGTTTATTCCATTTGGCAATTTCTGATTGATGCTTATCAAGATTTCTATTTTTAAGTTCTTTGATAAGTGCTGATAAAGAATCTTTAGCTGAACCTACTATCGGAATATCAGCGTGAATAATTTTAGATACGGATGCTGGGTCTACATCAATATGTATTTTCTTAGCATTGAGAGCAAACTGCTTTGGGTCATTAGTTATGCGATCATCAAATCTTGCACCTACAGCGATTATTAAATCTGCATTATGCATAGCCATGTTAGCTTGATATGTGCCGTGCATACCTAACATTCCCATGAATTGAGGATCAGAACCTGGGAATGCTCCAAGACCCATCAAGGTATTAGTAACAGGAAAGTTTAATAGTTTTGCTAATTCAGTTAATTCTCCCGAAGCATTGTTTTGATTGACTCCTCCTCCAGAATATATAACGGGTCTCTTAGCTTCCTCAATAAGACCTGCTGCTTCCTTAATTTTTAAAGTATCGGCTTTCTCTGGTGGACTATAAGATCGCATGCTTACTTTCGCAGGATAATTAAAATCAAATTTAAACTCTGGATCAGTGAAATCTTTGGGAATGTCTATAACCACAGGCCCTTTTCTACCTGTTGAAGCTATATGAAAAGCCTTTTTAACTATTGAAGGTATATCTTCAGCCTTTTGGACAAGAAAGCTATGTTTGACTATTGGCCTGGAGATACCAATCATATCTGTTTCTTGAAAAGAGTCTGTACCGATAAGGTTGGATTTCACCTGTCCGGAAATAACTACAATAGGGGTAGAGTCCATATAAGCCGTCGCTAATCCTGTAATAGCATTTGTTGCTCCAGGACCAGATGTGACCAATGCAACTCCAGGCTTTCCTGTTGCCCTAGCGTAACCATCAGCAGCATGCACTGCACCTTGTTCATGTCTGACCAAAATATGTTCTACGTGATTTTGTTTAAAGATGGCATCGTATATATGTAAAGCAGCTCCTCCGGGATATCCGAACATAAGTTCCACTCCTTCTAAATGAAGAGAGTGAATAAGCGCTTCCGCTCCAGACTTTCTAATTTTGTTCATTTAATATAAAAAATAAGCTCCAACCACGAGGAGGTTGAGCATTGTGACACTTGAGAGGTCTAAGTCAAGAAAACCACATAAAATCAACATCTAAGGAGTTTTAGAAATTGAAAATTTAAATTCTCCGTCCCTAGATAAAACAATATCTGAAAATCTAGGCAACTCTTCTAAAATGTAATTAGTTAATCGCTCAAAATGCATTACAAATCGATAGACTTCATCCTTCGACATGATTTTATCTTTTAATGCAGGATCATTTATTGTCCTAGCAAGAGTTTGTTCCTGTATCCATCTACTTTCGTAAACGAAATCCATGCTTGGCACTTTAATCATTAACAACAAATCAAACATGGAGAACAAAGTCTGGTAATCTTTTGACAATTCTTTGTTGCTCCATTTAGACCATACACCATCCGGATCTTCCTCTATCTCAAGTTTATTTAAAGGTGGCTTCCAATTTTCTTCAGGCAATGGTCGGGCCCCTCCGCACCATGCATCAAAAAATATAAAGTCGGGTTTTCCTTTATAAGTGGGCCACTTATCCTGTGGATAGTGCTGATCTTCAGGCTTACAGAAAGAAGGAATTCTTGTCACTGTATTGGGATCAGCACATGATAATTTTTCGATCAAATCTAATCCCATATTTATATCATGGGTTCCTGGAACACCTCTAACATAGCAAAGAGGATGAATTTTTTTAGCTAAAGATTTTCTTTCTTCTTGCGATTTGTATATGTCATCTATTGAAAATCCCATGGAAGGTCTATTCAGTACTTCAGTGAGAACTTTCTGAACGAAAAAAGATAAAGTTGTCTTTCCAGACCCCTGTCCCCCAGTAAAACATAAAAGGTAAGGCCTTTCAGCCTTGGGGAAATGATTATGGAAATACAAAGACAATGGTATGACAATCTCACTTAGATATTGTTCATTTAAATTTTCTATTTTTAATTGCTCAGCAAGATTGAACAATAAGTCAGCAGAATTTTCTAATAAGTTGTAGGCATCAATCTCATTAAATTTTGGAAATTTACTCATTTAGATGTAACCTTTTCAATAGACTAGAGGTATCCCAACGACTTCCGCCCATGGTCTGGATTTCTTTATAAAATTGATCTACCAAAGTAGTCATTTCAAGATCAAATCCGTTCTTATTGGCCTCATCGATGGCTATATTAAGATCCTTACGCATATGATCAACGGCAAATCCATGATCATAATGATCTCTAGACATAGTCTCCCAACGATTTTCCATCTGCCAAGATTGAGCTGCGCCCTTTGAAATTACTTCGATAACCTCTTTTAAATTTAGCCCCGCCTTTTCAGAAAAGAATATCCCTTCCGCAAGACCCTGAAGTAAACCTGCAATGCATATTTGGTTTACCATTTTAGTTTTTTGTCCTGTCCCGCTTGGGCCCATAAGTTTTGAGAATTTGGCGTAACAATCTAGAGTGCTTTTAATCTTTTGGAAGGATTTTTCATCGCCTCCTGCCATTATAGTGAGAATTCCCTTTTCAGCTCCTAGTTGTCCGCCAGAAACAGGAGCGTCAATATAATTTATCCCTTTTTTTAAACAAATTGAGTTCATCTCATTAGAGAGTGAAGAAGATGTAGTCGTATGATCTACAATAATTCCTCCAGGTTGCATGGATTGAAGTATTCCCTTCCCTCCACAAACTACTTCCCTTACATCATCGTCATTACCAATGCACAGATAGATTTCGTCACATTGTTCTCCAAGTTGCTGAGGACTTTCACATAACGATCCTGAAAAAGTTGATAACCATTCTGTTGATTTAGTCGAAGTACGGTTATAAATGGCTGTAGGATGCATCTTTGAAAGATGTCCTGCCATATGAAATCCCATGACTCCAAGTCCAAGAAACCCTTTTTTCTTCATTCATTTCTCCAAATAATCGTTATCATTCTTTTTTCAGTCTCCTTTTTTCTAAAAGAGTACATTATTTCTGAATCATAAGTGCAAATCTCAGAATTTTGGACATCGACTCCAAAATCTCTCAATATTCTTGTTGCCTCACCTTGAAGATCAAAACACCATTTATTCAAGCCTTGCGTAGAGAAGTTAGATTTTGATTTGGTATTCTTTGCAAAGAAAGCGTCATAAAGATCTTGATCAACTTCGTAATTTTTTTTCGATATCGAAGGTCCAATCCAAGCATTTAGATTTGAACCGTCAAAAGAGAAAGCATCTAAACATGCCTCTATCACTCCCGCGAAAAGCCCTTTCCATCCTGCATGTACAACTGCAAATTCAGTTCCATCTTTTTTTGAAATTGCAATAGGCATGCAGTCTGCCGAAAAAACTGCTAAGGCAAGATCAGAGCTAGATGACAAAAGGCCATCGGTTTCTGGTATTGCA
>CACOVO010000002.1 GCA_902630715.1 uncultured SAR86 cluster bacterium | reverse complement strand
GTCACTGAAATCTGTGTACTTCAATCCATTCTGGGCTCCGACGAAAAGCCAGTTGTTTTCCATTTGGTAACCCATATCAGTGATATCAAGGTTTTCATCAAAATAAAATATCCCGATATCGTGATACCTATTCTTATTAGGTGATGCAGTCAATCTGAACCTAAATGCATTGCCAGCATCTATATCTCTGTTTAACTGATTGACCTGTGAGTTTATAAGTATGGTATCAAACCTCAGTTTATCTGATGGTCTATAAATTAGGTCCATTGCATGCACTGTTGCATCTCTGTCTAAAACAGGTCTATCGGTAAAAGTTCCTAGATATCCTATTGAAAATTTTTCTTCAGCTTTCCTTAGCCTTAGTGAGTAAAAATCTCTTCCTTGGCTAAATTCTTCATCAGACTCGGAGGCACTTAGGAATCCCAAGTCATAAGATTCATTTTGTTGTGTGTATCTAATAGCATAATCTATGTCACTGATTCCAACTTTTGAAGATTCACACCTTGATTGTAATGCTTCAGAATAAGACGAGCAGTCATAGTCAGGAGCGGCTCCGATTCTTCTTGTGTTAATTACATAAAAGAATTCATAACCTTTTACATCAAATAATGAATGGTTTTCTGAAAAAAAAGGTCTTTTATCGGAATAAAAAGTTTCACTGGAGTTAAAATTAACGACTAATTCGTCGCTCTCCACTTGTCCAAAATCAGGATTTAATGCGATATTGAGTTGCTTTCCCGCGTCAATTTTCCAAAAAATTTCAGCGCCAAGTTTAGTATCCTCTTCTCCTAATACTCTGTCATCTGTGACGTTCAAATATGGAAAGAAATCTATTTTTGAGACGTCATAATTATTGAATTCAATTTCATCGAAAAGTGAAAGAAACTTCTCAGTCCGAGGATTTCCTTTGGTTGTTGTATAAACTATAAATTCTCCTCTAAGCCATCGATAAAAAGAATATTTAATTTTTCTTTTTGTACCTGTTTGGGCTTTCATCGGAGCGATGGTCCAAGGTATGAACATTTCTGCATACCAAGCATCTCCTTCTATATGTGCACCATGTTTCCAATCTGCATCCCAGTCGTAATCCATCTCATTTTCATTACGAACTACGTTATCATTTATCGAGCCTCCGGCAGATATAGTAAATCCGTAGGACAAAAGTCCGTCACCATCAAAATCAAGTGATACTCCTACCATATCGGCATTAGCCATTTCTTCATCTCTCTGATGTTTTTGTTTCCTAATAGTTTCGTTTTTTTGAATGTTTATAAAACCAAAATAAATGCCTTTTTCATCCTCTAAAATTAAAACTTTTTGAGAATGAGAAGGCTCAGCCAGAGTAAATGGCATGGTTTCATAGTATTTTGTTATTTGTCTTGCATTTGCCCACTCTTCTTCATCTAATTTTCCATCAATATTTATCTCAATGGCTGAAGCAGGGAGGGATAAAATCCCAAGCACTAAGATTGAATTAAGAAGAAGCTTCCTTTGCAAGATATTTCCCTGATAGATCAGGCATTTTAAATGGTAGATCTTTTAAAATCTATATCTGAGTTTCAAAGTGAAATTTTCTTTTTCGGGGCTATTCCATGGTCGTCTATATAAATTAAAAACATTATCCTCATCGTCTTGCATAGAGACTCTGCCACCTTTGGAATATACAAGGTACAAATAAGAAAGTGGCATAATTTCATATCTATATCTTATTTGAAACGCTAACTCACTTATTGTAATAGGAGGAATGTCTATGCTTGCTGGATTCAATTTTCCTTTTTTATCCCCTAAATAAGGCACAGGATCTCTTCCAGTAAAAGCAACCATTTGGGCCTTTATTCTAAGTTCGTGATCGTTTTTATAAAACCATTCCATTTCTACAATACTTGTTCTTTGCTTGCGTTTGAAAGAAGCGAGCAAATTTTCATCAAACCAATTTAACCAATCATTTTCATTTTCATATTGGTACATGAAGCTAAAAGAAAGATTATCATTGGGCATTAACTTTAAAAAACCTCGAGACTTAGTTCCCCACCCTATTTCAGGAGAGTGTTCGCTACCTCTTCCTCTTTCATATCTCAAGCTGTAAAAATAAAAAGGTGTCCTAGGTCCTGTAAAATCAATATATCCGCCTACTCCCTTGGGCATATTTATGTAGGGAGCAAGTTCAGAACCTCTTGTGATTCTTGTATTCTTTCCTGAACTTCTATAAAAAATCTCGGTTTTTAATTCAGATAGATTTGTGAAGTTATTTTCAAGTTTTAATGCAAAATTTGAAGATTCTCTTCGAGAATCGCTATTAAATTTTGATCCATATCCGATCTCAAATAAGCGTGATCTAAGAGTTGATCCAGAGTCAAAGTCAGTTCGTTTGAATTGAGTTCTTCCATTGAACATGAATCTATCATTCAGAATCAAATATCCCATATCATTCAAATCCAGCCTATCGTCAAAGAAATTAATACCCATTCCAGAATGAAAATTCTTATCAGGATCAAATCCATAACCAAGTGTTAAGCCGAAACCTTCCTCACCTTTTGTATCAGAATGCAAAAGATTTCCCGTTAATCTATGGTAACTTGAAGGCTTATAATCAAAGTCAAGTGAATTAACCATTGCCGAATCGTCAAAAACCGGTTTATCAACATAGGTACTTAAATAACCATATTTGAGATTTTTGAAAACAGTGTTAAATCTAAGTGCGTAAAAGTCTCTTCCTTTTGAAAATTTTTCATCTCTTTCAGAGGCCATTAGAAATCCAAAGTCCACCTCATCTTTTTGAGTATATTTGAGAGCAAAATCTATTTCACTTGTCTCTGCTTTACTGAGATTACATTTATCCTTAAGAATTTCATCATATTGACTGCAATCATAGTCAGGTCTTCCACCAATTCTTCGGGTATTTATTACCCTGTGCATGTAGTCACTTACATCAAACATATTATTGTTCTCTGCAAAAAATGGTCTTTTGTCTGAATAAAAAGTTTCAAATGCAGAAAAATTTACAACAACCTGATCACTTTCTACCTGACCAAAATCTGGATTCAATGTTAAGTTTACTTGCTTACTTGAATCAATCTTCCAAAAAATTTCAGCACCGGCCTTAGTCAAAAAGTCTGACTCCGCCATATCTTCATTAATTGTTGTGTAAGGGAAAAAGTCTAGTTTCGACCCAGAGTAATTTTTAAATTCATACTCGTTAAAAACCGATAAATAAAGATTTTCATAAGGGCTGCCCTTGATTGTTGCAAACCCTCTTCCGACTCCCATAAGCATTCTGTAGAAAGCCATCTTTATTTTTCTTACCTCTCCTGCCTGCGACTTCATTGATGCAACAGTCCAAGGTATGAAAGACTCCGAATACCATACATCTTTTCCTACGGTAGCTGCTGATTTCCAATCTGCATCCCAATCCCAATTTCTTTCCTTTTCGTCCCTAACAGTGCCATCACCTATCGATCCGCTAGAAGAAACGAAGAAATTGTATCCTTCAACTCCGTCACCATTGAAATCTATAACAATTCCATTCTTATCTGATACCGATCTTTCCTGATCACGTAGGTGATTCATGACTCGCATGGTTTCATTTGGCTGAAAGTTTTTAAAGCCAAAGTAAATTCCATCTTTAGTTTCGAGTATTAGAACTTGTGTTTTAAATTCTGTTATCTGCCTTAAGGAATAAGGGAAAACTTCATAGAAAGTTTCTATTATTCTTGCATTTTCCCACTCCAGCTCATCTAAAACACCGTCAATTTTTATTTCAGAAAAGCCTCTTGATGAAAACAAAATCATCAGGAATATTCCCGAAAACAAAGCTTTGGGCATTTACTTAGTTACAGTGATTTTTATTTTTTCAGAAATTACCGGAGTTGCATGAGGTCTATGTGCCATATCTCCTAAGAGAAGCTGTAATGAATGCTCGCCAGCAGGGAGGTTGATAAAAGCTTCTGTTTGGCCGCCGCCAAAATGAATATGTTTATTTGATGAAGGAATGGGTTTTGAAAGGTCGATTTCATCAACATTGATTAAAAGATGATGATGTCCGGTGTTTGGCATATTTATACCTGCCGGTGCAACTCCTTTTCCTGAAAGGCCAAATTGGACGAATACAGGTGAAGTGGTCTTATCACCATCCTTCAAATTAATAAAATAGACTTTTTGCGAGGAAGATAAGATTAAAGATATCGATAAATTGAGAATAATAATAAAAAATTTCATATTAGTTTTGATATTTTCCACTTCCATAAAGTAGAGGTTTTTGATTAGGATTGTTGTTTACGTCTAATACCGTTCCTATAAATATAGTGTGCGTGCTCTGATCCATAGTTTCAGTACATTGGCAAAACAAATTAGACATTGATTGTTCGTTGTAGATGAAGCTTTCTTTAATCTTCCATGAATTGTTTGAAAATCTTGATTCCCCTTCCTCGCTGTTACTACATACTTCAGCCAAATCCTGTTGACTCTCAGAGAGGACATTTATGCAAAAAAAGCTATTCTTATTCATTAAGGAGTGAATCGAGGCCTCCTTATTCACAGAAACAAGCATTGTAGGCGGATCGATTGATATAGATATCGCAGACGTAGCGGTCATCGCATGCCTTACATCATTCATCTTGGCAGAAATGACACATACGGTTGAAGTAATACCTCTCATGGAGGTTAAAAAGCTTTTTTTTAACTCTAGATTATCCATTTAGAAGAAATTTACAGGCTTTATATAGTTACCTGTGATTACACAGGGCATAATATTGTCCATATGGCTAAAAGACAAGCATCAACAAATATTATTGCTGGTGATTTTAAAGGTACTAAAATATATTTTAAACCCACCAAAGCTCTGAGACCTACTGAGAGTAAGACAAAAGAAACGTTATTTAATTGGCTTTTAAATGACTTAGACCAAAAGACTTGTCTTGATATGTTTGCAGGGACAGGAGCTCTAGGCCTAGAAGCGATTTCAAGGGGAGCAAAAAAAGTTGTCTTCATAGAGAGACAAAAACGTTTATGTCAAAACCTTGAAGAGGTTTTAAAAAAACTAAAGATTCAAGATAAGTGCAGAATTATTAATTCCAACGCTACCTCATTTGATTTTAGGATTTTAAAAGAAAAATTTGATCTTATTTTTTTAGATCCTCCTTTTAGAGAAAATTTATCCCAAAGATCATTCGACATGATCAATGAATATGATTTGTTAGTCGAGCAAGGCTTTGTGTATTTGGAGTGCGAAAAAGAACTTAATATTCAAAACCTTGAAACATCATTGGTAAAAAGTAAGGCTTCAGAAGGCGGGGAGACAAAATATTATTTATTTGAAGGCTAAATTATCGTTCTTTAATCTTATTTATTTTAAAAATTCTGAACAGAACTAAAATCCTATTTTCTTTTCATTGACTCAAAAAACTCAGCATTCGTCTTGTAGTCTTTTAACTTATCAAGCATCCATTCCATAGCTGCGGTGTCATCCATTTCATTAAGCAATTTTCTAAGTACAGTTATGTTTCTTAACTCGAGATCTGAAGTTAAGAGATCTTCTCTTCTGGTACCTGTTTTCCTTACATTGATAGCAGGAAATACTCTTTTTTCAGCAATTTTTCGGTCTAAATTAATTTCTGAGTTACCAGTTCCTTTGAACTCCTCAAATATAACCTCGTCCATACGGGAGCCGGTATCAATCAAAGCAGTAGCAATAATGGACAAACTACCACCTCCTTCAATATTTCTAGCTGCACCAAAGAATCTTTTTGGTTTTTGTAATGCATTTGCATCAACACCACCGGTAAGAATTTTACCTGATGCTGCCTGCGTTGAATTATAAGCTCTTGCTAGCCTCGTTATTGAATCGAGCAATATCACTACGTCATGTTTATGTTCGACCAGTCTGCGTGCCTTATTGATTGCCATTTCGGCTACTTGTACATGCCTATTGGGAGCCTCGTCAAAAGTACTTGCAATAACCTCACCTTTAACAGATCGTTTCATCTCTGTAACTTCTTCAGGTCTTTCATCAACTAATAGAACCATAATTTTACATTCAGGATTATTCCTCTCTATGGAATGAGCAATGCTTTGAAGTAAGAGAGTTTTTCCAGCTTTAGGAGGAGACACTATAAGCGATCTCTGTCCTTTTCCAGTTGGAGCCGTCAGATCAATAACTCTGGAGGAAAGATCCTCTGTGCTGCCAGTGCCTAGTTCAAAAAGCATTCTCTCATCGGGAAATAAAGGAGTGAGATTCTCAAAAGATGGTTTATTTTTTGTTTTGTCTGGTTCCTCGAAGTTTATTTGCTCAATCTTTAAGATAGCAAAGTATCTTTCTCCATCTTTAGGAGAGCGTATTTTTCCTTTGATTGTGTCACCTGTTCTCAATCCGAATCTTCTTATCTGGCTGGGAGAAACGTAAATATCGTCGGGACCAGCTAAATAGGAAGAATCAGGGGACCTTAAGAAACCAAAGCCATCTTGAAGTATTTCCAAAACGCCTTCTCCTTCTATATCTTCTCCGCTTTTGGCTTTGCTTTTTAAGATTCCAAATACTATGTCTTGTCTTTTTGCGCGTGAAGCGTTTTCAATACCGCATTCCTCTCCCAGTTCAATAAGTTGTTCAACTGGCATTTTTTTTAATTCTGTTAACTGCATAAGTATAAAATGATGCTTGAAATATGGGGTTCACCAAAGAAGCTTTGGTAAGTTCATACTAACCTTGTTAGGTTAGAGAGTCTAGTAATTTCTAAAGATTAGATTCAATGAATTCGGTAAGTTGTGTTTTGCTTAATGCTCCAACCTGCTGTGCAACTAACTCGCCATCCTTAAATATTGCTAGTGTAGGAATACTCATCACATTTTGTTGAGCAGCAGAAGTTTGATTCGCATCTACGTCTAGTTTTCCAACTTTGATTTTGTCAGAAAACTCTATCGCTATCTCTTCTACGATGGGCCCAACCATCTTGCACGGACCACACCATGTCGCCCAATAATCTACTAAAACTGGCTTATCAGATGCGTTCACCTCTGAATCAAAATTATCATCTGTTAATGTGACAACATTCATATTGACTCCTTGGAATTGAAATAGAAAACTTGATGGATCATTTTTAAACCATTATTGAGGTAATTTCTAAAATTTTCAACTTACATTGAAATTATTTTTTTGTAGTGACCGCACCTTTTGATGCTGAGGCAACCAGAGATCTATACTTGTCTAAAACTCCACCTTCCTCCTCTTTAACAGGGCTTACCCAAGATTCTTTTCTTTTTAAAATTTCTTCTTCTGTCAGATTTAAATTAATTTGATTAGTCTCAGCATTTATTGAGATCAGATCTCCATCTCTTACAAGGGCTATAGGGCCCCCATCAAATGCTTCAGGGGTTATATGGCCCACAACAAAACCATGTGTTCCACCAGAAAATCTTCCATCAGTTAAAAAAGCAACTTTGTCACCCAAGCCTTTTCCCATGATGGCAGAGGTTGGACTTAACATTTCTCTCATTCCCGGCGCACCCCTTGGACCTTCGTATCTTATAACTAAGACGTCTCCTTCTTGAATATCGCTTGCGAGGATGCCCTGCATTGCAGACTCCTCCGAATTATAAACTTTTGCCTTACCTTCAAATTTCAGTCCCTCTTTACCAGATATTTTTGCAACCGCACCTTGAGGAGCTAAGTTTCCATAAAGGATTCTTAGGTGACTGTCTGCTTTGATAGGCTGATCGACTTTGTTAACAATTTGCTGACCTTTTGGATAGTGATCGTATCCACTTAAATTTTCTTCAAGAGTTTTGCCGGTTACGGTCATTTGAGAACCATCAATTAAATCCTTTTCAAGCATTTGCTTCATCAGAGGAACTATGCCGCCAATGTCGATGAGTTCTGACATTAAATAATTTCCACTAGGCCTAAGATCGGCCAATACCGGTGTCCTTTTACCAATTCTCTCAAAATCATCTAGAGATAAGTCTACCTTTGCTTCGTGAGCAATGGCCAATAAATGCAAAACTGCATTAGTTGAGCCTCCTAATGCAATTACAACTGCAATGGCATTTTCAAAAGCACCTTTTGTCATTATATCTCTTGGCTTTATATCATTAGTTATGAGATGCATCATTGCCTCTCCCGCGCTGAATGAATCATTAATCTTGCTTTGTGATTCTGCCTCTTGAGCAGAGCTGTTGGGTAAACTCATTCCAAGTGCCTCGATAGCTGAAGCCATTGTATTTGCCGTATACATGCCTCCACATGAGCCAGGGCCTGGAATGGCAGAGGATTCAATCTCTGTGAGTTCTATATCCGATATGAGTCCCTCTGAATGTTTTCCAACAGCTTCAAAAACTGACACTACATCAGTTCTATTTGAACCAGGTTTTATGCTTCCTCCATAAACAAAAATTGAAGGTCTATTCAGTCTGGCCATAGCCATTACGCATGCTGGCATATTTTTATCACATCCGCCAATTGTCACTAAACCATCGAAGCCTTGACCGCCGACGACCGTTTCTATTGAATCTGCAATTACTTCTCTTGATACAAGTGAATATCTCATTCCTTTTGTACCCATAGATATACCATCAGAAACTGTGATTGTGTTAAAGATTACAGCCTTTGAATCTACTGAGTCAGCTCCTTCAGCAGCAGACTCAGCCAATTTATTTATATGCATATTGCAAGGCGTAACCATGCTCCAAGTGGATGCAATCCCTACTTGTGGCTTGTCAAAATCCTCTGTCTCAAAACCAACCGCCCGTAGCATAGCCCTAGATGGTGCCTGTTCCACACCATCAACTATCTGAGAAGAGTATTTCCTTTTGTTTTTCGACATTGACGAATTATAAATTAGAAATGCATTATCAGATAAATTAAGAAAGAGAAGCTTCTAACAATTCCCTTGTATAGGGGTGCTCAGGAGTCTCAAATAAAGCTTCCGATATCCCAGATTCAACTATTTCTCCGTTTTTCATTACATAGACATAATCTGATAAAAATCTAATCACTTTTAAATCATGACTGATGCACAAATATGCTAATCCCAGTCTAGACTGTAAATCTTTTAATAGATTTAAAATCTGCATTTGGATAGATACGTCCAAAGCAGAAGTAGGCTCGTCCAGTAAAATTAGCTTAGGTTCTAAAATAATTGCTCTGGCAATAGCCACCCTTTGTCTTTGACCACCGGATAGCTCGTGTGGAAATCTAGAAAAATAAGAAGAATCTAATTCTACATCGTTTAAAGCATTTGTAATTTTTTCAAATCTTTTATGATTATTTAAATTTGGTTCGTGAACCTTCAACCCTTCTCCAATAATTTCACCGATAGTCATTCTTGGCGATAAAGAACCAAAAGGATCCTGAAAAACTATTTGAAAATCTTTTTTAAATTTCCGATTTTCATTTGAATTAAGTTTTAAAATTTCTTTTTCATCGAATATGACTGAGCCATTAGAATTTTCAATTCCGAGCAGTGCTCTAGCTAATGAAGACTTGCCTGAACCAGACTCTCCTACAAGGCCAGTTGTTGTTCCCTTATAAATTTTGATGTTAGCTTTTTTAACTGCATTCAAAAATTCTCTGGTTCGACCAAAAATATTTTTTTTAACTGAATAATTTATATCCACATCCCTCCCATCTAAGAGTATTTCCTTTTCTAAATTAAAGGATTCTTTTCTTGGAGGTATAGAGTTAAGCAATTTAATAGTATAAGGATGCTGGGGATCGGAGAATAAGTCGTCTACTTCACCTGACTCCACTATTTGTCCCTCTTTCATAACGCAAACTTCATCTGAGAACCTTTTAACGATATTCAAATCATGCGTGATAAACAATATAGACATACCAAATTCTTTTTGTAGATCAGACAACAACTCCAACAAAGCCTTTTCAACAGTTACGTCAAGTGCGGTTGTAGGTTCATCTGCAATAAGAAGGTCAGGCTCATTAGCTAGCGCCATTGCAATCATTATCCTTTGCCTTTGTCCTCCAGAAAGTTGGTGAGGGTATGAATCTACTTTTTTTTCTGGTTCAGGAATTTTGACTTTCATTAGCAAACTTAATGTCTTAGCCCTTGCTTCAGATTTCGTAAGGTTTTTATGGATGATTAAAGACTCGTCTATTTGATCTCCGACCTTGTGGTAGGGATTCAAAGATGTCATCGGCTCCTGGAATATCATTGAAATCCGGTTGCCTCTTATGGATTTTAAGAATGCCTTAGAGCTGCCTAGAATTTCATCATTTTCAAATTTGATTGATGACCCGTCAACAAATCTGGCAGTGCTTTCCGGTAAAAGCTGTAAAACGGACAACGCCGTGACGGATTTTCCCGACCCCGACTCACCCACTAAAGATAATGTTTTTCCTTTTTCAATATTAAAAGAAATATTATCGACGGCTCTGAATAAAGAGTCTTTTGATTCGAACTCAATAGACAATTTATTTATTTCAAGAATCTTATCCACGATATTTAATTGAGAAAGCGAATTTTATGGGCGCTTGGTTTGAGATTAAAAAGTTACAATTCAATTGTTTCTCTTCATAACCATCTAACCCCCAAAGCATTACATGTTTGCCTCCAGGAGTAAAAATAGTGCTTGTACCAGGATTCAAGAAAAATGATACAATTTTTTCCATTTTCATTGTTCCTTCCAAAGTCATTTTTGTTTCATGTACTTCAGCTCTTATAGGAGAACAATCAATACCGCTTACTTGCAGCACAGCATCGGTATTATTTCTAATACTCATGTATCCGCTTGTCATATTTGATCCCTTCAAGGGTACATATAAATAAGCATCCTTTATAATGATTTTATTTTCCTCAAAATCCGAACAGCCTAATGAAATGAATAAGAGAATCTGTAAGCTGAAAATTTTTAAAAAATTTACAAATTTAATCTTAATACTTGTAATGCCAGTGTTATTAAGTTCAGCACAATCTTTCTTTAAAGACCTTAACCAAAAGGAGGTGTTACCCGCTGATGAATCATTCATATTTAATGCTTATAAGCTAAGTGAAAATCGCATCATACTTACATGGGTCATGAAAGAAAACTGCTTTCTTTATAAAGATAAATTTAAAATATCTGCTAATAATTACGAATTTAGTGAAGTAAGGACCATAGGTAAGCCAAAGAAGATAAATGATATTTATTTTGGAGATGTAGAGGTCTATTTTAATTCTGTAAGTAAGGAACTGAAAATAGAAGACGAAGAAAATAAAATAGAAGTTTCATATCAAGGTTGTAACGAAAAGGGATTTTGTTATCCAGTAATAACTAAAGAGCTTTACATGAAAAATCTGAATAAAACATAACAGATTTGACGAATAAGACTTCAAGATTCTAATTTAAATTCGTCGAAAACCACTGTAATATACGCGAATGACTAAATTTATGCTGCTAAATGGTCCTAACCTAAATCTTTTAGGGAAAAGAGAACCCGAAATTTATGGCTCTAACACACTTGAAGACATAGAAAAAAAACTTATCGAGCTGACAAAGCTAGAAGAATGCGAATTGATAAGTTATCAGAGCAATGCAGAACACGAATTAGTGGACAAAATTCATACCGCCAAAGAGTTAGACGTTAAGTGCATCATTATAAATCCAGGTGCCTTGACTCACAGCAGTATTGCCTTGAGAGACGCTTTATCTGGAGTAAACATACCTTTCATAGAAGTTCATATCTCGAATATCTATGCAAGAGAAGATTTTAGAAAGAAGTCCTTCCTTTCAGACATTGCTGAAGGTGTCATATCGGGACTTGGTGTAAAAGGTTATGAGCTTGCATTACTGAAGGCCATAGATAAATTTAACTGAATATTTAGGAGAGAAAATGGATATAAGAAAAGTCAAAAAATTAATTGAAATGCTTGAAAGCTCTAATTTAGAGGAAATAGAAATACAAGAAGGAGAAGAGTCTGTTAGGTTAGTAAAAAGTCATAGAGGTTCAACAAATTTACAACCTCAATCAATTATAGTCCCGCAGGAGGTGAGTAAAGAAGTTGAAGAGAAACATGAGGTGCCAGAACCTGTAAAGGAAAGTAACTCTATAAACTCTCCTATGGTCGGAACATTCTATGCATCGGCCTCGCCAGGAGCTAAACCGTTCGTCTCAGTGGGTGATTTTGTTTCGGAAGGAGATGTAGTTTGTATAGTAGAAGCTATGAAAATGATGAATGAGATCAAGGCTGAATTTTCGGGAACAGTGCTATCTGTCAATGTTGAAAATGCTGAACCAGTGGAATATGGACAATCACTCTTTGAACTCTCTAAGTAATGATTAATAAACTTTTAATTGCTAACAGAGGTGAGATCGCTCTAAGAATACTTAGAGCTGCTAAGGAGCTAAAAATTCCAACTGTTGCTGCTTATTCTGAAGCTGACAAAGATTTGATGCATGTAAAAATGGCAGATGAATCTATATGCATAGGTCCAGCAGACTCAAGTCAAAGTTACCTGAATATACCTGCAATAATAAGTGCCATGGAATTATCAGGAGCAGATGGCGTGCATCCTGGATATGGATTTCTATCGGAGAATCCTGACTTTGCAGAGAAAGTTGAAAAAAGTGGTTTTGACTTTGTTGGTCCTCCAGCATCGGTGATAAGAATGATGGGCAATAAAGTTTCTGCAAAAGAATTTGCCCTCAAATCAGGTTTGCCTATTGTTCCAGGATCTTCTGGGCCTATCGATGAAAATGTTCATCAAGAAGCGGAGAAAATTGGCTATCCAGTTATAATAAAAGCCGCTTCTGGTGGTGGTGGCAGAGGAATGAAAATTGTTTATACACCTGATGAGTTAGATAACGCAATTGAATTAACAAAGCAAGAATCTGCAGCTGCATTTGGGGATTCAACAGTTTATTTAGAGAAGTTTCTTGAGAGTCCAAGGCATATTGAAGTTCAAGTGATAGCTGATAGACATGGAAATTTCCTACATCTAGGGGATAGAGACTGTTCTCTTCAACGAAGGCATCAAAAGGTTATAGAAGAGGCACCTGCTACAGGCATTAAAGAAGAAAAAAGACAGGAGATCTTCGCTAAATGCGTTGAGTCATGTCGACAACTAGATTATGTAAGTGCGGGAACTTTCGAATTTTTATATGAAAATGATAATTTTTATTTCATAGAAATGAATACAAGGATTCAAGTGGAGCACCCTGTCACAGAAAGTGTCACAGGAGTTGATTTAGTCAAACTCCAATTAAGGATAGCAAGAGATGAGGAGCTTAAAATTAAACAAGAAGATATTGTGCTGAAAGGTCATGCAATAGAATGCAGAATTAATGCCGAGAATTCCGAAACTTTCTTACCTTCTCCCGGCAAAGTTTTAGAGTATCATGCTCCGGGTGGTATCGGAGTACGCATGGACTCCCACCTGTATAAAGACTATGTGGTACCTCCTCATTACGACTCTTTAATTGCTAAAGTGATTTGTAGAGCAAACGATCGTGAAGATGCGAGAGCAAGATTGGAAAGAGCTCTGGAAGAAATGTATGTACTAGGTATTGATACTAACCTAGATATGCATAGAAAATTAATAAATGATCCTAATTTCATTAATGGGACGTTCAACATAAATTACTTAGAAAATCTTAATAAGGATAAATAAAAATGCCTGAAAAAGATCTTCCTTATGAACCGGGAGATATAGAGGAGCAGGTTCAAAGTTATTGGGAAGCTGAAAAAACTTTCTCAGTTACGGAAGATACTAGCAAAGAAAAATACTTTTGTTTAAGTATGTTCCCCTATCCAAGTGGTTCTATCCATATGGGTCATGTAAGAAACTACTCTATCGGAGATGCAATAAGCAGATTCCAAAGAATGCTAGGAAAAAATGTTCTGCAGCCTATGGGATGGGATGCTTTCGGACTTCCAGCTGAAAATGCTGCCATTAATAATAAGGTTCAACCGTCTGCTTGGACTCTTGAAAATATAGAAAGCATGAAAAAACAACTTACCAGGCTAGGTTTCGCCTACGATTGGGAAAGGGAATTTGCAACCTCAGACGCAAGTTATTATAAATGGGAGCAATGGTTCTTTCTTCAATTACTAGATAAGGGATTAGCATATCAGGAAGAGGCAGATGTCAATTGGGATCCAGTAGATCAAACAGTTTTAGCAAATGAACAAGTTATAGACGGAAGAGGTTGGCGTTCCGGTGCTGAAATTGAAAGAAAAAGATTGAAACAGTGGTTTTTAAAAATTACCGACTATGCGGAGGAGCTTCTTGATGGAACTGACAAGCTTTCAGGTTGGCCTGAACAAGTAAAAATTCAGCAAAAAAACTGGATAGGGAAATCTGAAGGCATGAACTTTAGCTTTAAAGTCAAATCAAAGGAATCTGAAATTCAAGTCTTTACTACAAGACCAGATACAATAATGGGAGTGTCTTTCATTGCAATTTCTGCTTCTCATGTTTTGGCTAAAGAAGTTTCAGAGGACAGAAAAGATATAAAAAACTTTATTGAAAAGCAAAAAAGTTTAAAACAATCTGAGGAGGATTTTGCTAAACAAGAAAAGGAAGGGATATTTACGGACTTATATGCCATTCATCCATTTACAAATGAACAGATACCGATTTGGATAGCTAACTTCGTTCTGAGTGATTATGGTTCCGGTGCCTTGATGGCAGTACCTGCTCATGACCAAAGGGATTTTGAGTTTGCAACTAAATATGATCTGCCAATATTACCGGTGATAAAAAATAGTAAAGGCGATGAGAAAAAAATGCTAGAAGCATTGACCGAAAAAGATGAACTTATCAACTCTGGAGAATTTGATGGATTAAATTTTGATGAGGCTTTTAAGGAAATTGAAAAGAAGGCCAAAGATTTAAATTGCGGCTATAGAGAGACCGTCTATAGATTAAGAGATTGGGGTGTTTCTAGACAAAGGTATTGGGGAGCCCCCATACCAATACTTACTGATGGAGAGAACACTTTTCATGCTGATGATTTACCAGTTAAGCTTCCTTCAAATGTTAAGTTTGAAGGCGTTAGCTCACCGCTTAAGAGAATGCCTGAGTTCTTGAATGTGGATCAGAAGGGAGTAAAACTCACTAGAGAAACAGATACCTTTGATACCTTTTTTGAATCCTCTTGGTATTACGCAAGATTTGCAAGTTTTGATAGCAATAAATCCATGCTCGATGACAGAGCTAATTACTGGCTGCCGGTTGATCAATATATTGGCGGTATAGAACATGCTGTTCTTCATCTTCTTTACTCGAGGTTTTTCTACAGATGTATGAGAGATCTTGGTCTCGTAGATGGAGATGAACCTTTTACAAATCTACTTTGCCAAGGCATGGTCTTAAAGGATGGATCTAAAATGTCAAAATCAAAAGGAAATACAGTAGATCCAGAAGATTTGATTAAAAAATATGGCGCTGATACCGTGAGACTGTTTGTCTTGTTCGCTGCACCACCTGAGCAATCACTTGAGTGGTCTGATCAGGGTGTTCAAGGTGCTCATAGATTTATAAATAGAATATGGAGGCTAATAAATCAACACATTGAATCTGGAATCCCCCAGAAAAATAATGTAACAGAAACAGAGGGTGGCCTGAGAGAACTTAGATCAAAAGTTCATAAAACCTTAGCAAAAGTAAAAGATGACTATTTAAGAAGACATAGTTTCAATACTGCCATAGCAGCCATTATGGAACTTTCAAATAGCATTCCCAGAGAATTTCTTGAATCAAGTGCTTCAAATCAAGAGAGGGTTGTTGCAAACGAGGCTGTTGAATCCATTCTACTCATGCTAAATCCAATTACTCCGCACTTATGTCAATATCTATGGTGGAAGTTATATCCTGAAGAATGTATCGCAGACAAAGCTTGGCCTATCATTGAGAAATCTTTGCTAACAGATGATACTTTTAAAATTGCAATCCAAGTAAATGGAAAATTGAGATCTGAAATAGAGGTTGAAAAAGATTCGCCTGAAGAAATGATTCAATCTTTAGCCGTTGAAGATGAGAAAGTGAATAAATATATTGCAGGACAAGAGATTAAGAAGGTCATATATATTACAGGCAAAGTCATAAATATTGTTGTATGAAAATTTTAAAAGCTAGAGATGGTATTCAAATTTTTTTGATATCTCTCTTAACATACTCCTGCGGATATGAGCTAAGAACGAATTCAAGATTACTTTCTGATCAGACAATTCAACTGGACGCGAGCAGTTCTGAAATGAATGAATTATTGGAGGATTTACTTCTTTCAGAAAATAATCGACTGATTTCGACTGATTCGCAGTCAGATATTACATTAAAAATTGTTAACCATTCTCTTGAACAATTTGTAGGTTCAATAGGTTACGGAGCAAGAACAACTCAAGTTAGACTTGATTACAATTTGGAATATAAGATCATTAAAAATAAAAAAAATATATCTTCACACGACTACCAAGATTCAACTTTTATTGATTTCAATCAATCTGATCTTTTATCTTTCAACAATGAAGTTAATATGGCTAAACAAATGTTTATTTCTAAAGGGTTGAAAAACATAGAATTCATTTTATCTAGTAGATTCAGTGCAACGAAATAAAACTCAAGTAATTGAAGATTTAAATAAAGATCTAAGTGCAATTTATTCACTTTTTGCTGATGAGGCTATTCAACTTATAGATCTAGCAGATCAAATTATTCATAAGGCAAAATTTGATGGATTTACAGAAAAGGAGACTTATGTCGTAACGAAAGATGTTGATTGGTCTTTTCTTGAGTCAAAGAACGAAAACTTTGATTTGTTTGGATCAAAAAAAATTATCGAGATTAAATTGCTAGGAGTCGGGCCCGGCAATAAAGGGTCAAAAGCTCTAAAGGAGTATTGTGTTAATCCCGATTCAAATAAGCTTCTGATTGTGACTGGGGAGGGTTTAGAAAAAAAACAACTTAATAGCGCTTGGGCAAAGGCTCTGGAGGAAAATGGTGTAATGGTAGTTGAGCCTGTACTCAATAAAAATTCTATGGTTGGATGGGTTGAATATAAAGCTTCAAGTCTGAATCTCAATATTGATAGTCAGGCGATTCGGTTAATTTGCGAAAAAAATGAAGGTAATTTGAATGGTGCAATCCAAGAATTGATGAAATTATCACTTCTGTTTCCAAATCAGAAAATTTCAATCGAGGATTTAAAAAAATCCATTGCGGATGGATCTAAATTTGGAATATTTGATCTCTCAAATGTTTTTTTGAACGGTGACAAGAAAAAAACAATAAAAATAATTGAAAGCTTGAGAGCTGAAGGTGTTCAGCCTCCACTTTTGCTATGGGCTCTATCAAGAGAGATATATAACCTTTACAAAGTTGTTGAAGAAGGAAATACAAAGAGCATTTATGGGCCTAAATATTACCAAGATCTTCTGTCAAAAAGAGCTAATGAGATTTCGATTAGAAAGATAAAGAGTGGTCTGAAAGATATTGCTGAAATTGATTCATCTATTAAAGGGTTATCAGACAAAAGCCCCTGGCAATCTATTCGTGAATTGGCGGTAAAGTTTTAAATATGATGATAGGCTTCCAATAATTGCTTCCAAATAACCTTACCTGTTTTTTTTACTGGCATCACATAATCATCTATCTGACTGACTGGCTGTATCTCTTTAGTTGAACTTGTTACCCAGATTTCATCCGTATCATAAATAAAATCTAATGGTATTTCTTCCTCAGATATTTCAATTTTATATCTTCTAAGTAAGTCAATTACGAAGTCTCGGGTAATGCCTGGGAGTATTTTCTGACTCAATGGGGGTGTAAAAACTTTGTTATCTTTTACGAAAAATATATTTGATCTCGATCCTTCGTTGATCATTCCATTCTTATGCAGAAATATTTCGTCTACTTTAGCAAGTGATGGGTCATGCATCGATAATATATTTCCAATCAATGCGGTGGTTTTGATGTCACACCTCTGCCACCTAACGTCTTCTTCTAACCGTATCTTTAAGCCAGCTTTATTTGGATTATTTCTGTATGGATTTTTTTTTAACTTTTGTGAAGTTATAAATAATGAGGGTGTTACGTCAGAACTTGACTCGTGGGACCTAAATTCCTGAATACCTCTAGAAATTTGGACATAAAAAAATTGATTTTTGTGCTTATTTTTTATGTGAAGTTCGCTCAATATTTTTTTTAAGTCTATCAAATCACTGGGAGCTTTTATAAAGGTCTTCTCTAGTGACGAATAAAGCCTAGCCAAATGCTTCTCAAAGAGAAATAAATTATTATCATAGGATGGAATTACCTCGTATACTCCGTCCCCGAACGTGAAGCTCCTGTCTAATGGTGAAATCCTTGCCTCCTCAGATTTTAAGATGTCCCCATTCAAATAAACCCACATTAGATCTATTATTCTTCCATCAAGAACTGGTGAGTAAGAAGCTTTATATTTGACCAAACAGTGCCGAAGAATCCCAAAGCTTGTACTTCCTCCATGGCTACAACTTCAACAGAAGCTATTGTGTCTCCATCGAGAATAAGATCAACTTGACCGACAACTTGACCTTTTGCGATGGGTGCTTGCAAATAATCATTTAGTTTTACTTCAGGCTCGACTCTTGGAAAATCCCTTGGAGAGAGGGTCAAGTAAAAGTCCTGCGCTGATGAGAGGCTCACAGATTCGGTTTCGCCACCCCAAACTTGTTCTACCAGGAGGGAAACATTCGATTCTAGGACCTTTTTTGTTCTGAAATATCTAAAGCCATAATCCAATAATCTTCTATTATCGGTTAATCTTGATTTTTCAGATGAACTTTTAAGTGTGACAGCAATTAGTCTTGTATCATTTCTTACTCCAGAGGAAACAAGACAATAACCAGCACTTTCTGTATGTCCAGTTTTGACTCCATCAATGGACTCATCTTGCCACAATAAACTATTTCTATTTCTCTGTTTTATCTCATTAAAAGTAAAATATCTTTCTTTATATAAAGAATAATGTTCAGGAAATTTATCAATAAGGTTCTTAGTAAGTTTCGCAAGGTCTCGTGCTGATGAATAGTGATCAGGATCAGGCCACCCAGTTACGTTCATAAATTGAGTATTATTCAAACCTAACTCATCAACATATAACTGCATCAGATCTATGAATCCCTCCTCAGATATTGCGACATGCTCAGCAATAGCGCAACTTGCGTCATTCCCAGATTGAATTACCATTCCTTTGATAAGGTCTGAAAGTGAAACCCGCGTTCCTTCCCTTATAAACATTTTAGAGCCACCCTTTCTCCAGCAGTTTTCGCTGATTAGTACTTGATCCTCTAAACTTACAAACCCCTTTGCTATTTGGTCGGCTGCAACATAACCAGTCATAATCTTTGTTATGCTTGCTGGCTCAATCCTCTCATCTGCATTTTTTTCGGCTAGAATCCTACCCGAAGTAGAGTCAATTAAAATGTAATTCGATGCATTAAGGGAAGGTGGTTTTGGAATAAAGCTTTCCTCTGTTAACAAAAAATTGGGCATCGCAAACGCCACTAAAAGAACTACTGAAATTAATATATTTTTACTTTGTATTTTCATTTTATAAATTGAGAAAGCGCATTGCTAAATTCAAAGACAGCCATCACATAAAGTTTACTACGATTGTATCGAGATATTGATTGATAGTTATCGAATCCTAACCAATACTCAGTGTTGGCATCTGACTCAAGCGCAATTGGAACAAATTTGAGATTATTTGGAATTTTCTCCCCAGCTTTTAATCCGTAATTATCAAGCTCTATTTCAGTCATATATGGTTTAAAGGACGACTTAAAATCTTCAATATCACCCATAGCGACTGCTTTTATTGCAATAGGTATATTCGGTTTCCACTTACCTTTTTTATTTAAAAAATTCGCTACACTACCAATTGCATCGATTGGATTATTTAAGATGTCTCTGATGCCGTCATTATCAAAATCTACTGCATAGTCTCGATAACTATCAGGCATAAACTGTCCGTATCCCATGGCGCCAGCTATGGAGCCCTCTATCTTCTCAGGATCAAAATTTTCCTCTCTACTTAGTAGCAGAAATTCTTCTAATTGCGTTTTAAAAAATTTTTCCCTCCTAGGATAATCAAATGCCAAAGTTGATAAAGAGTCGATAACCCTAGTACTTCCCTTAATCCTTCCGTATCTTGTCTCTATTCCGATTATTGAAGCAATGATTTCGGCTGGAACTCCATATATTTTTTCTGCTCTTAAAAGGTCTGATCCGTAAGTTTCTATAAATTCTTCCCCTGCAGATATTCTAGATTCGTTGACCATTATTCCTTTATATCTTTCCCAAGTCATTGTTCCCTCAGGCTGTCTATTCATAATCCGGACGACTTTTTCTTGATAACTTGCATTTTTAAATATGCTTTGAAGGTATGATTTATCGTAATCATATTTGTTATTCATGTAGTCAATAAACTCTATAGTTTTAGAATTCACTGAGTAATCTGAATAAGTTGTTTGAGAAACAAATAAAGAAATTAAGATAATATAAAAAGGTTTTCGTAAGATCATAGTCGAGGTCTCTTAGCAGACAGAATAACTCCAAAAGCCAATAAATGCACAACGATAGAAGTTCCGCCTTGGCTAATTAAAGGCAATGGCACTCCCACAACAGGGATTATACCTATTACCATAGACACATTAATTAAAATAAATAAAAGAAAAATAAATCCCAGCGAACAGCAAGCAAGTCTTTCAAAAGAAGATTGTGCTGAAAATCCTATCTTAAAAATGCGCCAAATGATAAAGCCATATAAACTCAACAATACTAGTATGCCTATCAAGCCAAGCTCTTCACCTATCACCGAGAAAATAAAATCCGAATGGCTTTCAGGAATAAAATTCAATTGGCTTTGTGTGCCCTCTAAATAACCTTTCCCAAATATTCCTCCCGATCCTATAGCAGTCTTAGACTGAGCTATATTCCATCCATCTGCTAATGGATCAACATTACTATCAAAGTATGTCATTACTCTCTGTTTTTGGTAGTCTAGTAAACTAGCCCATACAAAAGGTAGAGAAATAGCCAACAACCCAAAATAAGCAGTAATTATTTTTAAGGGAAGACCTGCTAAATATATCGGTATCAAGCCAGATGTTAAAACAATTATGGACGTCCCTAAATCTGGTTGCCTAAATACTAAGTATGAACACAAAAGCGCAGCTAATGGAGTTAAAAACCAATCACGAACTTTTACTGTAGAGTCCTTTCTGCACAAATAAGCTGCAAGAGATAAGGGCAAGATAAGTCTTATAACTTCAGAGGGTTGAAATTGGAAAAAACCCAAATTTATCCATCTACTAGTGGAATATCCTTCAGCTGGATTAAATAAAACATATATGAGAAGTAAAATTCCTAACCAATAGGAGTGCATTAAAATATTTTTATAAGAGTCAGGTTTTAGGTGAGATACAAAACTCATTAAAGCTAAACCAAAAAAAACATAACCAGTTTGGCGAATCACCATGGATGATGACTGGCCGCTTGAGCTGTAGAGCATAATTAATCCAAAAGAAAGGACGCATACAAGTCCTAAATACAACGGGATATCTTTCAGAATATATCCAATTGGGCTAGACCCGGATGAAATCGGTCTGTTTAGTGAGTAATCGAGAGGATTTCTATTGCTCATTTTTAATGTTTCTTTGATGACGCTCTATAATTTTTTTTGCTATTGGTGCGGCGACTGTGCTGCCAGATTCGCCATTCTCAACAATAACAACCACCACTAAGTTTGGATTGGGAATTGGACCGTAGCTTGCAAAAAGTGCGTGGTCTCTATTTTTAATGTCTTGTCTAACACCTTCATACTCCTCTCTAACACTAAGTTCCTGATCAACGAGGCTTTTAATTTGAGCTGTACCTGTTTTTCCAGCGATTAAGATGCCATTCTCATCATATAAGTTATGGGCCGTCCCATTCCAAGATTGGATAACTGAGATCATTGAATCTTCAATTATTTTCCAATGTTTCTCATCTTCAAGTTTTACATTGTTTATAAGCACGGGATGTTGTTTGTATTCATCGACATATGCGACCAATTTCGGCTGAAACATTGGACCTTTGTTCGCAATGGCCGAGACAGAAGCCGCAAGTTGAAGAGGTGTAGATGTTATATAACCCTGACCTATACCTATATTTATAGTGTCTCCTACGAACCAAGTTTCGCCAATGTTTCCTAATTTCCAATTTCTTGTAGGTAAAATGCTTTCTGATTCGTTTACCAGGTCAATGCCGCTGAGTCTTCCAAACCCAAATTTAGAGAGGAAAGAAGAAATTCTATCTATGGTTAGCTTTGAGGCAAGATCGTAAAAATAGACATCAGACGATTCAACGATTGCCTTCTTGAGATCTACTTTTCCATGGCCATCCTCTTTCCAACCTCTATATCTTCTACCATCCTCTTTTAATTGAAAAAATCCAATATCTTCTATGATAGTTTTAGTATTGATTACCCCTTCTTCCAAACCAAGCAATGCTATAAAGGGTTTTAAAGTAGACGCTGGAGGATATGATCCGGATATTGCTCTATTGAAAAAAGGAGCATCTTCTTTAGGAAAATCTAAAAGCAATTTTCCTGTTTCAGATCCATTAATAAGGTTAGGATTGTAGTCAGGTGAACTGACCAAAGCTTTAACATATCCTGTACTTGGTTCTAGTGCAACGACAGCGCCCCTTCTTCCTGATAACTCTTCTTTTGAAATCTTTTGTAATTCTAAGTCTAAAGTGAGCACTAAATCAGACGGTCTATTAGGCATTATTCTGTTAATTTCTCTAATTTTATTTCCATAAACGTCTACCTCAACAGTGCTCACTCCACTGGACCCTTTGAGAAAATTTTCATATTTTTTCTCAATACCTACTTTTCCAATAAGGGAGCTATTTGAATATTCACTTTTTGAGAATAAAAGTCTCTCCTGTTGATCGATCTTTCCCAAGTGGCCTATTACATGGGAAAAAAGATTTCCGTGAGGAAGATATCTCTTCAAGGTTGTTTCTAACTTAAGATCGGGGAGCTGATTTTTAAAAAGCTCATACTTAGCTAATTCTTTTTCCGTTAAATCTTGGGCAAGCCAAATCTTTAAATCTTTCTTTAAATCCTTTGTTGCTATTTTAAGATTTAATTCCTCATTTAAAATTTCTTCAAAAAGAATTTGGATTTGATCCTGAACTTTATCAAACAATCTAGACTCAATATATATTCCGTGCGAAACAATATTTTCAGCGACTATAGTTCCATCAGAGAGCTTAATTAGGCCTCTAGATGGGAATATAGGAAGAGTAATAATTCTATTTTTATCCGACTCAACTTCATAGTCAGCCCGATCAAGAATAGTTAATTGAAAAATCTTGAATAGTCCAATGATAAATAAAATGAAAAGCATGGAAGAAATAAAGCTAGATCTTCCTCTTAGGATTCTCAATTCTTCTTCATCCCTTCTCAAATCTTGTAAAGTTCTCATTGTCTCTTACTTGTGATAGGGATGATTTTGAGTAATGGACCACACTCTATAAACCTGCTCAATTGCAATAACGGGAACCATAGAGTGAGGAAATGTAAATTTTGATAATGATAAACAATAATCACCTTGGCTAAAAACTGAGGGGCATAGACCATCAGGGCCTCCGATAATAATTGATATATCTTTTGAAAACGTAAGCCACCGATCAAGCTTAACTTTTAATTCTTCCGTCGTTAGACTTTTTCCATCTTTATCTAGCACAATCACAAAGTCATCTTTTTTTATCTTTGAGGTTAATAATATGCCTTCTTTTTGGACAACATCTTCAACCCGGTAGTTCCTTTCCCTAACAGGCGGTTTTATACCTAACCAATTGATTTGTATAGACTTATTGAATCTTTTTTCATAAGAGTTAAAGGCGGTTTGAGCCCAACTAGGGCGACTTGATTCGATAGAAATAAAATTAATCTTCATTAAAGATCAGGATCCCATAAACTTTCTAGATCATAAAAATCCCTTGCATCTGAAGACATGAGGTGAACGATCACATCGCCTGCGTCTACTAATAGCCAATCATCTCCCAATTGACCTTCTACCTTTACTCCTGAAATTTTATTTTCTTTTAGACTCTCTATCACTTTTTCACTTATTGCTGTTATATGCCTATTGGATGTTCCTGAAGCGATCACCATGTAGTCTGTAAAAGTGCTGACTTTTTTTACATCTATGACAACAGGATTCACGGCTTTTAGGTCCTCTAAACTTTCAATAATTTTATTCTTCAATTTATGGTTCATTTGCTTTCATATAATTTGTATTCCTTTATTACTGCATGAACTTCAGGGTTCAAGAATTTTGTTACATTTTTTTCATTCCTTATCAAATTCCGGATTTCAGTTGAAGTTATTTCGATTGGGTTGATATTCAAAAGAAAAATATTTCCAGTCGAGCCAAAAAAATCAGAAAATTTCATTATTCTTTTAGATTTAAAAAGATCATTCACAAATGAATTTTCATCCACTTCGAAGCCTGGTCTCTTGAGTAACAGAATATTTACTTCGTCGAGAAATTTTTCATATTTAAACCATGTTTCAATATTTGAAAATGTGTCTGTGCCCATTATCCAAATTAAATCAGCTGTTGGATTTTCCGTCTTCAGTTCCTTAAATGTTTCGTAAGAATAAGAAGGACTATTTTTTCTGATTTCTCTGTCATCAATCTTTAATTTATCTATATGACCTATAGCAAGTTGAACCATTTCAAGCTTAATTTCAGCAGGGATTAGTTTTTTCTTATGCGGTGGGGTACCGTTCGGAATAAGTAAAAGCTCATCAATGGGTACTCTATCGAGAAGATCTTCTATTATATTTACATGCCCTTTGTGAATGGGATCGAATGTTCCACCAAAGATACCAATAACTTTATTTTTGGCGATTTTAAACTCCCCTTAGATTCGATTTACCTTTGACGATGAACTTCTGGGAAGTAAGTCCTTCTAGCCCCACCGGTCCCCTGGCATGAATTTTATCAGTTGATATACCTACTTCTGCTCCTAATCCATATTCAAATCCATCTGCCCAGCAAGTAGGGAGATTATGCATAACAGAACTTGAATCCACCTTTTTAAAAAAAAGTTCTACACTCTCGTTGTCTTCTGAAACAATTGAATCTGTATGATGAGACCCAAAAAACTCGATATGTTCGATAGCTTCATCAATTGAGTCTACTATTTTTATAGACAATATAGGTGCGAGATATTCTGTTGACCAGTCCTCGGAGGTTGCGCTCGGAACATCAATATATTTAATTGTCTTATCACATCCTCTAGTTTCAACGCCTTCTGAATTTAATCTGTCATTAAGTTTCGGTAGAAGGTCTTGAGCAACTTTTTTGTGTACCAAAAGTGTTTCCATTGCACCACAAATCCCATATCTGTATGTCTTAGCGTTAAAAGAGATATCTTCTGCTTTTTTTAAATTAGCACTTTCATCAACATATACGTGACAAAGTCCATCAAGATGTTTAATGACCGGTACTTTAGATTCATCAGTAATTAATTGAACTAACCCTTTTCCGCCTCTTGGAATAATAACATCTAAGTATTTATCTAAATGAAGCAGCGACTTCACAGCCTTTCTGTCTGTAGTCTCTACTAGCTGAACGCAATGTTTGGGTAACCCAGACTTTTCAAGTCCCTGTTGAAGACAATTCCATATAATCTTGTTAGATAAAATTGCTTCAGAACCTCCTCTTAAAAGACAAGAATTCCCAGATTTAAGACAGAGTGCAGCTGCGTCAGCAGTAACATTCGGTCTTGATTCATATATTATCCCTACAACACCGAGCGGTACTCTCATCTTACTAATTTCTATTCCAGAAGGAGTTGGCCCCATGTCGGTAATTTCCCCAATTGGATCGGGCAGATCGGCAACTACTTTTAAACCAGAAATCATCGAATCTATCCTGTCGTTGTTGAGCTCAAGTCTATCAATTAAAGCAGAGCCTATAGATTTTTCTTTTGCGATCGATAAGTCCTTCAAATTTTCCTCGAGTATTTTTTCTCTGGATAATTCGATTTTTTCTGCAATACATTTCAAAGCTTCATTTTTTTGCTCTAGTGAAGCTTGAGAAAGGACGATAGAAGCCTCTTTAGCCTCTTGTCCCAATCTATTCATATAAGAATTTAGTTCTTTACTATCTGACATTCTTGAATATTCTACCTAACTATCGAAGCTTTCAAAGACCTAAGATGTTCGAATTTACTGAAATAATTGTATGGTTAGAAAACAATCCTGAGTGGATAGCTTTTGGAATAATTGGAGCTTCATTTATTGAATCTTTTGCATTGATAGGAATACTGGTTCCAGGGGTTGTTTTGTTGGCGATCATCTCAGGATTAGCTGCAACTTCATTAACTATTTTTGAAGTTGTTTTATTAGCATATGTCTCAAGTTTAATTTCTGATATAGCAAGTTTCTTCATAGGTTTCAGTATAAGAAATTCTTTAAATAAAATATGGCCCCTAAGCCGGTATCCTGAATTTCTCTCTAGAGGGCAAGTTTTCTTCAAAAATTATGGAATGATTGGACTGTTTGTAGGTAAATTCATTGGTCCAGTTAGACCAGTATTACCAATAATTGCAGGTTCTCTTAGTATGGACAGAAGAAAGTTTGTCTTAATAGAGATTATTTCTTGTTTTCTTTGGGCTTTGGCTTACACAATACCCGGATACTATGCCGGGCAAGCTATTGTGGCAGAGAATAATAATCCCATTTATTCCGTATGGTTTTGGATAGGCTTTGTTGTTTTATTTTTACTAATAAGATACCTTAGTAAAAAATTTTCTAAACTATGACAGAAATATACCCAGATCATCCTAACTTACGGGGCAATTATGCCCCTTTGAGAATGGAATGTGACATTCAAGATTTGATTATTGAAGGTGAAGTGCCTAGAGAGCTTTTTGGAAGTTATTATAGAAACGGTCCTGACCCTCAATTTCCACCTATGGATGGAGATTATCATTGGTTCGCTGGAGACGGAATGATACATGCCTTTCATTTCGAAAATGGAAAAATTTCTTATCTTAATCGATGGGCTCAAACATCAAAATGGAAACAAGAAAGAAAGGCTGGTAGATCCTTGATAAATGCTCTTAATCCCATGCAAGTAGATCCAGAATTTGATTTTGAAATATCTGATGGAACAGCAAATACAAATATAGTTTTTCATTCAGGCAAACTTCTGGCTCTAGAAGAAGGTCATAAACCTTTCGAGCTTGATCCTCTTACATTGAAATCCAAAGGTTCATGGGACTACCAAGGTAAACTAAACTCAGCAATGACAGCTCATCCTAAAATCGATCCTGAGACTGGAGATATGATCGGATTTAGTTATGGTTTTGGTGTTAATAAGATGAGTTATTTTGTCGTTAACTCAGCCGGCATAATGACAAAATTCGAAGAATTTGAAACGCCATACTCAAGCATGGTCCATGACTTCGTTGTGACTACAAAACATGTAATTTTCCCAATATTCCCTCTTGTTATTGATTTTAACTTAATCGCTGAGGGCAAATCGCCGATAGCTTGGGATGTCAATAGGCCAAGTCAGATTGGAATTATGCCTAGGGATGGTTCTTCGATGGATATAAGATGGATAGAAAGCGATCCATGTTACGTTTTTCATCCAATGAATGCGTTCGAAAAAGGAGATAAAATCATAGCCGATATGATGCAATTTGAAGAAGCACCTATGTTTCCCCATCTAGATGGTTCGAGACCTGATTTAAAGAAAGGTGAGGCTAGATTAAATAGATGGGAAATAGATTTGAGCTCGAATTCAGGGTCGATTAAAAAACAGTATCTAGATGACAGTATAGGTGAATTCCCAAGGTTAGATGAAAGAAAATCGATGTCAGAGTATCGGTATGGATATTACGCATCGAATAATGGTAATTCCCCAAAAGGAGTGAGCTTCAATACCATTGCAAATTATGACTTCAATACTGGCTACAAAGACAGTTTTACCTTATCTGAATTTGATGCCGTTGGAGAACCCATTTTTGTTCCCAAAAATAAAGATTCCAAAGAAGGGGAAGGTTTCTTAATTGCCTTAGCTTACTTAGGAAGAGAAAACCGTTCAGACTTGATGATTTTTGATGCAGAAAATATTGCAAGCGGACCTTTAGCAAAAGCTATGCTACCGCATAGAATTCCTTATGGCTTCCATGGTAATTGGCGCCAAGGCTGATCAGCCTCCTAATCTTTTTATAATTTCCTTCAGATAGTCTAACTTTTGACTGTTACCATCTAACTCAAGAATGGATTGTTTTTCTTGAGACCTCAAAGGCAAAATACTTGCCAATATGTAACAAACGCTTTTGGAACTATTAAAATCTACTTCTAAGTTTAGCTTTTTAATTTCTGGATGACGGATAATTTCTTCAATCATGTTCCACAAATCCTTGTATTGTGGCTCATTAGATAGGTCATTATCTTCTTCATCAATAATTCCTATATTCCCAAGCAAGAGTTCATCATCTTGTCTCCAGGTTTCGAAGATGTTTACTTTAGATTTTCCTTTAACGGTAATACCGAGTAATCCGTTATCGAGCTGATTGAAATCAACTATCTCTACATAAGTTCCAATATCGTGAATAGAAATGGGCCCCTCTCTACTCAATGAAGGTTCCTCTTTAGTGAGAACAATAGAAAATCCCTCTGCATCACCAAGGCATTTTTTTATCATGTCAATATATCTGGGTTCGAATATTTGCAAAGGCAAAAGCGCTCCCGGAAGAACATTGATTGATAGAGGGAATAAAGGTGAAGTAAAGTTATCACTCATTCATAAATCTCTCTATAACCTTATTTGATAAATCTGAGAAATCACCATTTGACATCACTAACAGAATATCTCCCTCCTTAGATAAAGCCTCGAAGTCTTCTACAAAAATGTCCACATCAGATATCTGAAAAAATTTAGAAGGATTTTCCGTAGTTAATTTCTTGGCTTGTTGTTCGTCTTCGCTTCTCCAGAAAACCATATCAGCATCAACTACTGACTCTGTCAAACTATTATCATGATGCCCCGATTTCATTGTATTTGATCTTAGTTCTATAGCTGCAATTAAACGACTTTGTGGATATCTTTTTTTTACACCGTTTAAAGTGCTTCGGATTGCAGTAGGATGATGCGCAAAATCCTCAATTAATATTAATTCATTTGTATCCAATAGAGTATCTTGCCTTTTTGCTACACCCTTAAAGGTAATCAAAGATTTCAAAGATGCATCCAAAGAAATTCCATATTGCTGTACTGCTAAGACTGCTGACATTGCATTTCGAGCGTTGTGTTCACCGAGAAAGTCCCAATCTAATTCACCTAGTGTTTCTCCCAATTTATAAACTAAATCTTTTTGTCCTTCACTAAGATTTATGCTGTTCGCCTCTTTTCCCTGAAGATCATAGGTAATAAGATCACTCCAACATCCCATCTCAATCACTTTCTTAATATTTTCGTCATCAGATGGATAAATTATTTTTGCATCACTCGATAATGATCTCAACAGATGATGAAACTCTCTGTAGATAAAGGTAATGTCAGGAAATATGTCTCCGTGATCAAACTCCAAGTTATTTATAATTAGTGTCTCAGGACGATAGTGTATAAATTTTGATCTCTTATCAAAAAAAGCTGTATCGTATTCGTCGGCTTCAACCACGAAAATATTACTTTTTCCAAATTTAGCAGATTTTTGAAAGTTTTTTGGTTTTCCTGCGATCAAGTATCCAACATCAATCCCTTGATCTTGTAAAATCCAAGAAATCATAGCTGTGGTAGTTGTTTTTCCATGAGTTCCTGAAACTGCAATAACTTGTTTATCTTTTAAAACATTCTTATACAACCAGTCAGGTCCTGAAATAATATTTAGTCTATTAGATAGCAGATATTCAACTGCAGAATTCCCTCTAGACATTGAATTTCCAACGACAAATTCATCTGCCTCAGGAAGGTCGGAAATATCAAATCCCTCCATGATTTCTATACCCATATCCTGAAGATGATCAGACATAGGTGGATAGAAATTGGTATCACACCCTGTTACTTCTAAACCTTTTTCTTTTGCTAAAAGAGCAAGTCCTCCCATAAAGGTGCCGCAAATACCAAGTATATGGACCTTTTTTTTAGACATAATTCCATTATAGCTTTCAAGAATGATTACAAGATAGATTTGTTTTAAAGTAAGATGCAAAAGATGAAAGCCAAAAACGCTATTTATGCTCAATCAGGCGGTGTTACATCGGTTATTAATGCTACTGCTTATGGCGTGATAGAGGCATCGAAAAAAACAAAAAAAATTAATAAACTCTATGCAGGGCGCAATGGAATTCTAGGAATTTTAAAAGAAGAAATCATAGATACATCTTTCGAAGATTTGAAAGAATTAAAAAAATTATCACATACTCCTGGTGGAGTCTTTGGTTCCTGCAGACACAAGCTTAAAGATCCTTCAAAAAATATAAGAGAATTTGAGAGGCTTATAGAAGTATTTAGAGCCCATGATATTGGTTATTTTTTTTACAATGGAGGTGGAGACTCTCAAGATACTACTAATAAGATAGCTCAATTTACCAAACTTGCTGGCTTTCCAGTAACTTGTATAGGCATACCTAAAACAATAGATAATGATTTACCCTTCACTGATAATTGTCCTGGTTTTGGTTCGGTTGCAAAATATATTGCCACATCTACCAAGGAAGCTGCACTGGATGTCAAAAGTATGTCAAACAGCTCAACAAAAGTTTTTATCTTTGAAGTCATGGGCAGACACGCTGGTTGGATTGCTGCTTCTTCGGGATTGGCGCAATCCAAAGAAAATTCTGCACCTCATTTAATTCTTCTTCCAGAAGTACCCTTTAACGAAGGAAAATTTGTCAAAAAAGTTAAAGAAGCAGTAAATAGTGATGGATATTGCGTGATAGTTGTTTCAGAGGGCACTAAGTATAAAAATGGAGAATTCCTTTCAGATGCTGGAACCATTGATTCTTTTGGACATAAACAACTTGGTGGAGTTGCGCCAAGGGTAGCGGAAATAGTTCATAAAAAATTGAAATATAAATATCATTGGGCTGTTTCTGATTATTTGCAAAGATCTGCAAGACATATTGCTTCTCAAGTCGATGTAGAACAGGCATATGCCGTTGGCAGAGCAGCAGTCGAATATGCAACCGCTGGAGAAAACGCGATTATGCCGGTAATAGTTAGAGAAAAAACTAAGCCCTATAAGTGGAGAATAGACAAAGTTGAATTATCTAAGGTCGCAAATGTTGAAAAAAAGATTCCAAAAAAATTCATCTCTAAGGATGGTTTCGGTATAACTCGATCCTGCAAGAATTACCTAAATCCTCTAATACAGGGAGAGGCATGGGCGCCTTTCAAAGACGGGGTAATTCATACAGCTTCTCTTAAAAACAAGTCTGTAAAGAAAAAACTTAAGAACTTTAAAGCTAACTAAGAACCTTAAATTCAATCCCTGCATTTTCAAGCCTTTTGACTAAAACATCGCCTAGTCCCACCGCAGATGTCAATACTCCGCCGTATTCATTTCCGCCTGGTAAATCGTCTGATCTTGCAAGTGCAAGAGCTGATTCGCAGACCATCTTTGCAGTAGATTTATAGCCGGGATCTCCAGATCCGTACATGGAACAAATTTTTCTTTCATTATCTTCCGAAAATGCAACAAAAGTAGCTCTGAACCAACCTTTATCTTGAGTTTCTTGACTAGGTCCCTCGCCTGGCTTTAAGAGAAAAGGCCTCACTAAACGTTTCAAAGGTGTGCCAATTACTAAAAATGCCAAAATTGATGCATAGGATGCTAGCCTTGCCATTCTCTTTGTAGAAAATAAACCATGTTCTCCAAAGGTGAAGTTATTTCCATAGGGTTGCTGATTTTGAGCCATTAAAGCTGCAGATCTTCTAACAACTCTGGTGTTTGCAACAGCCATCATGCCAACCCCAGACCATCCCTTTAAACCTTCTACTTGTTTAATAACAAAACCATCTTTTGATTTCTCTCTCTGTTCCTTAGTAACACTATCTTCGGGGTTCAAAACAAAAGGGTCTCTCATTTCCTTACTCAGTCCATCCATAGTAAAAATTGTCTCAGTTGTACCGCCAGAAGCTCCGCCTTGGGCCTCCTGATATACATCGACTCTTGAAACGGGTTTATTGAATTGCGATATAGTAAAGAACGATCCAATATCGGATGGGACTGAATCGTAACCGCAAGACGGTATAATCCTAATACCTTTTGAAGCTGCTTCGTTATGATGTTTGTCAATAAGGCCCCTAACCCAGTGATTTTCTCCAGTGATATCCGTGTAGTGCGTACCATTTTCTACACAAGCCTGAACTAATAAAGAACCATATCTTGCAAAAGGACCTGCTGTGGACAATACAACCTTAGTTTGAGCAGTTAATGCCCTAAGAGCATCTAAGTCACCACCATCTGCAACGATCACATCACAATCGAGGTCATATTCCGATTTTATATTTTCCAACTTTTCTTTATTTCTTCCAGACATTGCCCAGCTCAAATCGGAATAATTATCCCTCAGATATTTACAACAAATCTTCCCGGTAAATCCGGTAGCCCCATAAAGTACTATTTCGTATTTTTCGCCCATTATGTTTTAAGTATTTTACCTACTCCTCCAAAAGTTATTATCGTTTTCCCATCTACAGTAATATCCCCCTCAGAAAAACCTAAGGACTTGCCAATTTTTTTTGGTTTACACCTGATCAATAACATGCTGTCTAAGGGAGCAGGAGCCAAGAACTCAGTATGAAAACTTACAGTTGTAACAAGACTATTCCTGTCTTTCATCATGGAAGAAGTGAGACAAAAATCAGCTAAAGCCATTAGCGCTCCTCCGTGCACTGACTCATAAAAATTACTATTTTCCTTTTTGGCGAAAAAGATCATAAATAATTCATCATTTTCTTTTTTGTAATAACCCGGACCCATGTTTTCTATGTGTGGTTGTGGGATTTTTAACTCTTTAAAGCCTTCTGGTATTTCTTGATCTGTCATACCATGATTATAATCTCAGGAAACAAAAATAATAAACATATCGAAGTTTAAATATTTAGGAAATAAATCTTATGAGTGGAATTTTAGAAGGTGTGAAAGTTTTAGATTTTGGTAGGTATATCGCAGGACCATTTTGTGGTGCTTTATTAGCAGATTATGGAGCAGAGGTTATTAGAGTTGAAAGAGTTGATGGTAGCGAGGACAGGTATGTAACTCCTGTCAGCAAAGACGGTCAAGGAGCGATGTTTTTGCAACTTAACCGAAATAAATTAGGACTTACCCTTAATCCAACCAAGGATAAAGGTAAGGAGATAGTCAAGAAACTTGTGGAAAAAGCTGACATAGTTATCGCTAACCTTCCTGAGCAAACACTAAAATCGATGGGTCTTGACTACGATAAGTTGAAATTGATCAATGAAGGAATAATTCTTACTTCCAATACCGCATTCGGAACTACGGGACCCTATGCCGATAGAGTTGGATTTGATGGAGTAGCACAAGCAATGTCAGGAGCCATGGATATGACAGGAGATCCTGATCAACCTACTAAAGCTTACGCACCTTACGTAGACTTTTGCAGTGCGTCGCTAGCAGCATTTGGAACTTTACTGGCTTATATTGAAAAACAAAAAACAGGCAAAGGCCAAAGAGTTCAAACTTCATTGCTTCAAACTGCACTCACAACGACGAATAGCCTATTAATTGAACAAGAGATACTCAATGTAAACAGAATTGCTTCTATGAATAGGGCTCAGACTTCCGGACCTTCAGATACTTTCCAAACTAAAGATGGTTGGATACTTGTACAAACGGTGGGAAAACCTCTTTTTGAGAGATGGGCTAATCTGATGAATGAAGAAAGTTGGCTCACAGATGAAAGATTTAAAGATGACATTAGTAGAGGAGATAACGGACATTTAATTAGCGAAAGAATGTCTCTGTGGTGTGCAGAAAGAACTTCAAAACAGGCTATTGAAGAACTTGAGAAATCTAGAATACCTGTTGGTGAGGTACTCAAGGCAGAGGAGACACTTAATGAAGAACACATCCTTGAGAAAGGTTCTTTTATTAAAATGAAGTATCCAACTATGGAGAAAGAATACTCTGTTGTTGGGCCTGCAGTAGAGTTATCGCAAAATCCAGGCAAAATAGTTAAAAGATCGCCAGAGCTTGGTGAGCATAATCAAGAAATATTAAGTGGACTAGGTTATAGTCTTGAGGAAATTGAAAAATTAAAAGAAGAGAGAATTATTTAGGAGATTAAAAATGGACTTTAAACTGTCAAATCAGCAGAAAGAGCTGCAGGAGACCGCTAGGAACTTCGCCCAAAATGAAATGGTAGCTGTGGCTGACTCAATGGAAAAAAGCAGCGAACCTCTATCAAAAGAGTGGCTAAAAAAGTATGCGGAGATGGGTTTTTTGGGTATCAATGTATCAGAAGAATATGGAGGCTTAGGTTTATCAAATCTAGATGCATTACTAGTTATGGAAGAATTTGCAAAAATTTCTTCTGCTGTAGCTTTTCCTATATTTGAAAGTTGTGTCGGACCTGTAAAGGCTATTGAACACTTTGCAACTGAAGAGCTCAAACAAAAAGTAATTCCTGAAGTCTGCAATGGAAATATAGTTGTTGCTGTATCGATGTCCGAACCAAATGCGGGCTCAGCTTTGACAGATTTAACAACTAAGGCAGTGCTAGAAGATAACAAAATGTTACTAAATGGTAATAAAAGGTGGTGTTCTGGGGGAGGACACTCCGATGGATACGTTGTTTATTGCAGAATGTCAGACGACCCAGGCGCTAATGGTATTGGTGCAGTCTATGTTGAAAAGGATTCTGACGGAGTAAGTTTCGGTCAACAAGAAAAATTAATGGGTTGGAATGGCATACCGTCTGCGGACATCTATTTTGATAATGTTGAGATTCCTCCAGAGAACGTGATAGTAGAAGCAAATGGAGGTTTCAAAAAACTTATGGAAGCCTTTGATCTTGAAAGGTGCGGAAATGCAATTATGTGCTTAGGTCAAGCATCGGGCGCATTAGAGAATGCCATAGAATATGTACAAGAAAGGGAGCAATTTGGTAAACAGATTGTTGAATTCCAAGCAGTCCAAATGAAATTAGCAGAAATGGCAATGAAAGTTGAAGCGTCAAGATTACTCATCCATCGTGCAGCTCATAATGCACAGGAAGGATTTCCTAGCATCTTCGAATCTAGTGTTGGTAAATGCTTCTCAAATGAAACAGCAAGAGAAGTGGTAGCCTCGGCTATGCAGTTAATGGGCGGTTACGGCTTCAATAAGGAGTATGGAATGGAGAGGAAATACCGAGATGTTTGGGGATGGGGCATTGCAGGTGGAACAATAGACATTCAGAAAATAAATATTGCGTCTGCCATGGTGGGAAAAAGATTTAACCAAAGAAAATAATTACTTTAATTCGAGTATTATCCTTTCTAAGTTTGTCACGAGCTCGTCCTTTTCGTCCTCTGTTAAAAAGTCTCCTATAGGAACCCTTTCGCCTTTTGATGAAACAATAATGTGCGCAGGATACCAAGGATGTTCAGGTCTCTCTACAGAAACAAATGACCACATGCGAAAGTATTCCCATACCTCGTCAGCCTTTCCTTCTCCTTTTTCAATCTTAAGCTTATCTTTTGTGAGAGTTATAACTTCTTGCTTGTAGGTATTTTTCATAACCAAATAAACGCAAATAGCAACAAATATTATCTCTAAACCTGCGAATGGAAGAATCATTGTAGCGCCTGCCAGAGCAAAGCCAATTCCAATAGTTAAGCAAGTAAAGGCAATTATTAAAATAAATAAAAGGCTGGTTTTCCAGTCACTGGACTGATTAGGTCGAAGCAAAATACGATGTATATTATCTTCTATGTTAGTTTCTATTTTGACCATACAAAAAGGGTATCTATAATATAGTTCTCGCCCAAAAATTTCTGCAATGAAAAAAGACAGCAATAAAAGTGAATTAAGAAATATTTATGATAGCGTCATGCTACCTAACTATTCTCCTGCCGATTTCATCCCTGACAGGGCTTTAGGTTCAAGATTATGGGACAAGGATAACAAAGAATATATAGATTTTGGAGGGGGAATTGCAGTAAATTCTCTAGGTCATTCTAATCCTACGCTGGTAAGTGCATTAAACGAGCAATCAAAAAAATTCTGGCACATTAGTAATTACCTAACTAATCAACCTGCCATTGAACTGGCAAAAAAAATGACTGATCTTACCTTTGCTGAAAATGTTTTCTTCAGTAACTCAGGATCAGAAGCGAATGAGGCTGCAATTAAAATAGCAAGGAAATATCACTCCTCAAGAAATAATCCAAGGAATGAGATAGTTTCTTTTAAAAACTCATTCCACGGTCGATCAATCTTAAATATATCTCTTGGAAATTCAGAAATGCATAGAAGCGGATTTGAACCCCTCATGCCGGGTATAAAGCAAGGTGAATTTAATGATATTTCGAAATTAAAAGAACTTATTTCAGATCAAACCGCTGCTGTAATAGTTGAGCCCGTTCAAGGTGAAGCAGGTGTATATGAAGCGAGCAAGGATTTTATGGCAGAACTCAGAGAGATGACACAAAAAAAAGGCGTGCTTCTGATAATTGACGAAGTTCAAAGTGGAGTTGGCCGTATGGGAGTTATTTACGGATATATGAATTATGATATTGAGCCTGATATTGTTACTTCAGCTAAAGGTCTAGGGGGCGGAATACCTATTGGTGCAACTTTAACAACAAAAAATATTGGAGAGTGCATGCAACCAGGAACCCATGGTTCAACTTTTGGTGGCAATCCCATTGCTTGTGCCGTTGCAAACGAGGTAATAAGAATTGTAAGTGATTCTAATTTTCTTAAAAACGTTCTTGAAAAAGAAAAACTATTTATTGAACTTCTTTCAGAACTGAAAACAAAAGGCATTTTTTCTGATATTCGTTCATCGGGCTTGTGGATAGGATGTGATCTGGTAGACAAAAACGCAAATGATGTTCTTGATCAAGCCTATTCCGAGGGCTTGATAATGGTTTCAGCTGGTTCAAGCTGTTTGAGATTAGCGCCAGCTCTGAATATCCCAAATGAGGATATTGAAAAAGGCGTAGCTCTCATGAAAAAAATATTAATGGGGTAAAAATATGCATTATAGAAATTTAGGAAGATCTGGCTTGAAAGTATCTGAATTATCCTTCGGTTCATGGGTAACTTTCAATAAACAAGTTGATGCTCAACTTGCAGAAAAAATGTTCGGAACTTGCCTCGATGCAGGCATAAACTTTTTTGATAATGCAGAAGGTTATGAAAGAGGTCAGTCCGAGATTGTCATGGGAAAGGCTTTAAAGAGTTTAGGTAGATCTAGAGATTCATATTGTGTTTCATCGAAAGTTTTTTTTGGTTCGAATGAAAATCCATTGCCTACTCAAATTGGTCTCAGTAAAAAGCATATAACTGAGGCTTGTCACCAAGCAATGGAACGTCTGCAAGTCGACTATCTTGATATGTATTTCTGTCACAGAGCAGATAAAGAAACGCCGATAAGTGAAACCGTTTGGGCAATGCATAATTTAGTCGCTCAAGGAAAAGTACTTTATTGGGGTACATCGGAGTGGACCGCAGAAGAAATCACTGAGGCATATGAATTTGCTTTCTCAAATAATTTAACTCCTCCTACTATGGAACAGCCTCAATATAATCTTCTCGATAGAGATAGGTTTGAAAATGAATATGGGCCTTTATATGAAGAATATGGTCTAGGAACTACAATCTGGTCGCCTTTGGCTTCTGGGGCTTTGACCGGAAAGTACTTAGACGGGATCCCCGAAGGATCGAGAGCTTCTTTAAGTGGATATGAATGGCTTAAAAAGTCTATGGTTGAGTCAGATCGAGGTCAAAATAGGATGAAGAGGGTTAGTAAATTGGTGCCAATAGCAAAAAAACTTGAAATAAGCATGTCTAATTTAGCGATAGCATGGTGTTTATTAAACAAAAATGTTTCAACAGTTATTTTAGGAGCTTCAAAATTAGAGCAACTTGAGGAGAATCTCAAAAGTCTTGAAGTTGTTCCTCTTATTAATGATGCAGTTCAAAAAGAACTGGACTCAATTTAAATCTTCAATCTCAAGTCTAGTTCTACTTCACCAGTAGAGTTATGCTCCTCTAACATTTTATTTAAATGATCAATAGTTTCAGCGGGCATTTCGCAAGATCTACGGGTGCTCATGTCCACATGGACCAAGACATTTTCAGTAAATGACGAGACTTCTCCTGTTTCATTGAGTAAGACTCCACCATAATGAATTAACTTAGGTTTAATTTTGAAATAACGGAAGCAAGGATAAGCAATTTCACCTTGCTTCATCTCCTTTAAATATCTTACATTCATTTCAAGTGTAAAAAATGAAAAACCCTTCTCAAAATGGTCAGAATAAAATCCTAGGGACTGATAAAAAGGAAATTCGTCCTCAAAAATTTTGGCATAGTAGATGACATTCATATGACCGTTAAGATCACACATATCCTCAGTAATAGTTACTTGGTTTCCTAAATAAGGAAATTTTTCTTTCATTTTACTCTCCGTCTATATAAGTAGTCTTAATTAGGATTTGTTACTTTCAGAGGAAACTACTTCAACTCTATCCACTTTTCTAAATCCTTTGGGTAAGAAATTCCCTCTTCGTCCCCTTGCTCCAAAAAAGTTTTCAAGGTCCTTGAACTTTATGGTGAAATGCCTTTTTCCGCTGATCAATTTCAATTCTCTATCATTTCCTATAACTGCTATTTCCTGCAAGAATTCTTCTCCAGACTCAAAATTTGATTTCGGTATTCCGATAATTTTGTTTCCTTTCCCTCTAGAAAGTTGAGGTAATTCTGTGTAAGGAAAGACTAGCATTCTGCCTTGGTTTGTTATCGCAGCTAAAACATCTTGCTCGTCTTTGATTAAACCAGGTAACAGAACTTTTGCGTTTTCTTGTACCTTGATTGCTGCTTTCCCAGACTTATTTTTGGTTTGTAAATCGCCTATAGATGCTATAAAGCCATATCCTGAAGAAGTTGATAAAACAATTTTTTCATCACTGTTACCTGATACAACACCCATAAAATTTTCACCTGAATCTATATTTAATCTTCCTGAAAGAGGCTCGCCTTGACCTCTTGCAGAGGGTAATGAATGGCAAGCTAATGTATAGGACTTTCCTTTAGAATCAAAAAATACCGCGTTTAAGTTGTTTCTCGAAGTTGCAGAAGTAAAAAAACTATCTCCTTCTCTGTAATTCAAAGATTCTGGATCTATATCATGGCCTTTGGCAGCGCGCACCCACCCTCTTTCAGAAAGAACTATAGTTACTGGATCAGAAGAAATGAGCTCAGTCTCATCAAAAGCACTTGCTTCTTCTCTTGCAACAATTGGGCTATTTCTCTCATCGCCATAGATTTCTAAATCATCTTTGAGTTCTTTTTTTATAAGTGTTTTCAGTCTAGCCTTTGAGCCTAGAATTTTTTCAAGATCCTTTCTTTCAGAGTCTAAATTGCCTTTCTCTTCTTTTATTTTAATTTCTTCTAACTTAGCTAGTTGCCTTAATCTGATTTCTAAAATTGCATCTACTTGAATTACACTTAATTTGAACTTTTTCTGAAGAACTTTTTTAGGTTCCTCCTCATTTCGGATTATGTTTATAACTTCATCTAAATTTAGATAAATTATCAGTAAACCATCTAATATATGTAATCTATCTAAGACCCAGTCCAATCTGTGCTGAAGCCTTCTTGTTACAGTCTGCGATCTAAAAGTAAGCCATTCTTTCAAAACTAACTTAATATCACGCGTCTGAGGCTTTCCATTCAGCCCAATATGATTCATATTGACCCTGTAATTTTTTTCAAGATCAGTTGTAGCAAACAGATGATTCATAACTGCATCTTTATCTACTCTATTTGATTTTGGAACCAAGATTAATCTAGTAGGATTTTCTTCATCACTCTCATCTCTAAGATCTATGATCATAGGAAGTTTTTTTCCCTCCATTTGAAGAGCAATCTGCTCAAGAATCTTTGAGCTAGAAGTCTGATGAGGTAAAGCAGTAATGGTAATCTCTCCATTTTCTAATTCATAGGTGGCTCTCATTTTTACAGAGCCTCGTCCTGATTTGTAGATTTCTCTTAGATCTTCTTCAGGAGATATAATTTCTGCTTTTGTTGGAAAGTCAGGTCCTGGAATAATCTTATACAAATCCTCAACAGTGACTTTTGGTTCATCAAGAATTTTTATACATGCATTTACAACTTCATTGATGTTATGTGGTGGTATGTCTGTGGCCATGCCTACAGCTATACCGGTTGCGCCATTTAATATCAAATTAGGTAATCTTGCAGGCAGCACTGATGGTTCAAGCAAAGTTCCATCAAAATTACTATTCCAGTCTACAGTCCCTTGACCAAGCTCCTCCAAAAGACTTTTTGCATAGGGGGATAGTCTACATTCTGTATACCTCATTGCAGCAAAGGACTTAGGATCATCAATAGAACCCCAGTTTCCTTGACCATCTATGAGAGGATATCTCGTAGAGAAAGATTGAGATAACAACACCATTGCCTCATAAGCGGCAGTATCTCCGTGAGGATGAAATTTTCCTATTACATCACCTACTGTTCTAGCACTTTTCTTATATTTGGCCGCTGAACTCAAACCAAGCTCTGACATAGCGTAAATTATTCTTCTTTGCACAGGTTTCAATCCATCTCCTATATGGGGTAGAGCCCTATCCAAGATGACGTACATTGAATAATCGAGATAAGCCTTTTCGCTAAATTGGCTTAGAGATTGTTGTTCAAGTTTTTCAGACATTCGCTAAATTTCCTTTATCTTCCAGCCACTCTTTTCTATCTTGAGATCTTTTTTTTGATAAAAGCATATCTACTATCTGGGATGATTTATCACCGTTCTTTATAGTAAGTTGAACTAATCTTCTTGCTCCTGGAAGCATAGTAGTTTCTCTAAGTTGAGATGCATTCATTTCGCCTAAACCTTTAAATCTTTGAACTTCTATCTTTGTTCTTTTATTTTTTTTCTGAAGTTGACTTACTAAATTATCTTTCTCTTCATCATCAAGAGCATAATAGACATCTTTTCCTTGATCTACTCTGTATAGAGGGGGCATGGACATATAAACTCTTCCGGCCTCAACTAAAGGTCTAAAGTGTTTAAGAAATAGAGCACACAAGAGTGTTGCTATGTGTAATCCATCAGAATCTGCATCTGCCAAAATACAAACTTTTCCATACCTTAGACCTTCAAGATTATTGCTTCCCGGCTCTACCCCCAGAGCAATGGCTATATTATTTACTTCTTGGGAAGCAAGAACTTCGCTTACATCTACTTCCCAAGTATTCATAATCTTACCCTTCAGAGGAAGTATGGCTTGGAAATTTCTATCCCTTGCTCTCTTGGCTGACCCTCCAGCAGATTCACCCTCAACCAGGAACAATTCGCCAAGCTCAGGATCATTTGTTGTACAGTCAGTTAACTTGCCAGGCAGAGCAGGACCAGAAAGGATTTTCTTTCTATCCACCTTTTTATTACTTTTTTGCCGAGCTTGAGCATTAGCAATACAGATCTCCGCTATGGTTTCTCCTTCCTCAGTATGCTGGTTCAGCCATAAACTGAAAGAGTCTTTTACGATCTGGGAAGAAATATTGGTGAATTCTTTAGTTGAAAGTCTCTCTTTGGTTTGCCCAGTAAATTGTGGATCTTTAACTTTAGCAGAGATAATTGAGCTGCAGTTAAGCCAAACATCGTCAGCAGTTAACTTTACCCCCCTTGGAACAAGATTTCTAAAATCACAGAATTCTTTCAATGCTTCAGTGAGTCCTGACCTAGTCCCATTGACGTGTGTTCCTCCTTGAGAGGTAGGTATAAGGTTCACATAACTATCTGAGATAGGATCTGTTATTCCTTGAACCCATTGAAGAGCCCAGGTTAGACCACCTTCCTCGGACATATGTTCGCCTTCAAATGGTTCTGATGGTACAACTTCTCCTCCCTTGTTAGAGGAAGACAAATATGAGGCAAGTCCATCTACAAAACACCAAGTTTCTTCAAAACCCGTATTTTCATCTTTAAAAGAAATTTTTAGACCAGGAGATAAGACTGCTTTAGCTTTCAAAGCTGCAGTGAGTTGTGAAACAGATATTTTAGAATTATCAAAATATTGAGGATCTGCAAGGAAGGTTACTTTTGTGCCTGTATTCTTTTTTCCTACTTTGTCTATTTCCTTTAATTCTCCTATCTTTTCGCTTTCCTCAAATCTAATGCCAAACTTTTTCCCATCTCTCTTGATTTCAGCTTCAAGAAATAAAGATAAGGCATTTACTACCGAGACACCAACTCCATGTAAACCACCAGAGAACTTATAATCCTCATCGGAAAATTTGGCTCCAGCATGAAGTCTAGTAAAAATAAGTTCTGCAGCAGGAATTCCTTCATCTGGATGAATGTCAACAGGCATTCCTCTTCCATCGTCCTCAACGCTTAAAGAACCATCTTTAAATAGAAAAACGTTAATTTCGGATGCGAAGCCACCCAATGCTTCGTCAATGCTATTATCTATAACCTCAAGAGCTAAATGATTTGGGCGAGAGGTTTCCGTGTACATTCCTGGTCTCTTTTTGACCGGATCAAGTCCTGATAGGACTTCAATTGACTCTGCAGTGTATTCTCTAGCCATTTAATAGAAATCTATTATACCTTCAGGAAATGTCCCAAGTACCTAGAAATTTCACAAAATTAGCATTTAAAAAATTACAAGTTAACAATTTCTTGTTAGTAAATGTTATGTTGCTTAAGAGAGGAATCAGAGGTGAAAATGGAATTGGAATCGTAGGATTTTCTTTTCTAGAAGAGTGAATATTAAATCCTTATTTGATTTTGAATAACATTATTCCAAATAGAAATAGTAGGTCCAATTATCTAGTTTTCAGATTGTTGTAAGAGACCAATAAGGTCACTAACACTTCTTCTTTTATGCATAGACCTCATCAAATTAATACTCTGCTTGAGCGAATCTTTATCATGAAGCATCTCTAATTTTTCTATTTCTGAATTTAACAAAGCTCTTAGTTTTTGATTGTCCTCATCATATTGGTCTAGGCTCTTTCCATTAAAGGATGAAAGCGTATCGAGATCTTTTTCATCAATATTTGAATATTTATTTAACCAATCAACTATATCCATATTTTCCTTCCTGAGAGATGAGCTGGCATCATTTAATTTCATTGCAGATATTAGAATCAAGGCGCCCCAAGATCCAAGACGAGATCTCTCATACTCGTCTTCAATAAGAGGACTAAACCGATTTATTATTTCTTGTGCTGCATTGAGAAGAGCTATGTTTATATCTGGTTTCATATATTCTTTTCTAAAATATCTAAAATGATTTCTAAATGAATATCTCCAGGAATCCAAGCTGAGAATAAGTTAATAGGATCAGTGTTTTTACCTGATTTGAATTCATGCCCAGCAGAAATCCAAATCGCCATTCCTTTTACAGCCGCAAATAACTCCCACCATTCCAAATCACTTTCGTTTATTTCTATACCGCTACTGTCTTTCCATATTGTGAGTGCGTCCTCTCGTTTTACCAAGTAAGCAGGACGATCTTTGTCTTGCCAACTCCATATGGGGGACAAAGCCCAGCCTAAATCTTCTAAGGGATCTCCTAAATGAGCCATCTCCCAATCAAGAATGCCGGTAATCTTATTATCTAAATAAAGGAAATTCCCACTTCTATAATCTCCGTGAACCATTGATACGAAGTCTTTTTCTCTCGGAGGATTTTTATATAAATACCTTATTCCAGCTTCTAAAATTGGTTCAACTCCTATTGAGTCCTCATGAATAACTTTATTCCACTTATCCAACTCATTTTTCCAAAAAGGTTTTTTTGTTTCTTTCGAGAAGTTTTCAAAAATTTCATCATTAATTTCATGCTTTGCAATATTCCCTAAAATGGACCAAAACTGATTACCCAGTTCCTCTTCATGAGGAGAATATACATCAGGTGTGAAAGGAGTAGCTGCCTCTCCCTTAAGCTCCCTCATGAGCATGAACGAAGCTCCTAATTTGTTGTCTTCTTCTGACATATCAATCATGACTGGAACAGGCACTTTTGAATCCTGAAAAGCAGAATAAGCCAAATATTCAGTTTTCTGATCTGTGTCTATTAGCGAGCTATCTTGAGAAATTCTCAGAATCAACTTCTCTTCATTTTCAGATTTGTCTTTAACATGTATTTTGTAAGTTTCTCTGCTTGCTCCACCAAAAACTCTTTCGAAGGAAATTAAAGAATATTCTCTTTCAGAAAATTCTGTGTAGTAATCTAAAAATGAGGAAGATAGCTCCTGCGACATCTGCTTACCGATCCAATAAACTTTCAAATCCGCTCGGGATGTGTGGTCCTATCAAAAGTTGTTCTAAAACGCCCAAACCCTTTGTGGTTGTGTCATTTTCTTTCATTTCAAAGTGGCAGATAGCTTGAATGTGGAGAAATGGTGGATCATGAGGATCTTCACTCAGATCATAGGAGTCGTAAAAAGATTTTTGTTCACCATGATACATTCCATGTCCCCATTCAGGATGCATATAACCCAGTCCGCACATATAGATATGATATTTAGGCTTCAAAGACCAAACTACCTCTGTTTTATCTCTTTTCATGGCAGAAAATTTTGCCTTCGATATACGTCTTGTACCTTCGTAGTAATGTATTTCTTTTTTTAAGCTCGACAGAATTGAGCTTTGATTGTCTTTCTGTTCCACACAATGGCTGTGGGTTGCTCTCCCCTCTTCATCGTCAACAAAATATAAATGAGACGAAACATCATCAAAATTTGCTGGTGCCCATAACCAATAAAACTGAGGCAATTTTAAGGGAGGAACAATTTGAGTGTCTTGGGTTCCTACAGGTCTTATACCCCATGACCTATCGCGAGTACCCAAGTAATTTTCTTCAGATAAATTTATATTGTGACTTTTAAAATTTATATTACCTGTCCAATAACCATGTTGAGTCATCCGAGTTGAATCCATATAAATCCTAGGTCCATTTCTTAAGGTCATTCTCGGTTCTTCCATGGGTTCGAATCTCCCTGAAAAAGTAATATCAACATTAATATCTTTTTCTTCATCATTTAGGGTGATTCTTATTTCTTTAAGGGGTTTTATGATTTCAATCTTGAAAGAGCCAACTGAGGTTTCCATCCGTTCATAGTCGAGAACATCAGAATATCTAAAGTTGTGCTGTATACCCTCTGAAACAAAGATAAAGCTAGCATCTTTGACGTTCAAGTTTGGATAGACACAAAATGCAGCTCCGAAAAAAATACTTCCATCATCGTTGTAGCCATTAAAGAAATATCTGTCATAAAAATTTCTTTCTGAGCCAACCTCAGCAATAGGAGAAGAAGTTTGATGTATTGGAAAATCATCGCCTTTAGTAATCATTTATATACTCACTTTCAATTCAGATATACCTGCTAAAAAATTAGAAGGAATTCTAATAGGGTCTGAAACCGAATGAATATTAGGATAACGTTCCAAAAGTTCTTCAAATAATATTCTTATCTGCATATGGCCTAATCTATTTCCAAGGCATAAATGTTCGCCTGCACCAAAAGCTAAATGTTTACGTGCATTTTCTCTATCTACCCTGAATAAATGCCCATCAGGAAATACCTCTTCATCTCGATTTCCTGAGCCGTACCACATAACAACCTTATCTCCAGCTTTTATATCCTGGCCTCTTATTTGAGTATCTTGAGTTGCAGTTCTTCTAAAATAAATAACTGATGTCACCCATCTAAGCATTTCGTCGGTAGCATTTGCGATTAAGGAAGGATCTTTGAGGAGCTTTTCTCTTTCTTCAGGATTTTCAGTCAACGCCATAAGTCCGCCAGTTAGAGTATTTCTTGTCGTTTCGTTACCTGCAATTACCATCAAAAGAAAGAAACCATCTAAAAGTTCTGGTGGTAACTCATCTCCTTCAACTTGTGTATTAGCAACTACACTCATTAAATCCTCAGTTGGTTTTTTTCTTCTTTCCTCAATCATGTCTCTTCCCATTTTGAAAAGCTCCATATAATTTACCCATATTTGAAAAGCATTGTTAGGATCCTGTTGAATTGAGGCATCGGTAAGATTGTTTACTAAATCCCTTATTTTTGGTCTATCAGATTCGGGTATTCCCATCATTTCGCAAAGAACCCATAAAGGTAATTGCTCAGATATTTCGGTAACGAAATTAAATTCACTTTTCCCTTCCACATTCTCTAAAAGCTCTTGAATTTTCTTCCTCATATCCTCCTCAAGATTTCTTATTGCCTTCGGAGTGAAACTCGGAGCAACCATTTTTCGGTAAACTTGATGATCTGGGGGATCCATTCCGATCATATTTCCAATAATAGCAGCTACAGCACTTGGATCTACGACTTCAGGATCTCCCATTGTCATTAAATGGCCTCCAACTGCAGATGAAAAAGTCATCGGATCTTTGGATACCTTGATAATGTCTTCATGTTTCGTAAGTGCCCAAAATCCAGGCTCGTAATCAAGGCTTTCTTCATGCCAATAGATTGGCGCCTCTTCTCTTAACCTCTTAAATAATTCAAAAGGCTGACCATTTATGAAGGTTTCCCATTTATCAAGCTCACAAATTTGACCAATATCGTAAATTGGTTTTGCCATTATCAGAGTAGCTCCAGAATTGCTTCTGCGGAACTGACGTCCAAGCCAGGACCAGGCTCAACATTTAGAGCAGAAACTACACCATCATCGATTATCATTGCATATCTTTGTGATCTCGTCCCTAATCCAAATCCGCTTCCATCCATCTCTAGTCCAATGGCGGAGGTAAATTCTCCATTTCCATCAGATAGCATCAAGACGTCTTCTCCCACACCTCTGTCTTCACCCCAAGCCTTCATAACAAAGGGATCATTTACTGAAACACAGGCTATAGTATCTACACCTTTATCTTTTAGTTCTTTGTTTTTTTCAAGAAACCCAGGTAAATGTTGGACGCTGCAGGTAGGGGTAAATGCCCCTGGAACTGCAAACAAAACTATCTTTTTGTCTGTAGAGAGCTCGTTGATAGTAACTGGCTTAGGGCCTGAATCAGTCATAATTGATAAGTTAATAGAAGGTACTTTGTCCCCAACTTGTATTGTCATTTTATCTCCCCTTTAAAATTACTATTATAGGCTAAGAATTAAATTTGTTGCGAATCTAAGAGGTGTTATAGTAGACTAATACACCTAACCTTTAGATTATGCGCTTTATGTATAAAATTTATTCCCTCTTCTTTCTTTTTTTCTTGCTAGTAGCAAGGCCAATAAGCTCAGAAAATTTAGCTGATGTATATGAGCTTGCTCTCAAGAATGATCCATTATTGAGAGCAGCTGAGGCAACTTTTAGAGCTGGAAAAGAAAATAAAGCACAAGGTATTGCTGGACTTTTACCTACTCTAAGCATTTCTGGGGGCACGAATTGGAATGAATATAGAGTTCAAGAAACTTTCGTTGAAGGCTACAACTCTTATGCCTACCTAGCAAATTTAAATCAACCCATTTTCAGACTTGATAAATGGTTCCAATTTGAAAGAGGTAATGCATTATCAGAAGCAGCGGCTGCCGAGTTTGCATATCAGCAACAAGAGACAATGGTCAGGGTAGCATCAGCGTACTTCAATGTTCTGAATTCTATAGATAGTTTAAATGCTGCCAGAGCAGAGGAAAAAGCTATTGGTCGGCAAAAAGACCTTGCTAAAAAAAGGTTCGACGTAGGGCTTGCTGCAATTACCGAGGTTCAAGAAACTCAAGCAGCATACGATCTAACTGTTGTTTCAAGAATTGCTAGAGAAGCTCAACTTGATTCAGCACAAGAATCTTTGACTTCTATTGTTGGTAGAGAATTGAAATTGTTATCTCCTTTAATTGATGAATTTGAAATATCTTTACCAAATCCCTTAGATAGAGAGAGTTGGGTGAATTTAGGTTTGAAAAATAATTATCAATTGAAATCTGCCAAGCTTCAAAGAGATGCTGCTAAAGCAACTGCAAGGTCTGCAGCCTCCAATCATCTGCCTCAAATTGATCTGGTTGGAAGAATATCTAATAGTACTAGTAAACAAGGAAAGTTCGGCGGATTCATTCAAAATCCCTTATTCGGTATTGAGCAAGATACAAGACAATATTCTATCCAATTCAATTTACCACTTTATGCCGGTGGTGCAATAAGCTCAGCTAGAAGACAAGCTTATGCCAATTATGACAGATCTAAAGAACAGGCAATCTTTACAGAGAGATCGACAATTAGAGACATTAGATCTAATCATTTTGGTGTTCAAACCCAAGTTGCTAACGTTACGGCACGAAAACAAGCTCTAGCATCAGCAGAATCGGCTTTGGAGGCTACTCAGATTGGATATGAAGTAGGAACCAGGAACACAGTAGATTTACTTGATGCTCAAAAGAGGTTATTCCAAGCTCAAAGAGACTATGCTAGTTCAAGATATGAATATATTATCTCAATGTTGAGGCTCAAAGCTTCTGTTGGAACTTTAAGTCCTGAAGATTTGATAAATATAAGTAATCAAATGGATTAAATTGTTATCCTAAACATCGTTACAGTGCAAGATAGTGGATAAATTCGTAAGAACAATAATATTCTTTTCTTTAATCATAACCAGTTCTTTTAGCTCAACTGGCGAACTCAGAGATGGAGTTATAAGGACTCCAGATGAAAGATTCGAAAATCTTGAAGATTATCCTTTCAAACCTAACTACATGACCATAGACGGGTTGAGAATTCACTATTTAGATGAAGGACCTAAAGATGCTGAGCCGATAATACTCTTCCATGGAGAGCCAGCCTGGAGCTATCTCTTTAGAAAAATGATACCTGTATTTACTGATTCAGGATACAGAGTTATTGTCCCGGATATGGTCGGTTTTGGTAAATCGGATAAATTCATTTCTAAATTTGACTATAGCTATGAACATCATATTGAAGTTATGAAGGAGCTTGTCTCTGAGCTAGACCTAAAGAATGCAACGCATTTCGCTCAAGATTGGGGAGGACTTATTGGTTTGAGGGTAGTCGCGGAAATGCCTGAAAGATTTTCTCAAGTTGTCGTATCGAATACGGGTATGCCAGCTGCGGAGGGACTTCGAGCATGGTTTACTCAACGCCTAGTGGAGCTAACAGTATGGTGGAATGGCCCAATCACTTTTGAAGAACTTAAAATATCCGCGCAAGATGCTCTCAATGCAGAAAATCCTTCTGATTCCGCTGGCATTGCAATGTTTACTAAATGGATAGCACATTCTTACTATTCTGAAGATATGGACATCGTCGGCATAATAGAAAACTTTGGCAGATTAAAACTCTCTGAAGGCGAAAAACAAGCTTATGAGGCTCCTTTTCCTTCTGGAAAATATAAAGCTGGAGCTCATGTTTGGCCCTATCTAATTCCCACACAGCTCCAGGAAAACGAAAAATATTGGAAAAATGTCTTCGAAAAATGGGAAAAGCCCTTTTTGATTGCTTTTGGAGGTGAAGAAAGAATAACTATCAGAATGAAAGATGATTTTGTAAATAGAATTCCCAATCCAAGTATCATAACTCTAGGCGGAGCAGGTCACTTTGTACAAGAGGAAGTTGGACCAGAGTTAGCTAAAATTATTGTAGATTTTATTCAAGGCAAAGCGGTCTCAGATTTGGTCGCATCCAAAAATTAAAAAATAAATTTTATACTTTCAAGCCACGCCTCAGAGCATTCAAAAAGTCTTCTTGGTACCTTATAGCAAGTTCTGAGGTTTCTATTTGTTGAAATGCATGACACGCACCCGGATAAACAACCAAGTCACAGGAGACACCTGCTCTCATCAATTCATGCGCATAATTTATATTTTCATCTCTAAATAAATCTAGGGAAACAGTAAACATCCATGAAGGAGGTAAGTCATCAAATTTTTCAAGTCTACTGGGCACTTGAGGAGCCTCTCTTTTAGAGCCCTGAAGATAACAATTCCAAGCATATTTATTAAACTCTCTAGTCCAAACAAATTCACCAACAAGTGGATCTCCTGGATTTTCATCTGTCCCAGTTGTATCGTCTAACATTGGATAAGTTAAAGACTGATAACAAATATTGTACTGACCTAAGTCTCTAGCTTTGATCGCTAAAGATGCTGCTAAACCTCCGCCAGCACTCTCTCCGCCGATGCCAATTCTAGACTTGTCAATAGATAGACTCTCAGAGTTTTCGTGCAACCAAGCTAGAGCGGCGTAACAATCATCCAAAGGAGCAGGAATGGGATTTTCTGGTGCAAGACGATAATCTACAGAAATAATTACAATCCCAAGTTTAGATGCAGTAACTAAATTTTGAAGATCTGACCCCTCAGGTGAACCGAGAATATATCCACCGCCGTGTATATGAAGATAAGCAGCTCGCTTAGATGCTTGTTTATTTTCAGGCACATAAAGCAGACAACGGACATCTGGACCTTCATCTTGAGAGATTAGGATCTCATCCCTTTTTATTTTGTAAGATTCAGGATTCACTAAAGGTGGCCTTTGATCATCCAGGGTCTTTCTAACAATCTTTAAATTATTATCATTAATTTCAGTAATGATTGGCGCTTCGGCCATGACCTGCAATTCAGGATGCAACAGATGCTTCGTTGAACTCATAACTATCTCCTCTGAAATAATAAAATTTAAATGAGTTTATTGTGCTACTTTATACACAAATTTTTAGCATTTAAAATAAATGTTTAAATTAAAACTCCCTTAAACTTTAAACAACTATTTATAAATTTTGCCTGAGCTACCCGAAGTAGAGACTACCCTTAGAGGAATTCAACCTCATATTTTGAACCTAAAAATATCCTCGATAATCGTTAGGCAGAGTTCATTAAGGTGGCCTGTACCAGAGAAATTAATTAGAAAGAAATTGATATCAAATTCTTTTAATAATATTACTCGAAGAGGAAAGTATCTCTTATTGGAAAGCTCGAACGAATTTCTAATTATTCATCTAGGTATGTCTGGTAGTCTTCGTATTACTGAAGAACAAAATCTAAGAAAACATGATCACATAGATATTTGTTTTGAAGATGGAACCATTCTTAGATACTGCGATCCAAGAAGGTTTGGATGCTTTCTTTGGACAAATAATCCAAGCGACCATTTTTTGCTCAAAAATTTAGGTCCTGAACCTCTGGGAAATAATTTTAATGGTCAATATTTATTTTCTTTATCGAGGGGAAAAAAAGTTCCTATCAAAAATTTCATAATGAACTCTCATGTGGTTGTTGGTGTGGGAAATATCTATGCCAGCGAGGCCTTGTTTGCGTCTGGGATTAGACCTTCTTCAAGAGCAGGAAGAATCTCCAAAAATAAGTATGAGGAGCTTGCAAACAAAATAGTTGAGTTATTAAGAAAATCAATTGATAAAGGAGGGACAACCTTGAGAGACTTTGTAAGTGGCAACAATGAGCCTGGATATTTTAAGCAAAGTTTAATGGTCTACGGCCGAGAAGGAGAAACTTGCTACAAATGTTCGTCTAGAATCAAAAGTTTAAGGATTGGTCAGAGGGCTAGTGCATTCTGTCCAAAATGCCAAATTAGTTTCTAAATTTATCCTGAAGCGCTTTCTTCACAATTGGGTCAACAAAAGAGTCAATTTCTCCATCCATGGAAGCAATTTCTCTGACTAAGGTAGAAGATAAAAACGAGAATTTAGCCTTTGGGGTTAGAAATACACTTTCTAAGTCAGGAGACATGGCACGATTCATATTGGCTAATTGAAACTCGTATTCAAAATCTGACACTGCTCTTAATCCTCTTATGAGGATGCTGGAGTTTTGCTCTTTAGCCAAATCAACTACTAACCCTGTAAAGCCTATGGCTTTAACATTCTTATTACCTTCAAAAATCTGTTCGACATGTTCTATTCTTTCTTCGAGCGAGAAAATCGGCTTTTTTGAAGCGCTTGTCGCAATGGCTATAGTCACTTCATCAAATAGATGTAGTGCCCTTTCGATTATATCTATATGACCTAATGTAATAGGATCAAAAGTTCCAGGATATAAAGCTTTAGCCATTTTCTTCTCCGAAATTATTTTGCCATTCTCTCATATTTTCAGAATATAGCAGTAAAACAAAAAGTTATTGGATGTTTATTTAACCTGCTCTAAAGACAGCCAACCAGGACCTAAAGCCAAATATAATTATTACTAGGTAAAGGCAAAATAATATTGAGGTTAGGTAAAGTTCTCTTTCAATAAATAGATAAATTGATACTGAGTCTATCAAAAACCAATAGATCCAATTTTCAAGAATTTTTTTGGCAACCATGTAAGTTGCAAATAGAGCTCCAAAGGTCGTTAAAGAATCCAAAAATGGTAATTTGGCATCTGTGTATGTATCTAAGATGTAGCCTGCAAAGTATGAAGAGATTAATATAATGCCAAGAACAATTAGATGTGTCTTTAAGTTCCAAGTAGTGATAGAAATCTCTTCAGTATTGGCTATATCAGACTTCCACTGATTGAATCCATAAACACCCATAAATATATAGAAGATTTGGAGAATCGATTCCATATATAAATTTGCTGTAAACATAAGAACAAAGTAAATGGATGAGCTCATAATTCCAGCGATCCAGCACCTAATATCCCTCCTTACAGCTAATAAAAGATATGCTACTGCAAGAAATACAGCACCTATTTCTAAAAAGAAAAATAGATTTTCAAAATTCATACAGGATTGAGAGTCCTAAATTTCTAGGATCCCCATGCCTTTCGTAGAGTTTGTCTTCGAAATTAGGGGGTTCATTTCCGAAGTAAAACCCCCTTAATGAGTAATATTCATCAAATAAGTTCCTTACCCAAAAATTATAGGTGAAGCCATTATGTTTGTAGAGAAAGTTCAGATTTGTTAATACATAACTATCAGACTTATTATCATGAGAATCTGAGTAGTAGAAATCATTTTTTCCATTTATATCCAAAAGCAATTCAAGATTATTAGAAATTTCCAAATTTAAACCAGCGGAAAAACTAAAACTTGGTGCATGCGCCTGCCCTCTACCTTCGAGATCAGGCCTAGAAGAATAGTTTTTGATTTTCGTTTTTAAAAGGCCGATATCCGCAAAGACATCTAATTTATCACTGAATTGAGTCGATAAGCTAAATTCAGCACCATAATTTTCACCCTCAGCCGCATTTCGAGTCAAATACAAAAATGTATTAGGATCTTGAGGATCCACTTGTGTAGATATGAGCACTTGTTGGTCGCGCCTGTCTGAATAGAACAAAACTAAATCGAAATTTGTTTTACTTAAAGGAAAAAACCTATCGAGTCCAAATTCATAGTTAACAAGAGTTTCTGGATCATATTTGATGCTTTCACTAAAAGTCGACTCGTTAAGTCCTGTTCCCAAATTGAAACCTCCCTGCTTATAGCCCTTAGCAATACTTAAGTAAAACGAAGTTTCCTCGTCCAACTGATTTGTAAAGGATAATTTGCCTCCATTCATTTTATTTGAAGGATTAAATAACTCATTGTTTGAATCAAAATAATTTGCGTCCCAATCCTCCCATCTTATACCCAATGAAAGTCTCGCTTTTTCGGTCAGCAGATATTCTATGTTCCCAAAGACGGAATCACTTTCTGATGAGTAGGTGCTAGAAAAAAAAGATTTGCTGTAAAAAGTATCGTAACCGTCAAAAGGATCTCCGTAAGCTCCGTCATCAAACTTGTCATTATTCTCATCGATTTCAAACGACGAAAATCCTACAATCCAATTCCATTTATCATTTCTCTGAAAATCATCGGAAATTAATCTTAATTCAAAATTATTTGTTTCTCTTTTTCGCAGTGTTTCCGAGAAGTAATCATATATATAAGGATTATGAGAATTGGCATTTCCCCAATCTGCATCATAGCTAAAGACAATGTCTGTATCAGTCTTTGAATATAAAAGTTGAAATTCTCCTAAGGACAATTGATGCTCAAAACGTAAGCCAAGAGCTTCTGAATCTTGTGAATCCATTCCGGGCCTATCAGAGAGGGTATTTAAGGAGCCGTCTATTGTCCATATATCGGCTGGGTCATCAAAATCATGATTAAAATAAACAAGATTAAGTGAAGAGTTATCTTTTATATCCCATTGAGTCTTGAATCTTACTGTCTCCTCATCTTTTCTTGAAGTGTCTGACCTATTTAAATATAGATTCTTCCTGAAGCCATCAAAATCTTCCTTCTTTAAGCTGATTCTGTATTTGAAAGATTCATTTACAGGAATATTTACTACTGCTCCAATGTCCTTTCTTCCGTAATCACCTAAAGTGACATCTATTTTGGTGACATAAAAATCCTCAGGATCTGAAGTTTTTACATATATCATTCCAGCAAGAGAATTAGCTCCCATTCTAGATCCTTGCGGGCCTCTATAAACCTCAATTTGTTCTAAATCGAAGGTGGAGGCTATTCCTCCCTGTCCTGAGAAATCAATGTCATCAATTAAAAAACCAACGGAAGAGTTTGGTGTACCTTCATATCCAGATCTTTCACCGATGCCTCTAATCTGAAAATATCTTGGCCGGGAATCACTTGCAGCAAAATTTAGATTAGGTACTGCATAGCTCAGATCTTCGAAATGCTTAAATTGTTTTTTTTCTATAAGATCGTTTTCGAAAATTAATAGACTAGACGCTTTTTCGGATGCCTCAACGCTCCTCCAGTCGCCCTTAACAATAATTTCCTCTAGGGGCTCAGCTATTAGAAACTGAGAAAATACTAGGTTAAAAGAAAATAAAAGATATTTAATAGATTGTGTATTCATGCAATTCCTCCGCCATTATTGTATGGATCAGGTTCAAAGGGTTTCATAGATCTCAGGCACTAAAGCCACCCCTTTGCATCAATCTTCATTTTAGCAAATTTTAAGACAAAAAACTTTAGGAGATAAAAAACGATATAGTTTTCTATTTTGAATAAATATATTATGTGTTCCACTTTTTTCTCTTATCAAAATTGCAGTGTAAAAAATGAATGCTAATAGCGGACTTACTTTTGAGGTAGGCAGTAAATTTTCTCTTAGTATTTGTGACTCAGAAAAAAATGAAAATTCAGATACCAAGCTTTATGCTTACCTAGTTTCAAATACAGGGAACTCAAAAAACTCAACTAATTTTATCGATCCAGAAGATTGTCTAGAAAAAACATGGATACAAATTGGAGAGAATGAAAGAGTTTATGGAAATAAAGCAGATCCTAATGGTGAAAAAATTTATTTCGTTCTAAAAAAGTCAATGGTTGAGGATTTCTTCGACACCAAAATGATGTATGCAGGTATAAAAAAAAATAAATACAATATTAAAACAAGAGAAATAAGTCTCGATATTGTCCGCAAAATAGCTTCGATGCTATAGAAGTATAATCTCAGGCCTTATCTTCATACCTGCTCAATTCCTCCTTGGCAATTGTTCTTAAATGAACCTCATCGGGGCCATCACCTATCCTGAGATATCTGATTGAGCTGTAGAGACTCGCGAGAGGAGTATCTTGTGAGACGCCTGCTCCCCCATGTATTTGAACTGCTCTCTCTATGACCCTCACAGCCATGCTAGGCACTTCCACTTTGGGTTGTGCGATTTCGCTTTTTGCACTCTTGTTTCCAATTTTGTCCATCATATAAGCAGCTTTCAAAGTTAATAACCTGCACATTTCAATCTCGTTACGACATTTGGCAATCACATCATAATTTCCGCCCAGCTCGGCGATAGTTTTACCAAAGGCCTTTCTTGAAGACGCTCTTTTACATAAGAGTTCAAGAGCTAACTCGGCAGCCCCAATTATTTTCATGCAATGATGAATCCTGCCAGGTCCTAGTCTTCCCTGAGCTATTTCGAATCCCCTTCCCTCTCCAAGAATCATATTCTCTTTTGGGACTCTTACGTTCTCAAATACCAGATGAGCATGTCCATTTGGCGCATGATCTTCTCCATAAACGGTTAACATTCTTTTTAAGCTAATGCCTGAAGTGTCCCTAGGAACTATTATCTGAGATTGTCTTTGATGTTTTGGCGCATCAGGATTTGATACACCCATGAATATCATAAATTCACAATCTGGCCTTCCATAACCGGAAGTCCACCATTTTTCACCATTCAAAACATAATGATCACCATCCAAGGTGATTGAGCTAGAAATATTTGTAGCATCTGAAGATGCTACATTAGGTTCTGTCATAGCAAAGGCAGATCTAATTTCTCCATCTAAAAGTGGTTTTAACCATCTATCCTTCTGATAAGAGCTACCATACTTATCTAACACTTCCATGTTCCCCGCATCAGGAGCGGAAGAATTAAAAACTTCGGATGTCCATCCGACACCCATCAGTTCAGCTAAGGGTGCAAATTCAATGTTACTGAGTCCGTATCCTGAATCACCTGTTAAAGAAAAGTTCCACAATCCAAGAGACTTAGCTTCATTTTTCAGTTCATTCAAAACCTTTGGAACTTGCCAGGGGTTTCCCTCATCTCTAAATGCTTTCATCTCTAAAGAGTATTCCTCTTCTCTAGGTCTTATTTTTTCTACAATAAAGTTACCAACAAGATCTATTAATTCTTTAGTTTTGTCGTTGTGCTCAAAGTTCATGTTGAATTTAAAATCTTACTCTTAAAAAAATGATAACATCATTTTAACTATTGGAGAGAAGACTATGGATTTTAGAGATTATTCCCTGGAAGACCTTTCGCAAGATATTAAAGCTAAAAAAGTATCGGCACTTGAAGTAACTCAAGCAGCCCTGGATAACATTGATAAGTTTGACGTAAAAATTAATGCATTTTGTTCTGTCAATCATGAGGATGCCATAGCTCAAGCAAAAGATATTGATTCCAGAATCCAAAAAGGAGATGAAGTTGGAAAACTCGCAGGTATTCCTATAGGCGTCAAAGATCTAGAAGATGCAAAAGGTTTTGTTACTACTTTTGGTTCATCTTTGCATGTAAATGATGAGGCTGCAGAAAATGACTCTATATTAGTAAAAAGAATGAGAGATCAGGGATGTGTGATACTAGGAAAAACTAATACTCCAGAATTTGGTCATAAGGGCAAGACAGATAATATTCCTTTTGGAGCAACAAAAAATCCATGGAATCTGAAATACTCGTCTGGAGGTTCTTCTGGGGGGACCTCCGCTGCAATAGCGGCAGGAATGATACCATTAGGCACAGGATCGGATGGCGGTGGCTCTATAAGGATACCTGCAGCTTTGGGAGGTCTCGCAGGAATCAAAACTTCTCAAGGAAGAATTCCAATTGGTGGCGATACGCCACCAGGATCAGGCCTTTTAACCGTGAAAGGTCCTATGGCCTACAGAACCAAAGATAGTGCTTTGGCTCTGGATGCCACTGTGGGACAACATCCTACTGATATTTTTTCCTTAGAGTCAGAAAATATAGATTGGTTTAATCAGCTTGGGGAAGAGCTTCCAGAATCAGCAATTTGGTCACCTACCATGGGATTCTCTACAGTAGATAAAGAGGTTTTATCTCATTGTGAAAAAGCTATAAATTTATTATCTGATGCTGGAGTTAAGATAATTGAAAAAGATACTATTTGGGAAAAAAATCCAGTAGATTCTTGGTTAGTATTTTGGGCCTCTGCTTGTGCGAGAAGACAACAGCATCTTATAGATACAGAAGAGTTTGAAAAGATTGATCCGCTTTTGAGGATGTTTATAGAAATGGGTAAAACTATGGATGGAGCATCTTATGCCTCCTCCATTGATGAATGTCATAGACTTGGTTACCAATTGCAAAAATCTTTTGAAGAATCACCGCTTATAATTACTCCAGCCACTTGTGGGCAAGCACCGGAAATAGAAGGCGATGGTTTTGTCAATGGTGAAGAAACAGCGGCATGGGTCGATTTCACAATGGGTATAAACATGACTAGGAATCCAGCTGGAGTCATCCCTATTTCTGTTCTTGATTCAGGTTTGCCTGCCTCTATTCAAGTGATAGGAGGCCAAAGAAGAGATTTAGATGTCCTTAAAGCAATGCATTCCTTTGAACAAGTTATAAATTTTTCAGAGAAAGCAGCTAATCACGAAGATTCTTGAGATTATTCGTCATCAAGCATTGTTGCGTGATTCCACCAAGCTAAGTCTGAAAAAGCTCTTAAGTCCAACTCATGAGTCCAAGCCGATCTATGTTGTTGCGAGAGATGAAAATAAGTTTTTGCAATTTCTTTGGGCAGCAATAATCCATCATGCTCCATTCCTTTTGTTTCTCTCAATTGTTGATACATTTCAGGTCCAAGCATTTTTCCTAAAGTATCAGGAGCATCTACTGCCCCATCGACAATGATATGTGCAACGTGAATACCTTTAGAAGAAAATTCTGCATTTAAAGACTGACATAACATTCTGCGCCCTGCCATAGCTGCCGAATGAGAATGCTGAGTTGCGTTTCCTCTCATGGCTGCAGTTGCTGAAGTTACCAACAAAGTTCCTTTTCCTCTGTCTACCATTATTGGACATAATACTTTGGCTACTCTGAATAAACCAAAGCTTGCCATTTTCCAACCCCATTCAAATTCTTTATAACTTGTTTGACTCAGCAACTTCATTCCTGTTTGTGCTCCCAAGTTATAAATTACTACCTCTATGGGTCCGATATCATTTTCGACTTTGTTGATAACCTCTTCTATTGAATTATCTTCAATAGCATTAAGCAATTGTCCTGAAGCTGAGCCGCCAGAGGCTTCAATATCAGATATCAATTTCTCTAAACCTTCTTGATCTGTTCTTCTGCAAAGATATGAATGATATCCTTCCTCAGCAAATTTAGCGGCGACTGTTCCTCCAATACCTGCGCCCGCTCCGAAAACTAAACATACTGGCTTCATATTTATCTCTCCTATTAGTTATTTTGCACATCAACAGGTTGAGCTGTGTGCATCAAGGTAGCTGCAAGCTTACCCTCTTGATTAAATATTCTCCCCTCAGATGTCGCACTTCTTGCTCCAAGCTTGATAATGTTGACTTCCATATTAGCTTTTCCTAGCGGAAGTGGACGATGAAATAAAACATGCAAGTCTGTTGTCATAGGAGCTTTTTTTTCTTCATAAGCACATATCATTGCTACTGAAGTAGCATCATCAAGCGCAGCAGATATCATACCGCCTTGTACAAAACCCATTGGATTGCCACACTCATCTTTAAACTCACATGAAAAAATAATTTTATTTCCTTCAACAGATTCAAACCTTAACTTAAAAAACTCCATAGAAGGTCCATGCGAATCAGGATCAAATTTTTTTAATCTTTCTTCCATATTTATAAGCTTTTAATAGTAAATGAGGTTTTACTCTTTTTAAAGCAATAAAACCTAAAGAGATGCTTATTTTCACTGGCTTTCAACATTAAAAAACATTAACATTTGGCTTCTTTTCAATAATTCAAATTAAAAAAAATATGGATATAAGCTTAAGCAGTGAGGACCTGGAATTTAGGGACGAAGTCAGAAGTTTCTTCGAAGATAATAAAATTAAGTCTGGGGAAGATTACTTCTCTTGGAGATTAGGCTGGTTTGAAAAAGCCAGAGAAAAAGGAGGTTGGGATGTTCCCAAATGGCCTGAGAAATTTGGCGGACCAGGCTGGACTCCTACCCAACATTATATTTGGGAACAAGAAACAGCAAGAGCCAATATTCCTTTTGACTTGCCCTTCGGTTTAGGCATGCTCGCGCCAATTCTAATGAACTATGGTAACGAAGAGCAGCAACAAAGATTCTTGCCTGATATAAGGGATAGGAAAGTTAATTGGTGCCAAGGATACTCTGAACCAGGTGCTGGGTCAGATCTAGCTAATTTAAAAACAAAGGCAGTTTTGTCTGATGATGGCACTTACTACACAGTTAATGGGTCTAAAATATGGACTACACTTGCTCATGTAGCTGATTGGATCTTTTGTCTAACCAGAACTGATGATTCAGGAATAAAACAACAAGGAATAACCTTCCTGCTTTTCCCCATGAAACAAGAAGGGATTGAGGTTAAGCCGATTATCACTCTAGGTGGGTCTCACACTGTAAATACAGTTCACTTTACAGATGTGAAAGTGCCTGTTGAAAATAGAATAGGTGAAGAAGGCAAAGGTTGGACTTATGCTAAAGGACTCTTAGAGCATGAGAGAACTGGTTTAGCTGGCTTATCGAAGTCTTTAGTGGAGCTAGAGCAACTAAAAGATAATGCGAGATCGATAAAAAGAGGAAATGGTAACTTGATGGATGAGTCAAGCTACAAATCTAAAGTTGGTGAGCTTGAAATAGATCTTCTGGCCACTGAGTTCACTGAACTTAGAAGCTTGGCCTCTGCTGCTGCCGGAGGAGATCCTGGTCCAGAATCCTCCATACTTAAGTTAAAAGGTACTGAGATAAAACAAAGAATCCAAAAGCTCACTGTTGAAGCTAGCGGTATCTACTCCTCCGCTTGGGGTGATAAAGGAGTTGGTCCAGCTTTTGCTAAGAGCGGTACAGGCGGATATTTGAATAGTCGCTACTTCACCATATATGGAGGAGCCAGTGAGGTTCAAAAAGATATTGTAGCTAAGAAAGTTCTGGGCCTTACAAAAGGAAGTTCTAAATGAATTTCGAACTAACTGAAGAACAAAAAATGATCCAGCAAAGTGTAGAGCGCTTTGTACAAGAGAATTACGATCTCACCAATAGGATCAAGATCAGCGCAGAGGAACCTGGATTTAGTAAAGATTACTGGTCCTCTATGGCTGAACTAGGATGGCTAGGGTTAGCCTTCGACGAAGAAGATGGTGGATTCGGAGGCAATCAAATTGATACTTTGGTGGTTATGGAACAATTTGGAAAAGGATTAGTCCTAGAACCTTTTTTAGCCAATATTGTGCTCGGTGGAGGAGCCATTAAAAGAGGAGGCTCTGAATCAGTTAAACAATCAATTTTACCTGATCTTATTGAGGGCAAGCTGCAAGTTACATTGGCATATGCAGAAGAGCAAAGCAGGTTTGATCTTGAGGATGTGGCAACTTCAGCACGTGAAGATAGCGAATCATTTGTCTTAAATGGAAAAAAATCTATGGTTCTAAATGCGGAGTCAGCAGATAAGATTGTTGTAGTTGCAAGAACAAGTGGAAGCCAAGTTGACGAAAATGGAATTTCTTTATTTCTTGTTGATGCGAATGCTGATGGTATAGAAAAAGAAAATTTTCCTACGGTGGATGGCTTGAGAGCCTCTGAAATTTCCTTCAAAGATGTTGTAGTGTCTTCAGAGAATTTAGTAGGCAAGAAGGATGAAGGGTTTGAAATTCTTAGAGCAGTGACGAATGATGCAATTCTCGCAATAGCTGCTGAGGCTGTAGGCGCGATGGAGGTTCTATACAAAGATACAGTTGAGTATACCCAGCAAAGAGAGCAATTTGATCATCCCTTGTCTGATTTTCAAGTATTACAACATCGAATGGTTGATATGTTTATGGAATATGAACAGTGTAAGTCACTTCTCTTCAGAGCGACTATGGAGACAGTTGAAGATCCTGTTCTATCACAGAGAACTGTTCATGCTCTAAAGCATTTAATAGGGAAATCTGGAATTTTCGTCGGTGAAAGTGCTGTCCAGCTTCATGGTGGTATGGGGGTAACTGAGGAGCTACGTATCGGTCATTTCTTCAAGAGGTTGCTTGTTATAGATTCCCAGTTTGGTAATTCTGATTTTCATCTAGAGAAATTTACAAATATGTAAATCTATGTTGATAAATACAGAAAAAATCAATGACACATTAAAAAAGGCAAGTAATCAAAGAGTTCCGGCAATCTCCGCGGCAGTTCTCTCGAAAGATAAAATTCTATACAAAGGCTACTTTGGATTCTCGAATGTAGAAAAGAAAAAACCTGTTGCTCAAAATTCACTTTTTAGAATAGCATCAATGACAAAGGCGATTACTTCAACTTGCGTATATCAACAAATTGATAGAGGAAAATTAACACTAAATACTTCCCTTAAGGATTACTTTCCGGAAATCTCTGAAAAAAAGATACTGGATGGTTTCGATGGAGATGGTAATCCTGTTCTAAAAGAACCAGAAAGTGATATTACCATTGGGCAATTACTTACTCATACTTCAGGCTTTGCTTACGAAATCTGGAATGAGAATATTGCCAAACTAGTTGAAAAAGGTGATTTGGTAACAGCCTTCGCTGGAAATGAAGAATTTCTAAAAGCCCCTTTGGTCTTCGAACCTGGCTCAAGCTGGGAATATGGCATAGGTATTGATTGGTTAGGTGTCCTTATAGAAAAAATAAATGAATGTTCTTTGCAAGATTATATGAAAAGGAATATTTTCAATCCTTTAAACATGGAAAATACCTCCTATGACTTGTCTGAGGAAGATCACGACAGAGTCGTGGCAGTTTACGGAAGAAATGGAGATGCCTATATGCAAATGCCTTTCGAAGTTCCTGAAAAATCTTCATTCTATTCGGGCGGTGGTAATTTAATTTCAAATGTCGATGACTACTCAAGTTTCCTAAAAATATTTCTGAATGCAGGAACAGTAAATGGAGAAAAAATACTTTCAGAAAAATCTGTTCAGTCGATGTTACAGAGTTTAAATAAAACACTTGAAATGAACACTATGAAAACTCAAGTCCCTATGCTTTCTGATAATGTAGATTTTTTTCCAAATACTACAAAGTCTTGGAGTCCTGGCTTCATGATAAATCATGAAGATATTCAATATGGTAGGCCAGCAAATAGCGCGGGTTGGGCAGGTCTTTTTAATTCTTTCTTCTGGATAGACCAAAAGAATGATATCGCAGCCTTGATACTTATGCAGATGCTTCCTTTCGTAGAAAAGGGTTGCTTTGAAACACTCAAAGATTTTGAATCTTCGATTTACTCTTAATCACACTAATTTGAAATATTATTATATTTTTTCGAAAGAATTTTCTGTTCGCCCGAACTTATTCTTTAGTTTAAACTCTAAAAAGTTATGATTAAAAAATATCTAATCGCATCTTTAAGTTTATTGCTGTTTAGTTGCGCAAATGAGTCGCTAAAATCAGATTCGTTTCCACGTGACTCTGTGCAAAGAATCTCCAATGTACTTTATGGAGAAGTTGTTTCTATTAAAAATGTTAGTATTGAAGGTAGTACGAAATCAGGGACAATAGTTGGAGGTTTAGTAGGAGCAGCTGCAGGAAGTGGAGTAAGTGATTCGAAGCCGGAATCAGAGATTGGTGCTGTTTTAGGAGGCGCAATTGGAGCTACTCTAGGTGGTAATATCTCTAAAAATTTTCAATCTGTTGACGGTGCTCAAATTACTATAAACATGGATGATGGAAGAACAATCTCTGTGGTTCAGGAAATCGGAGATTATAAATTTTCAGTTGGAGATCTTGTAGAAGTCATTACTACAAAGGGAAAAACGAGGGTGTCTCCCTCAGGAGTTAAGTGATAAAAGTAAAATGGCAGTCCGGTGAACGAACCGCCATTTGAGTTACTTTATCTTGTAAGAGAAAATCCCAACTGGCTTTGGACAAGCCTTTCTTCAGAGAGGTCTCCTCTAGCAATCACCTTACCTTCGTCATTGAAGGCAAATCTTGTTACAACGTTTTGTTCAAACTCCAAATCAAATGTAGTGTTTTTGGACTTGTGCCAATGCCAAACATAAACTGTATTATCTTCATCATTAGTTGCAACTTCATTGATACGGTGCTCGATAGTTGTCCAATTTTCTGGATCTGCACCGGATAAATTTTCTAAAACTTGAGACTTTGTATTAAATGAATTAACAATGCCTCGTGTTACAGCAATATTCTTTTCTACGCCGTTCCTAAGTATTACAGCATTAACCCTCTTTCCTGGAAGTCCAGAAAAAGGTAACTTCTCTTCATCGATATTCTTTTGATTGACTTCTACACCTTCTACGGAAATAAATTCATCTCCAGATTTTAAAATTCCTTCAGCAGGACTGTCAGCAATAACTCTCTGAACGACCATCCTTCCTTCATCAAAATCAGGATTCCAATTAAAACCAAAGCCAACAAACCTGCCAGGATAATTCAAGCCATCTTCAGCCATGTTTTCCTTCACAGAAGCCATCATTTCATCTTTTCCAGTGTAAGCAGCATTTATCCAAGAAATTGCTGTATCAGCATTTGAAGCAAATGAATTGCTAGCAATGAAAGATAAAGAAATAATGCATATAAATGTTCTTATAATTTTCATAACTTATCTCCTATTTGATTATGAAACTAGAATATAACTTAATCAGGAGAAAAACATAAAAGATATTTTGTTCATAAAACATCAGATTCTATAAAATAGTAAAAAATTTACTAAAGCATATGATAAAAATTTCTTCTTTTTCGCTTATCTTGATGATGCTTGTCTCTTGTAAGTCTCTTGACGATTCAAAAATTAATTTTTACCTTGAGAAATCTAGTTTATATAAAGCAGAAATCAAAAGAGATATTTGGGGTGTGCCTCACGTTTATGGAGAAACCGACGCTGATGCAGCTTTCGGCCTTGCTTATGCCCATGCTGAAGATGATTTCAAAAACATTGCTGAAAATATGTACTTATACAGAGCACAAATGGGGCTCAGGGATGGTATTAGTGGTGCTGTTCAAGACTATTTAATTAAGGTTTTAAAAATTAGAGAAAACATTGATGAAAACTACCTTATTGACTTAGACGAAAACGTAAGAAAAGTAATTGAAGCTTATGCTGCGGGAATTAACTATTGGATGATAAAGAATCCTGAGAATGAGTATAGTCACTTTTTCCCCGTAACCGAGAAAGATATTGTTGCTGGTTTTGCGATACAAAATCTATTTTTTTCAGGAGTTGTAAGTTCTATTGAGAAACTTCAAAGAGAAGCAGAGATAAAAGAAGAATACACTTCTCTATATCGTAATCAGCAATTTGTTACAGGATCTAATGTTCTGGCGGTTAATTCAAATAAGACTGAAGATAAGTCGACACGTATAATTATAAATTCTCATCAGCCTTTAGAAGGCCCGCTGGCGTGGTATGAGGCGCATATAAAAAGCGACGAAGGTTGGAATATGATGGGAGGTCTTTTTCCAGGTTCGCCTTTTATTTTTGTTGGCTTCAATGAAAATATTGCTTGGGGCTTTACTGTTAACAAACCCGATCTATCTGATAGCTATGAACTAACTATCAACCCAAACAATGAGGATCAATATCTTCTTGATGGAGAGTGGAAAGATTTCACGAAGGAGACGATTAAACTTCCAGTTAAAATTTTTGGACCCATAGAATGGACAGTTGAAAGAGACGCGAAATACTCACAGCATGGCCCTGTGCTGGAGGTTGGTGATAAAAGTTATGCGCTGAGATTTTCTGGAATGAAAGATATTAAACAAGTGAATCAATGGTATGCAATGAACAAATCTCAATCTATTGCAGATTGGATAAGTGCAATGAAAAAAAGATCAATCGTATCTTTTAATGGTGTTTTTGCTGACAAGGAAGGCAACATATTCTTTTTGCACAACTCCTCGTCGCCTCTCAGAAAAGAAGGTTTGGATTGGAGTAATACTATTGATGGAACTAGATCTGATCTTATCTGGGATGAGTATGTAGAATTTGAAAAAATTCCTCAAATTAAGAATCCATCTTCAGGATGGCTAGCGAGTACCAATCAAGATCCTTTTAAAGTGACAAATGAAATGGATAATTTATCTGCTAAAGATTTTTCTCCTACACTGGGTTTACAAACAAGAATGACCAATAGGGCCTATAGATCTATTGAGCTATTCGATAGTTATTCATCCATTAGCGAACAAGACTTCGATGATATAAAGTTTGATAATAAATATTCTGTGCAGTCACGGTCCTATAAATATATTTCAAAAATTTTTGAAATAGATTTTGAAACAGATGAACTCAATTATGCCAAAAATGTTTTAAGAGATTGGGATTTAAGTACAAATTTTAATAATACTTCAGCTGCTTTAGGTGTTTGTGTTCTCTCCAACGAGTGGATCTCTGAACAAGGTCAAAGAATCCCTCAAGATCCCGAAATTTCTTTTAGAGATTGTGTAACTGAATTGAATGAGACCTATGGAAAAGTTGATCCAAAATGGTCTGAAAGGAACTTTATAGTAAGAGGGCAAAAGAAAATATCTGTTCAAGGAGGTCCTGATGTTTTGAGGGCCATCTATGGTAGGAATGATAACGAAGGCGATCTCAAAGCTGCAGGTGGAGATGGTCTTTACATACATGTGAGTTGGGATAAAGACAAAAAACAACAATCGAAAAGTATTCACCAATACGGTAGTGCGACCCAAGACAACACATCAAAACATTTCGATGACCAAATGAATCTTTATGTTAATGAGGTCTATAAACCAACTTTTTATGATTCTGAACTTTTAGATAAAAATACTTCTAAAGTTTATTATGTACCTAACTAAGGAGTATATTTGGTGATTGACTTAACCTTTTTACAAATTTTAATATCCGGTCTCGTGTGTGGGTTTATACTTTTTCAGTCTACATTTGTTGCACCCACTGTATTCAGGGATGTGCCTGTCGAAAGCAGAGCCTTAATACTCAGATCTCTTTTCCCTAAGCTGTTTAAATCAATGACTTCTGCGGGACTTATATTTGTGATAATCACTTTTTTTCAAGGGCCTAGCTCAATGATTCCTTACTTAGTTGGCACTATTACTTTAACTGCAGGATTTGTCTGCAATTCAATAGTTGGAAAAACAAATCAGGCTCGTGATGAAGGTGATGGGAAATTATTCGCAAATCTTCATAGAATTAGTGTTATTCTGACAATGAGCGTTTTGGTGGTAAATCTGTTTTGGATTTTCCTGATGTAGGAGGTAAATATGAAAGAAAAATTAAATGTTTTTCTAGGAAAAGGTGTCAACAAAGGGTTAAGCTGGACTACGGTTGCGAGTGAGAAAATCCTCCTAGCGATAATCGGTATCTGTACATGTATAGCATCTGCTATGTATCTTTTTGAAATGTTCCTAAATGAGCAAATAGAACTCGGTGACCTGTTTATGTTATTCATATATGCTGAAATCCTCGCTATGGTGGGCGCTTTTTACAGCACAAATCGCATCCCAGTCACTCTTCCAATTATTGTTGCTATAACTGCATTATGCAGACTTATAATCATGCAAACAAAGGACATGGATGGGATGATGGTCATGTGGGAAGCCGGTGCTATTCTGATTTTAGCTGGAGCTGCTTACTTAATGAGCCTTAAAGACAAATTAAGCTTGGAAAAGTTAAAGCAGGAAGATTGAACAAAGAAATTCAAGGATACTTAGAAAATCTCTCCAAGCGCCACTCGTAAATAACCTGCTCAGAGGATTTATCTCTAGAAAACCATACTTTGTCAGATTCGTTATTTATTTGATGTACTTTTAGCTCTTGTAAACCGGAAGGTGAACTTTCATCAAAAAATTCTTGGATAAATCTTTCGTACGAATCAGATTCTTGGAGCTCCCGTAAATAGATTGCTCTACGTCTTATCTCCAAAAGTTCTCTGTAATGATATATGTAAAGAAAAGTATCCTCAGCATCAATCATATCTTTGAATATAGGATTTTTTGATTCAATCCATGATTTAAATTGCTCCCTAATTTCAGCCATATCAAACTCTTCAAAAGGTTTAGAAAATTTTTCTTCAAAAATACTTTTATATTTTAAATAAGTGTTTTCTATGTCTTCCTTAATTGTCATGAGATAAAGCGTCTAATGACCAAAGCCAGGAAAAGCCTTTTTAAAAAGATCAGCCTCGCAGAACCACTCTACAGATAACGCATCATTCTCATGTTTTACATGGGTGATAAATCCCGTTCCTGTAATTTGACCTGTAAGGTATTTCTTGCCGGCGCATTGAAATAAAAAAGAAGAATTTGACAAAGTACTTAGTGAAGTTAATTCATTAAGGTAATGAACTTCTTCACATCCTTCACAAATAAAGTAAGTTGTTGGCGGAAATTTCTTTGCGATGTCAGAAAGTGAGGGAATTTCTTTTATTTTCTCTAGTAGGTCTTTTTCATGAAAAATTTTTTTCATTTTTAATCAATAGTCGGTAAATGTTCTACCATCCGTAAGTTAAGATACTAGTCAAGTAGCAAAGAGACACTACAAACGTTAAGACGGTTCTCAACCTCTTATATTGAATATCATTCATAAGATCAGATACCCTCAGTTCAAATAAATAGAAGGAAATAAATGTAGCTAGACTTAAACACAGACTGTAAAAAAGGAACATGTTAGATATCGATATTATAAAAAACCCGATGAGGGATACGGAAACTCCGACTATCAAAGAACTATTTTGATAATTTTGCAAGGTCCATCCCCAGGTCATACCCCCAAGGAAAGATAAAATTACTCCCCCGTAAAAAGATAACAATAAGTTGAAGACATATCCTTCAGGGAAAGAAAATAAAAGTGGAGAGATGGAAAAAAATAAAAAAGGCAACAAGCCCGCGTAACCAAGAAAGTTTCTTAGAGTCATATTCATGCACTTCTCCTTTTCCTGCTTCCGTGTTTTAAGTATACAGACCTAGCAATAGTTTTGAACTCTTGCCCTTTTCGGGCCGCCCAAATTTTATCACGAGCGAATTTTGAAGACTCTTTATGATCAACTATCCTGGGAATGTAACTCCCGTTAAGGTTTGCATCATGTATTTCATCCGGGTCTAATCCCTCCAATGAAGGGATTATCTTCTTAATCCATATGCCATCTGCATCTTGATCCCTACTTTGTTTAGTAACTGAATAGATCCTTGGTAGATTAATACCCGTAACTCCGCTTTGCATTTGTACTTGAGGGATATGAATACCCGGTTCGTAGTCAACAAACAATTCTGCCAACAAGGGTGAAGTTAATTGCCATGGTTGCCAGAGATTATATGATGCGAAAGACATAATCATTGCTCTCATCCTGAAATTTATCCAGCCATTTTCTCTGAGGTACTTAATGCATGCATCCATAAAAGGATATCCAGTTTGTCCGGTTATCCATTTTTCTATAAGTTCTTTATTTTCTTTTTCGCGTAAGTTGTCACACATTCTGTGCATAGAACAATATTCAAGCTCAGGCTCAGTCTCTAATTTCTGTATGAAATGACAATGCCAGTAAAGCCTCTTTCTGAAGGAATTTAAATCGCTTTTGTTGTTTGAAAAGGGATAGAAAGCTTCTAGTTTTTGATATATCTCTCTTATGGAAATCGTTCCAAAAGATATATGTGGTGACAGTCTTGAGCAAGATGTTTCAGCTTCAATAGGGCTAGACATATTTCGACTATAACCATGAGACCTGTCCATTAAAAAAGAATTTAACAGTTCATATGCTTTGCTTGATCCCCCACTTTGGAAAGTTGTTTTTTTATCTGATTTAAATTTATTTTTGAATTCCAAAACAGTGGTTAGACCTATATGAGAACTTTTTATGTTTGGCTTAGGAATATCCAATAAATTTTTTTTCATAAGCTTGTTCCACTCAAAAGCCCATTTATCTCTGTTTACATCTCCGGTTTGAACACCAAAATCACTGTAAATTAAAATTCTTTCGTTACGATCAAAATGCTTTTTAAAGTCTGAAAAATTATTTCTGAAATAGCTTGTATCTGTTGTGTGATTGACATGAATTTTAGACTGGGGATAATTCTCATCAATATATTTCCTTAATTCTGAGAAATTACCTTCAAAAACCTCAACACTAGAGTTTAGTTTTTTTAGGCTCGCATCAAGTTCTTCTAAGGATTCAAGAAAAAATCCAAATTGCACCTTAGATCTCCCATTAGAGTTCCAGTAACACTTATCGTATAGATAAATTACACGGTAGTTTTGGCTAAGCGAACCATAAAAAAGAGCCGCGTTATCTTTAAGCCTAAGATTTCTGTTTACTAAGATTAAATCCACTTTGAATAAGCGGGCGCAGTGCGAATTTTACAGATTCTTTTAACTTTTTACAGAGTTTTATGTGATAGGCTTTGTAAATAAAAGGAGTTAATTGATGAACAATGTAAACAGAGATTTCCCGCTTTATCCCAGTGAAATGACGTGTGAATTCTTGGAAAAATGTTTTGGCAAGAAAGTTAAATCTTTCAATCTTGATACAAGTATGACTGCAGGAGGAGTTCTTGCTGATGCTTTTAGAGTTTTTGATATTGAATATGAAACTCCGTCAGATTTGCCTAAGAGTTGTTTTGTCAAATGTACAAAAGAAATACCAGAAGTTGTTGAGTTATGTCTTTCAACTCAAGTTTATGCAAAAGAAGTTTACTTCTATTCTACTCTAATTGAAAAAGTTAGAGATTCCATAAGAGTGCCTGAGTGTTATGCAATATTTAGGGACGAAAATGACAATGATTGTAAAGAATTTTGCTTGATCCTTGAAGATTTTGATAGCGACAACTGGATGCCTTTTGATCAATTTGATAATCCGATGGATTACGATGATACGGCTATGCTAATGAAGGATTTAGGTTCTTTTCATGCGGCTTGTTGGGGAGAACCAGTGTCTAATGACCCGGGATTAGGACCATTTAAAGCTCATTGGCAGTCGTTAAACGATAGCTTTTGGGACGAGGGTACTACAGCTTGGAATCAGGTACTGCCAAAGTGGCAAGAAGTCTATGATGAAGATCTATTAGCGATGGTTGATGACGAAACGCAAAAAACGATACTAGAGATTGACAAAATTTACAGTTCTGAAAATGCTAAAAAAATTCAAGATAAACTCATTGAAGATTTACAAGATCGACCAAGAACCATCACTCATGGGGATGCCAGAGGAAATAATATATTCAAATCTAAAGATGGAAAGACTATTGGAATAATTGACTGGCAGATGTGGGCTGCCGGTCCTGCAAGTAATGAGTTTAGTCAACTATGGTTTAACTCGTATTCCCTTGAAAGCGGAATGATTCATAAACTTGAAGAACTTACACAAATTTACTATGACTCTCTTACTTCTGATAATGAAGAAATAAAAAACTCTTACTCCTTTGATCAACTGCTCGATGATACAAAACTTATTTTCATTAATATGTGGATTCAATATATTGGATTTACCCTAGGATCAATCGATGGCTACAAGGATCCTGAACAAGAGAAATCTAAACAAAACTGGAGGGAAATGATGAAGAGGAATATGGAAACTGTTCATTACTCCGGCTGTCTGGATTCTTTTAAGAAATTCATAGAAAAAAATAATCTCTAAAAAATGAGCACTAAGCCAAATTATTCCTTAGACGGAAATGTTAGGAAGAGACTTTATCTTTTTAGGCACGGAGAAGTTGATTATATGAGTTCAGGAAAAGTAGTTGATGATCCCGATCAAGTGAACTTGACAGAGAATGGAAGGCAACAAGCCTTAAACATAGACGAGAATACTAAAGAGTTCACTATTGAAAGGATTATTTGCTCTGGACTTCCTAGGACAATCCAGACTGGTGAGCATATAGCCAAAAGAAGAGGGATCAAGATTGAGAACTTTCAAAGCTTGAAAGAATATCAATGGGATCCAAAGTTGTTAATGGAGACTGATATAACCAAGTTTGGTTATTTATTTGAGGACTCAAAAGCCAAAGAGATGATAGGCGGGACTGAGGATGCAGATGAATTTTACAAAAGAGTAATCGGTACACTAGAAAAGATAATTAAAGAAGATTTTTCTCAGATCGCAGCTTTCCTTCATGGAGCCGTTAATGCAGCAATTATGTGCTGGGTAAATGATGTTGATATATCTCTTGCCTCAAAATATGATCAAGATCATGCAGCTTTAAATATCATCGATATTGATATAAGTTCTAAGGGCGAGATAATTAGAAAAATCTTAAAAAGATATAACATACCGCCAACGCTCACTTCATTAGATTCAGAGTCGATGTCTTCATGGGAAAAAACTGCCTCAAAAATAGCAAATTTAAATTAATAACCAATCAATAAGTTCTTTAAAAGCATTTTTATCTTGTATCAAAAAAAGGTGACCTCCTTCGTAAAATCTTAGCTCACTATCTTTTATTTCTTTATGCATAGCTTCCAGGTTTGATACAGGCGCTATTCCATCATATTTGCCTCCCATCAGAAAAACCGGGACGGCTATTTGTCTTAAATTTTCAAAAGTGTCGTGATCTTTTCTTGCAAGCAGCTGTTTGAGAAGATTTTCTGGATCAGGCTTGAAGGTATTTCGTTTTCTTGAACTAATTTTTAGCTCATTGAATAACTCTAAATTATTCTCAATCCAATTGTCAGATATTCTGAGATCATTTATTTTAATAAGTTTTTCTAACTTTTTTTCTTCATCCAGTAATTCTAATTCGTGAAGAGGGTAAGATGAGCCGCCCTTTCCACCTGAAGAAGTACATAGAAGAATAAGCTTAGAAACTCTATTTGGATGCCTTTTTATCAATTCCTGAGCGACCATACCTCCGAAAGAGACTCCTAATACAGGTATATTTTCAATCTCAAGAGCATCCAAAAGATCAGCAGCATCATCGGCATATTGTTGCATGGTATAATTGCCCTCGGGCTTGGTAGTCTGCCCTAGACCTCTTTGATCGTAACTAATGACTTCAAAAAATTCAGTCAGTGGTGAGTCAAGTTGATTTGGTTTATTTCTTAAATCACCTCCAGTTCCTCCAATATACAAAAGAGGCCCCCTCCTTTTTGAGGAACTCCTTTCAAAATATATATCCAGATCTTTTGTGCTTATAATACTCATGCCCTAGAGCTCAATTATAAAATTATAAAATATGAAAAAAATATTTATATCTCTTATATCAATTCTAATCTTAAGTTTTTCTTCAATTTCCTTCGCAAATGAATACAGTCTTTTCATAAAACCATGTAAAAGTTGTGAGTGGATAAGCTATCCGGTTCCTTTCAGGCTTAAGGAACAATGTGAAATAGCTAGGCAAGGTATATTTATTAAAGGCATGACAAAATGCCTAGAAACGACTTAAACCATGTCGAAATGGAATAAAGATAAGGCAAAACAATGGTATGAGGGTAATGATTGGCTTATTGGTTGCAATTACCTGCCAAGTAGTGCGATTAACCAGCTTGAAATGTTTCAATCAGAATCATTTGATAGAGAAATAAACATCAAAGAACTTACTTGGGCTAAAAGTCTTGGATTTAATAGCATCAGAGTGTATTTGCATGATTTACTCTGGAATCATAAAAGTGTTTTTAAAAATACCCTTAATGAATTTCTAGATATTTGCGATATTTTGGAAATTAAACCAATGATAGTTTTGTTCGACGACTGTCATAGACCGTATCCAAAATTAGGAAAACAACCTAAACCAGTCCGAGGAGTTCATAACTCGGGTTGGAAACAGAGTCCAGGTATGAAAATTGTGCATGATATTAATGAAAATCCAGAGCATCCTGAAATTCCAAGACTGCAGAATTACGTTCAAGAAATTCTTTCAGACTTCGGCAAAGACGAAAGAATTCTAATGTGGGACCTTTATAACGAACCAGGGCAATTTGGGATTTCTGACAAAGCATTGCCTTTATTAAAATTTGTTTGGAAATGGGCTCATGAAGTAAGACCCTCACAACCTTTAACTGCATGTCTAGATGGAGCAGTCGGTGATGATATTATTGATCTTAATGCGAGAAACTCTGACATTATCACTTTTCATACCTATGAAGGAGAAAAACTTGAAGAGACGATTAATAGATTGAGACATCACGACAGACCTCTTATCTGTACTGAGTATATGGCAAGGGAGTTTGGATCAACATTTGAGTTCAGTCTGCCAATATTCAAGAAGCATAGAATTGGTTGTTACAATTGGGGTCTAGTTGCTGGAAAGAGCCAAACACATTTTGGGTGGTCAACAATACTTGATCTAAAAAAGAAAAAAGATGAAGGTGATTTTTTAGAAGAGGATGAACAAGTGCCTGAACCAGAAATTTGGTTTCACGACATTTTCAGGACTGATGGATCGCCGTTTAGCGAAAAGGAAGTTTCATTCATCAGAGAGATGACAGATCATAAGAAATAAATTACAAAATGAGAAATTCCATACTTTTATCTATCTTTCTTTTTTGTTTAGGCTCGCTTCATGCTGACGAAGGACACAAAAAAGTACTTTGTGAATTGGAAGGAAATTATTCAATAACTTACGAAGATTTTCGTAGAAACTATTTCAATGAAGCAGTTGAAATTGCTAAAAATGTCGCAGTTACTACAACGCAATCAATATTCTTTCTTAACAGAGCAAAACAAACCCTCAATAAAGATGCATGGGATAAAAATAAAATAGATGTCACACAATATTGGGCTATTGACAGCTCATCGGATGATCTTCTTAAGCTAGATTATGTAATCGAGCCTGCACCTGTGTGGGTTACGCAAAGCGACTGGAGAAAAGAAAAAAAGAATACTGGAATAATGGTTACTCATTTTATAGAAAATGGAGCCATGCATCCAAATTATCCTGAATACAAAGTTGATATTTATCAATTAACTAACGAAATTAATTGGTTTACAGGTAAGGCAAGAGTTAAGGGAGATATCTGGCTTAAAAGAGTCGATGGCAAAAGAGGTAAAGACCCTAAAATAGAAATCCTTGCAAAAGGTAAATGCGAGAAACAGAAAAGAAAATTCTAGTTAAAAATTTAGAACTAAATATAAAGAAGTAGGAATAATAATTGCCCAAACTAGTGAAGCTAAAGCTATAGGTTTAAGTGCCAGTAGAGCTAAACTTTCTCTACTTATCTGAGTTCCAATACAAAAAAGACCAGTCAAAAGACAAACCCTATTGATCAGTTTTAAATAATCAACAATGATTTCATTAGGCTCCAAAAGAGTATTCAGTATAGCTGCTGCTACGAAGAAAACTACAAAGATAGGAAGACCAAAGCCATCATTCTTATTGCGGTAAATCCAAGCAGAAAAAATAACCAAAGGGACAATCCAAATAGTTCTTGTTACTTTTAAAGTAGCCGCAACTTCGACTGAAACTTCACTAATACTTGATGCAGCACCAACAACGGAAGCAGTGTCATGTATAGCTAAAGCTGCCCATGCCCCAAACTGTTTATCGTTTAACTCTAGATATCCATTCGACACAGGAAAAATTAAGACTGCAATAGCATTTAATAAGAAAACTATAGTAATTGCTGTAGTTAGATCTTCTGGTCTTGCCTTTATTGAAGGAGCAACTGAAGCGATAGCGGTTCCACCACACACAGCTGTTCCAGAAGCAAGAAGAAAAGATAGTTTTTCAGACACCCCTATAAGCTTTCCTAAAATTATTACCACAATAAATGAGATAAGAACAAAAGCAAAAATCCATAAAAAATAATCGGTATTTGTTTCATACACGGAGCCGAAGCTTAAACTGCCACCTAAAAAAACTATGCCCGTCTGCAAAATCTTGGATCCATACTTTTGAGTGAAAAAACCTTCAGGCAACTTATAAAATAAAGCTAGAATTATTCCCAAAAATAAAGAAACTGCAGAATTACCTATCCATAGACTAATTACTATAATTAGGGAGGTTATTAAATAGAGCATTTGTATATTTGGAATTTTAATGGGGAAGTCAGCCTTATTAAGATTGTCATCATATCACTTGTGATTTGAAATACTCCTAATGACTATCAAATTTCTAATGTAAGATTAAAATATGTTTATGTTTAAAAAATACCTTTTTGTTCTTATTTTTATAACTTCATTTGTTTTAGGATCTCCTATTCTCAGCGCGCAAAATATCGTTTCTCTGACTGAGCTAACTGTTCACAAAACACCTACTTGTGGATGTTGTAAAAAGTGGGTTGATCATATGGAAGATAATGGATTTTCAGTAACAACCGAAGATCATCAAAGCCTTACTATGATTAAAGATGATCTAAGAATTCAACCTGAATTTAGATCATGTCATACAGGTGTTTCGCAAGAAGGGTATTTTTTTGAGGGACATGTTCCTAGTAGATACGTACTTCAATTTCTTTCAGAATCAAACCCAGATGCAATTGGGCTTTCTGTTCCGGGAATGCCATTAGGTTCACCGGGTATGGAAGTTGATAATCGCTTCACACCTTACGATGTGCTTATACATTTCCAAGACGGTACAAGTAAGGTGTATGCTCAAGTAAGAAAATAATACTATTTATATGATTTTTGATACTTCTTCAGTACTTTAATTATTTATTGTCGTCTGATTTAAATTATGAACGTAAAAGTCTATGGCTTTACTCATTCTCCTTGGGTACAGGCAGTCTTACTGGCTCTATATGATAAAGAGCTAGAATATGATCTTCATATACGACCCCCTTATGACGTCTTTAAGAAATGGGGTGTTTATATGCCTGCAGTATCATTAGACGATGGCCCTTGGGAAATTGAGTCAACTGAGATACTTACTAAATTAGGTTATAAACCTATACTCCCCGATGAAATAAAAGCAGCAAATAATGCTTGGCAAGGTGTTTTACATCGTACAGATAATCCCTTGAAGTTCTTTTTACACTTTGCTCGCGGAGGACAAATTTCTAAATCTTTATTTAATAATACAGTAAGTAACTTTCTTTTGAGCTTTGTTGCCCTCTATATGTTTATATTAATAAATATTGGAAAAAGGAGACTAAAACAAAAGGAGCCTAAAAATTTTGGAGATCAGTTCATGTATTGGGAAAATGTACTTGATTCGTCTGAGGGTCGATTTATCGATGGCATGAAACCCGGTTCAAAAGATTTGATAATGTTTGGAATAATACAATGTCATGCAAGTATTCCTGTACCTGCATTAAATTCCCTACTCAATGATCAAAGGCTTATAAACCTTAGAAAATGGGTTAATACTATGCAGAACTACTTTAAAGAATATCCTCACCTTTATACGGCTAAGTTTTTTAAATCTGATATCCCAGAAGCAAATTCAGCAAACCTTTTTCAAATAATGTCTTTTTTCTGTGGACTTATAGTCATGGTCTTGGCTTTCCCAATCACAATTCCATTAGTTTTGATATTAATGAGTCGAGTTGAAAAGAATAGAATAAAAAGATTTTAGATGGTGGGCCCGGGAGGACTCGAACCTCCGACCAATGGATTATGAGTCCACTGCTCTAACCAACTGAGCTACAGGCCCTTTTATTCGTCTAGAAACCCTTTCAAATGAGAAGATCGTGTAGGATGCCTCAATTTTCTGAGGGCTTTAGCTTCTATCTGTCTAATTCTTTCTCTTGTAACATCGAACTGCTTACCAACCTCTTCCAAAGTATGATCGGTGTTCATGCCGATACCAAACCTCATTCTCAACACTTTTGCTTCTCTGGCAGTCAAGCTTCCTAGAATATCATCTGTAGCACCTTGTAAATTCTCTTCAATTGCAGCAATATCGGGCGCATCAATCGAAGTATCCTCAATAAAATCGCCTAGAGTTGTATCTTCCTCATCACCTATTGGTGTTTCGGTGGAGATAGGCTCTTTTGCTATCTTTAAGACCCTTCTTACTTTATCCTCAGGTAGATCCATCCTCTCGCCCAATTCTTCTGGGGTTGGCTCTCTTCCCATCTCTTGAACCATCTGACGAGAAACTCTATTCAATTTATTGATGGTTTCAATCATGTGAACAGGTATACGTATTGTTCTCGCCTGATCTGCAATTGATCTGGTTATAGCTTGTCTAATCCACCAAGTAGCGTAAGTAGAAAATTTATAACCTCTTCTGTATTCAAATTTATCTACTGCCTTCATTAAGCCGATATTTCCTTCTTGAATTAGATCTAAAAACTGAAGACCTCTATTGGTATATTTCTTGGCTATCGAAATTACTAACCTAAGGTTAGCCTCTACCATATCTTTTTTTGCTCTTCTTATCTTAGCTTCCCCAATAGACATCTTTCTGTTGATATCTTTGATCTCACTTATAGGTAGTTGAATTATTTTTTCTAGCTTCGAAAGTTTATTTTGTAGTCTGACTATTTCTTGGAGATTTGCTTTAACTTCTTTAGCCCAAGGCTTTCTTGATTTAGCAATCTTCTCCGACCAAGATGCATCAGCTTCATTTCCTGAAAATTCCTGGATAAACTCCTTGCGAGGCATCTTCCCTCTTTTGACATAAATCGTGAATAAGTACTTCTCCACATCTCTGATTATTTCAAGAGCGTCTCTTGCAGGATCAGCAATAATCTCAAATTGTGTTGGTGATAATTTTAAAAATTGAAAAATATCACCCAGCTTTTGCTGCTCTTGTATGGCAGCCTTACTGGTTCTTGTTTTAGCACAAGCCTTTTCAGATTTATTGAATTGTCTTTTTAAGGAACTAAAGCGTTTCTTTACTTCAGCGGGATCGGGACCTGAAGCTTCCTCATCATCCGTATCACCTTTTTCTTCTTTTTCTTTCTTTTGAGCTAAAGCAGGTGGGGGAATGCCTTCCTCGATATCCATAAAACCAACTAAAACCTCAGAAAGTCTTCGATCGCCCGCTACAACCTCTTGGTATTCATCAAGGATTCTATCGACTATGCCAGGATAAAAACAGCAAGCATGTAACAGTTCTCTTGCCCCTTCTTCGATTCTTTTTGCAATGGCAATTTCCCCCTCACGAGTTAAGAGATCAACCGTACCCATTTCTCTCATATAAAGTCTCACCGGGTCAGTTGTTCGACCGACTTCTGACTCAACGGTTGTGAGAGTAGTTCTGGTATCAGCGATAGTTTCTGGAGCTGATTCAGAGGTATCATCAGAAGCTGTACTCGTTGATTCAAGAACTTCAATGCCAATATCCATCAGCATTTGGATGGTCTCCTCTACCTGATCAGGATCAGATATGTCTTCGGGTAACATGGAGTTTATATCTTCGTAGGTTAAAAACCCTTGATCTTTGCCTTTATCGACGAGTTCTCTTAGACCTGAATTCTCAAGGTCTTCCTCACCGAAAAGGATTTCTTCGGACTCTTCAGAAGCTTCAACTTCTTTTTCTTTTACTTCGATAGGTGGATTTTTTGCTTTTCTTGCCATAACAAATTTAAAAAGGTGCGCAATTATATTAGTTTTTTATGCAAATTACCTTATTTTAATTAATTTCTAACTGCTTTTGTGGCTCAGCTCTCTGAGGAGGTTCTTTTCGGGTTCTTCTAATTTATGAATATTTGACAACAAGTGTTGTTGTAGTTCAAAAGTCTCGTCTTCGGACAAGGAACCGTTCTCGAAAATCTCTTTCAACTCAATAATTCTGGTCACAGAATCAGATTTTCTTAATTTCAGCAAACAATCCTGAAGATAGTCTTTGCAGTTCTGTTCGTCTATGACATCATTTAAAGACAACAAAGCGCCAATGAATGAGGCCGATTCTTTATCTAGGGTACTCAAAAGATTTGAAATGCCTTCTTTTGGTCTATCTTTAAAAAATGTTACTACCTGTGACATGAGGTGTACTTCAGGTTCATTGAAATTAGAAAATATTTCTAAATCCTCTATTTCATTTGCTAAGTAAGGATAAGATAAGACTACTGATAATATTTTGGATCCTAACCCTGATGACTCGAAAGTTTTTTGGACTTTATCTCCTGAATTACCTAAGTCCTTTATTACCCTTTGAGGGTAGCTCGCTATCTTACTCTGTGTTTTAAGATCATCTAAGGAAAGTCCAGTTACCTTGGAAACTTGTGCTTCAAGGAGCTTCTTTATTGAGCTTTCTTGCATAGTTGATAGCAATTCCATAGCTTTCGAAGCAAGTGCAGCCTTCTGCTCTATTGAGGTTAATTCTGAATCTTGAGTAAGTCTTTCAATGAAATATTCAGATAATAAACTTGAATCATCTGACATTTCTTTAAACTTCTCTACCGAATATTTCTCTAACAAACTAGCAGGATCTTCCCCTTCAGGTAAAAATAAGAATCTTATCTCAGCACCGTCAGTTATTGATGGTAATACGTTTTTTAGAGCGCCCCACGCTGCTCCTCTGCCTGCATCATCCCCATCGAAGCAAAAGATAATTTCATCTACTATTTGCAATAATTTTTGAATATGGAATCTATTTGTTGCAATACCTAACGTCGCGACAGAGTTCTTGATACCGTGCTCATATAGAGCAATTGAATCCATATATCCTTCGACAACATATATTTTATGCAAGTCTTTCCTAAACTCTAAAGCTTCGAACAAGCCATAAAGTTCTCTACTTTTTTGAAAAACAGATGTTTCTCCAGTATTTAAATACTTAGGTTGATCGTCAGGGTTCATTACTCTTCCCCCAAAACCTACGACTCTTCCTTTACGATCTTTGATAGGAAACATAAGTCTGTCTCTAAAGACATCAAATAACTTATTGTCTTTATTTCTTTTCGACAAACCTGCTTTGAGGAGGACTTCTTCTGAAAATCCTTTTTCAAGCATTAATATGGAAAGCTCATCCCATGATTTACTTGCATATCCCAAAGAAAACTTTTTGCAAACATCTCCAGAAATTTTCCTTTGCTCAAGGATATAGTCTCTAACATGACTAGCTTTATTAGAATCAGCTAGGTTTTTTTCAAAAAAAACGGTAGCAGCTTTTAGAGCTTCGTATAGTGGATTTTTGTCTTGACTGGGTGAAGAGTTATTTTCATATGGCACCTCCATTCCAGATCTAGCTGCAAGCGCCTCAATGGACTCTATAAAGTCAAATCCTTGATGGTGTTGCAAGAAACCTATTACATTCCCAGAGGCACGACATTTAAAACAAAAATAAAATTGCTTCTGCTCGCTTACACTAAAAGAAGGATTTTTCCCATCATCACAAAATGGGCATTGGCCCCAATGATCTTTGCCTCTTCTTTTTAGGGGAAGATAAGAATCTATCAAAGACACGATATCAGTTGAATCAATAATATCTCTTATAAATTCTTGGGGTATTGAACCTGCCACTAAATTTTGCTCCTAAACCAATCTTCTAATATTACTTGCGCGGAGATGCTGTGTTTATTCGAGGAATCTCTGGTGCCTATTTGAAGAGCCTCAAGCCTTTCTTTCGCTTCTCTACTGGATAATCTCTCATCAGTCTTTTCAACCTGAATATCATATCTTTTATTTAGAGAATTTGAGAATCTATCTGATAAATCTTGTATTTTGCTTCTAGAGCCGTCCATATTAAAAGGATCGCCAACTACACATACATCAGGGTTCCATTCTTTAAATATTTTGTCTAACTCACTCCAATCAGGCTCCCCATCGCGAGCAGAAATAGAATAAAAAGTTGAGGCTGTCTTTGTTACATCTTGTCCAATTGCAATACCGATGTGTTTTAAACCAAAATCAAATGCCATGACTACCATAGGAATTTTTTTCATCGAGTTAACTCTTCAACAGAATCTATAAATATTTTTGCCACATCGATATCACAAAGCTCTTTATATTCTTTGAAGCAAGTTGGACTTGTTACGTTAATTTCTGTAAGAAAATCACCAATCACATCCAAGCCAACTAACAACAAGCCTTTTTCAACCAAGATTGGTCCGACTTCATTGCATATCCATAAATCTCTTTCAGATAGAGTCTTGGCAACCGCGGATGCTCCCGCAGCTAAATTTCCCCTCAGTTCACCCTCTGCTGGTATTCTTGCAATGGCAGCATCCATCGGTTTTCCATTAATAACTAAAATACGTTTATCCCCCTCTAAAATTTCTGGTATGTATTGCTGAATCATTACCTTTTGTGAAAAATGTAATGTTATTGTTTCAAGAATCACGTTTAAGTTAGGATCATTCTTTTTTAATCTGAAGATCGAGGCACCTCCCATACCATCAAGTGGCTTTATTACAGTATCTCCGTGCTCAAGAACAAAATCGATAAGCAAATTCTTCTGGCTAGTAACTAAATGTTCAGTACAACATTGTGGGAATTCAGTAGCAAAAACTTTTTCGTTACAGTCCCTTAAACTTCTTGGATTATTGAAAACTTTCACTCCATTTTTTGCTGCAATTTCCAAAACATAAGTGTTGTAAATATAATCAGAATTAAATGGCGGATCTTGTCTCATTAAAATTGAGTCAAGGCTCGAGAGTTCTATCACTCTCTCTTCTCCAAGAGAAAACCAATCTGAAGCATCATCTCTTACCTCAATGCTTGAAGATTTCGCAAAAGCTTTTCCAGATTTTATGAATAAAGAACTAGAAGTCATATAAGTTATTTGATGATTTTTATTTTGGGCCTCAATCATCATGGCCAAAGAACTATCTTTCTTGAAATTGATATCTTCGATGGGATCCATTACCACGCCTAATTTCATCACCTCTCCTAAATTTTTTTAATCAAAATTCCTTAGCTCCGTATCTTATAGCACTTACTGCAGATATAGCTGCAGTTTCGGCTCTTAGTATACGGCTACCCATAGTAACAGGAATGAATCCCGCCTCTTTGAGCATCGCAATTTCAACTTTCGTAAAGTCTCCCTCAGGTCCAATTGCTATAGAGACGGAATCAGTAATTTGAATTTCCGAAAATTTTACATCGGCATCTGGATAAAGCACCAATTTAGTTTTGGAGATGTTATCAGTAGACCAATCTTGAATATTCTTAGGTTCATTTATTTCTGGTATCCAGTTTTCACCACATTGTTCGCAAGCTCCTTGTGCAGTACGTTGCCACTTTGCAATCCTCTTTTGGGTATCATTCGACTTTCTTAAAACGACGACTCTTTCCGTTATGAGGGGTGTAAAATTTGTAACTCCCAATTCAGTTGCTTTCTGTAATGCAAAATTAAAAGGTTCATTTTTTATTAAAGACTGACCTAAATCTATTCGAACACCTTCCCTTTCTGTAAAAGGAAATATCTCTTCTATGAGAACTTCAAATTTCTTACTGTTCAAAAGAGTTATTTCTGCAAGACCAGAATCACCTCTTCCGTTGAAGACGACAAATTTATCGCCCACTTTTTTTCTTAGAACATTGATCTCATGATGGAACTCTTTTTTATTTAAGGGAATGATCTCTCCCTCAAAAAAGTTATGATCTAGAAAGCTTCTTGAGTAGTTCATTTTATCCTGCAAAGAATTATTTTAAATCATTGAGCAAGTCAAAGTGTATCTGATGAAAAACAATTCTTCAGTAAATTACTAAATTTCTTGAAAGATATGATTTGTTGGGTATTATTCATAGTCCTTTTAGAAATTACTACTGAACAAAATTTTACCCGGTGACACAAAATAAGAAGAAAAAATTTAACGGCGAAGGAAGACAACTGGGTTATCAGGTTTCTAAAAGCATGCGTAAATATTTTAAAGAGTTGGGGGGAGAAAAACCAACGGATATTTACAACATGGTTCTTAAAGAAGTGGAATTGCCTCTATTGGAAATAGTCATGAAAGAATGCAACGATAATCAATCAAAAGCTAGCAAAATTCTAGGTATAAATAGAGGAACATTGAGAACAAAGCTTAAAGAACATAATCTTCTCTAACTTATAATGGCGCAATCTGCCGATCCAAAAATCAAAAGAGCCCTTGTAAGTGTCTCAAATAAAGATGGCATCGTAGAATTTTGTTCTTCTTTGTCTAAAGACTTCAACATAGAAATCATTTCCACAGGTGGAACGCTTAATACTCTTCTTGAAGCGGGTATAAATGCAATAGATATAAGCAATTTTACAGGCTTTCCGGAAATAATGGACGGAAGAGTAAAAACACTTCATCCAAAAGTTCACGGCGGTATATTGTCAAGAAGAGAAGTTGATCGAGAAGTGGTAGAAGAAAATTCCATTGAAGAAATAGATTTGGTCATTGTAAATCTTTATCCTTTCGTTGAAACCATTTCGAAAGAAGGCACAACTGTTGAAACCGCTATTGAAAATATAGACATTGGCGGGCCAAGCATGATCAGATCTTCAGCAAAAAATAGTCTATATGTAGGGGTTGTGGTTGAACCATCAGACTATAAATCTATATTGGAAGAAATTAGACAAAATGATGGATCAATTTCTTTAAGTACAAGAAAGAGATTGGCTGCAAAAGCTTTTACACATACTTCAAATTATGATGCTGCAATTTCAAATTATTTAAATGAACAGGAAGGCAGCTTACCTAAATATATTTTTGGTAGATATAAACTAAAGCAAGAATTAAGGTATGGAGAAAATCCTCACCAAGCGGCTTCTTTTTATGTAAATTCGAACAATCAAGATAGTAGTATCTCTAATGCAAACCAAATACAAGGAAAAGAACTTTCCTATAATAATATTGCAGATACGGATGCAGCATATGAGTGTGTAAAAAGTTTCTCTGACCCTGCTTGCGTCATTGTAAAACATGCAAATCCTTGCGGTATAGCATTAGGAAAAGATATTTTAGAAGCATACGAAAAGGCCTTTTCTTCTGACGAAACTTCGGCTTTTGGCGGAATAATTGCATTCAATCAAGCTTTGGATTTGTCCACAGCCAATAGAATTCTCGATAATCAATTTGTTGAGGTCATAATTGCTCCTGGAATTAATGAAGATGCTCAAAAAGCTTTATCAACAAAGGAAAATATTAGACTCCTAGTTACTAAATCCTTGGGCTCTCAGAGTCACGAACCTAAGCTACTGAGTGTTAATGGAGGCTTGCTAATTCAAGATAACGATATTGGTACCCTTTCGAAAGAAAATTTACAAATTGTTTCTGAAAGACAACCTACAAAAGAAGAAATTGAGAATTGTTTATTTGCTTGGAAAGTTTGTAAATTCGTCAAATCAAATGCAATTGTCTATACAAAGAACTATCAAACAATTGGAATCGGTGCAGGTCAGATGAGTAGGATTGATAGTGCTCAAATAGCAGCATCTAAAGCACTAGAAAGAGGTTTTGATACTCACGGATGTTCAATGGCATCTGATGCTTTCTTTCCTTTTAGGGACGGTATAGACGCTGCTGCTGAGATAGGAATTACATCTGTCATTCAACCGGGAGGATCGATGCGAGACCAAGAAGTGATTGATGCTGCAAATGAGGCAGGAATGGCAATGCTTTTTACGGGTATGAGACATTTTCGTCATTAATCATGAAAGTCTTAATTGTTGGGAGTGGTGGAAGAGAACATGCACTCGCCTGGAAAATTTCGCAGAGTCCCCATGTAACTCATATTTTTGTTGCTCCTGGTAATGGGGGAACTGAGACAGAGAATAATATTATCAATATTGATATAAAGGCTTCAGATATAAAAGGTCTCTTGGATTTTGCAAAGTCAAATGAAGTTGATATAACAATTGTTGGACCTGAAGACCCACTAGTAAAAGGCATCACAAATAGATTTGAAAAAGAAAATCTAATGTGCTTCGGTCCAACCAAAGAGGCCGCCCAGCTCGAGGGCTCGAAGGAATTCATGAAGGTGTTTCTGGAAAAATATTCAATTCCCTCGGCCGAGTATAAAGCATTTACTAATGCAAAAGAGGCTATCGATTACATCAAAAAAAAAGGATGCCCTATTGTAATAAAAGCAGATGGTTTAGCTGCAGGAAAAGGTGTCACTATAGCTAAGAATATAAATGAGGCGATAGAGGCAATTCATGACTCAATGAATTCTCAAATTTTTGGAGATGCAGGTAAAAAAGTTGTCATCGAAGAATTCTTAAGTGGAGAAGAGGCAAGCTTCATTGTAATGACAGATGGAAAAACAGCTCTACCATTTGCATCATCACAAGATCATAAAGCAAGAGATGATGGAGATTTAGGTCCCAATACCGGAGGGATGGGCGCATACTCTCCTGCTCCAATAGTTGATAAAGAGATTCACGAAAAAATAATGAATACGGTCATATATCCTACTATTGCAGGCTTAGAAAAAGAAGGATTGAAGTACATTGGATTTCTGTATGCAGGATTGATGATAGATAAAAATAAAAATTTAAAGGTTCTTGAATTTAACTGTAGATTCGGTGATCCAGAAACTCAACCGATAATGATGAGACTAAAATCGGATTTGGCTCAGCTTTGTTATGATGCATGCAGACAATCTTTGCAAAACTCCGAGTTAGAATGGGATGATAGAAAGTCTCTTGGTGTTGTCATGGCATCAAAGGGATATCCATATGAATATGAAAGTAATCAGGATATCCAAAATCTTCCTAAATCTGAGAATGATCTGAAAATATTCCATGCAGGAACTAAAATCGAAAATGGAAAACTAAAATCAAATGGAGGAAGAGTGCTATGTGTTACCGCGCTAGGATCAACTGTTCACTCAGCACAAGAGAAAGCTTATAATGCCATTTCAAAAATTTCCTGGAAAGACTCCTATTTCAGGAGAGATATAGGACATAGAGCAATAAATAGAGAAGATTAAATGGAATTAATTGACAAATTAATTAAAGAAATTGATAAGGGTCTGAAGTTTTCACTCCAAAACTATCAAGAACAGTCTAGAGAATATCCTGCTAAAGACATCGTTGAAGATTCATTGAATGAAATTGATAGGAGCATCTCTGCAAGTTTAATGAGAATTAATCATGCAGGAGAAGTATCGGCTCAAGGCTTGTACAGAGGTCAGGCATTAACTGCTCGGCTAGAAGGAACACGTGAGAAAATGGACGAGGCTGCGAAAGAGGAGCTTGATCATCTTGCATGGTGTAACAAAAGACTTGAGGAACTTCATGAAAAACCAAGTGTGCTTAACCCATTATGGTATGGCTTGTCTTTCAGTATGGGAGCTATTGCTGGATTAGCTGGCGATAAATGGAGTTTAGGTTTTGTACACGAAACTGAAGAGCAAGTGGTAAGACATCTTGAAAGTCACCTGGATCGGTTGCCTAAAGATGATAAAAAAACCGCTGCCATCTTAGAGCAAATGGCAATAGATGAAGCTCATCATAGTGAAGAAGCGCTTGAGTCCGGAGCAGCAGAATTGCCTGACAATGTAAAAAAATTAATGGGTATCATTGCAAAGGTGATGACCAAGACCAGTTATCACATATAAATTAATATTTAGTTAAATTACTTATTGATAATTAAATCTACACAGGTATAGTTGCGCGCGTAGCAATAAAGCTATTCAACAGAAAAGGAAAATTGATGAATATATACGTTGGAAACATTCCCTGGAGCACATCTGAGGAAGAACTTGAAACTCATTTTGCTCAGTACGGAAACGTCAACGCAGTCAGAATAATCACAGAAGGTCACTCTGGTAGATCTAAAGGATTTGGATTTGTAGAGATGGAATCAAAAGAGGCAGGTCAAGCAGCTATCGAAGCACTTGATGGCCAAGATTTCGGTGGTCGCGATCTTAGAGTAAACGAAGCGAAGCCTAGAGATTAATATCTAAAGAAGGATACCACTTCCTTCAATTCAATATGAATATAGCTAGGTAGAAAGCTTAGCTCAGTCCTCCGTTATCACGGCTGTGCCATAAGCCATAAGTTCAGCTGATCCCTGAGCCATTACTGAGGTTGTAAAAGATACACCCACTATTGCATTTGCACCCATAGACTCTGCATCCTCTATCATTCTGTCTATAGCTTGCTCTCTGCTCTCTGCAAGCAGCTTTGTATACTCATGCAACTCTCCACCGACCAATCCTCTGAGGCCTGCCATAATATCTTTACCTACATGTCTGGCCCTGATTGTATTTCCCTTTACCAATCCAAGGGTTTTGACAATATTTTTACCGGAAATTTCAAAAGTACTTGTAAGCAACATCATTTCTCCACGTCTTTATATTTATCGTCCTTATATTCTCTAATTCTTTGGACAAGGACAATAAGAAATAAAGTTAAAATTATAAATCCAATAATACTTTCTATCATGCAACTCCAATCTTAAGAAAAAAATAATCTGTGTAATTCGGATCCAGGATTTTTCGCTCTCATAAAAGACTCTCCTACCAAGAAATTAAAAATTTTATAAGACAATATCTGATCAATATCTTCTCTTGTCTTTATTCCGCTCTCTGAGACTATTAGTTTTCCATCTAAATTTTGTGAGAGTTTGTTACTGGTCTCAAGATCAACTTCAAATGTTCTAAGATTTCTATTATTGATGCCGATCAAAGGGAAATCCAGATTATCAATCCTACTTAATTCCTCTTCGTCATGTATCTCTACAAGGACATCTAAATTTAAGCTCTCAGATATCTCCTTGTATTCTTTCAATTGGCTGTCAGACAATGTAGCCACAATTAGAAGAATGCAATCTGCTCCATAATACCTACTTTGATAGATTTGATATTCATCAATAATAAAATCTTTCCTAAGTAACGGAATATCTACCTCAGAACTTATTTCCTTTAAGTAGGTCAAAGAGCCTTGAAAAAATTCTTCATCGGTCAAAATACTGAGGCATGTTGCGCCATTATCTTGATATTGTTTTGCAATCAAACTGGGTTCAAAGTTTTCGCAGATAACGCCTTTACTTGGTGAGGCTTTTTTTATCTCAGCAATGACTGAAATTAGGTCACTTTCGTTTCGTTTCTTTATGGCGTTAACAAAACCCCTCGTAGGTTGTACTTCATCTAATTGATTTTTTATATCTTGAATATTTAACGAAGATTTTTGCGCTACTACGACTTCAGCCTTAGCTTCTATAATTTTGTCTAAATAACTTTCCATTAAAATCGGGACGAGAATTCAATCAGCTGATTCAATTTCTCAATTCCGCCTGCATTATTTATTGATGATCTAGCATTTTCAATGCCTAAGTTTAGAGAATCATTGATGCCAGAAACATATAATGCTGCACCTGCAGCCATCGAGACCATTGCGCTAGCTTGATCGTGATTACCCTTCATAGCCAATTTTGCTAAATCTAAACTTTCCTTGGGTGAACTGACTCTTAGACTATCCAAGGATGAAGTTTTAAATTTAAAATCTTCAGGATTTATCTCATACTCGAAAATCTCTTTTTCTTTCATTTCAACCACTAATGTAGGCGAGGCGATACTTATTTCATCCAATCCGTCCAATGCATGTACAATCAAAAGGTGTTCACTTCCCAGTTCTCTCAAAACCTCAGCCATCGGGAGCATCCATTTCTTGTCATAAACACCTAAAACTTGTCTTTTTGCTGAAGCAGGATTGGTTAAAGGTCCTAAAATATTAAATATACTCTTTTGACCTATCTCTTTCCTCGGTCCTACAACATGCTTCATAGCGCTATGATGAGCTGGTGCAAACATAAATCCCAATCCTATTTCCTTTATACAAGAGGCAACTTCTTCGGCACTCAGAGATAAGGATACTCCAGCTTCCTCTAGAAGATCAGCGCTTCCACTCTTCCTTGTTGCAGACCTATTTCCATGCTTCGCAATCTTTACACCACAATCGCTTGCTACAAAAGCTGATGAAGTTGAAACATTAAATATTCCTATGCCTGATCCTCCTGTTCCACAAGTGTCTACTAGATTCGGTATATCAGTTTTAACTTTAGTCGATAATTTTCTCATGACATTTACTGCCCCTATTACTTCATCAATAGTTTCCCCCTTGATAGATAAAGCAATCAGAAATGCGCCTATTTGAGCGTCAGTAGATCTTCCTTCAAGTATTTCTGTCATGATGACAGACATATCTTGTTGCGATAGATCTTTATTGGATGAGATCAAATGTATGCCTTCTTGTATGTTCATGTCTGTTATTGATTTAAAAAATTCTGTAGTAGTTGCTTTCCATTTTCTGTCGCAATTGATTCTGGATGAAATTGAATTCCTGTTAAAGAAATCGATTTATGTTGAATAGCCATAATAGTTTTGTCTTCTGATCTAGCAGTTACCTCAAATTCATCCGGTAATGTCGATTCATCTATTACCAAAGAATGATATCTTGTAGCTTTAAAATTTTGATCAATAGATGAAAATATCCCTTTTTTGCAGTGATTAATCTTTGATATTTTTCCGTGCATGATTTCTTTTGCTTTTATTATTTCAGCGCCATAAGCAAAACCTATAGATTGATGGCCAAGACATACTCCTAAAATAGGTATCGATCCTGAGAAAGCTTTTATCGCATCAACAGATATACCTGCCTCTTTAGGGGTACAAGGTCCAGGTGATATAACAAGATAATCAGGAGCTATTGCTTCAATTTGAGCTAGGCTGATTTCATCATTTCTATGAACCTCTACTTCTTCCCCCATTTCATAGAAATATTGCACTAAATTAAAAGTAAATGAGTCGTAATTGTCTATCATCAATAACATAAATCAACCATCTAACTTTTCTTGAACCATTTCTGCAGCTTTAAAAATTGCCCTTCCCTTATTTAGTGATTCTTTCCACTCAAGATCAGGAATAGAATCAGCAACCCAACCACCTCCAGCTTGAATGTACAAAACCTCATCCTTTATTACAGCTGTCCTGATTGCTATAGCCATATCCATATTCCCCTGCCATGAGAGATATCCTATCGCTCCTCCGTAAATTCCTCTTTTAACCGGTTCGAACTCATCGATAATCTCCATAGCTCTAATTTTTGGGGCACCTGAAACAGTTCCTGCTGGAAAGGTTGCTCTAAATAAATCTATTGCGGATTTATCCTCTCTTATTTCAGCTTCAACATTCGAAACCATATGCATAACATGACTATACCTTTCAATACCGAATTCCTCTGTGACCTTGACTGAGCCTGGTTTAGCAATTCTTCCTACATCATTTCTGCCGAGATCAATTAGCATCAAATGTTCAGCAATTTCCTTAGGATCATTAACCATGTCTTTTTCCATCGCCAAATCATCTGTTTCGTCCTTTCCTCTCCTTCTCGTCCCGGCTATAGGTCTAACAGTTACTTTACTGTCCTCTAATCTTGCTAAGATCTCTGGAGAAGATCCCACAATATGAAAATCATCAAGGTTTAAATAGTACATATAGGGAGAGGGATTCAATTGCCTCACAGAACGATAAAGGGCAACAGGATCTGCTGTGAAAGGAATTGACATACGTTGAGAGCAGACAACCTGCATAATATCTCCCTCTTCTATATACACCTTAGCTTTTTCAACTGAGGATTTAAAATCCACTTCTCCAAAACCAGACTCGAAGTCTGACTCTGTAATACTTTTTTCCGGTTTTTTAAAGTCTTGAAAGTTAAGTGGTTTTCTCAATTTCTCCTCTAATTCATCAAGTCTTTTTTCTGCTTTTTTGATTTCCTCTTTTGAATTAACTAGGATTATAAGATGAAGTTTATTTTTTAAATTGTCGAAAACTGCAACCTCGTCTGAAATCATAAACAAAGCTTCCGGGGTTCCAAGTGGGTCAGGAGGAGAAGAATTCTGAAGTCGTTTCTCAATATAACGGATGCAGTCATAAGAAAAATAACCTACCAAACCGCCATTAAACTTGGGAAGATCCGGATCTTCTTGAAGAATATAACTTTTTTGCAAGACATCTATATATTCGAGGGGATCATCAACTGTAGTCAGGCTTTCTTGTTTTCCCTCATTAAGCACTTCTATTTCATTCTTTTTAACTTTAATTACTTTTTTTGCTTGCAAACCTATAAGTGAGTACCTCGCCCATTTTTCACCACCTTCAACAGATTCAAAAAGATAACTGTATGAACAATTGGCAAGTTTTCTGAATACACTCAAAGGAGTTTCCATATCTGCTAGGATTTCTCTAGAAATAGGAATTTTTATATTGGTTTCCACTCTTTAGATGGCACCTAAGGATGCTTTCATTTTATTAATAATCTCTGAATAATCCTTTTGATTGAAGATCGCAGATCCTGCAACAAATGTATCTGCACCAGCAGATGCTGCTCTAGAAATATTTTCTAAATTTATACCTCCATCGATTTCTAACCTTATATTCAAATTATCTTTGTCGATCATCGATCTGACCTCGGAAACTTTTTCAAGAACTGACTCGATAAATTGCTGTCCTCCAAATCCTGGATTAACTGACATTAGCAAAATCATATCCACCTTATCCAAAGAATCTCTGATCAGGCTTACTGGTGATTCAGGATTTAAAACCAAACCTGCTTTGCAATTATTTTCTTTAATAAGTCTTATTGACTTATCAATATCATCGGAAGCTTCAGGATGAAAGGTTATATAGCTTGATCCTGCTTCAGAAAAGCTTTGAATTAGATCATCAACCGGTTTGACCATCAGATGAGTATCAATCGGGGCTTCTATTCCGTAGTCTCGCAATGCCTTGCATACCATAGGCCCAATGGTGAGATTAGGTACATAATGGTTGTCCATTACGTCAAAATGTATCCAATCAGCTCCAGCATCCAGAACTTTTTTGGAGTCTTCTCCTAAACGAGCGAAGTCAGCCGACAATATAGAGGGTGCTATTACGTAATCCTTATTACTCATTTTGAGCAAGTTTACTCTTCGCTTAGTAAAGCGTCTAATCTTTCAATGTCTTCTAAAGTATTTAAATTCTCAAATTTTCCTTGAAAAATCTCGCCAGAAACTAATCCCTCTATAGATGCTGGTTTTAAAAAATCATTCCACAGGTCTGTCTTCGAATTATCTTTTTGTCTAAATAAATCAGGAGAAAGAATGGATAGGCCAGAGAAAGTATATTTAATACCATCAAAATCATGCCTGACTTTACCCTCTATAATAGATGCGTCTCCTTCTTTATGGTTAGAGGGATTAGGTAGGAAAACCATATGTCCTAAAAGGTTTTCGCCAAGTTCGAGAGTCTTGAAATCAAAATCTGTCCAAGTATCGGAACTCAGAACTATAAAAGGATCTTCAAAATGACTTATTGCATTCTGAATTCCTCCTCCGGTTCCCAGTAATTCCTTCTCTATGGAATAAGATATTTTCATATTGAATCGAGATCCGTCACCAAGTTGATCTATGATTTTTTCGCCATGGTGATGTATGTTGATAACGACCTCCTTAATGGCAATTTCCTGCAATTTTTGTAGATTTCTTTCCAACAACGAAAGGCCACCTACTTTGACAAGTGGCTTTGGATTGTCTTTCGTAAGAGGAAGAAGTCTCTTACCTTTTCCGGCAGCAAGAAGAAAGGCTTTCATTTAATCATCCCAAGAAATTCATTTAGTCTGGGTAGCATCTTTTCGTCTAAAAATGCTCCAAGCTCCTCAAGCTCGCTATACTTATAAGACCCCTTTATTAAATATTTTAATGTCTGAGATAAATCAGGTAATCTAAAAGACTTTTTGTCTCTTATGTGAAGTCTTGAAAGTGTTCCTAGAATGCGAAATTGGCGCTGGAATCCAGAATAGTCAACATCCTTTTCCATCTCTGCGAGTGAATAGTTTTCCTCTTTTCCTTCTTTCTGAGTAAGATGTTTATAGAAATCCAAATATTCCCGAAATTCTCTTCTTTCGATGGGATGGTCAATATCCATGAGAATTGAAGCAAGATCCAAGCCATAAGGTCCGAAACATAGATCTTGAAAATCTAAAACCCCAATATTATTGTCTGAGAGAAGCATAAGGTTTCTAAATTCGAAATCGAAATGGCATAGAACGTAAGGTTGTTTAGAGCAGTTAAGTGCTATTTTTTTCCATGAATCGTGCACAATAATCCGATCATCATCTGAAAGGTTAAAGTTTAAAAGTTCCTCTAGAAACCAAGTCTCAAATAAACTCATTTGGTTTTTGAGATCTTCTTCGGAGAGCGTTTTTAGAGTAATTGAAGTATTACAAGATTGAATTTTATAGATTTCCTCAATTGCCGCCTTAAAAAAAATTTCTTTATTATCGGGACTTATAAATAGTTGAAGGACCTTGTCGCCGAAATCTTCAACTATCATGAAGCCTTTTTCAATGTCTAAAGCTTCAACTTTTGGGGCTCTGATCCCGTTTTGAATGAAGAATTCGGAGAAATGCTTAAAAAGTTCGTTTTCACTAGAACCAAGCTCAGAAACAACTCCTATTTTAGTTCCATTATTTGTCAAGATTCTAAAATATCTCCTCAAGCTAGCTTGCTCCCTCAGAGGTGTAAAACTTTCTATAGATTCGAAATCTAAATCTGGACCTTTGGATAGAGCCCATTTTTGAAAGTTATCTATTATCTTTATCATAATTTGATAGTAATCTGAGGAGTTCTTCCTTTATGATCCTTATAAGTTTATGGAACAATTAAGGCCAAATATACTCTAATTTTGATTATGTTTAGAGAATACTCCCCTCTAGCCATCATGATGGTTTGTATCTGCACGATAAATCCATCCCTTTTAGTAGGCGACGAGCCGGATAATTTGAAGATAAATTCTATTAATGCTCAATTTATAGAATCTACTGATTCAGGTATTCTTAAGTTGACAGGTAATGTAATTATAGATGCTGGTGAAGTAGAACTGTGGTCTGATGAAGCCACTTACGATCCTGAGAAAGAACTAATATTACTTAAGGGAAATATTAAGGCCTTATCGAGAAATCTCTCAGTAAATGCAGAGACATTGGAAGCGGACTTCCAAAAAAACAAATTTCTTCTTTACGATTCCAGCTTTAATTTCATAAATAGGGCCTTCGGAGATGCAAGACTAATAAATATTGAATTTAATGACGAAATAGAACTTCTTAATGTATCTATATCAAGTTGTGAAAAAGAAAGTGACTCATGGGACCTCATTTCAAAAAAAATAATTATTACCGATGACAGGAAAAACGTAATTATTAGAGATGTAATAGTCGAGTTATCGAATATTCCTATCCTGTATATTCCTTATTTGAGAACTGGGGTAGGAAATGATAGCTTTTCTGGTTTTCTTTCTCCCTCTATAAAACAAGGTAAGGATGGTCTAGATCTTTCAATTCCTTATTTTTTTAGTTTTGCTTCTAACTATGACCTTACCATCACGCCAAGATATATTGAGGAAAGAGGCTCTGGTATAAGCTCAGAAGGAAGATTTTTATCAGAAAACTCTTTTGGAAACATAGCTTTTACTCATTTTTCAAATGATAGGAAGTATTCCGATGAGGTAGGAAAATCTGAAAAAAGATGGGCATCGAAGCTAAATACAATATACAAAAATAATTCAGGTTATTTAAAGATATTTTCTGAGCATGTCAGCGACAACTTATTTTTTGAGGATTTAGATGATGACATCCTAGGAACTCAACAAAAAGATTTTCTTACTAGAAATGTATCGATTGGTATTGATATAAATGACCTTAAGCTTAAAGGGCAGCTGAATCAATTCCAAAACCTTAATCCTTTCCTTTCAAATGATTACGACACAGAACCGAACTTCAATTTCGAGTATAAAAAAAGATTGAATAGTTTTAAATTTAAGCTACTTGCTGATTATTCTAAGTTTTCATTTCAAGAATATTTTAATCCTTATAAAAAAAGCGAAAATTTGAAAAGAAAGTATTTCGAACCTTCTATTGGAATTGATCTGGAAAATATTTCATCCAAGTCATCATTTACAGCTGGTTTTAGAAAGACAGACTATGAAACGTCCTCTCAAGATTATGAAAATTCATACAGCTGGGCTGAGATCTCACATGAGATATTTATGGAAAAAATTAGTAATGATAGATTCAGCTCGTTAAATCCTGTAATAAAATTGATCTGGATCGATGGAGAGAATAATTTTGAAAGGAGTGTAGATTCAAAATTTCTAAATTTGAATTATGAAACCATTTTCAGAAAGAACTGGTTTACAGGATCAGATTTGTTCCTTGAAAGAGATAGATTGATTCTTGGCATAGAATATAACTCATACGAATTTTCAAGCAACAAGGAGAGATCTTTCTCATTTGGAAGAGCTTTTTTCAATGAAGAAGAAAGGCTCTTTGCTGATGAGTCAAAAAATTCCTCTTATGTGTCCGATTTTAAGTTCAATCTCGTTGGTGATTTTAAATTACATGGATCATTTGAATTATCTTCGGAGCTAAAGAGAATTGAAAGAGGCCATGTTGGAATAATTTATGAAAATGATAAAAAAAGGAATTTTCAATTAAGGTCGATATATAAGAGACAACCAAAATATCTTAACAATCCAGTTATATGGAAAGATTTTGACAAGCCTATCAATCAGTTAGAATTTATTGGCCAATGGTCAATCGCTGAAAATTTTCTCTTGTTTAGTAAAGTTTTAAAAGATGAGGAAATTGACTTTACGAGAGACTTGTCCTACGGAATCGAATACTCTAATTGTTGTTTAAAAGTTGGCTTGATGAAAAGGAAATGGACTGATCAAGACTACTATTCTTTTTATAATGCAAATGATACGAACTATTTTAGTGATGGTTTGTTACCTGAAAAAGAAAAAGATAATATTTATCTATTTTTTGAATTGACTGAAATTGGGAGATTTGGGAAAAAAATATCTGAAGTTTTGAGATCTAAAAGATTTCAATAATTGCATCAAAAAGAAAAAAGAAGAAAATACTCATCATGTACTTAATTAAATCATTCAAACCTCTTGTCTGTCTAAGCAAGGGAATACTTTTATTCTTATCAATTCTAACGTTTTCCTTAAATATTTATTCAAAAATAGAATTGATAGACAGAGTTGTTGCGGTTGTCGACTCAGGCGTAATTATGGAATCGCAACTTAATTCAAGAGTTGAAGATATTTTATTGAGACTAAAAAGTGATAAAGCCGAATTGCCGCCTCTAAACTTGCTCGAAGAGCAGGTACTGGATAGATTAATTGTTGAAGAAATTCAAATGCAAATAGCCGATAGAGCCGGTATCAAAATCAGCGACTCTGAGCTTAATCAAACCCTTTCAAGGGTATCTGCCCAAAATAATTTAAGTCTTGAAGAGTTCAGGATAAAGCTAGAAGAAGAAGGAACATCTTACCGGGCCTTTAGAGATACAATTCGAAAGGAACTAATAATTCAGAGGGTTCAGAGAGGGAAAGTTGGAGCTAAAATTGATATCTCGGAACAAGAGCTTGAAAACTTCATTAATTCTGAGGAAGGCAGAACTCAGCTAGCAGAGCAATATAATGTCCAAAACATACTTTTATCTGTTAAGAGTGGGTTAACTGAGGAAGAAGTAAAACAAATAGAGAATGAAGCATACTCATTATTGGAAAGAATTAAAAAAGGAGAAAGCTTTGAAAAGCTGGCTGCCGCTTATTCTTCAGGTCAAAATGCTCTCGAAGGTGGTTTTCTAGGATGGAGAACATCTGCTGAGCTTCCGAGTCTTTTTGCCAAAGTGATAGATGGCTTAAAAGTTGGTGATATCTCAGATCCTGTGAGAAGCGGAGCTGGTTTTCATATTTTAAAACTTGCAGACAAAAGAGGTAATACGGTTAAATTCCTTGATCAAACTCTAGCAAGACATATTCTCATTCAACCTTCAGAGATTAGAACGGAAAAGCAGGCTGAAGACCTTATTAATGATATTTATAGAAGATTGGGGGAAGGTGAAGATTTTAAGCAACTTGCCAGACAATTTTCTGAGGATCCTGGTTCTAAGATGGATGGAGGCGAATTGGGTTGGAGCAATCCTGGAGATTTTGATCCAGCTTTTGAGACGACTATGAATGCTACTGAGATTGGAGCATTATCGGAGCCCATAAAATCATCTTTTGGTTGGCACATAATTGAAGTTTTGGATAGAAGAAATGAGGATGTCAGCGAAGAAGAGCAGAAAAATAGAGCTTATCAAATTATCTTCAAAAGAAAATTCGAACAAGAATTGCAAAGCACACTTATAGAACTCAGGGCTGAGGCTTACGTGGATATAAAATTGAACTCATGACGAAAATAGTTGTCTCCTCCGGAGACCCAGCTGGAATAGGTCCAGATGTTTGCATAAAGGCCTTCGGTAAAAATAAAAATTTAGATTACAAGCCAATAGTTTTTGGAAATATTGACTTATTCAAAGCCAGAGCAGAATTGCTTAAATGTGACGTTAAAATTAAGGAATACAAAGGACAAGAAGTTGAGAAACTTGCTAGTGAATACTTGTGGATGTTGGATAAAGAAATTGATGATTATATAGAACCAGGAAAACCTTCTACGAGTTCCGCTAAATATATAATCGAAATATTTGAAGATTCAGTGGCAAAGGTTATCTCAAAAGAATTTGATGCAATAGTTACTTGTCCAATCAATAAAGAGCTCATAAATAAAGCTGGTATTCCATTTACAGGGCATACTGAGGAACTTGCAAGAATATCAAATACCAAGAGAGTTGTAATGATGCTCGCAAATGAAAGAATCAAAATTGCTCTTGCCACAACTCATGTGCCTCTGAATGATGTAGCTTCTTACATAAGTGAAGAACTCCTTACCGAAGTAATTACAATATTGCATGAATCGGTGAAAAAATATCTTGTTAAAGACAATCCCATGATAAAAGTCCTTGGATTGAATCCTCATGCGGGTGACGGAGGATTTATAGGTGATGAAGAGGAAAATATCATCCGTCCAACTTTAAATAATTTGAAAAGAAAAGGCATTAATGTCGTAGGTCCTTTATCTGCAGATACAGCATTTCTGGAGACAGAAAAGGGAGATAAGGCAGATGTTTTTCTTGCTATGTTTCATGACCAAGGTCTTCCGGTTATTAAAACTATGGGCTTTGGTGAAACAGTCAATGTAACACTAGGACTTCCATTTATTAGAACTTCAGTAGATCATGGAACAGCTTATGACATATCTGGAACAGGCAAGGCAGACGAATCCAGTCTATTAGCTGCTGCTGAAATGGCTTCTTTTATGAGCTTATAAAGGTAGAAATGACTAAAGCCAAAAAAAGTTTAGGTCAAAATTTTTTGGTTGATGGAAAAGTAATTAGTGAAATTATCAATCATGTAAATCCTGACTCTTCGGATATTTTCTTGGAGATTGGACCTGGTAAAGGAGCGATCACAAGAGAATTGATTAGCAAAGCTGGCCTAACTCATGCAGTAGAGATTGACGATATTCTCTCAAAAGAATTATCCAATTTTGAGGATAAAGGAGACTTTATAGTCCACCATGAGGATATATTAAATTTTGATCCCTCAAAATTATCTCATAGGCAAATTAGACTCATAGGCAATCTTCCCTACAATATCTCTACTCCTATAATGTTCTGGAGTTTCAAAAATATAAATTTCTTTGAAGATATGCATTTTATGTTTCAAAAGGAATTTGGAGAGCGGCTATTTGCCTCTAATAATAGTAAAAACTTCGGAAGACTCACAGTGATCACTCAATACCTTACAAATCCGTATTATTGCTTTTCTATAACCTCAGATAGCTTTTCGCCAGAACCAAAGGTTGATAGTGTTTTTTTAAGACTTGAGCCGATAGAGGGAAGAAAATATGATGATCCTATAGCAGTAAAGCTTCAAGAAATCACTCAAATTGCTTTTATGCATAAGAGAAAAATGGTGGGTAAATCCCTGGAAAAGGTAATATCCAATTACGGTCTTAATGAGCTAGATATTGACGGGAGAATGAGGCCAGAAAATATTTCTGTTGAAGATTATATTAAAATTGCTGAAACTCTCATCTGATGTCGAATTATGCCTTCGGAGATTTACAGGGGTGTTACAAAGAGTTTCTAACTCTGTTATCACAGATAAATTTTGAACCTAAAAAGGATACCTTGTGGATATGTGGCGATTTGGTAAATAGGGGTCCGGAGTCATTAAATTGTTTAACCTATCTATACTCTATAAAAGATAGCTGCAAAATAGTTTTAGGTAATCATGACCTTCACTTAATTGCTGTTAATGAAGCTGCAAGAAATATATCTGCTGATGATACATTCGAGGATGTTCTTGGAAGTGATGATGTAAAGATGTTAATGAGTTGGTTGAAGTCGTTACCATTTCATTCGATAGAAAAAATAAAAACTCAAAAAGGTGAAATGCTTTTCGTAATGACTCATGCCGGAGTGCCGCCTCATTGGGATAAAGATCAACTTATTAAAAATTCAAATGAACTTAGTGAGCACTTGAAAAGTGATAACGCAAAAGAATTTTTGAAAAGTGCCTTTGGAAATACTCCTAATCATCCAGACAAATGTAAAACTGATGAAGATAGGCTTAGACTAAATCTAAATTATTTAACCAGAATGCGATTTTATAAATCAGATGGTTCATTAGATCTCACTTATAAAGGAAAAATTGAAACTGCTCCATCAAACCTTAAGCCTTGGTTCAAATATGAACTCAAAATTTTAGAAAACAGAACGCACTTACTTTTTGGGCACTGGGCTGCGCTTAATGGAATTACAAATAGTAAGAAAATCACAGCGCTCGACACAGGATGTGCTTGGGGAAATAAACTGACGACAATTCGACTTGAAGATAATTCAATCTTCTCATGTGATAAGCTTAATTGAAGTTATGGAAATATATTTAGTTGGTGGCGCAGTAAGAGATGAAATACTGAATATAGAAGTATTAGAGAAAGACTGGGTTATTGTTGGTGCATCAGAAGAAGAACTTACAAAGAGAGGTTATAAGAAAATTGGCAAAGACTTTCCTGTCTTTTTACATCCCGAGACAAAAGAAGAATACGCCCTTGCCAGAAAAGAAAGAAAGTCGGGAAAAGGTCATAAAGGTTTTGAGTTCTCATTCGGCACAAATGTGACCTTGGAAGAAGACCTTTTTCGAAGAGATTTAACGATAAATGCCATTGCAAAAGATAAAAATGGTTCACTCATAGATCCTTATAACGGTGTTAGAGATCTCGAAAAAAAAATCTTGAGAAACGTCTCTTCAGCCTTTGTTGAAGATCCATTAAGAGTCTTAAGGGTAGCTAGGTTCGCGTCAAAGTTAAAACATCTTGAGTTCGTAATTGATAAGGAAACATTAAAACTTATGAAAAAAATAAGTGAATCAGGAGAACTAGATACTCTTAGTAAAGAAAGGATATGGATGGAGACGCACAAGGCTTTGTGCACAAATAATCCGGAAATCTTCTTCTCTACTCTTATGGAAGTGAATGCTTTTGAAGAGTTTTTACAAGAAAATTATATAAATTTAAGTTCATTAAAATTAGCATCTAGAGAAATAAAAGATCCACATGTAAGGTGGTCAGCACTAACTGCACAAACAGAAAATCTCGAAAAATTAAATACTGCATTTAATGCACCTAAGGAATTTAGTGAAATTGCCCAAATTTGCAGAAAAATTTTATTATTTAATGATACAAGAATATCGTCTGAGTCGTTGATGGAGTTAGTCAAGATCACTGATTTTTTAAGAAAGCCATCAAGATTTTATAAAGCTCTTAAGGCCTCCTCTTATAATGGAGAATCTAGCAAACTTGGAAATAAGAATTGGCAGGATATTGAAAATATTCTATCTGGCGTAATCGCCGATAAATCACTTACTGAAGGGAAATTAATTGCAAAAAAATTAAACGAGGATAGATTAGCTGCAATAGAAAGTTATCTTAAAACATATGACTAAAAAATTTATCTTTTTAACGGGTGGGGCCAAAAGAATAGGTAAGACTACTTGCAAACACTTTCATGATGAAGGTTTCAACATAATCTTTCATTACAACTCCTCGGAAACAGAAGCAAAAGCAATAATGAACGAATTGAATGCTATCAGAAAAGACTCTTGTTTTATTCTACAAGCTGACTTTAATGATAAAGATTCTGTTACAAAGCTAACTAATGGTGTTTCAAAAATCACAGACTCTTTAGATATCTTAATAAATAATGCTTCAAGCTTTTATCCTACTCCACTTGAAGAAGCTTCATTAGATGAGTGGAATGACTTGATAGCAACAAATGCGTCGACCCCTCTATTCCTTACTCAAGCACTTCTATCATTTTTAAAAAAAGGAAAGGGCTGCGTAATAAATATCTCGGATACACTTGCTCCTAGCGGCATTAAAAACTTCAGTCTTTATTCGGGTGCAAAATCTGCTCTCGAAGGAATTACGAAGTCTTTAGCAAAAGAGCTTGCGCCAGAGATTAGAGTTAATGCTATTTCACCTGGAGCTATTCTTTGGCCTGAGGACGAGGATTTGAGCGAAGATCAGCAAAAAGAAAGATTAAAAAAAGTTCCGCTCGGAAGGATAGGAGATCCTAAAGATATTTCCTCAGTAGCGCTATTTCTTTCAGGAGCGAAATATATTACAGGACAGGTAATCAAAGTAGATGGCGGAAGGTCAATAATCTAATTAAATTATTTCTTGATCATTTTTACATCTATCTTATTATTAAAAAATGACTAATGAGCTGCACCAACCTGATGAAAATACAGGAACTATGGATGTCCTTGAGAGACATCTTTTTGATGTTTCGAGACTTCAAGAATACATGCTTGAGCATGTTGCAGGTTTTGATGGAGACATAACTGTAGAAGAGTTTAAGGGAGGTCAGTCAAATCCTACTTATAAGGTAATCACACCCAATAAATCTTATGTACTAAGACGAAAACCGCCAGGCAAACTCCTTAAATCCGCGCATGCTGTAGACAGAGAATATAAAGTTATTACAGCGCTAAATAAAACCGATGTGCCTGTTCCAGTGAGTTATGCCCTTTGCGAAGACGATGAAGTAATTGGTACTTCCTTCTACATAATGGAGTTCAAGGATGGCAGGGTCTTGTGGGATCCAGCAATGGAAAATAGCCCCAAAGAAGAAGCAAAGGGTGTGTATGAATCTATGAATGAAACTATGGCCAAGCTTCACTTAGTAAATCCTAGTGACATTGGATTAGAAGATTTTGGAAAACCTGGAAACTACGTTGGTAGGCAGGTTTCTAGATGGTCAAAACAATACATTGACTCGGAAACGGAGAATATTGAATCGATGAATAATTTGATTGATTGGCTGCCTAAAAACCTTCCATCAGAAAAACAGACTGGGATTGTCCATGGAGATTATAGTCTGACAAACGTAATGATTGATAAAAATAATCCCAACGTAATAGCTATTTTAGATTGGGAATTATCAACATTAGGCGATCCTTGCGCAGATTTTAATTATCACTGTCTGCAATATACGATGAATCCGAAACTTGCTGATAAAGAGTATTGCAAGAACCAAGGTATCCCCATCATAGATGATTATGTGAAGATGTATTCTGAAAAAATTAATATAGATTTGTCAGACGAATGGGATCTTTATTCAGCATACAATCTATTTAAGTTGGCTGGCATTCTGCAAGGTATCTTGGGTAGAGTCAGGGACGGAACTGCTGCACATGAAAACGCGGCCGAGAGAGCAAGTGGAGTCAGAAATCTTTCAGACAAAGCTTGGGAATTAGTTGAAAAGAAATTTTTATAGGAGAAAAATATGGCAATAGAAAAGTTTTTAGTAGAAGCAAGTCATATCATGATGTTTGCAAGATCTGTAGGAGATGCAAATCCAATTTATCATGACGAAGAATATGCCAATAAATCTGAACTTGGTGGGATAATCGCTCCGCCAACTTTCGCACAATCCAGTGCTCAATTTGATCCAGACTATTTCCTCAGACCTAAGATTGGTGGAGAAGGATGGTTTGGGTCTGGTAAAGAAGCCACGGGAGCGAAGCCATCTAAAGAGTCAGGTGGTGGCGGTGGCGGAGGCGCCGCTATGGGACTACATGCTGAGCAGCACTTTGAGTATCATTTGCCAGTAAAGGCTGGAGACGTTTTAACTGCGACAACTAAACCAGGAAATTCTTGGGAAAAAGAAAGTAAGAGAGCAGGTAAATTAAAATTCAGTGAAAGCGTAACAGAATACAGAAATCAGAATGGAGAACTTGTTATAACCGCAACGGGAGTTGGGGTTCAAACTGAAAGAGCGGTAGACAGCTAAGGGAGTAAGAAATGCTAAAAGAAAATGAGATAAATGTTGGAGACGTGCATACAGCCGTCTTGGTCGAAGACTTAAAAAGAACACAGATAGTTCAATATGCAGGAGCTTCAGGCGACTATAATCCTCTTCATACTGATGAAATCTTTACTACTCAGATAGCAGGATACCCAAGTGTATTTGCCCATGGAATGTTGTCGATGGGACTCACGGGTACCATGCTTACAAACTATGTTGGTGACGGCACTCTTAAGAAATATGGGGTAAGATTCACCAATCAAGTATGGCCTGGAGATACTCTCACAGGTAAAGCAACCATTGTTGATATTCGGGAAGAAGATGGAGGCAAGGTTGTTGATCTTATGATTGAAACTACTAATCAGAATGATGTTGCCGTTATTACCGGCAATGCCACTGCAAGAATAGAAACTTAAAAGTCTTAGAGAAATATTTTGTCAGAGGATAAAAAATCTGAGGTAGGAGGCTATCATGCAAAAATTGCGCTTAGCCTTCTCGTGCTTGTCTATATATTTAACTTTATAGACAGACAAATTCTTTCTATTCTCGCAGAAGATATCAAGGCCGATCTTGGCATATCGAATAGCGATATAGGCTTTTTGTTTGGTACAGCTTTTGGAGTATTTTATTCTGTGGTGGGCATACCTATGGGTAAGCTCGCAGATTCATGGAATAGAAAAAATCTTATAAGCATAGGGTTAGCATTTTGGAGTTTTATGACTTTTCTGTCAGGAACTGCAAAGTCCTTTCTTAGCTTATCAATTTATAGATTTGGAGTAGGTATTGGCGAATCAAGTGCCACACCCTCTGCATACTCATTGCTCTCAGATTATTTCTCACCAAAGGTAAGAGCTACTGTACTTTCTATATACTCAAGTGGCCTCTACATAGGAGCGGGTATAGGTCTCTTTTTAGGAGGTGCAATACTAGACACCTGGAACTCTGCATACCCTGATCATACTCAAGCACCTTTTAAACTCAAAGGTTGGCAAGCTGCTTTTATGGGCGTAGGTTTACCTGGAATAATATTATCGATATTCACCTTTCTATTCATAAAGGAACCAGTTAGAGGTTTGAGTGAAGGAATCATAACAGAGCCTAGCAGTGAACCATTTAAAGAAACATTCAAAGAATTTATAGGATTAACTCCATTATCACTTTTAGGTAACAAAGATACTTTGAAATCTTTAGGTATCAATTTGATAGTAGGTGTAATTATATTTTTACTATGCTTTTCGTTATATAGGTTAACTGGAGATTTTCTTCAATGGATTGCATGGGGTATAGGAACCTATCTGGTTTGCACTTGGATACAAAGTTTAAGTAAAAGAGATATCGTTGCTTTTACTCTGATGTTTAGGAGCAAAGCGATTCTTTACTCATTTATTTCATTTCCCTGTATCCCTTTTGTTGGATACGCCTACTCCGCTTTTACTCCGTCTTTTTATATTAATTACCATGGGATGTCTGCATTGGAAATAGGAACCCTTATTGGCTTAATAACCGCTCTAGGATCTTTCATAGGTGTTATTGGTGGCGGCTATTTCGGAGACAAGCTCAGAGAAAAATACGTAGGTGGTAGATTATATGTAATTTTTGTAGGAGGAATTTTAATAACCGTCCTAGGCTGTCTTGGTATGATTTATTCAGAATCTAGGAATGTCTCTTTATTATTCAACTTCATTTATCATATAGGTAGTTCTGTTTATGTCGGTTGTGCGGCAACCACTGTGACAAATTTAGTTCTTCCTCGAATGCGAGCTATGGCAGGAGCTTTTTTTATATTAACTTTAAGCATGATTGGTCTTGCACTTGGACCATATACTTTGGGAAGAATAAGTGATTTATATGAGTTTCAAGGGTATGCACCCGGAGATGCGATGCAGACTTCTATGGCATTGATTCTATTAATCTTATTAATACCTTCTGTTGCCTTATTCATGGCGGCTAAAAATTTAAAGAGAGATGAGGAGTCTGTTTCCGAGAGAGCCAGAGCTCTTGGAGAAAATATTTAAAAGAAATTAATTAATTCGTAAGTTTATTAGAAAGGAGAAAAATATGAATATTCTGAAAGGAACATTGTTAACGATGGTTTGTTTGCTAAGTCCAATCTCGCTTTTCAGTGCTGAGGAAGATGAGGTAATTGAAGTAATTAAAACTTGGGCATCTCTTGAAGGAGATCTAAATGCACAAGCTGAAATTATACGTGATGACAGAGTAATGATTGCTGGTTCTTATGTGTGGCCCGACCAAAAAGATAACTTAATGATCCAGAATGAAAGAAGAGAGGCAACATTAAAAAGAGATTCGGGATGGAAAATAATGCAAACAATAATTTCTCCTAAAGTAAGGATTTATGGCAATGTTGCCGTTGCTCATTTTATAAGAAGATTTGATGTAATCCCGAGCGAGGGCGAGGTACTACCTCCATCTATGGACAACGGAACTATGGTTCTTGTAAAAGAAAACGGTAATTGGGGAATAGCTCATACTCATTTCTCCCAAATCTAATGTTCTTAAGTTTGGGTGAATCTGGGCCTGGTGCCATACGAGAGTGCCCAGACTCATCTAAAAATAGACTCAAACAATTGTCTGAATGACTTATTTAAAGTCGGATGAAATTTATCTGGGGCAATTTCTGCCAAAGGCTCTAAGACAAATTTATATTTTTCAATATCTGCACTAGGTATTTCCAATTCTGAATCATTCACAACCAAGTCTCCAAACAAGATTAGGTCAAGATCAATAACACGGCTGGACATCCCCTTTTGTGAATTTGTCCTTCCCATATCTCTTTCAACTCCTTTTAAAAATTTTCTCAAGTCGTAAGGACTTTTCGCAGTTCTAAAATTACAAACACAATTCAAAAAATCTTCACCTTCGAATCCTTCTGCTGGAGTTATATATATACTTGAATACCTTATTTCGTCGAAAATGCTGAGGTGAGCCTTAACAGCTTCCATATTCTCAGAAGCATCTATATTGCTTCCTATACTCACGAATACCTCCTCCATTAGGGTCTTATAATTGTTATTCCTACGGAGTCGGATCCTCTCATTGCACCTGGCTTACTTAAAGAAATTTTTACTTTTGAAACTGGAAACTCTTTCAGAATAATAGAGGAAATTTTCTCAGCCAGAGCCTCAACAAGTTTAAATTTAGAATTTTTAATAAACGAGGTAACTCTTTTACCGACAAGTTTATAATTGAGAGCATCATCTATTGAGTCTGATTTACCTGCCCTAGTATTGTCAAAGTCCATTTCAATATCTACTGAAATTACTTGTCTTACCTCTCTCTCCCATTGAAATATTCCAATAATTCCTTCTACTTTCAATCCTTTTATAAAAACTTTATCCATCATTCAAGTCTGATAGCGGCCATCTCGGTTTAATGTTTAATGTTAGATCTCTATTGACATCTTTTAGGTAAAAACTGCCCGCATAAGCAATCATAGCACCATTGTCAGTGCATCTATGTACGGGCGGGAAAAAGATCTTACTTCTTTCAAGGCCTCTAATTAATTTATCTCTTATATACTTGTTAGAAGCCACTCCTCCTCCAATGACCAGTTCTTTCAAACCAGTTTTTTCCATTGCACTCTTAGTCTTCATCACAAGCGTATCTGCGACAGCGGCTTGGAAAGAAGCAGCTAGATCAGCCTTAATAGATTCATCTATGGTTTTTATCTTTTTGAATTCATAAAAAACTGCAGTTTTCAAACCACTAAAACTAAAATCACAATTTTTTTTTGCCGTCATTGGCCTAGGAAAGTCAAATGCATTTGGATCTCCTTGCTTTGCTATTGCCTCTATCTTAGGACCGCCTGGATAACCCAATTCCAAAATTTTAGCGACCTTATCAAATGCTTCGCCAACAGCATCGTCAAGTGTCTGTCCAACAATCTCGTATTCACCAAGGGACTTTGCATTTATCAGCAAGCAGTGTCCTCCAGAAATTAATAAAGTTAAAAATGGAAACGAAGGTGCAGGATTTTCAAGTAGATTTATTAATAGGTGTGCTTCCATATGATGTATCCCTACAGATGGTTTTTTCAATGCCATGGCAATAGATTCGGCTGTCGAAGCTCCTATTAACAAAGGACCTCTTAGCCCTGGACCACTTGTATAAGCTATTCCATCAATATCATTCAACTCAAGCCCTGATTCTTTTATAGTCAATCGGATAAGAGGAATCAGCTTTTTAAGATGATCTCTAGAGGCTAATTCTGGAACAACACCTCCATATTCAGCATGCTTGGCTGCTTGGCTATATAACTGCTCGGAGATTATGTCTTCGGAAACCGAATCATAAATTGCTACCCCTGTTTCGTCGCATGATGTCTCTATTCCGAGTATTTTCATAACAAAATAAGTAGTCATTCTCGTTGAAAATAAAAAAAAAGAAACACTTTCCAAATCAAAAATGGTTCTATAGAATTGCGCCCTCTTAAGAGAATATTTATGCCGTCAATTAAAATAAGACCAAACGAATCTTTTGACGTAGGGCTCAGGAAGTTCAAAAGAGCCTGTGAAAAAGCAGGTATCATACCTGAAGTACGTAAAAGAGAGTTTTATGAGAAGCCAACTTCAGTTCTCAAGCGTAAGAAAGCTGCTGCGGTCAAAAGAGAACAAAAAAACCAAAGAAAGAACAGACTAGGTAGACCACCTAGATTTTAAATCTTAAGCCAAATGGCAAATAATATTCGACATCTATTGGACGAAGCCGTTAAGTCTTCTATGAGGGAAAGAAATAAAGAGAGAACTTCAACTCTCAGGATGGCCATTTCAGAAATTAAGAAGGACGAAATAGATAAACAAACCGAACTATCTGCTGAAGATTCCATAAAAATCTTGCAAAGAATGATAAAACAGCGCAAAGAGTCGAGTTCTCAATTCTCTGCCGCTGGAAGAAATGAACTTGCAGCAAAAGAAGATGCAGAAATACTCATCCTAGAGGAATTCTTACCTGAACAAATGAGCGAATCTGAGATTGAAGCACTGGTCATTGAAGCAATACAAACCACTGGAGCACAAGAACCTCAAGATATAGGAAAGGTTATGGGGTCTCTAAAATCTAAAATAAGTGTCAATGCTGATATGGGACTTGTAAGCAAAATTGTCAAAAACAGACTCCAAAAGTAATTTGGATCTGCATTTTTATTCTTTAATTTCTTCGAGACGAGCTTCGGCAGCTTTCACCGCGGCGTAAGTCGTTTGGTCAACTTCGATATTTAATAGATCGCCATCCTGTACCTCCGCAAGATTAGTTGCTTCGAGCGTCTCTGGAATAAGGTATACGGAAAAAGTATCTGAGTCCTTGTTAGCAACTGTAAGACTAGCGCCATTTACAGCGACATAGCCTTTAAGAAAAATATAATTAATCCAATCTTTTGAACACTGCATCACAAGCTCAACCTCATTATCAGTTCTAATCAACTTAGAACTTGCAGTACAAGATACATGTCCAGATAAGATATGACCTCCTACTTCATCACCAAACTTTAATGATCTTTCTAAATTTAACTTGGAGCCTTTTGTCACAGAGTTTAAATTTGTAACTCTGAGCGTTTCAGGAATAACATCAAAAGAAACACTTTCCTTTGAAAATTTAACCACGGTTAAACATACTCCATTAATAGCTATACTTGCACCTATCTCAAGATTTTCCAAAAATTTTTCGGTCGTCCTTATATCCAGAGCAAGTCCAGATTCAGTATTATTAGTGTCTAAAACTTCGCCTATTTCTTGGACGATACCGGTAAACATTATTGACTATTTATATATTTATTTATTATCGAAGCCTCTTTATGCTGATTGTTTGATTCAAAAAAATCAACGAGCCGAGAGATCTGAGCAATAGAAAAAACATCTACCTCGATTTCTCTTAAAATTTTATCTCTTGCTAGAATATCGTCAATCACCTCTTCCCTGTCAAGGGCTACTAAGCAACAAGAAACTTTACCTTCAGCCTGGTGAATTATTTCTACAGATTGTTTTATAGCGGTTCCGGCAGTCAAAACATCATCGACAATCAAAACTTTTTTATCTTTCAAATTTCCTACTACTTTCCCTCCCTCACCATGCGATTTAACTTCCTTCCTATCAAAAGCAAATGGAATAGGTCTATTAACTTTTGAACTGAGAGAAGCTGCTACAGAGGCTGCTAATGGAATACCTTTATAGGCCGGGCCAAAAATTAAATTAAAATCTAGCTCATTTTCAAGTATGTGCGCGGCATAAAGCTCAGCTAATTCTTTTATATATCCCTCATTAAAAAATGAACCTATATTGAAAAAATAAGGACTCTTCCTTCCTGATTTGAGAGTGAAATCTCCTAGTTGAAGAGCATTTGATTCAAGGGCTAACTCGAAAAATCTGGTTTCTTTATTTTGCATTAATTTTAAAAACCTAAATATTTTAAATATATTTAACCTACAATAAACTTTTTTTAAACATGGGCAAATTATTTGTAATATCAGCACCCTCAGGAACAGGAAAAACTTCATTGGTGAAAGCTGTTCTAAAAAATCCTAGTTCATCAAATACTAAACTTGGTATTTCATGTACAACTAGAAAGCAACGAGCTGAAGAAGAAAACGGCGTTTCTTATTTTTTTATATCTAAACAAAAGTTTGAAGAAAAAATAAGGGATGATCTTTTCTTAGAATATGCAGAAGTTTTCGGTAATTATTATGGCACTCCTAAGGATTGGGTCCATGCTATGCTCACAAAAGGAAATGATGTTCTACTAGAACTTGACACACAAGGCGCATTACAAGTGCAAAAAGTATTTCCAGATGCCAAGACTATTTTCATAATTCCTCCATCTTACCAAGAGCTGGCTAAAAGGTTGAAGGAAAGAGCACAAGATGGCGAAGATGAGATTTCAAGACGACTCAAAGAAGCAAAAAAAGAAGTGAAAATAGGAAAAGACTTCGACCACGTAGTGTTAAATGATAATTTTGAAGACTCTCTCAAAGATCTTGAGAATTTTTTACTTAATGAAATAAAGCTATCCGGACCCAGAGCTGAATTAACAAAAACTACATTGGTGCAATTACTGGATTGAATTCCAACTTTGCTTTAGAATGCTCCCCCTCGCAACAATACGGATAAAAAATGGCACGAATTACTGTAGAAGAAGCTTTAGAAAAAGTATCCACAAGATACGAGTTAATCATACTAGCTGCTAAAAGAGCTAGACAACTTGCCACAGGTGGAAGGCGTCCTACTTTAGAATGGGAAGACGATAAACCAACAGTCATGGCTTTAAGAGAAATAGAAGCTGGAACAGTCACTACAGATAATATCAACGAGCTGAGAGTAGATATTGCCGATCTTGAACAAGAATTCTCAGAGGAATTGTCAGCCGAAGATCTCCCAAATTCTTAATAATCAAAAAAATTCGCATTAAAACCTAAAAACAGAGATACTTATTCTCTGTTTTAGTAGTTTTTTATGGAATCAATTGGAGCATTATCAAAAAAACTTTCGGATTATTTAGATCCGAAAAAAGTTAAGCAGGTTAATCAAGCTTATAACTTCGCTTGCGAGGCTCACTCAGGCCAATACAGGTCGAGCGGCGACCCTTATGTTACCCATCCTATAGCTGTAGCATCGATCCTGAGTTCATTCAGAATGGATGAAGACAGCTTATCAGCTGCAATGCTGCATGATGTTATTGAAGATACTGGAATTCCAAAAAGTGTCATTGAAAAGAAATTTAATAAAGAAGTCGCTAATTTAGTAGATGGGGTAAGTAAATTAGATAAGTTATCTATCTCTAGCAGAACTGAAGCTGAGGCAGAAAACCTTCAAAAGATGGTATTGGCCATGTCTAAAGACATCAGAGTTATAGTCGTAAAGCTAGCTGACAGACTTCATAATATGAGAACTCTCTTGTACCTTAATAGAGAAAAACAATTAAAAATAGCAAAAGAAACATTGGAAATTTATGCGCCAATCGCTCATAGAATTGGCATGAATAATGTTTACAGGGAGCTGGAAGATCTTGCTTTCAAAGTTACTTATCCTACTCGATATGAGAGACTAAAAGCTGCCGTTAAAAAAAATAGAGGTGGTCAAAAAAGGACACTAAACAAAATACAAAAAGAGCTTAATAAAAAACTTTTAGATCAAGGAATACCGGCGTTTGTTGAAGGTAGGGAGAAGCATATTTATAGCATTTATAGAAAGATGAAAAAAAGGCAGAGATCTTTTGAGGAAATAATGGACGTTTATGCAATTAAAATAATTGTTGATACACCAGAAAATTGCTACCGCACACTTGGGCATATACATAATCTTTATAAACCTGTTGAAGGAAGGTTTAAAGATTACATTGCTATACCTAAATCTAATGGCTATCAGTCTTTGCATACTGGTGTTGTTGGATTGAAAGGCTTTCCAATAGAAGTACAAATCAAAACTCAAGAAATGAATGATATGGCTGAGAATGGAATTGCCTCTCATTGGCTTTATAAATCTGGAAACCAATCTGATACAAGCCCACAAATAAGAGCTAGGAAATGGGTAGCAGGACTGCTTGAAATGAGAGATAACTTTGATTCGACCGAGGAATTTATTGAGTCGGTAAAAACAGACATTTTCCCTGATGAAATTTATGTGTTTACACCGCAAGGGAAAATCATTGAAATGTCTGGAGGTTCAACGCCAATTGATTTTGCTTATGCTGTTCACACAGATATTGGTCATCATTGTAAGGCATGCAGGATAAATAGAAGATTGGCACCATTAAGTGTGCCACTTGAAAGCGGTCAAACTATAGAGATTCTCACAGATAAAGTGCCTCAAACTTCACCAGCATGGCTGAACTTTGCTACTACTCCAAGGGCAAGAAATAGTATTCGACATTATCTAAGCAATCTTAAGACATCTGAAGCAAGAAAATTTGGGAAAAAACTTCTTGAGCAGTCACTAGCAAATATGGACATAAAGCTGAGAGATATCGACAAAAAAGACTTGAGGAAGGTTTTAAATAACATTGGTGTTCGAAGCTTAAATAGACTACTAGAAGAAATAGGCTTGGGTTTGAGGGTAGGTAATATTGTGGCTCAACAAATCATTGGATTCCTAAAAGAGACTAGTAGTCACAAAGCCAGTGAGATTGTTCCGCTTGAAATAACTGGCTCCGAAGGTCTCATTGTGAATTATGCAGTGTGTTGTAAGCCTATACCGGGAGACTCAGTGATAGGACACTTTACTGCTGAAAGAGGTTTAGTTGTTCATCAAGAGAGATGTAAAAATATTCTTTCGGTTAGAGAAGATCGACAGCAATGCTTCCCAATAAACTGGGGAGAGCCAGCTGGCAGATTATTCAATGCGCAAATAAAGGTTGTGGGAAAAGACGAACCAGGCCTCTTAGCTAACCTTGCTTCAGTAATAACAAGTCAAGAAACAAATATTGCTTCAATTCAAACAACAGAAATAAACACTGGAATGCATGAGTTTGTTCTTGATCTTGAAGTAATCGATAGGTTGCATCTTTCAAAAATATTAAGAAAAATTCGCTCCCTAAGTAACATCGTATCTGTTTCTCGCATACATGATTGGGAAATGCGACAAGCTCAAGCCTTACATTAATATGAAAAAGCAGTTAAATTCCAAAGAAGCTCCTGAAGCCATCGGCCCCTACTCCCAAGGTATCGAGACTGAAAGCCTTATCTTCCTTTCTGGTCAAATTCCCCTGGATCCTAATACCATGGAGCTCGTTGAAGGCGGTGAAAACCAAATAAGACAAGTATTCAGTAATGTTGAAGCTCTGTGTAAAGAGGCCGGATTGAGCCTCAATCATATTGTTAAACTTAATGTATCTTTGCAGGATCTTTCTCTTTTTAACAAAGTTAATGATGTCATGAAAGACTTGTTCAAAGAGCCTTATCCTGCTCGTGCTGCACTACAAGTGGCGAGGCTTCCTTTGGATTCGTTGATTGAAGTTGAGGCAATCTTAGCTAAAGAAATATAGGTAATGACTGAAGACTTTAAAGATCTTCATGCTATTAATAACTTAAAGGGCGTCGGCCCGAAAAGCACTCAGTCACTGAATAACTTAGGTATTTTTTCTATTTCCGATGCAGCCTTTCATCTGCCATTTCGTTATGAAGATAGAAGCTTTATTACTAAGATTGGAGAGGCTAATTATCAAACTCCTGTACTTATCGAAGGAGAGATAATGAAATCAACTGTTGTTTTTAGAGGAAGGAGAATGCTTTTTTCAGAGATTTACGATGGAACTGGCAAGTTAACGATGAGAATGTTTAACTTTGCAATGGCACAACACAAAGCCTTACAAGAAGGCAAGATGATCAGATGCTTTGGAACAGTAACCCCAGGGCCAAACGGAAAACAAATGATTCATCCTCAATATCAAGTCTTTGAAAAAGAGGATTCAATTGATATAGAAAAAAATCTGACGCCAATATATCCCACTACGTCTGGGTTACAGCAGAATAAACTGAGAAAAATAATTGAAGATTCTTTAGATTTTTGTGACAAAAATAACATCCTCAAGGAAGAATCAAGGAACAAGCACTATTCAGAACATGGAAGTTTACTTGAAACTCTAAAATTTCTTCATAAACCTCCTGTTGATACGAATCTCAACGAATTAATTTCCGGAAAACATCCAGCTCAGCAAGCCTTAATTAAAGAAGAGCTTGTTGCCCATATGTTATGTGCAGGTATTTTGAAAAATGAACTTAAAGGCAGAAAGGGTCCGCTTATGAAAGATGTTAGTCTTGATGAAGATGGGTTCCTAGATTCTTTGCCTTTTAATATGACTAAAGCCCAGAACAGAGTGTGGGAAGAAATAAAAAATGACCTTACATCAGACTTACCTATGAGGAGATTGTTACAAGGTGATGTTGGATCAGGAAAAACACTTATAGGCGCATTAGCCGCTCTTCATGCCCAATCTAATGGATGGCAAACAGCTTTATTGTGCCCAACGGAAATTCTTGCAGAACAGCACTTCGAATCTTTTAAAGGATGGTTCGATAGCATTGGCATTAGAGTAAGTTTACTGACTGGCTCAACAAAAGCTAAGGATAGGCAGTTAATCACAGACAATCTTAAAAAAGGTGAGATTGATATTATTGTAGGCACTCACGCAATATTTCAACTTAGCATAGAGTTTAAGAATCTCGGGCTGACTGTAATTGATGAGCAGCATAGATTTGGAGTGCATCAAAGGTTTTCTATGCTTGAAAAAGGGGGGGACGGGTCTACAAGTCCTCATCAATTGATTATGACAGCTACTCCCATACCAAGAACTTTAGCTATGACAGTTTATGGTTCATTAGAAACTTCAATAATTGATGAGCTTCCACACGGAAGAAATCCTGTTCAAACATCTTCTAGACCCAACTCATTACGCGAAAAAGTTATTAAAAGGGTTGAAGAAGTATGTCTCACAGGAAAAAGGGCTTATTGGGTATGTACTCTTATTGAGGAATCAGACGAGCTTGAAGCAAAGTCAGCTGAAGAACTATATAGTGAAATCTCAGATTCGCTACCAAGGATTAAAGTTGGGCTTGTTCATGGAAGGTTAAAAAAAGATAAAAAAGATTCTGTAATTGAAAAATTTAGAAATGGGGATATCCAACTTCTAGTTTGCACAACTGTCATAGAAGTTGGCGTGGACGTACCAGATGCTACATTAATGATTATTGAAAACCCTGAGAGATTAGGTTTATCTCAACTACATCAGTTGAGAGGTCGTGTAGGGAGAAAAGCGAATACTGAATCTCATTGTCTTCTTCTACACAAAGAACCTTTATCGAATCTCGCTGAAGAAAGAATAGAGACTATGAAGAAAACTAATGATGGATTTCAGATTGCCGAGAAGGATTTGGAATTAAGAGGTGCTGGAGACATCTATGGCCTTAGACAATCTGGATTGATGGACCTCAAAATAGCGAATCCCATAAGAGATTCAAATTTATTGATTGAAGCTCAAGAAGAAGCTTTGGATCTGGGTAAAAATGACAAGATTTTCTCAAAGATTCTTGTAGATAGATGGATTGGAAATCGAGTTGACTATTCTGAATCTTAATTAATTTTTTCCAAGATATAAAATTTTCTTGAGGGTGCTGGATAGCCTTCGATTGTTAAAGATTTATCTTGCTTATTTAAAGCAGATTCAAATGATTTAAACGGCATCCAATCAGTCATTCGTTGTTCTTCCAAGCTTGTTATTGCAGGATCAGTTTCGCCAATCACTTTTAAACCTAATTGCTCAAAAACTTCCTTACAACCCAATTCGGTATGAATGAAATGAACGTTGGGCATTGATGCGTATTTTCCATTCTCAGGCTGCAAAAATCTTCCAAATACTCTAGGAGCAATAATTGTTTCTAATACCAACCTGCCTTTTTTTCTCAAGAGACCTTTTAAATCAGAGAGATGGCTTTTGGGATTTCTTTGATGATAGAGAAGTCCCATGCTAAATATATAGTCAAATTTTGTACTTTTTAAACCGGATTCTTCCAAACGCTCCGGAAGTATCTTAATTTTTCCAGATCGTATGAAGTGATTAATTGAATGAAATTGAGAAACATGAACAAGATTGGGTTCTAAACAGAGAACTTTATCAACTCCCTCTCCAATCATTCTGAAGGCGTAATATCCATTTCCAGAACCTACATCAAGAACTATCTTATCTTTTAAATCTAAATTTAAGCTACGAAACCTATTCCATTTTTTACTGGAATCCCATTCACTATCGACAAATACATCATTTATTCTGAAAGGACCTTTACGCCAAGGCAAAAATTTTAATAATACGTTTTTAATAGAGTTGCTATCTTTGTCTTGAAAATCTACACCTACTTCATCAAGTAAACTGACCTCTCCATTTTCACAAATGGGCAGTTCGTTTAGCAAAGTCATCCAATCTTTAGCTCTCCTGTCTTTCTTTTCTCCAAATGGGTTTATTTTGTAAGGCCTTAATAAATCCTCTATTTCTTTGGATATAAACATACTCACTTAAAAAATATTAAGGTTCTGAAATTTAAATTGGAGAGAACCTTCGCTGATCTTTCAAATCCTACTCTTCTCCCTCTTAGAAAATGATCATCTTCGCTTTCGGTGATTAACACTCCTTCTAAAGAATCCCGTTTGCTGGATATTTCTAATTGAGAATATCCATTCACTGACTTGAATTTATGGTGAGTTTTAAAAATTCTGTTTGATTCGTAAGAGTTCTCATAATGAACTTTTTCCGACATCAATAAAATTCCTCCTGGTAAAAGAGCTTTATGAATTTTTTTAAATAGATTGTCTCTCTGGGCTAGATCTAAGAATTGAACTAAATAGTTCACTGTAATGAAAGATGCATTTCTTATTTCACTCTTCATAATATCCTCGCAAAGAAAACTTAGAGACTGATTTGTTATGAGCGTCTCAAATCTAGATAAACATTCTTCAATCATCGCTTTAGAATTATCAATGCCTATAACTCTTGCACTTGGAATAGATTTCAATACAGAAAGACTGGAAGCACCTAATGAACAGCCAAGATCATAACAATTGGTGCCTTCTTGATAGTATTGTTTTGCAAAAAGTGAAATTAGACTCAAGCTTGTCTTATAACCAGGTACGGACCTGTCAATCATATCTTCAAAGACTTCTGTTACTTCTTTGTTAAAAGCGAAGGGTAGACCACTTAAATTTCCACTTTCATAAATATTATCCTGCTTTCCCATAGTTCTCATTGTAAAATCTAACCACTGTATATGCCTAATTACACAATTAAGTCACCTAATAATAATGAGGAATGGGAAGATTATCTGCACTTTAGGTGGGAAATTCTTCGTAAGCCTTTAGGCATGTCTAAAGAGTCACTATCTGATCCTATTGAGAGCGATAGCTATCATTTGATGGGAATTGATAAGGAAAAAAAAGTAATTGCTTCTGGTAGAGTGCATTTCAATTCAAGACAAGAAGCTCAAATAAGATATATGGCAGTTGATGACAGATTTAAAAGGCAAGGACTAGGCACTGAGATAGTCTTCAAATTAGAAAGATATGCTCTAAAGAATGGTGCTCATAAAATGGTTCTTAATGCGAGGGAAAATGCAATTAGCTTTTATTTAAGTCTTGGTTACAAGGAGCTAGGCCCGTACCAATCTGATACGGGCATACCTCATAAGGTAATGGAAAAAAATCTTAAGGATTAAAGAAGAGGAGCGATCACTAAACTTACAATCGCCATAACATTAATCAAGATATTCATTGAAGGCCCTGAAGTGTCTTTAAATGGATCTCCAACGGTATCTCCTACGACAGCAGCTGAGTGAGTATCTGTTCCTTTGCCTCCTAAATTTCCTTTCTCAATGTACTTTTTAGCATTATCCCAAGCACCGCCGGCATTAGCCATAAAGAGAGCCATCAAAACACATACTAAAAGGCCCCCGGCCAGCATTCCACCTAAAGCTTCAGCACCAATTCCAAGACCAACAAATGGAGGAGCAGAAACAGCAATAATCCCAGGAAGTAGCATCTTCTTAAGTGCGGCTCCTGTTGCAATATCAACACATTTAGCCGTATCTGGTTCAGCATTTCCTTCTAGAAGTCCTGGTATCTCTTTAAACTGTCTCCTTATTTCGTTAATCATCTCGAAAGCCGCATCTCCAACTGCAGTCATTGTTATTGAAGCAATCAAGAAAGGTATAGCTCCTCCAATGAATATTCCTATCAGCACCGTCGGATTAGATAAAAGAAGCTCTAATGGCTCTGTCCTATTAGCAGATACCGTCGAAACAAATGCAGAAATGATAGCAAGTGCAGCAAGTGCCGCAGCCCCAATTGCAAATCCCTTACCTATAGCTGCTGTTGTATTGCCCTGTTCATCAAGCTCGTCAGTGATAACCCTGGTTTCAGAAGGCATACCAGCCATTTCAGCTATGCCACCAGCATTATCTGCAACAGGCCCATAAGCATCTATTGCCATTGTTATTCCCACAGTTGAGAGCATCCCGACAGCTGCAATCCCAACACCATAAAGCCCGGTTAGCTCGGTTGAGATATAAATTATTAGGATAATACAGGCAATAGGTAAAACAACAGATTGCATTCCAACTGAGAGGCCAGTAATCATAACAGTCGCGGAGCCGGTTTGGCCTGATTCAGCTATTTTTACCACTGGACTTGAACCCGTATAGTATTCAGTGATTAGGCCTATTGCTATTCCTCCAACTGAACCACAAACTACTGCTAACCAAACATCGAAGCCGCTGCTTCCAACTAAAGTATTAGTAACGAAGTAAGCTGCAACAATGAATATCAGTGGAGCACCCATAGTCCCCCATCTCATCGCGCTTGCTGGTGAAGACTTAGAGAATAATCTAACTATGACAATTCCAACTATTGATGATATCAAGCCTATTGAAGCTAGTGCCAATGGCAGGAACATCATTCCCTCTTTTTGTGCTTGCGTAAATTCAGAAGTAATTAAATAAGTAGATGCTATGGCTATACAAGCAACCATAGAACCACAATAAGATTCGAAAATGTCAGAACCCATTCCAGCTATATCTCCCACATTATCACCGACATTGTCTGCAATCACACCTGGATTCCTGGGATCATCCTCAGGAATTCCGGCTTCTACTTTACCCACTAAATCGGCTCCAACATCTGCACTTTTGGTATAGATACCTCCTCCTACTCTTGAAAAGAGAGCAACAATGGAAGCTCCCATCGCAAATCCTTCAATGGAATGAGCATCTCCACTTAAAATATAAAAAAGACTACCGAGCCCAATAAGGCCTAAAGATGCAACACATAAGCCCATTATAGAGCCGCCATAGAAAGCGACAGATAATGCAGCTTCAGCGCCTGAATCCGATGCGGCTGTAGCGGTTCTAACATTGGCTTTAGTAGCAGAATACATACCTATCCACCCAGCTATGGAAGAGGATAGAGCGCCAGCTAGAACGGCAATGGCTGTTCCTTCGCCTAAAGAAAACCAAACAAGAACTATCACGGCTAATGCAAAAATACTTAAATAAGTATATTCAGTTTTCATAAAAGTCATTGCTCCTAGATGAATCTGGTCGCCTATTTTTTTTACACTCTCCTCGCCCTCAGGAAATCTTGTAACGACTATATAAATCCCTAAAGCAACTAATAAGCCCAAGACTCCAAGTAATGGGGGTATCGCAAGGTAACTTTCTAACATTTTTTCTCCTAAAAATACTGGAATTGCTAATTTAAGTGAGTAGTCTAACGGTATAGTGTTTTAATTAAAATATTAATTTTTTGAACTGAAAATTTCTGAATCAAATTCATCTTCAGAAATTGCAACTACACATGAAACCATTGCATCACCACAAACATTAACAGCTGTTCTTGTCATATCTAACAATCTATCCACTCCTATTATTAATGCAATGCCCTCAACGGGCAGTCCTACTTGCTCAAGTACCATAGCTAACATGATCAAACCTACACCGGGAACTCCTGCAGTTCCAATTGAAGCAAGTGTGGCAGTAAGAATAACCATTAAGTAATCAATCATCGTTAGGTCGATGTTGTAGGCTTGTGATATGAATACGGTTGCAATGCCTTGCATTATTGCTGTTCCATCCATATTTATTGTTGCACCAAGCGGCACTGTAAAAGAACCAATAGAGGGTCTTACTCCGAGCTGATTCTTTACTGTGTCAAGTGTGATTGGCATAGTTGCGCTACTTGAAGAAGTGCTAAAAGCAAAGACCGCCAATGATCTTACTTTAGTGAAAAATAATGCTGGGTTCACTCTTCCCAAAATTGACAGAAGACTTCCGTATGTAAAAAATGCATGGAAAATAAGAACAAATACCAATAGAAAGAAGTATTTTGCCAAATCGCCAATCATACCAAAACCTTGAACAGCAAATAACGAGAAGAGAAGTGCGAAAATTCCGTAAGGTGCAACCTCTATGAGCATTTTTACAAGATTTATCATCAGTTCATTTAGAACTTCGAATGATCTTTTGAGAGACTCCCCGGCAGAGCCAAGACTCTTCAGCGCAATACCAAACAATAAAGAGAAAACTATAATTTGAAGCATATTTCCTTCAGCCATTGCGGCAACAGGATTAGTAGGAAAGATGTTAATCAACACTTCCTTCAAAGAAGGTGCAGATGCTGACTCAAATGAAGTTGGAAGTGCCAAATCAATTCCTACTCCAGGATTAAATAATAAGGCAAAGGCCAACGCTAATGATATAGCTATTGCCGTTGTTAATAGATACAAGGATAAAGTCTTGATACTAATTGATCCTAGCCTTGAGGTGGATGATATGGATACAACTCCACATACTAGTGAAAAGAAGACTAGAGGAACAATTACCAATCTTAGAGATGCAATAAATATCTGACCTATAATGTCTAAAACACCCTCAGTAAAAAAATCCACCAAGATAAGTTCTCCAAAGGAGCCAAGATAACCTCCATCATTAAAAAATTTGAGCGATATTCCCCCTATCGTAGCCAAGAGCATGGCTAGGATTATTCTCGAGGTTAAATTCATAGTTTATGTGATTTCTACCATTTCGAAATCTTCTTTACCCACACCACAATCAGGGCAGATCCAATCTTCTGGAACATCTTCCCATCTAGTTCCTGGTTCGATACCATCGTCTGGCCAGCCTTCTTCCTCATCATAAATAAGTCCGCAGACAATACATTCCCACTTTTTCAATCAACACTCCTATCAAAAAAGTTATATTCTAACTCAACTTTATTCTCAACTTAGACTAAAGTAGCAATCTTCCAAATCAGGATTGACTTTAAATTGTGAATAAAGAGAAACTTTCAGCTTTTTTTAAATTAATGAGAGCAGATAAACCAATTGGTACTGCCCTGCTTTTATGGCCAACCATGTCGGCCTTCTTCGTCTTAACTAACGGAAGTCCAAGTCCCTTTCTCATGTGTTTATTTGTTCTTGGCACTTTCTTAATGAGGTCAGCAGGTTGTGTTATCAATGATTATTTTGATAGAGATTTCGACGGAAAAGTTGAAAGAACAAAAGATAGGCCACTACCTAGAGGTCAAGTCACTGAAGAGGAAGCTTTGATTTTATTCGGTTTGTTGGTAGCAATTTCGGCTTCATTACTTTTATGGATGAATAATTTAACTTTTTTAACGGCCTTAGCTGGTCTTGGTTTAGCTGTCTTATATCCTCTGTCAAAAAGATTCTTAGCTGTGCCACAACTCTTCTTGGGTTTGACATTTTCTTGGGGAATATTGATGGTTTCTGCTGCGGAAACTAATCAAATTTCTTATGAAAGCCTTTTGTTATTTACATCTTGTTTCTTTTGGATCATTGCCTACGACACTGCATATGCACTTTGCGATAAGCAAGATGATTTAGATCTTGGAATTAACTCCTCTGCGATATATTTTGGTGACTATGTGGTTCAATTTTTTCTTGTTTTCCATGTATTTTCCGTCTCTTTACTGGTTTTTATGGCTTATTCTCTTAAGCTCCACTCTGCCTTTTATTTTTTTACTTGTACTGCTTTAGTTTTTGCCTTGTATCAAAGTTATCTAATTAAAGATCAGGAAAGTGCAAAGTGTTTAAGAGCTTTTAAAAATAATAATTGGCTAGGATTATCTATTTTAACTGGATCGATATTGGGTGTGAGTTTATGAACATTAAATTTTATGACTCGATAGAGAAAATAAAAAAGAGTGATTGGGATAGTGTTTCTTTTAATAGATATCCTTTTCTAAAATATGATTTCTTAAAAGCCCTTGAATCATCGAAATGTGTATCACCGGAGCAAGGATGGTCTCCTTTTCATTTAGTAGTAACCGATAATGAAATAATTGTCGCTGTAATGCCTCTTTACATCAAAACGGATTCACAGGGAGAATTTATATTTGATTGGTCGTGGGCAGATGCATTTTATAGAAATGGTCTTGATTATTACCCCAAGCTTGTGTGCTCTATCCCATTTACTCCCGCAACAGGGCCAAGAATTCTTATTGCAGACTCAGCAAAAAGGGCAGAAATAATTCATGAAGTTTCTTCTTACCTCAAACAATTAACTGAAAAAAATAATTTTTCTAGCGTTCACATTCTTCTAGCTCATAAAGAAGAGATTGATAAGTTTGCATCACAAGACTTTAGTTTAAGAACAAGTTATTCATTCCATTGGTTTAATAAAGACTATAAGGATTTCAATAATTTCTTGGAGGACATGACCTCAAGGCAACGGAAAAATATAAATAAAGAGAGAAAAAAAATCTATGCTCAAGGAATTACAATGATGAAGATAAAAGGGGAAGAGATCGACCAAGAAATGCTAGAAACTTTTTATCAATTCTATCAAGTCACTTATTTAAAAAGAGGCATGCGCGGTTATCTTAATTTTGAATTCTTTAGCAACATAATAAAATTAATTCCAGATGCCATAATGCTTGTCATGGCAAAAAATAGCTCAGGTCAGTATGTGGCAGGGGCCCTGAATTTCTTTGATGATAAAAAATTATATGGACGTTATTGGGGTTGTTTAGAGGAATACGATTCTCTCCATTTTGAAGCATGCTATTATCAGGGCATAGAGTTTTGTATCCAAGAAGGTCTTGAGTCATTTGATCCTGGTGTTCAAGGAGAACACAAAATAAAAAGAGGTTTCTGCCCTATTGAAACTTATTCCGTCCACTGGATTAAGGATATTAGATTTAAAGATGCTATTGATGACTTTTTAGTTCGAGAAAGAGAGCATATTCTTGAATATAACGAGAGTAGAAGGTCTCGCCTTCCATTTAAGATTGAAGTTACAAAAGATTTGTATGAAAGAATTTAAATTACTCAATAAAGAGACACTCTTCGAAGGTTACAACTTTTTGGCACAACGAGAGAAGTTTTTTAAAGCCGTATTAGAGGAAAAAAACTATCAGATAAATCCTTTTTCAAAAAAAGCAGGATTTGAAGGACTTATTAGCTTGATTGTAGAACAGCAACTATCCGTGGCTTCTGCAACTGCTATATTTAATAGAATCAAAGATTTAGTAAAGCCTTTTAATCCTGAACAATTCATAAAAATTGATTCTAGTAAGTTTAAGGAGGCTGGTTTAAGCAAACAAAAAATAGACTACTGCAAAGGTATAGCAAATAAAATTATTAATAAGGAATTGAACCTCAATGCCTTGAAAAAAAAAGATGATCATGAGGTTATCGAAGAGCTAACCAAGATAAGAGGCATTGGAGAATGGACGGCGCAGTGCTATCTAATGGCTTGCCTAAAAAGGCTTGATGCATGGCCTTCATCAGATTTAGGTCTCCTTGTTGCTATACAAAGACTCAAGGGACTTGATGAACGGCCAGATTATTTGACAATAGAAAAAATGTCAGAATCTTGGTCTCCCTTTCGGAGCGTAGCTGCGTTAATATTATGGTCTACTTATGATAAAGAGTGAGCTAAAAAAAGGATTAAATAGTCGAAGAGGCTTGAATCAACTGCTACGCCTTTACGAAAGAAATTATGAGAAACTAATAAATTTCTTTCCTATATCTGAAAAGAAGACCCAGATTGATTACTTGATTCCTGAAGGTGAAAACAATTCAGAGATACAAATAACCTCAAAGAAGTTATCCACTCATACCTCGATTTTAGAAATAAGAAAATCTAAATCATTTATTTTGATGGAAGATACCATCATTGAGGTTTTCCTTTATCATGATGCTAAGCTAGCTGAAGTCAAAAAATTTAATGGAAAAAAACAATTTTGGCTTAGAAACAAATACCCCAACAAAAACATGTTAAGTAGAGATGAGAAGTTTCAATGGAATTACTTCTTAGAGGAATTCTTAACCCACACTAAACAACACGGCTTAAGTATAGAAATAAATGCACAATAATAGTGCATATGCACTGTTTTAGCTCTTTTTTACATTTTTGCATCACATTTTCGCACAATTAATGTTCTTTTATGTTGATTCTCGTGGTAGTATCTGTCTACTTTTATTATGAATGGAGAATAATATGACAAAATACGAGTACATTTGGCTGGACGGCTATGAGCCTGAGGCTAATCTTAGAAGTAAAGTAAAGGTAACAGATGGTGAACCACCTGAGTGGTCATTTGATGGCTCCTCAACGCTTCAAGCTGAAGGAGGAAGTTCAGATTGTATCCTCGTTCCAGTTGAACAATATGAGAACCCAACTAATGAAGGGTCTCTGGTAATGTGTCAAGTTCAAACCGGGGAACATACGACTCATCCGTCTAACTCGAGGGCCGCAGCAGAAGCTGTTGTAACTGATGACTGGTGGTTTGGATTTGAGCAAGAATATTTCTTTACAGATAAAAATGGAACCATCCTTGGATGGGAAGATGGAACGCCCGAAAGGCCTCAAGGAGAATACTACTGTGCCGTGGGAGCTGCAAATGTTGCCGGAAGAGAAATAAGTGATGCGCACTTGGATGCATGTCTTGATGCCGGTATTGAAGTTACTGGTACTAATGCCGAAGTTGCCTTAGGTCAATGGGAATATCAGGTTTTAGGTAAAGGACTAAAAGCTGGAGACGATCTTTGGGTAAGTAGGTACCTTTTACATAAAGTCGCAGAGAAATTCGGAGTTTCAGTTAACCTCCATCCTAAACCCAAAACAGGTGATTGGAATGGTTCAGGAATGCATACAAACTTTTCAAACGAAGAAATGAGAAATTCTGGTTCAGAAGAATTATTCAACTCCATGTGTGAAAAGCTTGGTGCTGTGCACAAAGAAGGTATAGCTTTATATGGATCTGATAACGATATGCGTTTAACAGGTCTGCATGAAACTCAAAGCATTGATCAATTTTCTTATGGAGTAAGCGATAGAGGAGCTAGTATTAGAATACCTATCTATACAGTAGAGCATAATTGGAATGGCTATCTAGAGGATAGAAGACCTGCCTCCAATGCCGATCCTTACAAGATTATTTCTCACATAGTCGGTACTTTAACTTCATAGTAAAGTCTAATAATATATCCGGAGGCATCGCTTCCGGATATATATTTTGAGTAACTTGAATCAATCTCTTCTCTCAGAACTTACCACCGGAATTGTTATTCTCGACACCTCACTGAGAATAAAATTTATCAACTCCTCAGCGTTAGGAATATTAGATACAACTGAGAGAAATTGCATTGGTCAGGAAATAGATCAAGTTTTCTTTGAAAATCTAGAAAGCGTCACAAACTTTACAGAAGCCTTAGAGAGCAAACGTAGTTTTACTAAAACAGATGCAATTTTAAATTTAAAGCGTGGTGGAAAAGTTCTATGCACCTACATCGTGCATCCGTTGAGTGACGAAAATGGACCAGGCCTTCTCTTAGAGCTTATAAACAAAGAGGCATCCTCAGAGCTCATAGAGAGATATAGAATGAGAGCAAATCAACAAATATCGCAAGATTTCGTTAGAGGTTTGGCCCATGAAATCAAAAACCCATTGAGTGGAATCAGAGGTTCTGCCCAGCTGTTAAGCAATAAGCTCACTAATCAAAATCTAAAAGAATATACAGATATAGTGATAAAACAGACTGATAGACTGACAAGCTTGGTTGATAATATTCTTGGACCAAATGAAAAGCCGGATTTCAAATTTCAGAATATTCACTATCCAATAGAAAATGTTCTGAATCTGATAGATAACGAGTCAGACTATAAAGGAATAACTATCACTAAGGATTTTGATCCAAGCATTCCTGATTTATTAATTGATAGCTATTTGATAGAAAACAGTATCTTGAATTTAGTAAAAAATGCTAAGGAGGCATTAAAGGACTCTAATACTACCAATCCTGAAATAAACATAGTTACTAGAGTTTCTCACGGAGAGATCATTGATGGTGAAAGAAACTCGACTGTATGTAAAATTTCGATTATCGATAACGGACCAGGCATCCAGGAAGAAATAAAAGACTCAATTTTCTTTCCAATGATAACTGGCAAAGACAAGGGAACAGGGCTTGGCCTTTCCATTACACAAGGAATAATTTCTCAGCATAAAGGAAATATTCATTTCACTAGTGAACCTGACAAAACAGAATTCTATTTAAATATCCCTATCAATGTGAATAAAGAATTAGACTTAAAGATTGCAAATGGATAAAGATATTTGGGTTGTTGACGATGATGAATCAATAAGATGGGTTCTTGAAAAAGGACTTGTTGATAGCGGGTTGAAAGTTGAAACATTTGATTCAGCAAATAAAGTCATAAAAAGACTTGAAACAGAAAATCCAAAACTTATTCTCACAGACATAAGAATGCCCGGACCTAGTGGTATTGATCTTTTAGATAAAGTTAAAGAATTAAGGCCGGATATACCTGTAATAATAATGACTGCTCATTCAGATCTAGAAAGTGCCGTGGAATCATACGAGCATGGTGCTTGGGAATATCTTCCTAAACCTTTCGACATAGAAGAAGCTGTTTTGATGGTAGAGAGGGCCACAGCGGTTGAAACTGTTAAGATTGATGAGGAATCTGAATCAAGAGCTGAGGTTATCGGCGAAGCTCCTGCCATGCAAGAGGTTTTTAGAGCAATAGGTAAACTTTCAAACTCCAACTCGACTGTATTACTAAATGGAGAATCTGGAACAGGAAAAGAACTTGTCGCTCGAGCTCTCTATCAGCATAGTCCGAGAAAAGATAAGCCCTTTATAGCGCTAAATATGGCTGATATTCCAAAAGAACTTTTAGAGGCAGAGCTTTTCGGTCATGAAAGAGGTGCGTTTACCGGAGCTGATGAGAAAAGGATTGGAAGATTTGAACAGGCTGATGGAGGTACATTATTTCTTGATGAGATAGGCGATATGCAACTCGAGACTCAAACAAGACTCCTGAGGGTTCTGTCAAATGGTGAGTTTTATCGAGTTGGTGGTAGAGAACCTATAAAAGTAGATGTAAGAATTATTACAGCAACTCACCAAAATATTGAAACCCTTGTTAAAGAAGGTAGTTTCAGGGAAGACTTATTCCATAGGCTAAACGTAATTAAATTATCACTGCCTAAACTTAGCGAAAGAAAAGAAGATATACCCAATTTAGTTAAACACTTTTTTCAAAAGTCATCAGAGGAGCTCGAAGAGGAAAAAAAATTTCTTTCAGAGGAAGTAGAAGAATATTTTAAAACTCTTTCTTGGCCAGGAAATGTCAGGCAGCTAGAAAATACTTGTAGATGGCTTACTGTGATGTCCCCAACAAGAGAAGTTAAACTTGAAGACTTGCCTGATGACCTGAAAATAGAAAATTCTGAGGACCTTAATGATTGGACGAAGGATTTGATGCGATGGTCCGAAAATTATTTGGCAAAAGGAAATGAAAAGTTATTGGAAGAAGCTGTACCTGAATTCGAAAAAACACTTATTAAAGTGGCTCTTAACAGAACAAAAGGTAGAAAGAAAGAAGCAGCTGAACTTCTTGGATGGGGGAGAAATACTCTCACTAGGAAGATGAAAGAATTAAATATAAATAATTAATTATTTCTCTTTAACTAAAGGCATGCCACTTTGAGTCCAATTAACTATGCCTCCGGATAATACGTTTATATTAGTAAAGCCTTGTTTTTTAAGGTCGCTTGCAGATTTGGACGAGTTCATTCCCGTTTTACATATGAGAATAATACAATCATCTTCTTTTGCTTTAAAAAGAACATCGTCCTTTACGAGATTGCTAGCCTGTATGTTGACTGCCCCGGCAATTGAACCTGTTCCAAATTCAGCAGCACTCCTTAAATCATAAACAAAAGGATTTTCTTTATTTATTAATCGAGTAACTTCAGGTGTATCTACTTTTGTGCCTCCTTTTCTTCTTTCATAAACAATTAAAATAGAAATAAGAGATAGGAGTATTATTACTGCTAAAAAATTATCGCTTATAAATGTTAAGAATTTATTCATTTAAGATCAGGATTATATAGATTACTAAGTTAAAATATTGAAAACTTTTATAGTTAAATGCAATCGAATCTAGTTTTAGTAAGGCACGGTCAAAGCGAATGGAATGAAAAAAATCTTTTCACAGGATGGAAAGATCCAAATCTAACCAAAAAAGGAATCGGAGAGGCGATAGAGGCGGGAAAATTACTAAAAGCCAAAAATATGAAATTTGATTTGATGTACACATCAAACTTGACCAGAGCTCAAGAAACGGGGCGATTGATATTGGAAGAAATGAATTTAACCAATATTACGATTGAAAAAGATCAAAGCCTTAATGAAAGAAATTATGGAGACCTTGCTGGCCTGAATAAAGATGATGCCAGAAAAAAATGGGGTGATGAACAAGTCCATATTTGGAGACGGTCATTTGATGTTCCTCCGCCTGGAGGTGAAAGCCTAAAGAACACTGCCGAAAGAGTTCTCCCATATTTTCACAAAAATATAATGCCGGAAGTAAAAAAGGGTTTAGATATACTTGTTGCTGCTCACGGTAATTCGCTACGAGCATTAGTAATGGAACTTGAAAATATAAGTTCGAACGAGATTGTAAATCTAGAAATAGCTACCGGTGTTCCTCTCATTTATGAGTGTAATGAAGGAGATATTAAAAGGAGTAATTAGTCTCTAACCAGTATTCCTGCTTTCTTCATTGCATCTCTCGCCTGCTTAATAGTGTACTCAGAGAAATGAAATATACTTGCAGCTAGAACGGCTTCTGCGCCTCCAATTTTTATTCCATCCACCAGATGATCCAAATTTCCTACTCCACCTGAGGCTATGACAGGAATATTTATGCTCTCAGATACCGCAGAGACTAAAGCAATATCGAAACCCTCCTTAGTGCCATCCCTATCCATGCTTGTAAGTAATATTTCCCCTGCTCCAAAATCTTTCACTTTTTGAGTCCACTCTAAAACATCTATATCAGTCCTTTTTCTTCCGCCATAAGTTACCACCTCCCAAGAATCTTCAACAGACTCTCTTAATTTGGCATCAACAGCCACAACAATGCACTGAGATCCAAATTTATCAGCAGCTTCCTTTACAAACTCAGGATTTTCAACAGCTGAAGTATTAATGCTTACCTTATCTGCACCTGACCTTAAAAGTAATTTAATGTCTTCTATTTTCCTCACACCACCTCCAACTGTGAGCGGCATAAAAACCTGACTTGCTATGCTTTCAACTGTTTTATAGGTTGTGTCGCGAGTTTCATGACTCGCAGTGATATCTAACATGCAAATTTCGTCTGCACCCTCATCATCATATCTTTTAGCAATTTCTACAGGATCCCCGGCATCCTTTATGTCTAAAAAATTAACTCCTTTTACTACTCTCCCCTTATCAACATCTAGACAAGGGATGATTCTCTTTGCAACAGCCATTATCCTCTTACAGCCTCCATGGCCTCTTCAAAAGTAAAGGCGTATTCATAAAGGGCTCTTCCACAAATCACACCCTCAAAAATTTTTTTGTTTGCAATCTCAATGATGTGCTCAAGGGATGAGACTCCACCAGACACGATCACTGGAATACGAGTTTGTTCTGCTAGATCAAGTGTTGCCTCAATATTTGGCCCAGACATCATTCCATCCTTAGATATATCTGTAAAAATGATTGCTGCAATTGGGTCTTCTTCAAAGACTTTGACCAACTCAGATGGTCTTACATTTGATCCTTCAAGCCATCCCTGAGTTTTTACGAATCCATCTCTAGCGTCAATACCTAAAACAATCCTATTAGGGTAATCTTTACAAAAATCTTTCAAAATATCTGGTCTCTCAACTGCGGCAGTACCCATAATCACTCTTTCAATACCCTTTTCTAAGTAATTAGCAGCAGAATCAAAATTTCTTATCCCTCCGCCTACTTGAACCCTCTTTTGAGAAAACTCAGCAGCTACCTCAAATATTATTTCATGATTGACCGGTTTGCCTTGAACAGCGCCGTCGAGATCAACCACGTGAAGCAATTCAGTACCTTGCGCAAACCAAGATTTTGCTACCGAGACTGGATCATCGGAGAAAATTGTTTCTTGATCCATCAATCCTTCTCTTAGTCTCACGCATTTTCCTTCTTTTAGATCAATTGCAGGAATTACTAACATCTAAATACTCCAACTTAAGAAGTTCTTATATAACTCAAGTCCCACGGTTTGACTTTTTTCAGGATGAAATTGGACAGCAAATATATTGTCCTTTGCAAGTGAGGATACAAATTTTTCACCATGAGTAGTCGCAGTAAGCTCATCTCGTGAAGCTTTACAACAGTAGCTATGCACGAAATAAAAGTAACTCGAATTAGGAATATTTTTAAAAAGAAAATGATCTTTCAAATATTCAACTTTGTTCCATCCCATGTGAGGTACCTTCACCTCGTTTGAATCATCAATTCTCTCAACTTTGCCCTCTAGAATACTGAGACCCTTAACTCCGTTATTTTCTTCACTTGAGTCAAGAAGCATTTGCATACCTACACATATAGCAAGAGTGGGTTTTTTTTTGATTTCTTCCAATACTATTTCTTTCAATTCAACCGACAGGGCATCTAAGCATTCCTTTATTGCGCCGACGCCTGGCAGTACAAGTCTGTCAGCAGATTTTATAACTTGAGAATCAGAAGAAATTTCTATGCTCTCAGAGGAAGCTACAGTTTCAAGTGCTTTGCTAACAGAATGAAGATTCCCCATTCCGTAATCAATAACGACGACCTTTGTCATTATTTAAATGCCCTACAAAGCTCCTTTTGTTGAAGGAATAATATCTTCTTGTTTCGTATCTATCTCTAATGCCATTCTCAAAGCACGACCAAAAGCTTTGAATATGGTTTCTATCTGATGATGAGTATTATCTCCAGAGAAGTTTTCAATATGTAGAGTTAAAAAAGCATGATTGCAGAAAGATTGGAAAAAATGTTCAAACATATTCACCTCTATCCCACCAACCTCTTCCTTTACGAAGTCTACTTTCATGAAAAGTCCAGGTCTTCCGGAGAAATCAAGGACAACTCTCGAGAGAGCTTCATCGAGAGGGACATAAGATTGACCATATCTCTTAATCCCTTTCTTATCTCCCACAGCCTTGTTGAAGGCTTCTCCTAAAGATATGCCTATATCTTCTATGGTGTGGTGGTCATCAATATGAAGATCGCCTTTTGCTTTGATATTAAGATCAATCATTCCGTGTCTTCCAATCTGGTCTAGCATATGCTCAAGGAAAGGTAGTCCCGTATCAAATTCTGTTTTACCTGTTCCATCAAGATTCAACTCAATCGAGATTTGAGTCTCAGATGTATCTCTATTTAAATTAACTTTTCTCATATTTAGCCCATAAGGGTCGCGCATTATAGCTAATATGTTCGACTTGTTCATTAGTTCTAGAATAAGGATAATATTTAGATGTCTGCTTTGAGCAATAATTTAATTCAATGGCATAAAGATAAAGGTCGCAAAGACTTACCATGGCAAATCTCAACTAATCCTTACAAAGTCTGGATTTCTGAAGTAATGCTTCAACAAACACAAGTAAAAACTGTTATCCCCTACTTTGAAAGATTTATGAAACGGTATCCAACTATTGAATCGCTTGCTAACTCTAGCGAAGACGAAGTTCTAAGTTATTGGTCAGGATTAGGCTACTACTCGAGAGGAAGAAATTTACTTAAAAGTGCAAAAATATTAAAACAAAATTTCAATTCCAAAATGCCAAATTCTTCAGAAGACCTGCAGGCTCTTCCCGGTATTGGAAGATCAACTGCAGGGGCTATTCTTTCTCTTGGATTTAAAGCTAAAGCACCCATACTGGATGGAAATGCCAAGAGAGTTTTAGTGAGATATTTCAGAATAAATGATCCAATTGACTTAACGAGCACTTCAAAACTTTTATGGAAGATAGCAGAAGATAATTTACCCGAGAAGGAATGCAATATATACACACAGGCAATAATGGATGTGGGAGCATTAATTTGCACAAGAACTAGTCCTAAATGTTCGGAGTGTCCGCTAAGTAAAAATTGCATTTCTTTTAACGAAAATAAGCAAAATTTAATACCTGTGAAAGCACCAAAAAAAGAAAAGCCAGTGAGAAAAGTTTATTGGTTGGTTCTTAAGAATAAAGAAGGAGAGGTTCTTTTAGAAAATAGAAATGCAAAGGGAGTATGGCAAGGTCTTTGGTCGTTCCCTGAGTTTAACGAAGAAGAACAGAGAGCAAAATATGCGGAACAATTACCTTTAAGTAATCCAAAATCAATTGAAAATATGAGACTTAAACATACATTTACTCACTATAAGCTCGACATAGATTTGCAATCGATAGAGATTAAAGAAAAACTTGCTAATTTTGATAATAACAAATTGTGGTTTAATAATGATGAGATAGTTAATGTAGGTATACCTTCTCCAGTTTTAAAAGTTTTAAAAAAGATCAAAAGTGATGACAAGAACTGTTTTTTGCAAAAAGTATAAAGAAGAGCTAGAGGGAATGAGCTCACCTCCTTATCCGGGCGAAAAAGGTGAGGAAATTTTCAACACCGTCTCCAAAAAAGCTTGGGAAGAATGGCTTGATCATCAGAAAATGCTGATTAATGAAGGACAAATCACATTAGCGGATAAAGAATCCAGAAAATGGCTTAACGAACAGATGGAACTTTTCTTGTCTGGTGAAGATTATGCTAAGCCTACTGGTTTCAAGCCTGTTGAGTAAAACTTTCTTTTTTAGTGCTAATTAATTGTATACAATCCCAAAACTTCTTAAGCCCAGATAGCTCAGTCGGTAGAGCAAAGGACTGAAAATCCTTGTGTCGGTGGTTCGATTCCACCTCTGGGCACCACTCAAAGACTGTTAAATCAACACTTTGAGAGCATCTACCCCTAAATTAATACCCTTAAAAACTTTGAACATTTTTGAACAGTGCTAAAAATGTTCAAAAAAAATTAAATAAAGTAGACTGAAATTTATGTCGAATGAAAATAGTGCAATAAAAAAACTTCAATCTGAGTTTTTTAGTATCGAAAATAGATCCGACATTACGGATGATGAAAAAGTTACGCAGATTATAAAGATTACGTCCGTAGTTTGTGCAGGATTGGCAATTCAACCTATACCATTCGCTGATATTTTTATTTTAACTCCTATTCAAGGTTTAATGGGTTCAAGAATTGCGGCGGTAAGAGGAATACCAATCTCAAAAAATGATTCTATTGAAACAATTAAACAAATCTTGGGAACTATTGGACTAGGACTTGGAGCACAACAGTTAGTAATAGGAGGGTATAAAACTTTTATCCCCTTTGCTGGTGGTTTATTTACAATCCCGCTAGTTTTTGGATTGACCTATGGGATAGGCAGAGTCATGGATCAATATTTAATTAATAAATCTAAAGGTCGGACCCTAGATAGGGATGAATTAAGAAAAATATTTAACCAAGGTAAGAAGGAAGGAAAAAAAGAAGGAAAGGATCACAAAAAAAATAAAGAAGAATTCGAGTTTCCTAATGAACCGATAACCGATTCTATTAGGTTTGTAAAAACAAACTTTGATGACATTATTATTGTCACTTCTCTTCAATTAATTAGAGATGGTGAAGAACTTTCAGAAACTGATAATGTAGTTCTTGCTGCATTTCAGAGATACTCAAATAGCACATCCAGTTTAGAGGAAACAACTAATTATTTAAAATCTATGTCAGATGAGCAACTTGGAGGAGTTGTTGCAAATGTAAAAGGTATCTTGCATGAAATGGAGTTTGTAAGAATAGAAAATACAGATGGAGATTCTATTTCTGCAGCAATGTTTCCTGATACTAACCACAAAGGTTTCGATATTGTTATGTCAGATGAAGAAACAGGAGAAAATTGGGAAATTCAATTAAAAACTACAAACGATTCAGATTATGTTGAGGAATGGATTGAAAAATATCCTGATGGCGAAATTCTTGTATCGAAAGAAATTGCAAATGAGTTAGGTGTTGAGTCGTCAGGACTAAGTAATGAAGAACTTACGATCAGAGTTGAAGAATTTGTCGATCAACTTGTCTCAGGGGGCAGTAACTCATCTTTATGGGTTTTAATACCAACCTTGTCATTGTTATCAATTGCATTGTCAGTAATAGAACTTCACAAGAGATATAGTGAAAACGAAATTACGTATGAAGAGTTTAAGTTAATGTCCATGAGGATTACTGGAATAAAAATAGGAAAATTTACAATTCTTGTTGTTGCTCTAAGCATTCCAGGATTGAATGTTGTTGTTGGGGCAGCACTAGTTTCAAGACTGTTATATGCTTTGATATCTGCTGGACCTATTCCTCCCATCGTTAAGGTTCCAGATAGTTTGCCAAAAGATATTTACAATAAGTCGCCATCGTAATAACTAAATTCACTGTTCAAGAACTTAAATAATATCCTCGTTTAGTTAAGATCGTTTTGAACAGTATTTTGAACAGTAACCTCTGAAACATGCACTATTATAAGGTTTCTATTTTCGAGTCATGCACTGAAAATCCTTGTGTCGGTGGTTCGATTCTACCTCTGGGCACCACTTCCTTGGCATGTTTCGTATTTTAAGCACTCTCATATTAATATGAGCATTACAGAGGAGTAAAAATTAATGAGTGATAGAGAAATTATGGAACTAAAAGAGGATATTGCAGAATTAAAGAGCGCAATTGCAGAAATTAAGAAAAATTTGGACGATGCCTTTGCGAGAGAACAAGGCCAATGGAAATCTGTATTCGAAGCTGTAGACATGAATTTCAAAGAAATAAGAGATTATGCGAATGATACTTTTCTGCATGCTGATACTTTCTGGGAATACAGAAAGAAAGATAACGATTTAAATTAAAAAATAGCACGTAGTTTCTTAAGAAGAAATTATTAACGAAAAGGTTATAGTCGTGATTTAGTAAAAGGAGTTTTTATGTTTTTAGCAATGAACAGATTTAAAATTAAAGTTGGTAACGAAGATCTCTTTGAGACAATCTGGAGAGAAAGAGACTCACATCTGGAAGAAGTCCCTGGATTTATAGAGTTTAGTCTAATGCGAGGGGACTCCAATGAAGAATTTACATTGTTTGCATCACACACAATTTGGTCTACAAAAGAAGATTTTTCTAATTGGACAAAATCTGAAGCTTTTAGGCTGGCACATAAAGATGCTGGAAAGCATAGGGATATTTACCTAGGGCCTCCTATTTTTGAGTCTTTTGAGAAAGTAGTCTAAATAAATAGATAATGATCAAAAATATTATAATTTCCCTAGCATTAATTCTTTCTTTAAATGTTGTTACTAAGCAAATAAGTGAGGAGGAAGTTGTATTTAAAGTTAATCAATTTTTTGAACTATTAGATATTGAAGTATACGAGAAAGAAAAGATATCAACTATACTCACTAAGGATTTTCAGATATTCGAAATGGGTAAAGCTTGGGATATGGATGAGTTTGACAAATTTATTCAAGAAGCGTCCCAAACCACGGCCTCTACGGGCTGGATCTTGTCAGATTACAACATTTCAGTTGATGAAAACTCTGCTCATGTGTCTTACAGAAATGATGGCGTTTTCCAAACTAAGAACGATGAAACTATAATTTCGTATTGGCTTGAGAGCGTGTATCTGGTTAGAGAAGAAGGCGAATTAAAATTAAAGTTCCTTCAATCTGATTTAGTAAACCGAGAAACGAAATAACTCAATTACCTTTTACGTTTAAGTGCTTTCCAAGTCCCGCCATATTTGTAATTGGGAAATCTGCTTTTTATAGGCGTTAAGCAATCTTTACATAAAAATAGCCATTCAGAGTTAGCATATCGACATCTATAAAGCGTAGATTTATCTACATGACATTCTGCACACTGCTTAGATTTTAATTTCACTGTGTTGCAAAGTAATTTTAATAGCTGGTGTGCTATGCATCGTCTCCAAATTCCTTCATGTGCTCAGCAATTCTCTCGTTAGATCCATACATGAAATGATTTTCCATCTTTTCCCTATATTTGCTTGCTGGAACTGTCATACCGGCGGCCTCGGCTACTTGTCGGATGTGCATAGGTGTAGCTCCACAACAAACCCCAAGATAATTAATTCCTAACTGAAAAGCTTCTTTTGCAAATTCATGGATTTCGTACCTATTACAGTAAAGAGGATCTAGTGCTGTAGGAAAGGTTCTCCCATGAGGGGCAGGGCAAGTACAAGAATCATAATCCGGCAAGTTAAAGAAGGTTGAGTGCTCCTCTGAAGTTCTGAAAGGAACTGGTAATGCAGCCATATGACCTTGCAGTATTTTTCTGGCTTCTTTTAGATACGGCATCATTGTATTAGGTCCACGAAAGCAGTTCATACCAACCACATCTGCTCCTCTTTGCTCCAATTCCTTTAGGGTATCAAGAACGGAGACTCCATCCATCATTGAATTTGTACCCATTGGAGCTATTGTAATAACCGAGGGTAGTCCTGTGCTTTGAATGATATCTAACGCGGTGTATGCCTCTTCTGCGTAATAAAATGTTTCCCCAATCAATATATCTGCACCTTCATCAACAGCCCATTCCACCATCTCATTGAACATCCTATGAACTTCGATTTTCGACTCATTGTCACCCTCTTTCCATATATTTGAATTGGAAATATTTCCGGCCATTAAATCAGGCTCGCCTCCATCGATAGGACTATCTGCAACTTTTTTAGCTATCTTTAAGGCAGATCTATTGAGCGGCTCCAAAAGCTCCTCCTTACCAATAACGCGCATTTTCTCTCTATGTCCGTTATAAGTAAAAGCTTGAACTATATCTGATCCAGCATGCTGAAAGTCTCTGTGCAAATTTTCAAGAGCCTCTGGATGCTCTAAAGAGACCATTGGAACAAATTCTCCTGATGATAAGTAGCCCCGCTTTTCTACCTCAAACAGAAAACCCTCAGCGCAAATGACTGGCCCTTGATCCAGCCTCTCTTTTAAAGTTCTTTTCATATGACTTCTCCAAATTAAAGTGAAATAATCTAAAAGAAATATTTCTTATTTTATTTAATCCAGGAATTCCAATTTCCGTTTTAGCTTTTTTTTAGGTCGCAGCAATAGGATCAAATCGCGACCGTCTAATTAAAGATAAAAAAATAATATTTGTAAAGTCCAATTAGCCTTAATGGCAAAGTTAAGCTAGATTGATTCGTGTTTGACCTTCAAACATTAACATCCTAAGGTTAAAAAATGAAAAAACTCTTATTTTGTTCAATAGTTCTAATTACGCTCTCGAGTTGCACAGATGATTCTTTTCTCGAAGACATAAATCTCATTTGTTCTTGTATAAAATCAGAATCAACTAGTTGCTCTTACGATAATGATATGCTCATTGTAGATTTTGCGAATAATAAAATGATATTTGGTTCAGGCACCTACAGGAATCTTGGTACTACGCCTACTTCTTTCTCTGTACGAAGTAATTCAGATTTCATGGTGCTTAATAGAAATACTAGAAAGCTTACTTTCGAAAGAAAAAACCTAAGGGAAATTTATCAATGTGAATGATTGAAGGTAAATATCCGAAAATACATTATCTATCTTGTAAAATTTCTGTTAACTTAATCTTAATAAAATTTTTTAAAAAAAATGGATAAAGGAAAAATTTTTACACTCATTCTTTGGGCCGTTTTGGCAATAAATTACTCTGTAAACTTCTCAGTCTGGATCAACTACTTCGCAATTCTTTTATTGGCTATTCATCTTCTTGAGTTCATTTTCTTCTTCAAAAAAATAAAAAACTCCGAAGATTCGCTTATAAACGGTTTTGTACAAACACTTATTTTTGGAGTTCTCTACATAGGAAATTTAAAAGAGAAAGAATCTTCTTAAATTGCGTTTACTATGAAAGGAATATATTTAGCTGCAATATTGTTACTTGCTTGGAGCAAAAGTTTTGCCGCCTACACAATAGAACAAGAGACAACACTGGTTGATCTTAACGGAGTCTCAATAGCATATACGATTGCAGGAAATGAAGAGGATCCAGCAGTTCTAATGGTTATGGGACTTATGGCATCCCATAAGGTTTGGGGAGAGGATATAGTGAACAGTTTAGTAGAATCTGGATATCAAGTTGTCCTTTTCGACAACCGAGATACTGGAAGATCTGAAAAACTAGACAGGTTAGGAACACCTAATATTTATTGGAAATTTTTCTTAAGCTCTATAGGTATAGGATTTAGTTCTCCATATACTCTTTTGGATATGGCAGATGATGGAGTTGCTCTTTTAGACCATCTTGAAATAAATGACGCTCATATTGTTGGGGCATCTATGGGAGGCATGATAGCGCAGATTATTGCTGCAAATTATCCTGATAGAACTAAAAGCCTAGTATCTATTATGTCATCAACAGGTGCGCCGCATTTATCAAAGATGTCAGAAAGAAACGAACAAACTTTTAGGAATATCGATGACATTGATAGAGAAGGAGCGAGATCGTATGGTTTTTTCCCAGAAGCTTTGCCTAGGCAGCTGACGGCGATTTTCAAAGCTGGAGATAGATCTGAAATTGTAAAAAGAATAAATGTACCTACACTAGTGCAGCATGGTGAAAATGATACTTTACTGCCAGTAGATCATGGCGAACATACAGCTGAACTTATAAACAATTCGGAATATATTGTTTACGAGAATATGGGACATAACCTTCCTCCAGAGGTGCTACCAATAATTATTAAAGATATGATTGATCATTTTAGAAAGGCCGATGAAGTTTTTTAACAAAAAAAATAAGTTATATCCACCTATTGAGCCCTTCAACTCTGGATATCTTAAAAAAGGAATTCATGAAATCTATTATGAACAATGCGGCAATCCAAATGGAAAGCCAGCCATATTTTTACATGGGGGTCCGGGTGGAGGTGCAGGAAGCTTTTCTAGAAGATTCTTTAACCCAAAAAAATATAACATAGTCCTTTTCGATCAAAGAGGATGTGGAAAAAGTAAACCTCATACATGTTTGGAAGAAAACACAACATGGGATTTGGTAAATGATATCGAATCAATAAGAGAAGAGCTTAATATTGAAAAATGGCTTGTATTTGGTGGTTCTTGGGGTAGTACACTTGCATTAGCCTATGCCCAAAAGCATCCTGAATTTGTTACTGAGCTAGTTCTAAGGGGCATATTTATGCTGAGAGAAAAAGAATTGCAATGGTTTTACCAGTACGGAGCTAGCGAAGTCTATCCAGAAGCTTGGAAAGGATTTTTAAAAGAAATACCTGAAGAAAAAAGATCTAATTTAATAGAAGCATATAGAGAAATATTTAATGGTGATGACGAGGATAAAAAGCTATCAGCGGCAAAAGCATGGTCAAAATGGGAAGCTTCAACGAGCTTTATCAATCATAACCCCGAGGCGGTCAAGGACTCAGTAAATGAAAAATTTGCTCTCGCCTTCGCTCTAATCGAAAATCATTATTTTGTTAACAAAGGTTTCTTAAATGATGAGAACCAGCTTCTAGATAATGTTGATGCAATAAGGCATATACCATGCGTCATTGTCCAAGGAAGGTATGATGTTGTTTGTCCTCCAACTACCGCTTATGAGTTACACTCGAGGTGGCCAGAATCCGAACTAAAAATTGCTCCTTTTTCAGGTCATTCTTCCTTTGAAGAAGAGATAACTCACTTACTAATCGAAACCACAGATAGATTTTCTGTTAAGTGATATCTTAATTAAGAAAAGATGCCGAATTTATCAATAAAAAGGTTCAAAATTTCTAAATTAAATTACTGTTTTACTTAAATTCTCAATTGTCTTATTTTGGTTTAAACTGATTTTATGGGAGAGGTTAAGCGAGTATCGATCGATACTCCAATAGAAGAACTACTAAGCATCTTAGATGAAGATGCGGGACTGGTCATTGAAGATGTCTTAAATTCTGAAAATCTAGATTTAATTAAAAATGACTTAGAGCCATTTTTGAATGTCACCAAAAATGGTCAGGATGCTTTCACCGGTTATGAGACTAAAAGAGTTGGTGCGCTCTTGGCAAGATCAAAAACTTGTCAAGACCTAGCACTCCATCCTCTCATAAATGAAATGGCAGGAAATTTTCTGGGTCCACATTGTGAAGATTATCAACTGCATTTCTCTTCAGCCATCCAAATTGGCTCCGGCGAGTCGAGTCAAATTCTTCATAGAGATAGGGGTGTTTGGGGAGGTTACATACCAAGAAAGATAGAAACTCAATTTAGCACTGTTTGGGCGATCACAGATTTCACCAAAGATAACGGAGCTACTCAAGTTGTTCCAGGGTCACACAAGTGGGATAAAAACAGGCAGCCTTTACCTGAAGAAGTTTCTTATGCTGAGATGAAATCGGGTTCAGTTTTTATATATACCGGATCTGTTTTACATGGGGGCGGGACAAATAATACTGATCAACAAAGATTAGGTGTATTTTTACATTACGCACCTAATTGGCTTCGACAACAAGAAAATCAATACCTATCTTATCCGCCAGAAATTGCTAAAGAATTTAGTCCGGAGTTAAGATCTCTTATTGGTTATTCCAAGGGAGGATATGTTCTGGGTTTTTATACTGATCCAACAGATATGGAAGGTAAACTTGAGTCTGTCTCTCCAGAAAAGATATTCGGTGACTCGCAGGATAAATACTCTACTTTGGCTACTCCAGAAAATTTAGTTCAAGGGTCTTCAAAAAAATAAGCTAAAGGATTAGTGGATAATAGAACGCAAGAGTTCCTCACTCATCCTGTAATGCCCTTGCTGATGAGAATGTCGGCACCGAATACAGTTGCATTCTTTATCCAATCCATTGTTGTGCTCACAGAAGTTTGGTTTATCAGTAAGCTTGGTACAAACTCATTAGCGGCAGTGGCTCTCGCTTTTCCTTTATTGATGATCACTCAAACAATGTCAGGTGGTGCATTAGGGGGTGCTATTACTTCAGCCATAGCTCGAAGTATGGGGGCAAATGATATTGACAAGGCAGAGAAGCTAATTTGGCATTCAATAGCAATATCAATTGGAGGAGCGATAAGCTTCCTAGTTTTGTTCTTACTATTTGGACAAGAACTTCTTTATCTACTTGGAGGAAGAGGACTAATTCTCGAGGAATCTTATGAGTATTGCACCTTTCTATTTCTAGGCGGTATTATTTTATGGCTATCTGGAAGTTTGAGTGCTGTTTTGAGAGGAATGGGAAATATGCGCTTTCCTGCAATATTGATGGTACTCTCCTCTTTTCTGCAGGTTTTTCTTTCAAGCGGCTTTATCTTAGGATGGTATGGATTTCCAAAAATGGGAGTGCCAGGAGCGGCTATTGCAACCTTAATAAGCTCATCCCTAATGGTCATTATTATTATTGTGAAACTTTTAAGCGCTTCTGTACCTGCAAAATTAAAATTAAGTAAATTAAGATTCAGTAAATATTTATTTTCAAACATCTTTGAAGTAGCCATTCCAGCTTCTGTTTCTCCTTTGCTTACTGTAGGCACTATCCTGGTTCTTACTGGCTTAGTAGGTACATTTGGAACTGAGGCACTAGCCGGTTATGGAATTGGATCTAGAGTGGAGTTTCTAATGATACCTCTAATATTTGGTATCGGTACTGCTATGACATCAATAGTTGGAGCAAATGTAGGAGCAAAAAATATTGAAAGAGCAGAGACAGTAGGAATTTATGGAGGCTCTACCGCTGGAGCTGTTTCAATCTTAATAGGTGTTACTTTGGCAGTATTCCCAGACGCTTGGATACAATTCTTTACTGATGACGTAAAAGCATACGAGATCACAAAACTTTACATACAAATCGTTGGGCCCTTCTACATTTTTCAAGGAATTGGTCTGTCTCTTTATTTTGCATCGCAAGGAGCAAATGCTATGAAGTGGCCTACGCTAGCAACAATTGCGAGGTTTTTGATTGCAAGTATGGGTGGTGGTGTTTCTATCAATTTTTTTAATCTTGGAATTGAATCAATTTTTGTCTCTTCCTCTTTTGCCATGATGGTATTCGGTACTATGATTTTTATATCCATCAAAAAAGGGGCTTGGAGATAAAACGAAAAGTCTTAATGTAAATTTTTTATAAGTCCTGATTTCAAAGACACTCTGTCTCTTGGCTGGTATGTGATTATATAAGCTCTTCTTTCTTGGTCAGATTCATTTGGTGAAGATCCATGGACTAAATGAGGATCAAAGAAAATCAGAGATCCG
>CACOVO010000001.1 GCA_902630715.1 uncultured SAR86 cluster bacterium | reverse complement strand
ACAACGAGAGCTGGTGTAATTATCGCAAAAGTCATTTGAAATATAACAAATAGCGAATGTGGCATAGTCGTGCCGGGAGCGAGAGAATCACGTCCAATTCCACTTAAGAAAAATGCCTCTGTTCCACCTATAAAAGCGTTTCCTTCAGTAAAAGCTAGGCTATAGCCGTAAACAACCCAAGCAACAGATACTATACATGCAATTGCAAAACATTGCATCAGAACAGATATAGCATTCTTACTTCTAACAAGTCCTGCATAAAAGAGAGAGAGACCTGGAAGGGTCATAAAAAGTACTAAAGCCGTCGAGGTCAGTATCCATGCAGTATCACCAGAATTTAATTCATCTGCTGATATTCCAATAGAAAAAAGTATTAAAAAAGGAAGAATCTTTTTCATTAGTGCACCTATTTATAAGGCGTCTTCGTCGATTTCTCCTGTTCTTATTCGAACCACTTGTTCTAACGAAGACACAAATATTTTTCCATCTCCTATTTTTCCAGTATTGGATACTTGGGATATCGCATCTATAACCTTATCGGCATTGTCATCACTAACTGCGACTTCGACTTTGGTCTTAGGTAAAAAATCAACCACATATTCTGATCCTCGATAAAGTTCAGTATGACCCTTTTGTCTCCCAAATCCTTTTACATCTGTGATTGTTAAACCAGTAACTCCTACTTCTGATAAAGCTTCTCTTACTTCATCAAGTTTGTAGGGCTTTATTATGGCTGTTATTAATTTCATAAAAGACTCCTAAAGTTGGTCCATTTATCATAGATGTTATCTACTGTTTGTTAAATAGAAAATAACCTACTCAATAGCATGCAATCTACGTGCCAACGCGTGATTTCAAGTTAAATCACGTTAAATCAAGGTTTTTGAGATATTGGCTCTTGAATCCAGGTAATAAATTGGTGCATTTAACGATGATGTGCACCAAGAAATTACTTGTAGCCTAAAAAATCAATGAATCATCTTGCTCTTACTTTAGATTTTTCTATAAATGAAATTACATCCTCTAATTTGTAAAGAACCTTTCCTTCGATTTTATAATAACTCGGCCCTCTTTCATCACGTCGCCAAGTTTCAAGAGTTCTTTCACTGCATAAAAGAATTTCTGCAGCTTCTTTTGGCTTTATTAGACGAATGTTTGTTTCTACTTCTGAGTTGAGATCCATGTTTATTCAATAATTCCTTGCATACTCAAAACAAGAAATGTGGCCTCTTTTAGAGGCCACGATCTTTTGAATTGTATAAATATGAACCGGTCAAAGTATCAACTAAAATCTGGATACGCCTCAACTCCTATCTCAGCTTTGTCTAAGCCGAGCTCCTCATCTTCTTCTGAAGCTCTTATACCAACAATGGAGTCAATTACTTTGAGTACAACAAAGCTTGTAATAAACACCCAGGCAAAGATAACGAAAGCGCCTATAAATTGTGTACCAAAAGCACCAGCACCTGAAAGTGGAGTTGCCATTATTCCCCATATCCCAACAGTTCCATGGGCAGAAATTGCTCCAACGGGATCATCAATTTTGAATTTAGTATCTAATATAATTACTGAGAAATAGACGATAACACCTCCAATAAACCCTATTAAAGTTGCTAGTCCTCCGGTAGGAGTATCAGGTGCAGCGGTTATTGCAACCAAGCCAGCGATAGCCCCATTTATAGCCATAGTGACATCAGCTTTTCCCGAAAAGATTTTGCTAGCAAACAAAGCACCCAAGACACCTCCAGCAGCAGACATATTTGTATTCAAAAACACCTGTCCTACTGCAATTGCATCAGATGCAGTATTAATAGCCAGTTGTGATCCGCCATTAAATCCAAACCATCCAAGCCATAAAACTAATGCGCCTAGGGCAGCTATTGGAATGTTGGATCCAGGGATTGCGTAAACAGATCCATTATCTCCATACTTGCCTTTTCTAGATCCCAATATTAAAACTGCTGCCAAAGCTGCTGCCGCGCCACAAAGATGCACAACTCCAGAACCTGCAAAATCTGTATAACCTAGCGCGTCTAGGCCTCCTCCGCCCCATTTCCAATAGCCTTGTACTGGGTAAATAAAACCAGTGAGTACAACAGCGAATACGAAAAATGGCATTAACTTCATCCTTTCAGCCACTGCTCCCGAAACTATGGACATAGCAGTTGCCACAAAAACTACCTGGAAAAAGAAGTCTGAACCTTCGGAATATGATCCATAAGACATATCTTGATCGCCCATACCCATTCCTAAGTAAGATAAACTAAATCCCGGCACCCAAGATGATATTGCTGAATCGCCAGGATACATTATAAAAAAGCCGCATACCAAGTACATGACACATGCTATGGAAAATAAACCCAAGTTTTTTGTAACTATTTCTGCAGCATTCTTTGATCTAACCAAACCAGCTTCTAACATAGTAAAGCCAGCTGCCATCCACATGACAAGGGCTCCACTCATTAAAAGGTAGAAGGTATTTAACGCAAATTCTATTTCTGTCATTTTTTCTCCTTAATTTTTAAAGTGCGTCTTCGTTTAGATCTCCGGTCCTAATTCGGACTAGTTGATTGAGATCTGTAACAAATATTTTTCCGTCACCTATTTTGTTAGTGTTTGCAGAGGAGCTAATTGCTTCTATGACTTCATCAGCTTTTTCATCAGTAACCGCAATTTCTACTTTTGTTTTGGGAAGTAAATCTACTTCATATTCTGATCCTCTATATAGCTCCGTATGGCCTTTCTGCCTGCCATACCCTTTCACATCTGTGACAGTTAAACCAGATACTCCAACAGCTGTTAGAGCATCTCTTACTTCGTCAAGAATGAAGGGCTTAATAACTGCTGTTATTAACTTCATATCGTTTCCTTATATTGTTGGACATGTATAGAAGATTAATATGCAATTTTTATGCCAAAAGCGATATTGCATGTTTGCTAGATAAACCTTCAATTTGAAAAATAAAATGGACCAATTGAGTGCTTACTGCATCGAGCAGGCATTAAAAATGATCAAATCAGTTTCAAGGGCCTCTCAAGATGAGAGAGTATCTTTTGAAGTGCTCCTCGATTCTCTTCAAATACTTTGAATGACGCTCTTCCAGTTTCAATCAAAAGAGGTTTATTTTCCATGAGTTTGATGAATCTATCAGATATCTCGTCAGAATTGTTGACAATATAAAGGCCTTTGTTTTCTAGTAACTGAGAGGATATATCTTGAAAATTCCTTAGACTTGGTCCCGACAATAAGGCTAAACTTTGAGCAGAAGGTTCGAGTAAATTTTGACCTCCGTGATCAATGAGACTTCCTCCAATAAATGCCACATCCGCTAAGGAGTATAAAAAATTTAATTCACCGATAGTATCTCCGAGTAAAACTTTTGTTTTGCTTGTTATCTCAGTCTTATTTGATCTTGAGGCTAAGGAGAATTCATAAGTATTTATTATATTTTTTACTTTCTTGAATCTTTCCAAGTGTCTAGGAACCAAGATTAAGAGAGCATTTTTATATTGTTTTTGTATCGATGTGAATGCATCAAGTATTATTTTCTCCTCTCCTTCATGAGTGCTTGCAGCTATCAATGTCGGTCTTAGCTCACCTCCCACTGACCATTCCTTTCTAATATTCGTTGAAATTTCTTCAAGTTCTTTAGGAATATCTTGATCAAACTTTAAATTACCACAAAGGCTAATATTCTTTTGATTCGTTAACTGTGCAAACCTATCTCTATCTGATTCAAACTGAGCAAGGATTAGGTCCAATGATTCAATGGCGGGAGTAATCAAAGCTTTATATTTAGAATAATTTTCCTTCGATTTGTCTGATAGTCTTGCATTTACTAAAGCAGTAAAAATTCCTTTAGATTTACAAATATGCAGGACATTTGGCCATATCTCAGTCTCTAATAATATGAGCATCTTAGGTTTCCATTTTTTTAAGAAAAAATTCAAGAAAAGTGGAATATCAACTGGGAAATATTGATGCTTTATCTTATTCCCAAACCTTTCAATCAATAATTTAGATCCTGTAGGAGTCGTGGTAGTTACTAAGATTTCAACTTCACTTTCGTTCTGCAACAAAGTCCTCAATAATGGCATAGAGGCATTGACCTCTCCCACTGATACAGCATGGACCCAAATTATTGACTTATCGCCTGAAGGAAAGTCAGAATTTAATCCAACTCTTTCTCCCCATCTAGACCAATATTCTCTATTATTAATTCCTTTCCAAAAAAGTCTTAAAAAGTAGAGCGGTAACAATAACCAAAATACTGCTGTATAAAGCTTTCTAGCCATATGCTTATGCTAACATAGCTGTAATTTCTAAAAAAAATTAAGGTAATGATAATAGTAACCGGAAGTAATGGGTTCATAGGATCAAATTTGATCAGATGCTTAAATCAAAAAGGCTATAGAGACATTATTGCAGTTGATGATCATTCCAATCCAAGCCTTAAAGAGAATACGGCTCATTGTGATATTCAAGATTTCGTACAAATAGAAGATTTTTTGACCTTGGTACAAAAAAATAAAATCAAAGAGGAAAACCTGCTTGCAATTTTTCACCAAGGTGCATGTTCCGACACCATGGAATGGGATGTTGAATATTTATACAAAAATAATCTTCTGTATTCTAAAGAATTATTAAATCTTGCGATTAGATCAAAAAGTCCGCTAATTTATGCATCTTCTGCTTCAGTTTATGGAAGTGGTAAGACCTTTAATGAATCATTGAAAAATGAAAGTCCTATAAATCTTTATGCCTATTCAAAATTTAAGTTTGATCAACTTGTAAGAAGAGAATTGAAAAAAAATCATACTCAGATAGTTGGTCTGAGGTATTTCAATGTCTACGGCCCTCATGAGCAGCACAAAGGTAAAATGGCAAGTGTGGCATATCACCTTCATAATCAACTCAAAGAAGGTGGGGAAATAAAATTATTTGAAGGATCAGATGGGTATGATGATGGGGAACAAAGCCGAGATTTCGTGTATGTAGAGGATGTAGTAAAAGTTAATATATGGTTTCTTGAAAATAATCATGTTTCAGGCATTTTTAATGTAGGCACAGGTAGAAGCCAAACTTTCAATGAAGTTGCTAAATCTGTAATTGACTGGAATAAAAAAGGTGAAATTAAGTACATTGCATTTCCAGAAAATTTAAAAGGTGCATATCAAAGTTTTACAGAAGCTGATATCAATAAATTGAGACAAGCGGGTTATGAAGAAGAATTTCTGAGTGTAGAAGAAGGTGTTAAGAAATATTTAGACTCAATTGAGCAGTGGCCTAAAAATGAACCGTCGTAATATTTCCCCTGGAAAGCAACTAGGATTTTTGGATACCATAGGATCCATCAATGAAATTCTTACGTGGTTTTTTATAGGAATCTTTTGGTTGGTCTCTTTTCTTCCTTACCCAGTACTAGTCAGGCTTGGAAACTTCATAGGTTTAATTCTTTACAGAGTGAGTCCTCACAGAAGAGAGATAATGAAGATAAATATTGAGAGGTGTCTAAAAATTGAAGGCGCAGAGTCTGATGCCTTAATTAAAGCAAATTATCGTTCAATTGGCAGAGGTATATTTGAAATGGCTATTGCCTGGTGGTCTTCTGAAAAACGCATTAGTAAAATTGATACCAGAATTATAAACAAAGAAATATTAGAAAATTCTGGCGAAGGTATTCTTGTTCTTATAAAACACTCGACTCACCTTGAATTGGATCTTAGATTATTGAGTAAATATTTTGATTTAAGTGGCATGTATAAGCTTCAAACAAATAATGTCATCAACTACGTCATGATATCTGCCAGAAATAAGTATATAAAAGGCTCATTAACCAACAAGGAAGCCGTCAAAGCTATAAGATGGATAAATTCAGGTCGGAAGTTTTTGTATGCAGCCGACCAAGACTATGGCTTAAAGGTCTCTGAAATAGTTCCATTCTTTGGTCTAGATGCCGCAACAGTTACTTTTCCGAAAATTCTCGCGCAAAAAAAAATCAAAATAGTATTTGCTGATGTCTCTAAGATTGGAGATGTGTTCGAGATCGAATTAAGAGAATTAAAAACGGCGGAATCAGATAATTTTTTACAAAATATGAATGAAATTTACTCTGAATTTATACTAAAAGAAAAGGAAGGCTATCTTTGGATGCACAGACGCTTTAAGTCTGGATATGCAGAATCTGTTTATCCGAAATGGTCTAGGAGAGACAGAAACAGAGAGAAAAGAAGGATTAATCGAATTAATTAATTTATCTTTTCGATGGTTCTGGTGGTAGAAAGGCCTTCAACTAAAGGTATAGTCACTACTTCACCTCCAGCTTTCTTCACCTCTTTTGAGCCAACTATTTTGCTCACATTGTAGTCGCCTCCTTTGACTAGAACACTTGGATTAATCAATTTTATTAGCTTTATAGGTGTTAAATCATCAAATACCACAACTTTATCCACGCTGCTTAGTGATGATAAAACTTTTGCTCTATGCTCAAGTGTATTATAGGGACGGTTTTTTCCCTTTAATTTATTAACAGATTTATCTGAATTTAAACCCACAATCAAAATATCGCCTAATTCCCGAGCTTTTTGAAGATATTCTACATGGCCGGCATGTAAAATATCGAAACATCCATTAGTGAAGACTATCTTGTTGCCCTGTAATTTATATTTTTCGGTAAATGAAGAGATTTCATCAATATTAAGATACGAATCTTCGTCCCAAAGAGGTCTTATCTCGGATTGGCTCACTGAGGCAGTTCCTGATTTTCCAACAACAATACCAGCCGCGATGTTAGCCAATTTTATAGAATCATGGAGACTCAACTCTCCTGCGAGTCCGGCTGCTATCGAAGCGATGACAGTATCACCAGCACCTGAGACATCAAATACATCTTTTGCATTTGTAGAAAAATCTTCCCGAACAATTTTTTTATTTCTCTTTTCGAGAAGGGTCATTCCCTCAGATCCTCTTGTAATTAAAAGCGAAGTTAATTTCAGATCATTAATAAGAGCTTTTCCCTTGGTATAAAGATCTTTTTCGTTTTTTATCTTTCCTACTATTCTCTCAAACTCCTGAAAATTGGGAGTGATGATGTCCGAGGATCTATATTTTGAAAAATTATCCCCTTTTGGATCTACCATAATAATTTTTCCTAATTTCTTTGCTTCTTTAATCATTAGAGGAATATTCCTCAAGGTTCCCTTATCGTAGTCCGAAATGATCAAAACCCTATTTCTTTTGAGCTTTATGAGCTTTCTAAAAGAGGATAGTGTCGATCTCCAATCCGTTTCAGAAAAAACTTCTTCGTTATCAATCCTTATCAACTGTTGTTGAGAGGATAAAATTCTGAGTTTAGTAATTGTTGGGTGGTTGGACTTGCTTAACACATTCTTAATTTTATTTTTTTTAAGTAAATCTTCAATTTGAGTTGAGGACTCATCTTTACCTGTAACGCCTATCAAAGTCGGATTTGAGCCAAGTGTAGATAAGTTTAGAGCTACGTTCCCAGCACCGCCCAATCTGGTCTCTTCTCTGACAGGCTTTAAGACGGGGACCGGGGCTTCGGGAGAGACCCTATCAACACTTCCAGAAATATATTTATCTAGGATAATATCCCCGCATACTAGCACGTGTCCTTTATTGAGCATCTTAAGGTTCATACCTAAGTGATTATATACCTTGAGATCATTGTGCTGTTCTATATTATGAAATTAAACAATATCTTTTCTAAATAACTGCAAACAAAACCTCAAGAGAAAATGGCAACAAACTTCCCTTCAAATATCAATGATGTCAAAGGATTTCTTGATCCAGAGGAAGGCGAGGCTCTATATTCAACTTCTCTAATTTACACTGCCAAAGGTCACGCAATTGAAATAGGAAGCTATTGCGGTAAATCTGCTATTTATATCGGTTCAGCAGCAAAAGAGAATAAAAATAAACTTTATTCAGTGGATCATCATAAGGGGTCTGAGGAGCAGCAACCGGGTGAAGAATATTTTGACCCCGACTTAGTTGATAGCTCTGGCGAAGGTATAGATACTCTTCCTCACTTTCTTGAAACAATTCGTAAGTTTCAATTAGAAAATACAGTAATTCCTGTCGTTTCTACATCTGAGGAAGCTTATGCAGACTTAACAGGAAACTTCAGTTTCGTTTTTATCGACGGCGGACATAGCGAAGAAACATCTCAAAAGGACTATTCTCTCTGGTCAAAAAGATTAATTGTTGGTGGGATTATGGCTATACATGATGTTTTCCCAGACCCAGATGATGGAGGAAGACCACCTTTTAATATTTTCATTAAAGCTCTCAACAGTGGAAAGTTCGAAGAGATAGAGGCAATAAAGTCTCTTAGATTGCTAAAAAAAATTAGAGATTAGAGATTACCAGCTGTTAGAAAATAATTTAGAACCGGGAGTGAATTTATAAATTGCGTCAGCTGCAAGTAAAACAGCTCCAGCAGTCCAAGTAGGTTTTTCAATAGGCCAAAACTTTTTATCCGTGTAAACATAACCGGTCCAATATAGATCATCTTCTTTATCACGCCATTGATGCAAAGAATCAAAAAGTGCTCTTGCTTTTCGGGATAAACCAATTTTCTCAAGTGCTATTACTAGCTCAGAACTTTCTGCGACAGTAACCCAAGGCTCTTCTTTAACGCATTTACAGCCCTTTCCCTCAACTATAAAATCAGACCATCTAGACTCGATAAGCTCTAAACTTTTATCTTTTTCATAAACGCCACACATGATGGGATAGTACCAATCCATGCTGTATCTGGATTTACTATCCCAATTTCTGTCATATCTTTCTGGATTATTATTTAAAGAAAATTTCAACTTTTGCATTGAAGTTCGGATAATTTCATCAGACAAGTCTAGGGTTTTATATATTGCCGAGGCACATTCAAGGCTCTTAAAAATTGAGCTACTTCCAGTAATGAGGGAATCATCTAATAGTTCTTTTCCCTCTTCTGCTGCCCAATAGATATCTCCACTTTCAGTTTGCATTGAAAAAATGAATGACAATGACTTCGACAAAGTAGGAAGCATGCACTCTAAAAACTTTCTATCTTCGTAGATTAAATAATGATGCCAGAGACCCGTGGCAATATAAGCAGTAAAATTGGTTTCTCTTCTTTTTGTTGCAGGGATTGAATCTCTATATTCTGAATACCATGATCCATCTTCAAGTTGTTTATCTTTTAACCACAAAAAAGCCTTTTTGCTCTCTTCTTTTTTATCAGCAATAGAAAGTCCCATTGCAGCTTCTATGTGATCCCAAGGATCAAGTTTCTCACCTATTTCCCAAGGGATTGACCCATCACTTTCTTGAACAGACAATATATAGTCTATTGAGCTATTGTAGAATTCCAAATCAGAACTTTTCATTTAAGCTGGTTTCTTGAAATACATGACTAAACTTTTCCCTATGAGAGGTTGAAGAATTGCTTCAAGTATTTTTGTAGTTAAAGGTTTTTTCATAAGATCCCACACCAGAAGCCTGTGATAAAGTTTTACAATATACGATGTTTCTTTTGTGCTCCAGAATAAGCACTGTAGCCACCAATAGGGTGAGTGCAATCCATGCGCCCAGTGAAAAGAGAGATATTCTAGCCCGTTTCTAACTCCTAAATCTTTTAATTGGTTATGTTTAAAGATCCGAACGTGTCCTCCTGGAGTTTTTGAATATTCCTTGCTTAATTTCCAACAGATTAACTCTGGAAGATATCTAGGCACGCTTAGAGCCAAGACGCCTCCCGGTTTTAAGACTCTTATCAACTCTTCAATTGATTCTTGGGGAGAATCTATATGCTCAAGAACCTCACTACACATAACTGCATCTAATTTAGAATTTTCTATAGGAATATCATTGATATTAGCTACTCCGAAATTGCAAGAAGTCTGTAGATCTGAGATATCAAAATCTTTGAGTCTAGATTTAGCAGTACTCAAGTCATTCCGAGAAAGATCCAGGCCAATCACATTCGCAGAGGTTTCTAAAAGAGCTCCAATTGAATGCCTTCCTTCTCCGCAACCCATATCAAGTAGCGTATCTCCTTCTTGAAGGTTCAGTTTCTTATACTTTATTGTGTTCATGGTTAAATTCTTCTATGACCTTGCTGAAGGTTTTCACATATGAGTTGGCCGCAATCTTCCAATCAAATTTAGTCTCCATACGTTCTCTTCCCTTCAAAGAAAGCTCTCTTTTAAGTTCATGGTTATTAAATAATTTGGTGACTGCATTTTCTATCTCTTCAGAGGATGCGGGTAATATCTCAAGAGCACAATCTCCAACAACATCTTTTAATCCTCCGGAATGAGTCGTTACAAGAGGTACACCGCAGGCCATTGCTTCTCCAGCTCCAAAACCGAAGCCTTCATATAATGAGGGAATAACAGCAATTTCAGAGGAGTGATAAAGATCAACAATTTCACTTTCGCTTATTCCTGATCTAAAGGTGATGAAATCTCCGAGATCCAACTCATCTATCAGTTCACTCACTTCACTATTATTTGGGGATTTTCCTATTACAGTTAATTTAGTTTTTGGGAAAGTTTTAATAATCCCAGGTAGAGCTTTTATGAGGTATTTCAGGCCTTTAAGAGGTATGTCTGCACTGGCCGTTGTTATTATCCTGTTTTTCTTAACAAGTTCGATTGGACCGGGCTTAAAAGTATGGATATCTATGCCATTCAAAATTACCTCAACACTATCGGTTGATACCTGAAATTCCTCAATGACATCTTGTCTTGATGCGTCGCTCACTGTGATGATTTTTTTTAATTTTGGCGCAACTTTTTTTTGCATAGGGAGAAAATTATGCCATCTAATTGAAGATAGCTTCTCTTTCCAATTATTAGCGCTGTCCATCTCAAGTTTATGATCTTTAGTAATAGGATGATGTATTGTCACTGCTAACGGAAACATATCTTGAATATCTATGAGAGAAGTAGCCAAGCACTGATTATCTAAAATCACATCGAAAGAATCCTTATTTTTTTTCAAGAAGTTATAAGCCCTCTTACCGTACGTATAAGGCTCAGGAAAACCACCTGTCATAACGGTGAACCATTCGTATAGGTCCAGAGGACTTAAAAATAACTTTGGGCTAAAAAGTTTTACTCTATTATCAGTCTCAAACATGCCTAAGCTCGGTATCTTGATCAGTTCTATTTCATTATCTAATTCAGGATAGGGTGGACCCGACAAAACAGAAACGTGATGACCAAGATCTTTTAATGCTTTACTTAAATGTTTTATGTAAATCCCCTGGCCACCGGAGTAAGGATGACTTCTGTAACTTAGTAAACCTATTTTCAATTCAATTTCCTAGTAGTGTCTTACTCAATTTCATATGTAAGCGACTATGATTTTTTATACTTTTCAAGATCCTTCTTTTATCTTTAGAAATAGCTTTTACATGTGAAAACTTGAAAAATCTCCTCTTTGAAGAATCAAGATCGAACGTAATGAGTCCTGTTTCATTCAAGAAAAAATTCGAAGTTTTTACATCTCCGTGGCTAAATCTAATCCAATTCATTCTTTTAAAAAATGCAACAATGTTTGAAAAAACATCTAAATCTGCGTTTAATTCAAGAAGTCTATCCAATCTTTCACCCTTAATTCCCTCAGTAACTAAAAAGGAGTCTCTTGAGCCTAGGAATCCTTTTTTTTCAAGTAAAAGCAAAATTTTTGCGGTTTTAATTCCAGCTGCATTAAGCCATAAGGTTGAAACGCATGAATTGTAAGCTCTTGTTCGTTTGAACAATCTTGAAATTCCATGTAATAAATTCTTTATCCTATATTTTTTGATATAAAAGATTTTGTCTTCTTTTTTTACTTTGACTATGAGGTGACCCTTTTCATTTTTAATCACTTCACCCAAACCAATCAGAAGATTTTCATCAAAGAGATATTCTGATAGCTCAGCAAAATCAAAATTCTTATCAATAAAACATCTTCTAGAATTTTTTTGGAATTGTGCATACCTATCCTCATTACTTGTTGAAGTATTTTCAGAGAGATTCCTGATGGCCGGAGCAAGATACATTTTAAAAGCTCGATCTAATATCTTTTCAATCATGAAGAAATGATTTGTAATTAAAGAAGCAAAAGAGCATTCATAATAGGTCATCATAAATCTGTAAAAGTCTCTTTCAGAAAAACCGAATTGAATACAGGAATGAAAAAAGCCTCCCAAATCTTTAACTAACCACCTTATAGGAACTTTCGATCTAATTTGCGCTCTATGAAGATCAATCAAATAGAGCTCAGGCTCTATGAAGTTTGGATCATTTTTTATATGTATATGACATAAGTATAAATCTCTGTGGTTTAGACCACTTAAATGCATCGATCTTATCAATGAGGCTGATTTCTTAATCAAGTTGATTTTTTGTCTTTTGGTGAGTTCCTTGTAAAGACCCTGTAGGAAAAAATCTTCAAGCGATACTGTTTCATAAAGTTCCTCTGTAATGAGAAAAGAGGATGAATTTGCAGGATTTAATCCTTTCTTACCAAATCCTTTAATTTTAGGACATTGAATGCCTCTCTTTGCTAAGTGATTTAGAGCCTCATACTCCCTTTGTGCACCAATTACAGGTGTTTTAATTTGAGAAATATTTTTTAAAATCTCCTTCCACCCAACAGGTCCGTGAAACTTTATGAAATAATTCTTTTCATTAACTTGAAATCTTTTTGTGGTTCTTCTTTCATATTTCCTAAAAATCTCCCCATCCATATCTTTGAGTCGTTCGAAGGAATCAAACTCATTGAAAATATGGCTTAATTTTTTGTCTAAAAAATAAAGATTCTTCATTTAAAAAGTTTTTTCAATGTAGTCTGCTATGAATTTGAATCTTGAATAAAAAAATTCTTCTTTTTCCAACGGCATTATTAAATTCTTAATTGTTTCTAATTTACTGCTCGCGAAGGATTGCTCTAGAATTAAATTAAATTTATCTTGATCAAATTCTCCCTCGACTACAGAACCTGCTTGATAATTTAGCACTAAATTTGAAAATCCTACTTCACTCGAGACTAAAGAAGGTAATCCAGAAACTAAAGCTTCTATAATTATATTTCCCGCCGCTTCCTCTCTGGCCGGATGAACTAATAAATCAGCGGACTTCATAAAAGATGCTACATCACCTCTTGGACCTAAAAACACTATTTCCTTTTCCAAAGATAGTTTTTGAATAAGTCTTAAATATGGCTTTTTTTCATCATCTCCTATTACCAATAATTTTGATGGGATATTCTTCTTGGCTAAGTGTTTCATGCCAAGAATTGCTCTATCTAAACCTTTTCTAAAAAAGTCCGAGCCTACAAAAAGAATTATCTTTTCATCTGAAATATCTAAAAGGGCATTGATGTTAATTTTTTTTTGTAACGGCCATTCTTTATCTATGCCTGGAGGTACAATTGTTATGCGTTCTTTATGTGTATTGTAGAAACTTTGAAAATCATTTGCTTGCTTGGTATTCAAAAGAAGAAGCTTTGTAAGTGAATTATTACCAAATACAGACTTTTCGTATTCCAGAGATTGTTTATATCGTTTAGTAATCTTCTGAATTGGATGCTTCAAGATTGCTTGTTTTCCAAAACATGTATCAGCAGCAAAATATAAATCTAATCCTGGCATCTTATTAAATCCAAAAACAATATCTGGAGAAAAATGATTTAATGGCTCTTTAATGGCTCTTACATAATTTTTATTTTTTGAAAAGTTTGTTAAACCTTCCTCTCCCAACAATGTAACATCAATGGATGAAGGAATATCTCCCTCCCAGCTTCTTGTAAAAACCTTTATTTCATTTCCTCTATCTAGAAGCTCTTTGGCAACTCCAAGAAAATCTTTCTGTAATCCACCGTATGGAAAATATCTAAATAAAAGTAGAGCAATTTTTTTGGTCATTCTTTTTAAAGCGTATCTAAAGCATTTATTACTTCTTCAGGTTTAATAGACATTAATGCATGATGATAGCCCTCATCTTCGTTACCTCGTCTTATTTTTTCATAACCACTCCCTTTTCGAATAATTATCTTTTTAGATGTAAGTGGAGGCGTATAATCTGGCGAAGATGGCCCGTAAAGGGCTACGATAGGTCTTCCGACTGCTGCAGCCACATGCATCAAGCCCGAGTCGTTCGTGACAACTTTTTTACAAAGGGCAAGCAAATCAATAGCATCTTCTAAAGAGGTTTCACCGACAAGATTAAAAAAACTGTCTTCACTCGCTAAATCATTTAAAGTTTCAATCTCCTCTCCTGTTTCTTTGTCATTTTGAGATCCAAAACATAGGATATTCCATCCATCATCAATATATTTTTTTGCTACCTCAGCGTAAAACTTGGATGGCCATTTTTTTGATGGTCCAAATTCTGCACCTGGACAAATTGCAAGGCAAGGTAAATCATTTTTAATTTTGTATTTATTTGACATTATTTTTTGATTTTCTGTGTCTATCTGCAGTGAAGGAAAAGAAAGGTTCTCAAGACTGTAATCTCCCTTTTTGATTGAGAGAGCAGCAAACTTTTCTACCATTAAATTTCTTCTATCTCCTTTTAGCTTTCTAATATCATTCAAAAAAAAGTACCTCATTTCCCCTAGCCAGCCAGTACGAATAGGTATTTGTGCAAAAAGTGGTATTAAAGATGATTTCAAGGAGTTCGCTAAAATAATTGACCTGTCATAAGCATTTTCTTTTAGTTCTTTTGCATATTTGTATCTAGAAATGAGACCAATTTCTCCGTGTTTATAAGGTGAAATAATGCCCTTATTTACTTCTGGCATTCTGTTTGTAAGAGGAAGGCACCATTCAGGACACATAACATCAATAACGCAGTCAGGGTTCTCATATTTCAATCGTTTATAAAGGGTCTGTGCCATTACAGAATCGCCAACCCAGGACGGACCAACGACTAAAATTTTCATGTCTCTATGATACGTAAGTATGCCAAGAGGAATTTAAATCTCTTTTTCCTCTGACCTGATCAAAATATGTACTTTGTAATTTTTCGGTAATCGGGCCTCTGGAACCTGAACCAATTTTTTTCCCGTCAAGAGAGTTTATGGGAACCACCTCAGCTGCAGTGCCTGAAAAGAATGATTCATCTGCAAATAAAACATCATCAACACTGAGTTTTTTAACTTCAAAAGGTATTTTTAATTCCTTGGCAAGATCCAATATTGTCCTTCTTGTGATCCCATCCAAGCATGAATCTAGATCAGGAGAGTATAAGGTTCCTTCTTTTACAATAAAGAAATTTTCGCCACTCCCCTCGGCGACATAACCTTCAGCATCCAACATTAAAGCTTCATCAAATCCATTATCTAAGGCTTCATTTAAAGCAACAATCGAGTGGACGTAATTTCCATTCACCTTTGAATTTGCGACAGGGTTTCTTACCTGCCTTTTATAAGAAGAAAGCTTCACTTTAATACCTCTCTCTCTGGCCTCTGGTTCCATGTAGGATGGCCATTCCCAAGCGGCAACCATAGTGTGAACTTTTAAATTATCTGCTCTTAGACCCATACCCTCTGAACCATAAAAACACATTGGCCTAATGTAAGCTTCTTTTAAGTTATTAGCTTTGATGACTTCTGAATGAGCATTATTAATTTCATCCTCTGAATAAGGAATATGCATGTTTACAGTCGCGGCAGATTTAAAAAGCCTTTTAGTATGGTCATGAAGTCTAAAAATAGAAGGACCTTCTTCGGTTCCGTAAGCCCTTACACCCTCAAACACTCCCAACCCGTAATGCAGTGTGTGTGTCAATAAATGAGTATTTGCATCTTGCCAGTCAATCATTTGACCATCAAACCATATTTCTCCATTTATTTTAGAAAGATCCAAATTAATCCCCTTTTGTTTTTATTTTATCGATTTAAATAATTTTATATAGACTAAAGTTATTAGTCAGCAGATATAATTCCTTAAATGGACATTAATCCACATATTTTTAGAGCAAACGACATTAGGGGAATTGCCTACGACGATTTAAATGAGAATGTGGTTGTAAGTCTTGGAAAAGCATTGGGATCTGAGTCTTTAAGCAGAAATATAAGTCAATTAATAATAGGTAGAGACGGAAGGCTCTCGAGTCCGGATATTTTCGAGTGGTTAACTTCAGGAGTCCTGTCCACAGGATGCGATGTGTTAAGCATAGGAGTCGTCACCAGCCCAATGTTTTATCATTCAACATTTTCACTTACTAGCGCTAGCGGAGTAATCATTACAGGAAGTCATAATCCAAGTGAATACAATGGTTTTAAAATTGTTTTTAACAATAATTCAACCTCTAGCGAGGAAATTCTTAAACTCAAAAAAAGAATGCAAGCTAAGGACTTTGAAGTCGGCAGTGGGATATTAAAAGAGGAAGATATTAGAGAAAGTTATATTAAAAGAGTCCTCGAAAGCATCAACCTATCAAAAAAAATGAAAATTTCTGTTGATTGCGGAAACGGGGCTGCAGGTGTTATAGCTAGAAAAGTTTATGAAAGCCTTGGCTGTGAAGTGACTGAACTTTATGGAGATTTAGACGGTTCATTCCCAAATCATCATCCCGATCCGTCTAGAGAAGAAAACATGATAGACCTTTTAAAAAGTGTCAAGAATGAGGGCTCTGATGTGGGTCTGGCATTTGACGGAGATGCTGACAGACTTGGTGTAATCACACCCAAGGGAGAAATTATATATCCTGATAGGCAAATGATATTATTCTCAAGGCATATTATTCAAAATCAACCAAATGCTAAGATAGTATTTGATGTAAAGTGTTCAAAATTGCTCTCTGATGAAATCACACAGCTCGGGGGTACTCCCCTAATATGTAAAACAGGACATACTTTCATAAAACAAAAGATTCGAGAAACAAATGCATCTCTTGGAGGAGAGATGAGTGGCCATATATTTTTTAATGACAGATGGCCAGGATTTGATGACGGAATTTATGCAGGAGCCAGAATTCTTGAGATAATTGCCGAATCTGATTCAGATGTTTTCGAAACTATCCCAAATATGTTCTCAACACCTGAAATTAACATCCCAGCTGCAGATGAGAAAAAATTCACTTTAGTTGAAGATTTCATTAAAAGCTCAAATTTTAGAGGAGCAAAAATTATTGATATTGATGGAATCAGAGTTGAATTTGATAAAGGATGGGGATTGCTAAGAGCATCTAATACTTCTCCTGTATTGGTATTAAGATTTGAAGCTGAAACTAATGAATACCTTGAAGAGATCAAACAAATATTTTACGAGAATTTGAAAAGCGTCAGTGATGAAATAGATAAATTTTGATATGTCCATTACAAGAAAACAAGCAGAAAATATTGCATCAGTTTTGAGCGAAGGACTTCCATATATAAGGAAATTCCAGAATAAAACCATTGTTATAAAGTACGGCGGAGCAGCTATGACTGATGAACTTCTAAAGACTAACTTTACGAGAGACATAGCTCTAATGAAATTAGTTGGAATGAAGCCTGTTATTGTTCATGGTGGCGGTCCTCAGATTGGTGCAGAGCTGTCAAAAGCCGGGATTGAATCAAAATTTATAGATGGACTAAGAGTGACAACCAAATCAACAATGAAAATTGTTAAGAAAATTCTTGGCTTACAAATAAATAAGGAGATAGTTAAATTGATAAATCGATCGGGAGGAAGTGCTGTTTCTTTTAATTATAAAAACTCTGGAATAATCAAAGCCTCAAAAAAAATAAATGAAAGAAGCTTGGACCTAGGTCAAGTTGGGAAAGTAGAAAAAATCCTCACTATTGACTTAAAAAATTCTTTAAAAAAAGGTTTAATCCCGGTGATTGCGCCCATTGGTAAGTCCAAAAAAGACGGTCATTTGAATATCAATGCAGATGAGGTAGCTGGCGAAATTGCAAAATCCCTTTCAGCAGAAAAACTTATTTTACTTACTGACGTAAGCGGCATCAAAGATTCAGATAATAAGCTCATTTCAAAAATTTCTTTAAATCAAGGAAAAAAAATGCTTAAAGAGGAATTTATAAAAGGCGGCATGAACCCTAAACTAAAAGCTGTTCTTGAGGCTAAAGAGGCAGGTGTGAAATCTTGTCACATAATAGATGGAAGGGTCCCTCATGCTGTCCTACTTGAAGTCCTTACTGAAGAAGGTGTAGGAACTATGATAAGCTAATTTTCGGATGACTAAGCTCAAACCACGCCAATTAGATATTATGCAAAGCCTTGCAAAGATGCTTGGTGAAAAAGGTCCCGTAAAGATAACAACTGCCCTTCTAGCTTCAGAATGCGGAATAACTGAGGCTGCAATTTATAGGCATTTTCCAAGCAAGAAGAAAATATTTTCTGGATTAGTTGATTTTTGTGAACAAAATATTTTTGATCTAATTTCAAACATTAATGCTTCTGAGGCAGATGAATTGGAGAAAGTAAAAAGAATTATTATTCTATTGGTTTCGTTTAGTGAAAAAAATCCTGGTTTAGCAAGACTTTTAACAAGAGAGGCTTTTTCAGTGGAAGAAACTAGCCTTGATGAAAGGATTGGTCAAATGATGGCAAAAATAGAACTCCAAATTAAGCAAAATCTTCAAAAGTACGAACAAGAAACCAAAAGAAAATTGGCACTGCCAACAGCCTCGGCAGCTAACCTCTTGTTAGCCTCATCTGAGGGAGTGATTCAACAATTTGTTAGATCTGGATTCAAAGACTCTCCGTCTAAAAGAATAAATGACCAATCTGAATTTCTTATATCTTCTTTGAAGCTCAGTTAGGTATATTTTCTTCCAAAAAATACTCAAACATAAGGTTATTACTATCTCTTTTTGCTAACTCACCGTTATCTTTGTCTATTTTCACCGAGGATATACCCTGAGGCGGAAGTTTCATTGAGATTGGTATCTCCTCAATTATTTGTTTTTTATAATCTAGCCATATGGGCAAAGCTACAGATGAACCAAATTCTCTATCGCCAAGACTCCTGGGCTGATCAAATCCAACCCAAACTGAAGTTACAATGTGTTCATTATATCCAGTGAACCATGTGCTCTCAGCTCTATTGGTAGTTCCTGTTTTTCCAGCAAAATCTTTTCTTTTAAGCTCAGAAACTCTTCGGGCAGTTCCTCGAGATGCAGCCTCTTTGAGAATATCATTAATTAAAAAAGCTACTCTTGGGTCGATTACCTCTTTATGCTCTTTTGGATTCCTCTCGAAAATAATTGATCCGGATCTATCTAAAATTTTGCTAATAACAAAGGGTTCAACTTTTTTTCCTCCATTAGCAAATACAGAATATGCAATTGCATTTCTCAAAGGATCTAGAGATGCTGTTCCTAAAGACAAAGATAGGTCAGCGGGCAGTCTATCCTTATCAAATCCAAATTTCTCTGCATATGACCTTACTTTATTTACACCTAACTCACGCAAAAGCCTTACAGAGACAAGATTTCTGCTTTGTACTAACCCTTCCCTAAGTCTTGTAAGTCCGAAGAATTTTCCACTGGCATTTCTTGGCCTCCATTTTTCCTCTAAAACTTCATCTTCAAAAATTATTGGCGCATCATTAATTATGGACGAGGGAGTAAAGCCATTAGAAAACGCAGCGGCATACAGAAAGGGTTTAAAGTTAGATCCAAGTAAAGGTGATGCTTGCTCTGCTCTATTGAATTTACTCAGATAAAAGTCGTAACCGCCTACCAAAGCGAGGATTGAACCTGACTGAGGGTCAACAGAAATTAAAGCACTTTGAGCGTCTGGTATTTGAGTCAAACTGAATTGTTTTGTAATGCTATCTTTCTTTAACCAAATGATGTCACCAACTTCTAGAATATCAGCATATGATCTGGGTCTTGGTCCCCTTCTATTTTCGGAAATGTAAGGCCTAGCCCAATTTAGATCTTCGGTCCACTTTATTGTTATCAATTCTCCAGACTTAACCAGAATTTCTAGATCCTTTTCCAAATCAGAAACAACACCTACAATTCGATTTTTATTTTCAGAATATTTGTTAAGGAATTTAAAAACTTCGGCTAAGCCTTGTTCTTTGTAAGAGTAATTTTCAGATTCAAGGCTTAGAGCTATTTCAATTTGGTCAATTTTTGAGGTCCTTGGGAGCCGAAAAAAGTCCTCAGGAAAAATTTGGGTAATATTGTCTGGTTTCCTGAATCCGTGTCGGCGGTCATACTCTTCCAGCCCATTAATCAAAGCTCTAGAAGCTTGATTTTGAAAATCAGAATCAATCGTAGTATATACTTGCAATCCCTCAGAATAAGCGTTCAAGCCATATTCTTGAATCATGTATCTTCTTATCTCTTCCGCAACATAGGGTGCATCGACTTCAGATACAAGGCCAAAATAATCTGCTGTAAGTGGCGAATTGACTGCAAGCTGGAACTGTTCATTATGGATATAACCAAGATCTAACATTCTCTGCAGTATCCAATTTCTTCTTATTAGTGCTCTTCTGGGATTAACAAGAGGATTTATTGATGATGGAGCTTTGGGTAGTGCCGCAATCATAGCCCATTGAGCAAGATTTAATTCAGATAGAGATTTTCCGTAATATACCTCACTGGCTGCTGCTATACCGTAAGCCCTATTGCCAAAAAAAATTCTGTTTACATAAAATTCAAATATTTGTTCTTTTGTATAAGTTTTTTCTAACCTATATGCCAAAAATATATCTTTAACTTTTCTGTAAATACTTATATCTCTGCTGGTAAGGTAATTTCCAGCTACTTGCATTGTTATGGTGCTTCCTCCTCCCTGTATTCTTCCGGATCGCAATAATCTATATAGAGATCTGACTAATCCTGCGTAACTAACTCCTGAGTGATAGAAAAAATTATCATCTTCTGCTGCCAACACTGCATTTATATAGTGTTTTGGTATCTCATCAAAATTTAAGGCCGTACGCCTTTGCTCACCAAACTCACCTATTAATTTTCCATCAGATGAAAATATCTTTAACGGTATTTGAAGCTGTATATCCTTGATTGACTTCTCGTTAGGTAACTTACTTTCAATATATATATTCAAGCTCGATAAGCCCATGAAAAAAAGACAGAGAAATACCAAAAAAACCTTCCCAACAGAAGTTTGGGAGAACAAAAGACTGTATGTTTTTAATGCATCCAACATCTAGGAGTTATAATAACTTAATGAAGCTAATAATTATTGGTCCTATGGCTTCTGGTAAATCAGTTGTAGGTAAAAAACTCTCGAAAAGAATGGGTTTGGATTTCTTTGATACCGATGAGCAACTTGAAAAAAAAGCTGGGGCTAGTATTTCTTGGATTTTTGATATTGAGGGAGAGAGTGGATTCCGTGAGAGAGAGTCAGATGTGTTTGAGGAACTAATTAAGTTAGATAATTGTGTTATCTCAACAGGAGGCGGGATTGTCCTTAAAGAAGAAAATAGAACTAGTTTGAAAAAACTCAAAGTCATATACCTTAAAGTTTCGATACAAACTCAACTAGAAAGGACATTAAATGATTCCAAAAGGCCGCTCATCTCAAATGAGTCAAATAAAGAAGAAATTCTGCGTAAATTAGCTAATGAGAGAGCTCCCTTTTATGAAGAATGTTCGGATTTGACAATTAATGAGAAAAGTAATCCCGATATGGCTGTGGATGAAATCTTAAAGAATTTAGATAGCCTGGCAAATGGATAGAATCGAAATAAAAACAGAATCAAAAAATTATGAAGTCATTGTTGGCGAAAATCTTTTAATTACAGATAATTTTGCAGATGCTTTCAATAAAGAGGTCTTTCTTGTTGTTGATGATGGAGTACCGGAAAATCTAATACAAAAGGTCGAAAAGATTCTTGGTAAAAAATCTTTGAAATTCCATTCAATTAAAATGAAAGCAAGCGAAGAAGAGAAGTCTTTTTCTTCTCTTCAAAAAATTCATGATTCACTTATGGACATTGGTTACAGCAGAGATTGCATCCTATATGCATTAGGTGGAGGCATAATATGTGATATGACAGGATTCGCTGCTGCGACCTTTCAAAGAGGCGTCGATTTCATATTAATTCCAACTACATTGCTTTCTCAAGTTGATGCATCTGTTGGCGGAAAAACTGCAATAAATCACAAAAAAGGCAAAAACATGATTGGAGCATTTCATCAGCCAAATAAAGTTATAAGCGATATGTGTTTTTTAACTTCGCTCAATGCAAGGCAGATAACCGATGGGCTCTCAGAAATAATCAAACACGCCGCTATTTTGGACTATAAATTTTTTATTTGGCTTGAAGAAAATATTAATGACTTACTTAGCAAAAATTCTTCTGTTTTTAAATTTGCCGTTTCAAGATCAATTGAATTAAAAGAATCAGTAGTTTCAAAAGATGAAACTGAGAAGGGAATAAGAAAGTGGCTAAACTTTGGGCATACTTTTGGCCATGCCATTGAAATGTATGGTAATTTTGAAGAATTTTCTCATGGTGAAGCAGTAGCTTTAGGAATGATTATGGCATTAAACCTGTCAGTAAATATTTCAGGTCTTGACCTGAATGAGGCCGAAAGAGTAAAAACCTTGATTAAAGTGGTTTTAACTGAAAATTTATTATCTACAAAATTCGACCCAATACTTTTGCATCAAATGATGTCTTCCGATAAGAAAAAGACCGGTGATGTATTGAATTTTATTGTTCTTAAAGCTATTGGCGAAGCAGAAATCAAAAAAAATCCTGATGTAAATACAATTCTAAGTTCCATTGAAATTTAATTCCTAACTTTTCAGAAAAGCTTAAAAATGCTACAATAGGGCTTCTACGCCGGCCTAAAAACAAATTTTTTTTAAAATCAGCTGAAAAATTTTAGCTGAGTTGTCTACGACACTTTTAAATAAATATGAACAAAAAAATAAAGCCATCTAAATTCGGTCTTCCACCGAAAAGGGGGCTTTATGATCCACAATTTGAAAAAGATTCCTGTGGAGTAGGCTTAGTAGCTAACATTAAGGGAATACCCTCCAGAGAAATTATGGATGATGCCTTTCACATCAACTCAAGAATGGATCACAGAGGAGGTTGTGGCTTTGAAGAAAATACTGGAGATGGTGCTGGTATTTTAATGGCCATACCCGACAATTTTTTTCGTATAGAAGCAAAAAAACTAAATTTCAGTTTGCCTGATCAAGGCAATTACGCAGTTGGGAATATTTTCCTGCCTCAAAATGAAAATGAGAGAGCCTTCTGCATTGAAGAAATCGAAAAGACAGTAAGTGACCAAGGCTTGCAATTATTAGGATGGAGGAAAGTTCCTACCGATCATAAAAAAGCTGACGTCGGACCTGCAGCCCTCGCTGCACAGCCATATATATCCCAGCTGCTGGTAGGAAATAATAAAGAAACATCACAAGAAGATTTTGAAAGAGAAGTCTATTTGGTTAGAAAGAAGTTTACACACTCCCTTAGAAATAATACCTCCCTAGAGGAAAGAAGTCTTTTGTACGCTTGCAGCTTATCTTCTACAGTCATGGCTTACAAAGGTATGTTGACACCGGCGCAACTTTTTCCTTTTTATCCAGATTTAGAAAACGAAGAATTCAAGACGCATCTCGCAATGGTTCATTCTAGATTTAGCACTAATACATTTCCATCTTGGGATAGAGCGCAACCAAACCGTTATATGTGTCATAACGGAGAAATTAATACTCTGAAAGGAAATATGAATGCGATGCTTTCAAGACAAGGACTTGCTGAAAGTGAATATTTCAAGTCTAACCTTAAAGATCTTTTCCCAATAGCAGAAGCAGATTGTACTGACTCTGGAAGTTTTGATAATGTTCTCGAATTTCTTTTGCTGAATGGGAGAAGCTTGAAGGAATCTATTATGATGATGATTCCTGAAGCTTGGCAATCAGATGTCAATATGCCGGAACAAAAGAAGAGTTTCTACGAATTCTCTTCATCCGTCATGGAGCCATGGGATGGTCCAGCATCTATTGTATTCACTGATGGCAAATGCGTAGGGGCTGTTTTAGACAGAAATGGGTTGAGGCCGAGTCGTTACTATGTAACCAAAACAGACAAAGTAATAATGGCATCGGAAGTAGGTGTCCTTAAAGTGGACCCTAAAGAAGTTTTACTCAAAGGCAGGCTTCAGCCAGGAAAAATGTTCTTAATTGATTTTGAACAAGGAAGAATGATACCTGACGAAGAGATAAAAAATGAAATATGTGAATCTAATCCTTATGGAAAATGGGTTGAAGATCAAGTTGTTGATCTAGAAAAAATTTCTGATTTTCCGCATGAACCTGAAATCCTATCTGATTTAATCCCAAGAATGCAATCATTCGGTTATACAACCGAAACAATGCAATTTATGCTTCTTCCACTTGTAACAGAGTTGAGGGACCCATTAGGATCAATGGGTAATGATGCTGCTCTAGCATGTCTTTCCGACAAACCAAGACTTCTGTATGACTACTTTAAACAATTATTTGCCCAAGTAACGAATCCTGCTATAGATTCCATTAGAGAGGAAGTAATAATGTCTCTCGAATGCCTTATTGGCCCAGAGAAAAATCTTCTTGAAAGTAAACCCGAAAATGCAAACCGACTTAGGGTAAAAAATCCCATACTTTCAAATAACGAACTGCAAGGTATTACCAAGTTAAAAGGTCAAGGTTGGAAGGCAAAAAAAATAGATATCACTTACTCTAAGATTGATGGCCATGATGGAATGGTACAAAGGCTAGACGAGATATGTTCTGAGGCTGAAAATGCATCAGATAAGGGTTACGGCTTTGTAATCTTAACAGACAAAAAAATTGATAAGGATAGAATTGCAATAAGCTCGCTACTTGCATGCTCAACAGTAAATAATCATCTCATCAATTCTCAAAAAAGAAAAAAGGTTGGGATCATCCTTGAAAGTGGCGAAGCCAGAGAAGTGCATCATCATTGCCTACTCTTTGGTTACGGAGCTGATGCTATAAATCCTTATTTGGCTTTTGAAGCTATCTGGCAATACAAAATCGATGGCCATTTGGATAAAGCCGACATATCGGACTATGACTCAATGGTAAAGGCTTATAAGAAAGGTGTTAAGAAAGGCATTATGAAGGTAATGGCTAAAATAGGTATATCGACCCTCCATTCATATAAAGGAGCACAGATTTTTGAGGCAGTTGGACTTGCTGATGAGATCATAGAAAAATCTTTCCCCGGCACAGCTAGCCGAGTGCAAGGAGTTGATTTCAAAGCACTTACGAAAGAAATTGAGAGGAGGCATGAGCTTGGCTTTCCAAAAGATTACGAAGGGAAACTTTCAGTATTACCTAATCCAGGAGATTTCCATTGGAGAAACGGCGGAGACTCGCATATGTGGGACCCGAAAACAATCTCTAGCCTTCAAATTGCTGCAAGAACAAATAACGAGGACGCCTATTGGGAATTTGCGAAACATGCCAACGAAAACACTACCAAAAATAGCACATTGAGAGGTCTCTTAAAATTCAAAAATATTAATACTCCAGTTCCTCTTGAAGATGTTGAATCTGAGAAAGAAATAGTCAAAAGATTTGCAACCGGAGCTATGAGTCTTGGCTCGATCTCAACTGAATCTCATGAATCTCTGGCTTTTGCCATGAATGAGCTTGGAGGAAAATCTAATACCGGTGAGGGAGGTGAAGATCCAATAAGGTTCAAAACTCTTGATGACGGATCATCGAAAAGATCTGCAATCAAGCAAGTAGCTTCTGGAAGATTTGGTGTCACAATGTGGTATTTAACAAATGCTGACGAATTACAAATTAAGATCTCTCAGGGAGCTAAACCTGGGGAGGGTGGTGAACTCCCTGGGAAAAAAGTCGACGAGTATATAGCTAAAATACGTCACTCAACACCGGGAGTTGGACTTATTAGCCCACCGCCCCATCATGATATTTACTCTATCGAAGATATCGCACAACTCATTCATGATCTAAAAAACGCTAATAGAGCATCACGTATAAGCGTAAAGCTTGTGTCAGAAGTTGGTGTTGGGACTATTGCTTCAGGAGTAGTAAAGGCAAAGACAGATCATTTAGTTATAGCTGGACACGATGGAGGTACAGGCGCTTCTCCTCTCACATCTATTAAACATGCAGGATTACCCTGGGAACTGGGAGTAGCAGAAACTCATCAGACTTTGGTAATGAATAATCTTCGATCTAGGGTGGTCCTTCAAACAGATGGTCAAATCAAAACAGGTAGAGATGTTGCTATTGCTGCACTTTTAGGTGCCGAAGAGTTTGGATTTGCGACAGCACCTCTTGTGACGCTAGGTTGCATTATGATGAGAAAATGTCACCTCAATACATGCCCAGTGGGTATAGCCACTCAGGATGTAGAGCTCAGGAAAAAATTCAAAGGTCAGCCAGAACATGTTGTAAATTACCTTTTCATGGTTGCAAAAGACTTACGACATATTATGGCAGAACTAGGATTTAAAAAGCTTGAAGATATGATTGGACGTGTTGATTGCCTCGAATCTGACGTTGCGATAGATCACTGGAAAAGAAGTGGTTTAGATTTCTCTAATATACTGCAACCAGCTGAAAAAATATTTGAAAATACAGAAGTTTATAACACTCAAAAACAAGACCACGGTTTAGAGAAAGCGCTAGACAATATCTTAATTGAAAAGAGTAAACCAGCTATTGAAAAAGGCAAAAAAGTTGAATTTGAAGAAAAAATTATAAATATCAATAGAGTTGTTGGAACGATGCTATCCAATGAAGTCAGTAAGGTTTGGGAAGCAGACGGTCTTCCTGAAGATACCATTAACATTAAACTCAATGGATCAGCCGGACAAAGCTTAGCTGCATGGCTGGTAAAAGGTATAACCCTTACTTTAGAAGGAGATGCAAATGACTTTGTTGGAAAAGGCTTATCTGGAGGAAAACTTATTATTTATCCTCCTAAAGAAAGCAGTTTTAAAGCTGAAGAAAACATTATCTTAGGAAATGTTGCATTATATGGAGCTACATCAGGTGAAGCGTACTTCAGTGGAATTGCAGCAGAAAGATTCTGTGTTCGTAATAGTGGCGCTACTGTTGTAGTTGAAGGAATTGGAGATCATGGTTGTGAATACATGACTGGAGGAAAGGCTGTTATCCTTGGAGAAACAGGAAGAAATTTCGGAGCTGGAATGAGCGGAGGTGAAGCTTACGTTTATGATCCTCAAGATAAATTTGAACAGAAATGTAATTTGGACACATTTGAGCTTGAAAAGCTCACAAATGACAAAGAAATAAAAGAATTAAAAAAACTTATTAGTAACCATTACAAATATACAGATTCTAATATCGCAAAACAGTTGTTAGATGATTGGCCAACAAGTTTAAAAAACTTTGTTAAAGTTATGCCAACTGATTATAAGAGAGTCTTAGAAGAAATTAATCTTAGGAAACAGGCAGTCTAAATATGGGAAAACCTACCGGATTTAAAGAATTTAGCAGAGCTGTGGCGCCCTATCGGCCTCCCAAAGAAAGGCTGCTTGATTTTAAAGAAATATATACGGAGCATCAGGAACCTAAGTTAGAAACGCAAGCCTCTCGTTGTATGGACTGTGGTGTCCCATTTTGTCAATCGGGAGAGGGTTGTCCCGTCTATAATTTGATTCCCGAATGGAATGATCTTGTCTATCAAAATAGATGGGAGGAGGCGTTTAACAGACTTATGAAAACCAATAACTTCCCAGAGGTTACTGGAAGAGTCTGTCCCGCAGTTTGTGAAGGAGCCTGCGTGCTAGGAATCACCGAAAGTCCAGTTGCGATAAAGAATCTTGAATTTGCCATCGCCGATAAAGGTTTCCAAAATGGGTGGTTAAAACCTAACATTCCCTCCTTCCGAACAGGTAAAAAAATTGCAATAGTTGGATCTGGACCAGCTGGTTTATCTGCAGCCCAACAACTCAATAGTGTTGGGCATCATGTAAAGGTTTATGAAAGAGCAGACCGCATAGGTGGACTAATGATGTATGGCATTCCTAATATGAAATTAGAAAAATCTATTCTCGATCAAAGGCTTGAACAGATGATTGCTGAAGGCATAGAGTTCTTCACGAACTCTGATGTCGGAGGGTTAGGTCCAAATGGAGTGAGCATGTCTGAACTTGAGAAGTCAAATGATATTATATTGATGACTACTGGTGCTACTAAGCCAAGGGATCTCCCAATCCCAAATCGAGAAGGAGATGGAGTACACTTTGCCATGGACTTTCTAAGAGCTAATACCAAGAGCCTTTTAGATTCGAATCATGATGACGGAATGTTTATCTCTGCAAAAGATAAGAATGTTATTGTTATAGGGGGAGGAGATACAGGAACCGACTGTATAGGAACTTCATTAAGACATGGTTGCAAATCTTTAGTTAATTTTGAAATCATGCCAGAACCTCCAAAAGAGAGAACTGAAAATAATCCATGGCCCCTTTTTCCTAGAGTCTACAAAGTTGATTATGGCCATGAAGAATCGGCTGAAGTTTATGGGAGTGATCCAAGGGTTTACTCTATTTCTGGTAAAGAATTTTTGAGAAATGAAGATGGATCTTTAAAAGGTATTAAAACAGTTGAAGTTGATAGCAATTTTCAAGAGGTTCCTGGAACTGAAAAGGATTGGCAAGCTGATTTAATACTCCTCGCTATGGGATTTTTAGGTCCTGAGCATTATGCAGTTGAGGAATTAAGTGTTGATCTGGACGAAAGATCTAATTACAAAGCGGAGCACAATGTACATCAAACTTCCAATCCGAAAGTATTTGCAGCTGGCGACTGCAGAAGAGGTCAATCTTTAGTGGTGTGGGCGATAAATGAAGGGAGAGCTGCTGCTAGGGAAATTGATAACTTCCTTATGGGTGAAACCACCCTGCCCTAGCTCTTTACTATCCTCATTAACCCCTCTTGTACTGCTGAAGCTACTAAAATACCGTCTTTGGTATATACACTACCTCGATTGAAGCCTCTTGCATTACTTGCACTGGGACTATCAGTCGAATAAAGCATCCACTCATCAGCTCTGAATGGTCTATGAAACCACATAGCATGATCTAAACTGGCGCTCATGACATTACCCTTTGCAAAACTGAGCTTATGAGGGTTCATGGAAGTGCTCAGTAAGCCCATATCTGAAGCATAAGCTAAAACAGCTTGATGTTGGACGACATCATCAGGCAGCTTTCCTACAGCTTTCATCCAAACATGTTTATGAGGAGGTTTCTTTTTTGGTTCCTCGAACATGCCTTCCCCAGGTAAATTTCTTATTTCGATTGGCTTCTCTCTTAGGAAAAAATCTCGGTATTTTTCTGGAACTTTGTCGACCATCTTCTTCTTGATTTCAATCTCGCTTATGCATTCGTTAGGGCCGGGTATATCCTCCATATCTATTTGATGAGAAGGCCCCTTTTCTTTTTTATGGAATGATAACGCCATGTCGAAAATTGGCTCACCCTTCTGAATTGCGACAACTCTTCGGGTTGTAAAACTGCCTCCGTCCCTTGTTCTTTCTACATCGTAAATTATTGGATACTCCATATCTCCAGGACGAAGAAAATAAGCGTGTAGCGAATGAACAAACCTTTTTTCAGGTACTGTCCTTACGGCAGCTGTGAGGGCCTGACCTATAACCTGGCCTCCAAAAACTCTTGGTCCACCAATATTTTCACTTTGACCTCTAAAAAGATTTTCTTCTAGAGTCTCTAAATCTAATAATTTTATTAATTTATTAAGGGCTTTCTTTGCCATTTTAACTAAATTTTTTCTCCTCCCACCAAGGATAGTGTTCGGGCATGTCTTTCGAAACTTTATTAGGAAATTCAGGAGATCTTTTTTCTAAAAAAGAGTTTACTCCTTCTTTAGCATCATCACCCCTTCCAAGCTCATAAATAAATCTCGAATCTACTTTGTGAGCTTCCATCGGATGATCAGCTCCCAACATTTTCCATAACATTTGTCTAGTTAGAGATACTGAAATAGAAGACGTGTTTTGAATGATTTCGTAAGCAATGTTTCTAGCCTCTTTCAATAACTCTTCAGGCTTATGTACCGATCTTACTAACCCGCCGTCTAAAGCTTCTTTTGCACTGAACACTTTACCTGAATAAGTCCACTCAAGTGCCTTGCTTATTCCAACCAATCTTGGCAGGAACCAGCTCGAAGCAGCCTCAGGTACTAATCCCCTCCTGGCGAATACAAAACCAAATTTAGAATTTTCACTGGCCAGTCTTATATCCATAGGTAGTGTCATTGTGACTCCCACTCCCACAGCTGGGCCATTGATTGCAGCAATTATCGGCTTAGGGCAATCATAGATTGCAAGAGTAGTTCTTCCTCCTCCATCTCTCATCCATTCTGGATCTTTTTTATGATCTACCTCGTCACCTTTGTTATTTCTAATATCTCTATTAAAGGTGTTTGATCCAGAAGATAAGTCTGCACCCGCACAAAATCCCCTTCCCTCTCCTGTTACAATAATGACTCTTACGTCATCGTCTTTACCGGCCTCATCAAATGCAGCAATTAACTCATCCATCATTTGACCTGTAAAGGCATTAAGTCTTTCCGGTCTATTAAGGGTTAAAGTAAGAATATTTTCTCTAACCTCATATTTAATTGTTTCATATTTCATTTCAGTTTTCCTTTTCTATAAGGTGATCAATCTCATCTGCTGGAACATTTCCTTCAGACTTACCAACTTCTCTAGCAGGTACCCCTGCAACAGTAGTTCCTTCTCTAACATCATTTAGCACTACACTGCCTGCAGCTATTTTAGCATTCCTACCGATTTCGACATTACCCAATATTGTAGAGGAGGCGCTCAATAAAACTCCCTCTCTTACTTTTGGATGTCTATCTCCTATATCTTTACCAGTACCTCCCAAGGTGACGCCTTGGAAAATTGAAACATTATCCTCAACAACAGAGGTTTCGCCGATTACAACACCCGTACCATGATCAATCATGATTCCTTTTCCTAACTTTGCAGCAGGATGAATATCAACGCCATAAACTTCAGATGTCCTACTTTGAAAATAATGCGCCAAAGTATGCCTTGAATTCTGCCAGAGCCAGCTCGCAACTCTGTGAGACTGTAATGATTTGAAACCCTTAAAGAACAAGAGTGGCTCAGAAAGATATCTGCATGATGGATCTTTTTCTTTAGCTGCAATTAAATCAATTACTGTTGCTGCCAGAATCTCATCACTAGAATTTATAGCATCCTTTATTACACTGATAAGCATCATGGGCTGAACAGACGTGCTGCCAAGGTCATTTGCAATCAAGTCCGCAACTGCCGAAGAAAATGAACTATGCTCTAAAACAGTTGTGTGAAAAAAACTTGCAAGTACTGGTTCAGCCTTAACTCTCCTTTCGGTTTCCTCCTGAATAGTTTGCCAAATGTTTTTAATTGATTCCTTGTCTTCCATCTATATATTGTACTTCAGCCTAAGTGTTGCTGAAACGGTTCAAATCAGGATAATGTGCCACCTTTCAATAAAAAAATAATGAATACAAAAAAAGATAACGGAATACCCAACAATGAAATTGATGTTAGGAAGACATTTGACATTGATGTTGATTTGAAGGTGATGGCCTATAAAGAAGCCAATGAATACGTGCCAACAATCGATACGTCTTACAAGTTTGACAAGAACACAACTTTAGCAATCCTTGCAGGCTTTGCACATAACCGAAGAGTAATGATACAGGGTTACCACGGATCTGGTAAATCTACACATATTGAGCAAGTAGCTGCAAGACTGAACTGGCCATGTGTAAGGGTGAACCTAGATAGCCATATAAGTCGAATAGACTTACTTGGAAAAGACGCAATAACTTTAAAAGATGGCAAGCAAATTACAGAGTTCAAAGAAGGAATCCTTCCTTGGGCACTCCAAACACCAACTGCACTTGTTTTCGACGAGTATGATGCAGGAAGACCTGACGTAATGTTTGTAATTCAAAGGGTACTTGAGGTGGAAGGAAAATTAACACTTCTGGATCAAAATAAAGTTATTTCTCCGCATGAAGGTTTCAGACTTTTCGCTACGGCAAATACAGTGGGTTTAGGCGACACATCTGGCCTTTATCATGGAACACAACAAATAAATCAAGGACAGATGGACAGATGGCATATCGTTTCAACTCTCAATTATCTTGAACCAGAATTAGAGTTGAAAGTTGTTCTGTCGAAAGTTCCAACTCTAGATAATAAAGAAGGTCTCGAAACAGCCAAAAATATGATTTCAGTGGCCAATTTATCAAGGCAAGGTTTCGCTAATGGAGATATATCAACACTAATGTCGCCCCGCACAGTAATAAGTTGGGCTGAAAACTTTCAAATATTTAATGATCTAAATAAGTCATTTGAAATTACTTTCTTAAATAAATGTGACGAAACCGAGAGAGTAATCATTGCTGAGTATTATCAAAGATGTTTCGATTTAGAATCATCGGAATCAATTGCTGAAAATATAGAAAACTCATAGATGAATGGCATCTAGAAATTCTCAACCAGAGATAATAAAAGAAGCAGTTACTGCCGCTACTAGAGCAATAAGTGGTAATTCTGAAATTGAGGTAAATTTTGGAGGCCTAGGTTCAGCAACTTCTGGTGCTCCAAAGTCAAAAGAAGAACTTAAATCCTTTAGAGGAAAAGCTGACTCTTTAGCTTGTGCAGAGAAATATAGAGATAAATCTATAAGAATTAATTCAAGTACAGACAAAATTAACTCTTTAATCAAAGTGATGGAGGATACTAGAGTGGAGATCCTAGGTTCGCTAGATTATCCGGGCGTTTATTCAAACATTGCAGCTAAATTTAAAAATAAAGCTCAACTTTATAAGGGTTTAGAAAATCAAGAAGATTTCTTAGAAATAGCTTTAGAAAGTTGGCTAAGAGAGTCATGTCTATCCGAAGATAGAACTTTTTCAAATGAATTTTTAGACTATTGGGGAGAACTTTTCGAAAATCAAGACTCTAAATTAAAAGATGACCTTTTTAGCTCACTGGAAAATCAATCAAAGTTTTTAGAGCACGCAGAAAACTTTTTAAAAAGCCTAAGAATAGACGATGATGAAAGCGATTCTGAAGACAATGAAATTGAAGACGAAACTGAGCAGGAAGATGAAGCTGCTTCTGAGGAAGGAGAAGATGATGATTCTCTAGAGTCTGAAAGTTCTCCTGAACAAGAAAATCAAGAGGGAGCAGAGGAAACAGAAGCTGACATGGGCGACATAGACGAAGACGCCATCGTGGATGAAAATCAAGAGATTACGACAAATCAGTCGTGGTTAGAATCTCTTGTTGGAAAAAATACCAACTTTAAATACAAGGTTTACACAAGAAACTTTGACGAAGAAATAAGAGCTGAGGATTTATGTAGTCCAGAGGAATTACAAAGACTTAGAAAGCATTTGGATCAATTGATGGGTTCCAGCAAGGCAACAATTTCAAAGTTGGCTCATAGGCTTCAAAGATTCCTTATGGCCCAACAAAATAGATCTTGGGAATTCAATAAAGAAGAGGGTATGCTTGATTCTGCAAGGCTTCATAAAATCATAACTGACCCTCTTACACCTCTCACTTATAAGATTGAAAAAGATACTGACTTCAGAGATACAAGTGTTTCTATTCTAGTGGATAGTTCAGGATCAATGAGGGGCAGGTCTATGACAGTTGCAGCCATTTGTGCAGATATCATTAGCACTACGCTTGAGCGTTGTAATGTAAAAACTGAAGTTCTAGGATTCACGACAAAACATTGGAAAGGTGGAGAAAGCAGAAAAATATGGATGGATGACGGAAAACCTGAAAATCCAGGAAGACTAAATGATATTAGGCACATTATATTCAAATCTGCAGATACGCCTTGGAGGAGAGGACAAAAAAACTTTGGATTAATGCTTAGAGAGGGCCTGTTGAAAGAGAACGTTGATGGAGAGGCGTTGATTTGGGCTCACGATAGATTGGCCAGAAGAAGTGAGCAAAGAAAGATATTGATGGTAATTTCAGATGGTGCCCCTGTTGACGATAGCACACTATCAACAAACCCAACCAACTTTTTAGATCTTCATTTGAGACAAGTGATACACTCGATTGAAACAATGTCGGACATAAACCTGATAGCTATTGGTATAGGTCATGATGTTACACGGTATTATAAAAATGCAGTTACTATACACAGAGCCGAAGAGTTGGGTGGAGCAATGCTAGAGCAACTTACCGACCTTTTTAAGGTTGACTGAGGAATTTTAATTTTCTCATAGACTAAGAAACTCAGAATATAAAATTATATGAAATCCGATATGAGAAAAATATATTCTTTTAGGCGGATGTTTTTCAAAATTTATTGTAGAATTAATTGATTATAAGGAATTAATTATGAAAATAACGGAAGTAGATAATTGTCCACCTGATCTCAGATACTTTGATGATGATGATTTGGAGAGCAAACTTCAACCTCAAGACGTTGAAGATATAGTTGAAATATTTCAAACACCACTGACAGGTTCTTATAATTGGGACTACACCCATGCAGACAATAGATTAAAAAAGCTATATGAACTGGGAAAGAAGCTTAATTGGAATGCAACTGTAGATCTAGACTGGACAAGAGAGAGATACTCTCATTCAGAATGGGCAACCAATCCGGAATTCCAACAACTAGCTGGTTTTAAGCCATATGATGATTTACCTGAAGAGAAAAAAATCGAATGTTCATGGCATTTATTAGCTAGCGGTTTAAGCCAAATTGTACACGGTGAGCAAGGAGCACTCTTAGTGGCTTCTCAACTTGTATCATGTGCTCCAACCTATAATGCTAAGCTTTATGCAGCCTCTCAAACTTTTGATGAGGCTAGACACGTTGAAGTTTTTAACAAATATTTGCAAGAAAGGATTGGATGGAATTATCCCGTAATGCCAGGTTTAAAACTGCTTCTGGATAAGATCCTCTCAGATCCTAGGTGGGATCTTAAATTCATTGGTATGCAAATAATAATTGAAGGCCTAGCTCTTGCAGCTTTCGAAAGACAAAGAGCTGCTGCTATGGATCCACTTCTTAAAGACCTTTTTTATCTCGTTATTAGAGATGAAGCAAGACATGTTACGTTTGGGGTAAATTATCTTGAAGAATTCGTTCAGACCCTGAGTGAAGAAGAAAGAGAAGATAGGGCAGAATTTGCCTACGAGGCATGTGTGGTAATGAGAAACAGATTTGGATCTGACAATGTTATGAAACACTACGGGTGGAATGTTGAAGAAGCCCAACAAGTACTAAATCAATCTGAAACTTCAAGGCTTTTCAATAACCTTCTCTTCTCCAAAATAATGCCGAATCTGAAGAGGATTGGACTTTTAACAGAGAAAACTCAAGAGAAATACGAAGAGATGGATATTCTACAATTCAAGGATCTTGAAGATAATGGTGCTATTGATTGGGACGAACTTTCTCAGCCTTTGGATTACTCTACTAAAACTGCCTAACAGCTCCATTAAAAGTTGTGAAGATCAAAGTAATTGAGGAAACTCCGGTTGATCCCAGAGAATTTGACCTTCCGGAAAACTTCAGCGAGGAACACATCGAGGATGTTGTTGAAATCTTTAATACTCCTTTAGTTGGTCATTATAATTGGGATTATACCGATGCTGATACACGCATTAAAAAGTTATATGAGCTAGGGAAAAAGCTTAATTGGGATGGATCGATAGATCTAGATTGGTCGAAGGCGATTTCAAAAGGCGAAACGCCTGTTAAAGCTGAGCTCTTGGCAAGAATGGAAGGCCCTCTTGCAGCACTTCCTGAAGAAGAAAGATTAGAATACATGTGGCATGACACTGCGTGGCAACTAAGCCAGTTTCTTCATGGAGAACAGGGTGCCCTTTTAGTCGCATCACAACTTGTTTCATGTGCCCCAACTTATCAGGCAAAGCTCTATGCGGCATCACAAACATTTGATGAAGCAAGGCATGTAGAAGTATTCGCTCGTTATCTCCGCCATGTATCTGGTGTCGAGTATCCTGTTAATAAAAATCTTAAAGCCTTAATAGATAAAATTCTCTCAGATCCGAGATGGGATCTTAAGTTTATTGGTATGCAGATCATTATAGAAGGCTTAGCATTAGCTGCATTCCAAACTACAAAAGAAACTTCGAACTGCCCTCTTCTAAGGAGTCTCGTTCACTACATCATAAGAGATGAAGCGCGACATGTAACATTTGGAGTAAATTATTTAGAGGATTTTTTAAAAACTCTCACTAAAGAGGAAGTGGAAGATAGAGCAATGTTCGCTTATGAAGCATGTGTTGTTATGAGAGATAGGATCATCAATACTGAATTACCAGCAAGGTGGTTTGGCATTAGTGAAGAGGAAATCCTTGCCATGGTTGTTAATGATGAAACTCAAGATATGTTTACAAATTTACTTTTTAGCCGAGTAATGCCTAATTTGAAAAGAATTGGGCTGTTAACTGATAAGGTACTACCACTTTACGAAAAACTAAACCTAACGTCCTATATGGATGCCAACAGTGAATTTGAAATAGACTGGGCAGAACTCAATAAACCTTTAGAGTCTTCTGAAGAAATAGACAAGCAATCAGATAAAGAGCTGGCTGCTCATGCAGCTCAGGGATTATTCTAATCTAAATTCTATATCTAGCTGAAAGTAAGGTTCGATCTTACTTTTACTCTGATGGTATTCATTTGATACAAACCCTAATTTGCCAAAGAATGTAAGTTTTTCTTGGGTCATAGCATAAATTAATTGTGAATTAATCTGCCTACCAGAAGGTGTAAGATCAATGCTCAATTCATCAAAGAGTATTTGTTTGTCTTTAGTTCTTCCGATAGGGATATTGAAATTCAGTTTTGCATACTCAGCCCTCAAAGGTTGATATACCTGTATTCCTATAGAGTCATTTCTCACAAAGATATTTTCTTTGTAAACACCTAAATCAAATGAAGAAAAATAAGCACCCTCAATATCTTCTATCAGTCCTAACTGATTAAAATCTGATTCAGTTTGACCTACATGAAGTGAACTCCTCCACATAAAGTCATTTGTTCTAGTTAGAGCTTCTATACCAAAAAATGAAGTTAAAGTGTTTTCTGGACTTCCAAATCCACCTTGAGAGGAAATACCTAACAAATTTGAATCATCGAGTGTAATGCCAAACTGATATGAAATTTCCGAGATCCCAAATCTGTCACTGATCTCCATTAAAATACCCGTGCTTTCATCCAAAGAATTAACAAACATTCTGTTGTCTTGGTGAGAGCCTTCGAATAAGGAAAAAATCAATGACTTGCCAGAAGGTAAAGAAATATCCATACCCACGAAAGATCCGTTTGAAGTGAATTCAAGAAAAGGAATTCCCCTATGACCAATGCCTTTGCTTGAAGATAGATAGATATTTGGGTTAGTACCATTTCCAAAAAATAATTTACTATTTTTTGTTATGTGCTGTTCTATTGATATGTACTCTAAATTAGTTTGCGTAGCAGCCCATAATCTTGAAGACTGAGGTATAGTTGATAAATTATTAATAATTCCTAATCGAATTTTTCCACCATTACCTGTCACAATCGATTGCTGATTTACTTGTCTATTGGGATTTGACTGGAAGTCAGTAATCCATCTTAAATTAGGTATGTTATTAAGTATCCTTTGGTTAAAAGATCTTTTGAAAGGAGCTCCAAGTTCATCAAATACAACATAAGATAATTCACTTAAATTTGTGAAAATTGAATTACCAAAAGCTGGCCCAACAATTCCAACATAACTGCCTTCTTCTGTGAGTGTTAGGTTCGAAAGGCTCGATCCACTTGTTGCTATCATTGCAGTTCCTACAGGTTTCGTAGCAGCATCTAAATCCATCAAGCCTTGACCATAAATTTCCGAATCAGAGTAAATTCCAGATTTATTAGCTGTAGAAAATAAACGTTGAAGTATTTCTGTATTACCAAGCTGTCCTTCGAAGTAGTCTGACAAAAGAGCAATACCTCCCGAAACATGAGGTGCGGCCATGGAAGTTCCACTAGCTCTTCCATAAGAGTCAGTTACGGGAGAATCTTCAGCATAAACACTAAGTATATTTCTGCCTGGTGCAGCCAAACAGTAATCTTTAGCTACTCCACATCTATTTGAAAAGCTGCTTATAGAACCATCTTCATCTACTGAAACAACTGCGGCTGTATTTCCTCTTAATTCAGGTAAAAGATAAGCTAACCCTCCAAAAACTTCAGGGCTTGAATAATCAACTCCTTGATCCGCATAACCTCCACCATTACCAGCTGCCCATACAAAAATTGTTTTATCTGCATCTGCCTTATCAGATTGGGCAAATACGTTAATTGTTTTTGGAAAAGCTGATCTTAAATTCTCTTCTGTATAATCATTAATATTCCCTTGATATCCAAAACTACCGTTTACAACAGTAACATTTTTGTCAATAAACTCAGCCTCTAGTTGAGACCAGCTGTTATCAATACCACTATAGTCAACTGAGGAATCTATGGTTGCTGGCTCATAAGTTTCTCCAGCTGTACCAAGTTCAATGGAAATGAAGAAAAGTTGAGCATCAAATGCAACGCCATGTATCCCCGTGCCATCTCTCTCTCCGAGGGCTATACCTGCCACATGTGAACCATGTCTTTTTTCGTCTGTGTCAGGAGATCTATCTTGGTAGACTAGATAACTTTCGGAAAGAAGTTTGTTATAGCCATTTAATTCTTGATGAGATGTATCAACTCCAGAATCCATTATTCCAATTATTGATCCTCTTCCGGTAGCTCCTCTAGCATAGGCCGAAGAAGCATTAATCAAAGACAATCCATATTGTCTTGTATATTCAGCTGACTCTTCATAAGCTAATTTATCTGAATCAAAATTCCCAGAAAGGGTTATTGCTCCAGAAGTTGGTAGGTTTGGGTTATATGAGCTTGTTGAAGTATTTGTTGAAGAAGACGTTATTGTAGTTGAAGTATTGGAACCAGTTGCAGTACTACCAGTGCCTTGGGAAGTGCCTGTTGAACTGGATCCATCAGGAATAGTAGGTGAACTTGAACTACCACCACTCCCTCCTCCACAAGAAACTAAAATAATAATAAATGTTATTGGAATTATTGATTTCATTTTAAGTAAAACTTCACACCCCCTAACAATATTGCATCATCATGAAGAAGTTGAAGAGCTTCTGCTTTCTTTTGTATTCTTTCTATTTCATTACATCTTAAGATAAATGAGGAAACTCCTGGTCCTCTTCCGTCTAAATCCAAAATGAATTTTATCCAAGTATTATTTAAATATATCTCCCCATCTTCTTTATTCATTCTAGGATTTCCTAAAATCTGAGACCAAGTTTCAAACATTTCTTGAGGATTATTTGACTGTATCTCTACTCCCTCTACGCCGGATATGGGCCCTGATATATGATCAGTCCAATTTGGGCCAGCCCATTTCCAACTATCTTTAGGGTCCATCCAGTCTAGCGAGAGTATCGCACCACCTGTTTGTTTTGGATGAAGATGGATAGCTTTTGCTTCTGGTAGATCTGTTTCCCAAACAATATCTATGCCCTTTTGAGAAACTAAGGCCTTAGATTGCTGAAAATCATCTACCTGAATAATGATCATATAACCTCCATCTCCATTTCTCTTATTTATAAATCTTTCAGCAGTAGTACCTTCTTGCACAGGACTAACGACTTCTAAAAAGTCTTTACCAATGGGTATTACAGCATTTTCAAGGCCAAAATGACCTACACCAGGATCATTAAAAGCAACTTCAAACTCAAAGAGCTCGCAAAGTTCATTGATGAGAGGATCTCTTAAACGAGAAACCATAACTATCTGTCTTATATCCATTTATAATCCTGTCTTAAAGCCATTTATAATATAACTTAATACTAACTCAATTTTAAAGAAACACCTTATGAATATTTCTGCTGATTTTGGTATAACCGTTACTGATACACTAATAAGGAAAAATGATGAGTTAATTCATAGAATGGATTTAAGCTCTGAAAATTTAAACCACGATAGAGTTAGAGAGATTTTTCCTGAAATAGACTTTAATAGCAATACAGGATTTCTAGCGGTTACCGGAGGAAGGCATCTAGAACTAGGCGATAATATTGACAATACTCCTATCATTCACGTCAATGAAATTGAGGCAATAGGAGAGGGCTCAATGAGTTTAGCAAAATTGAATGAAGATGAATCGATAATAATAGTAAGTGCTGGTTCAGGAACTGCATGCATACATGCCCAAAGGGGAGTCTATACTCACTGCTCTGGTACTGGGGTGGGAGGAGGAACAGTTTTAGGTTTAAGTAAACTACTACTAGGTACAGACAACCCTGAAGAAATTGCGACTTTAGCCGAAAAAGGTAATGAAAGTCAGGTAGATCTAATATTAGAGGATGTTGTCTCCGGACCTATAGGCCAACTTCCATCTACCACAACAGCAGTTAACTTTGGAAAAATAGCTAAAGTGGAAAAAGAATTCTCTAGAGAAGATATAGCATCAGGAATTATTAACTTAGTAGGACAGACAGCGGCAAGGATAGCAACTTCAGTCGCTATGATGTTTCAAGCAAATCAAATAGTTGTAGTTGGCAGGGCTCCTTCATTTAATGGATTAAAGAAGTCACTTGAAGAAGCGGCGTCAATAACCGGATTCACTCCCCACTTTCCTGAAAGAGGTGAATATGCTTCTGCGCTGGGAGCATTGCTTGTAGCAGAAAAAAACCCCTCTAATTAAAAACTAGAGGGGTTCTAAAAAAAGTCTGACGATGTCCTACTCTCACATGGTCGCAACCACACTACCATCGGCGCTAAGAGGTTTCACTTCTGAGTTCGAAAAGGTATCAGGTGGTTCACTCTCGCTATGGTCATCAGACAAAAACTTATAAATTCAATCATTAATGTAATTAGCTATATCAAGAAATTACTTGATGTAATACGGTCAAGCCGATCGAGCAATTAGTACAGGTTAGCTCAATGCCTTGCAGCACTTACACACCCTGCCTATCAACGTCCTAGTCTTGAACGGCTCTAAAGGACCCGAAGGTCCAGGGAAAACTAGTCTTGAAGGAGGCTTCCCGCTTATATGCTTTCAGCGGTTATCCTTTCCGAACATAGCTACCGGGCAATGCCACTGGCATGACAACCCGAACACCAGAGGTTCGTTCACTCCGGTCCTCTCGTACTAGGAGCAACTCTTCTCAATTTTCCAACGCGCACGGCAGATAGGGACCGAACTGTCTCACGACGTTCTAAACCCAGCTCGCGTACCACTTTAAATGGCGAACAGCCATACCCTTGGGACCTGCTTCAGCCCCAGGATGTGATGAGCCGACATCGAGGTGCCAAACACCCCCGTCGATGTGAACTCTTGGGGGGTATTAGCCTGTTATCCCCGGCGTACCTTTTATCCGTTGAGCGATGGCCCTTCCATTCAGAACCACCGGATCACTATGACCTACTTTCGTACCTGCTCGACGTGTCAGTCTCGCAGTTAAGCAACCTTATGCCATTGCACTCATTGCACGATGTCCGACCGTGCTGAGGTTACCTTCGCACTCCTCCGTTACTCTTTGGGAGGAGACCGCCCCAGTCAAACTACCCAGCACACACTGTCCTCGACCCGGATAACGGGCCTAAGTTAGAACTCCAAATTTAATAGGGTGGTATTTCAAGGACGACTCCACAAAAGCTGGCGCTTTTGCTTCAAAGTCTCCCACCTATCCTACACAAATAAACTCAAAGTCCAGTGTGAACCTATAGTAAAGGTGCACGGGGTCTTTCCGTCTAGCCGCGCGTATACGGCATCTTCACCGCAAATTCAATTTCACTGAGTCTCTGGTGGAGACAGCGTGGCCATCGTTACGCCATTCGTGCAGGTCGGAACTTACCCGACAAGGAATTTCGCTACCTTAGGACCGTTATAGTTACGGCCGCCGTTCACCGGGGCTTCGATCACGAGCTTCGCCCACAAGGGGCTAACCCGATCAATTAACCTTCCGGCACCGGGCAGGCGTCACACCCTATACGTCCACTTTCGTGTTAGCAGAGTGCTATGTTTTTAGTAAACAGTCGCAGCCACCTGGTATCTTCGACCCCCTTCCGCTCCGAGAGCAAGTCTCTTCACGTAATGAGGGCGTACCTTCTCCCGAAGTTACGGTACCATTTTGCCTAGTTCCTTCACCAGAGTTCTCTCAAGCGCCTTAGTATTCTCTACCTGACCACCTGTGTCGGTTTACGGTACGATTCCTTGTCACCTATAGCTTAGAAGTTTTTCCTGGAAGCATGGCATCAACCACTTCTTATTTCCTAAGAAATAATCGTCATCAGTTCTCGGCCTTAGAGATCCGGATTTGCCTAAATCTCCAGCCTACAACCTTAAACACAGACAACCATCGCTGTGCTGGCCTAGCCTTCTCCGTCACTCCATCGCAGTAACAAGAAGTATAGGAATATTAACCTATTTCCCATCGACTACGGCTTTCGCCCTCGCCTTAGGGGTCGACTCACCCTGTCCCGATTAACGTTGGACAGGAAACCTTGGTCTTTCGGCGGAGAGGTTTTTCACCCCTCTTATCGTTACTTATGTCAGCATTCTCACTTCTGATACCTCCAGCAAACCTCTCGATTCACCTTCAGTGGCATACAGAACGCTCCCCTACCATGAATATAAATATTCATTCGCAGCTTCGGTGTATGATTTAGCCCCGTTACATCTTCCGCGCAGGCCGACTCGACTAGTGAGCTGTTACGCTTTCTTTAAAGGATGGCTGCTTCTAAGCCAACCTCCTAGCTGTTTGGGCCTTCCTACAACGTTTCCCACTTAATCATACTTTGGGACCTTAGCTGGCGATCTGGGTTGTTTCCCTCTTGACTACGGACGTTAGCACCCGCAGTCTGTCTCCCTCACTGTACTTGCTGGTATTCGGAGTTTGCATCGGTTTGGTAAGTCGGGATGACCCCCTAGCCGAAACAGTGCTCTACCCCCAGCAGTAATATGAGAGGCTCTACCTAAATAGATTTCGGGGAGAACGAGATATCTCCGAACTTGATTAGCCTTTCACTCCTATCCACAGCTCATCCCCCCATTTTTCAACATAGGTGGGTTCGGGCCTCCAGTAAGTGTTACCTCACCTTCACCCTGGCCATGGATAGATCGTCCGGTTTCGCGTCTAATACCTGAGACTAAGTCGCCCTATTAAGACTCGGTTTCCCTGCGCCTTCCTTAAAAAAGTTAAGCTTGCCACAGAAATTAACTCGCTGACCCATTATACAAAAGGTACGCCGTCACTACTCGTAAACGAGCAGCTCCGACAGCTTGTATGCAAGCGGTTTCAGGTTCTATTTCACTCCCCTCTCCGGGGTTCTTTTCGCCTTTCCCTCACGGTACTGGTTCACTATCGGTCAGCTAGGAGTATTTAGCCTTGGAGGATGGTCCCCCCATATTCAGTCAAGATTTCTCGTGTCCCGACCTACTCGATTTCACTTTAAAAAGGTTTTCGTGTACAGGGCTATCACCTTCTACGACTGGTCTTTCCAAACCATTCCACTAACCAAAATAAAGCTTAAGGGCTGTTCCGCTTTCGCTCGCCGCTACTCACAGAATCTCAATTGATTTCTTTTCCTGCGGTTACTAAGATGTTTCAGTTCTCCGCGTTTGCCTCTTAATCCTATTTATTCAGATTAAGATACCTAGGTTATCCTAGGTGGGTTTTCCCATTCGGAAATCTCCGGATCAAAGCCTGTTACCGACTCCCCGAAGCTTATCGCAAGTTACTACGTCCTTCATCGCCTCTAGCTGCCAAGGCATCCACCGTTTGCACTTCCTTACTTGACCATATTACATCAATTAACTTAATGATATTTTCAAGCATTTCTATCTACTAAATGTGTTTAAAAAACACAAAAACGCCAAATTACTTTGCAGTTACTCAAATAAATTTCATATAAAAAAGAAAATTTATTAAGTAATTAATTTGCCTATCAAATCCATAAAATGATTTTGATAAGACTTGATTGAACTTATAAAAATGTTAAAAAACTCATTTCTCATCTTTAAAGATGGAAAAAAATAAGTAATTCGTGTGAACGCCTACAAAAAAGCGATTTTATTTTAAGGAGGTGATCCAGCCCCAGGTTCCCCTAGGGCTACCTTGTTACGACTTCATCCCAGTCATGAATCACACCGTGGTGATCGTCATCCCGAAGGTTAGACTAACCACTTCTGGTGCAACCCACTTCCATGATGTGACGGGCGGTGTGTACAAGGCCCGAGAACGTATTCACCGCGACATTCTGATTCGCGATTACTAGTGATTCCGACTTCATGGAGTCGAGTTGCAGACTCCAATCCGGACTAAGAAAAGTTTTAAGGGTTTGGCTCCAGCTCGCGCTTTCGCATCCCTCTGTACTTCCCATTGTAGCACGTGTGTAGCCCAACCCATAAGGGCCATGATGACTTGACCTCGTCCCCGCCTTCCTCCGGGTTTCACCCGGCAGTCTCCCTATAGTTCCCGCCTTAACGCGCTGGCAAATAAGGATAGGGGTTGCGCTCGTTACTGGACTTAACCATACATCTCACGACACGAGCTGACGACAGCCATGCAACACCTGTCATAGCGTTCCCGAAGGCACATTCTCATCTCTGTGAACTTCGCTAGATTTCAAGGGTTGGTAAGGTTCTTCGCGTTGCATCGAATTAAACCACATGCTCCACCACTTGTGCGGGCCCCCGTCAATTCATTTGAGTTTTAGCCTTGCGGCCGTACTCCCCAGGCGGAGAACTTAATGCGTTAGCTGTGCCACTGAACAGTTAAATCTGCCCAACGGCTAGTTCTCATCGTTTACGGCGTGGACTACCAGGGTATCTAATCCTGTTTGCTACCCACGCTTTCGCACCTCAGCGTCAGTGACGAGCCAGAGAGCTGCCTTCGCCATTGGTATTCCTTCTGATATCTACGCATTTCACCGCTACACCAGAAATTCTACTCTCCTCTCTCGTACTCTAGCTTAGTAGTATTGGATGCAGTTCCTAGGTTGAGCCCAGGGCTTTCACATACAACTTGCTAAACCGCCTACGCGCGCTTTACGCCCAGTAATTCCGATTAACGCTTGGACCCTCCGTATTACCGCGGCTGCTGGCACGGAGTTAGCCGGTCCTTATTCTTCAGTTAACGTCAACATAATGAGGTATTAATTCAATATGCTTCTTCACTGATTAAAGTGCTTTACAACCCTAGGGCCTTCTTCACACACGCGGTATACCTGGATCAGGGTTGCCCCCATTGTCCAATATTCTTAACTGCTGCCATCCGTAGATGTCTGGGCCGTGTCTCAGTCCCAATGTGGCTGATCGTCCTCTCAGACCAGCTAAAGATCGTCGCCTTGGTAGGCCATTACCCCACCAACAAGCTAATCTTACGCAGGCTCATCCAATAGTGAGAGCAGTGAACTGCCCCCTTTCCCCCTCAGGGCGTATGCGGTATTAATCCGAGTTTCCTCGGGCTATCCCCCGCTACTGGGTAGATTCCTACGCGTTACTCACCCGTTCGCCGCTCGTCAGCGCCGGATTCAGCAAGCTGAATCTTTATGCCTGTTACCGCTCGACTTGCATGTTTAAAAGTTACCGCCAGCGTTCAATCTGAGCCATGATCAAACTCTTCAATTGAATTTAAATTAAGTGCCTTATAGACACTAAATCGGTTTTAAATTTGGACTTAAGCCAAATAAAAACTGACTTTGGTAAGTTGCGCTTAATTATAAGCGCCCACACGAATTACTTATTTAAAACTTTTAAAAAACTCCCCTTCGTTCAGAAGGATGCGCAGTATACATCAAAATGAGACTATAGGGACAGGTTTTTACTCCTTATTTGATTAATATTTTGGATATCTTTTTCTTGCCCACTTGCACCAAGCTTGAAGTACCTTTATTTATTCTGAATTTTGGATCCAGGATCTTCTTTTTTTCTACCTTCACAGCTCCTTGGGAGATCATTCTCATTGCATCAGATGTACTTTTTACAAGTTTTACCTCTCTAAGTATTCGAGTCAAAAGTTCGCTCTCATCATCTATTTTTAACTCTATTTCATCAATATCCTCAGATATATTTCCTTTTTGGAACCTGTTGATAAAATTGTCTTTAGAAGTTTTGCCCAAACCATTATGAAATCTTTCAACAATTTCTTCGGCTAAAAGAAATTTTATATCTCTCGGATTGGCACCTTTTTTAACGTCCTCTTTGTATGAATTAATTTCATCTGTGCTTTTAAAACTGAGAAGGGAAAAATATCGCCACATAAGTTCGTCTGAAATGGACATGATTTTGCCAAACATTTCATCAGGCTTATCTTCGAGAGCAATATAATTTCCTAAGGATTTAGACATCTTTTTTACGCCATCGAGACCTTCTAACAAAGGCACTGTCATAATGGATTGTTGTTTTTCTCCGTAATGCCTCTGAACTTCACGACCAAGGAGTAAATTAAACTTCTGATCAGTTCCTCCTAGCTCAATGTCTGCTTTTAACCTTACTGAATCGTAACCTTGCAAAATTGGATATAGGAATTCGTGAATTGAAATCGGCTGCTGTGATTTATATCTCTTAGAAAAGTCATCTCTCTCTAACATTCTGGCAACGGTATAGGAGGAAAGCATTTTGACAAATTCTGACGCAGGCACTTCATTCATCCATTCAGAATTAAATCTAATTTCCGTCTTGTCTTTATCTAAAATCTTAAAGACTTGATCCTTATAAGTTTCTGCATTTTTACTTAACTGATCATCGGTCAGTACCGGGCGTGTTTCATTAACTCCTGAAGGATCGCCTACAAGGCCAGTGAAGTCACCAATAAGAAAAATTACTTCATGACCAAGGTCTTGGAAAATTTTCATCTTGTTTAATAAGACGGTATGGCCAAGGTGCAAGTCAGGGGAAGTAGGATCGAATCCTGCCTTAACTCTTAAAATCTTATTAGATTTTATTTGCTCTGAAAAACTTTCTTCAGGAATGATCTCCTCTGATCCTCTGATAAGTAGTTCAAGGTTTTCTTTATGCATTGCCTATCTATTATATGTTCTTTTTCGGGTATGATTCGAGTTAATGCAGGCAACAGACTTAATAATCATCTTAAAAAATTTCCCTAAAAGGCATATTTTTACTTTGCTTATAGGAATTCTTTTAATTTTTTCGTTAAGTCACATAGGGGATAAAGAATTTGCAAAACGAGAAAATCTGCCCGAACTGAAAAAGCCAATAGAACTAGGTTCACTTAAACAGAACCTAGATATAGAGCTTCCTCTTCTAGAAAAAGAGAAAGTAATAAAAAGGAATGATTCTCTTTTTGGTCTTCTCGATGAACTTGGTGTCCTTAAAGAGGACATCATAAACCTAGTAAATAGCAAAGATAGTGAACTTCTATCAAGAATAGAGGTCGGTGACAAAATCAAGATATTGATAGATCCTCAAGGTAATCTTCATCAACTTAACTACATAGACAGTATCAAATCAGGAGTGAGGGCAGAAAAAGAAAATCAAAATTACGCTATTTCAAGATATGAATCAGAAGTAGAAAAGGTAAAGGTTTTTAAGCATGTTGTTATTAAAGATTCTATGTACATGTCTGGACTCAGAGAAAATATACCTGACAGCGTTTTGATGGATCTAGCTTATATAAATGGTTGGGATATCGACTTCACTCATGATATTAGAAAAGGAGACAGCTACAGCATAATCTATGAAGAGATAATAATAGAGGGTGAAAAGGCTTTCGATGGAGATATTCTGATATCTGAGTTTAATAATGATGATAAAAGGTTTGTAGCAGTGAGGCATGATATAAATTCTAAAAATTCAGAATATTTCAATCTCGATGGGCAAAATGTGAAAAAAGCCTTCCTGAGATCTCCTGTAAAATTAAGTTACATTAGCTCCAAATATAACTTAAATAGACGTCATCCAGTTCTTCACACAATAAGAGCCCATAAAGGTGTAGATTATGCAGCCAACAGAGGCTCTCCTATTAGAGCAACTGGAGATGGAACAATAATCTTTGCTAAATATAATGGAGGTTGCGGTAATGAGGTAAAAATAAAACATTCAGAGGATTATGAAACTCGCTACTGTCATTTAGATAAATTTAGTTCAAGAGCAAAAGTTGGCAGAAAAATTAAACAAGGACAAACTATCGGATATGTAGGAAGCACAGGATTAGCCACAGGACCCCATTTGCATTACGAATTTCATGTAAATGGGAAACATACAGATCCGCTGAAAGTTAAGTTTCCTAATGCCTCTCCAATAGACTCCTCTCAACTTAGTGCTTTCAATGAAAGGTCAAAAAGTTTGATGAGCGAACTGAATAATTACAAATCAATTATTAATCAAAACAAAGTATTTGATGGATAAAATATTCATTGGACTAATGACAGGTACAAGCGCTGATTCTTTGGATCTAGCTGCAGTTGATTTTTCCAACGAAAAGTTGAATGTAGTTGGAACCAAAAATTTTGAAATACCAAAGGAGATAAAGATACAAATTAAAGAGAATGTAAATACTATAAACATAGATTACTCATCAATAGACATGCTAGATGCTGAATTAGGAAAATTTTTTGCTAACAGTATTGAAGAATTTGTAAACGACAAGAACATATCAAAAAACAAAATAGTAGCAGTAGGTTCTCATGGCCAAACAATCAAACATGACCCTTCAGCAATACCTCCAATATCAATGCAGTTAGGTGACCCTCAACTGATCAGTAATGAGACAAATTTAAAGACAATAGGAAATTTTAGGCAAGATGATATTGAAGCGGGGGGTCAAGGAGCACCTTTGTCTCCTTTATTTCATGAAGAAGCTTTTAAAGATAATTACGAAGAAAGAATAATCGTTAACATAGGAGGAATTACTAATATTTCTTTACTAAGTAAATCAAAACTGTTGGGTTTTGATACAGGACCGGGAAATTGTTTACTTGACTCATGGTCACAAATGAACAAAAGAGGAAATTACGATGCAGAGGGCAAATGGGCTAAGTCAGGTAAAGTAAATCAAGATTTGATAAAAATCATGTTGGGTGACAAGTATTTTGCATTAGATCATCCCAAGAGCACTGGACCCGATTATTTCAACTTGCACTGGATTGAAGATTCCCTCAGTAAATTGGGCTATGAATTGGCGCCTGAAGATGTTCAAGCGACCTTGACTGAATTGACTGTCGTAAGCCTATTTGATTCACTTAAACAGTTAGGAGCTCTGGAAAATAGAATGTTTCTTTGTGGCGGTGGAATTCATAATGACTTTCTGATGTCTAGGATGTCTTCGATATTCAATCAAGATATTCAAACTACCAGCAATTTGGGGGTAGATCCGGATTTCCTGGAGGCTATTTGCTTTGCTTGGCTAGCCTACAAGAGAATAAATAATGTCCGATTTGACCTAAAAGAGATTACGGGAAGCAAGGAAGCAGTTTTTCTTGGACGGATTTATGATCCAGTTATATAGAGAAAGACTCTCCGCACCCACAGGTAGTGGTTGCGTTAGGGTTTGAAATAATAAATTTAGAACCGGTTAAATCTTCAACATAATCAACGGTTGACCCCTGAAGATACTGCAAGCTTAGAGAGTCAATGACCAAGCTAGCGCCTTGATTTTCAACACATGTATCATCCTCATCAACTATGTCATCAAAAGAAAATCCATATTGAAAACCGGAGCAACCCCCTCCAGTGACGTAGACGCGCAGATTTAAAACATTCGATTGAGACTCATTATCTCTGAGAGACAAAATCTTCTTCACTGCACCATCAGTGAGTTGCATTAATCCAGGGGTGTAAGTCTCAACCATGACTTATACCTTGCATTTGATTGTAACCATTCATTAGATTGTAACATTCTATAGCCTGACCTGAGGCTCCTTTTACTAAATTATCAATAGTTGAAATTACAATGATTTGATTTTTAATAGCTGATTTATATATGCCAATTTGACACTTATTTGTTTCAGTAACCTTAGAGATTTCTGGGACAAGCCCTTCCCGCATTATTTCAACATTTGGCGAATCTTTATAAAAATGTTGGAATAATTCAATCAAGGATTCGCCAGCATATTTCTCGAAGTTTACATAAATTGTAGCGTAAATTCCCCTCATGGCAGGTATCAAATGAGGTAAAAAATTCACTTCAAGTGATTCTGAGAATAAGCTCTCCAAGACTTGTTTAATTTCTGGAAGATGACGATGTCCATCAGTAGCGTAAGCTCTGAAATTTTCTTTGATTTCTCTTTTTAGGGTATTTTCTACAGCAGATCTGCCTGCGCCACTTATCCCAGACTTGGCATCAATAGTAACTGATTCTATTTTTAATTTGTTTACTATAAGAGGCAGCAGACCTAAGATTGATGCAGTGGGATAACATCCAGGTACGGCGATTAATTTCCCTGATTTTATCGAATCAATATTTAGTTCAGTAAGACCATAAACAGAATCCTGCAAACCTTTGGGATATTCGTGATCTGAACCGTACCATTTTTTCCAGATTGCAGTATCTTTTATTCTAAAATCAGCCGAAAGATCTATAATCTTAATATCTTTTTCAATGAAAGATTTAGCTCTTTTCATAGCAACTCCGTGGGGTGTCGAAAAGAAAACCACATCACAATCATAAAAAATAGCATCATTTGGATCTACGAATGAAAGATTCGATCCCTCAACTATTTCAGAAACTTTTGTTCCCAGAAGATCTCTTGAGCTTACAGCAATTAAGTCTGCATTTTGGTGGATTGATAGAAACTTTATTAGCTCCTCTCCAGCGAATCCTGAACCCCCGATTATTCCAACTTTCTTAATCATTAAACTTAAACATTCAAAAGGCGCGGATTATATATATTTGAAGGATTACTATCTAGGCTTAGTTTTTAAGGTATACATTTAAAAGCAATCTCTCCCATGATGAGATGTCGGGCAACAGAAGACCTTTATATGCAAAGGATTCGGATTCTTTTAAAAGGCCTTGTTTATAGCGAAGATGTGCCAAACGAAGGTAAAGTGCTCCGTCCATTTTTGTTATTCTAAAAGCTCTCTCAAGTTCCGAATTAGCCGCAATATAATTCTTTTGTTTGAGGTAATCGTCAGCGCTCTTAATTATTCGTTGTACAGATGGGTTCTGAGAATTAATTTTTAGAATCTCATCTTCTAAAAAATTTTCGTTAGAAATTAATAGCTCAACTGTCTTAGAAAAATTATTTACAGGAATCGTAAAATCAGAAATATTTCTTCCATTGTCGGTAGACGAGCATGCAAAAACAAAAAATAGAGACAGTATTGCAACTACTTTAAGAAGATATTTCAACTCTGCCCTCCTTCAAATATTTGTTTAAGTTTATCAATAACACTACTCTCACTGATTTTTCCTCTACCAGAGCATCTCTTTCGGCTTTCAGGAACTAACGTAGGTTCTGTGCCTTTAATAAAAGGCACTAAAAGAGAATTTTTACACTTCTCTCCGCTTTTTAGTCCGTCTTCTAAGTCTGTCCAAACATATTGTATACGTGGTAAGGAAGTACTTGGAGCTGTTACTGGTTTGATCTCATCAATAAAGTTTTTCCAAACTTGAAAAGCGCCCGTTCTGCCCGTCAAAGGAGTCTGCCTATTATCATCAAAACCTAACCAAACAAGGACAAGAATATCGCCTGCAAAGCCAACAAACCAGCTATCCCTTTGATCATCCGAAGTGCCCGTTTTTCCACCAGCATTCCAGAGATCTATTTGTTTTTTGGAATAACCTCTAGCTGTACCTCTAACGAAGGATTGCTGCATAGCAAACTTTATTAAAGCAATTGGTTCTGGTCTTATCCTTTGCTCAATGCTGTAAGGATATGAAAGTTCGATTTCCCCTTTAGTGTCTTTTATTTGTCTTATAGATCTGAGGGGAGTATAGAAACCATCACCTGCAATTGTCTGATAGGCCTGAATAGCTTCAAGGGGAGAGAGCTCAAATGAGCCTATAAAAATAGAAGGATAAACAGGTACTTCTTTTTCAATTCCTAAATCTGAAAACATGCCTTGAACAGCTTCAAAACCTAATTCTATTCCTAACCTAGCTGATGCAATATTATATGATTGCCAAAGTGCCACATGCAGAGGCACCTGACCGTGAAATTTTTTGTCGAAATTGTCCGGTTCCCATACCTTTCCTCCACTTACCAGACTTAATTTTGAGTCGTCCAAGATGGTTGAAAGATTGTATTCGTCATAATTATTTAAGGCTGTGAGATATATAAAAGGTTTTACAAGTGAACCAATAGGCCTTATGGCATTTATAGCTCTATTAAAGCCGTAGCTATTTGGCTTGGTGCTTCCAGCAGCAGCTTTAATCTCTCCATTAGAAATATCTACTGCAATAGCTGCGCCTTCTAGATCATTCAGCTTATCTCCATATTTTTTTATTAACTGATCTTTAGTCTTGGCTAAACTATTTTCCAATGAATTTTGAAGCACGGGATCAAGATTAGTTTCGATTGATAGTCCCTTAGTCCTTAAGTCTTTATCTGCAAAATTTTTCTGAAGCTCGAGCCTAACTATGTCATGAAATGCGGGATATTTAATTTCTGCCCTGTAATTTGGAGGAGTTATACCCAGTTCGCGTAATCTTAGGTCCTCAAATTCCGAGTCTGATATCTTATTGCTTTTATTCAATATGCTTAATACCAGATTCCTTCTTTTAGTTGCGTTATTTGGATTTCTTTCAGGGTTATATAGAGAAGGACCTTTAAGCATTCCAACTAATAAAGCAATTTGATCAATAGATAGGTTATTTACTGATGTACCAAAAAAATGCTGTGCGCCCATCCCAAAGCCGTGTATAGCTCTTCGTCCAGATTGAGCAAGAAAAACATCATTTATGTAGGCAAGCAAAATTTCTTCCTTGGAATAGTGAAATTCAATGAGCAAAGAAGCAATAGCTTCCATCACCTTTCTTCTTATCGTTTGCTCTGAGGAAAAGAAAAGACTCTTAGCTAGCTGTTGAGTAATTGTACTGCCTCCTTGTTCTACCTCTCCGGCTTGAATATTTTTAAGAAAAGCCCTAGAAATAGATTTCAAAGAAACGCCGTAGTGATTAAAAAAATTTTGATCTTCGACTGCTAGTATCGTTTCGAGAAGTTTCTGAGGTACTTCGGGCCAATTTAAAAGTACTCTATCTTCCATATGTACTGGATACATGCCTCCGATTACTGTGGGTTCTAGCTTTATAAGGTCCTCTGATAGACCTAATTGATTCTTTATATTGTTTATCTTGGAATCGTCAAAAGTGACTCTAAAAAGTCCAGGTTTTTGATCTAAATAACCTCTTAAAAAAATATTAAGAGTGTTTTGAGAAAAATTGAATTCTCCAGGACTGTCAGGATCTCTCTCCACCTTATAAGAGAGCATTTTTAATTCTTTTATTAAATTATTTGAATTTATATTTACTCCTTCTGCTAATTCTAGAGGTCTGGAATAAATTTTTGCCGGTACAGTCCAAAGTACACCTTCCAGCTTAGAAGTAACCCTATAATCAATTACGGCGATTAAAGCTGCGAAAAAAGTAAAAATTAATAAGCCCACTAAGCCGAAAATAAAACTTATTGTTAGCTTGAATTTCATTTTTTACTTGATAAGTGATTCCTTTTCGCACAGTCTACGTTCTTTAATATTTTTTGGGTAATAAAATGAAATATGATCTTTGCTGTTTAGGAAGTGCAATTGTCGACTTAACTTTTCAAATTGATGAAAAGTTCACGCGAAAAAATGAAAAGAGAGGCATAGCAAAAGGAGGTATGACTCTTATGGAAAAAGTCGATCAAGAAAATATGATCAAAGAGTTAACTGACCTAGGCAAATTACCTGAGAAAGCTTGTGGAGGTTCAGCCACAAATTCTGTCGTAGCTGCATCAATGTTTGGCTCGCAGTGCTACATGACATGCATAGTAGCTGATGATGAAAATGGTAAATTTTATTTAAAGGATTTATCAGAAAGTGGGGTAAGTCACGGATCAAAAATATTGAATACAGATCTGCCTTCTGGACAATGCCTCATTATGGTTTCTGAAGATGCTGAGCGAACAATGTGCACAAATCTTGGCTTGAATACTGAAGTTTCTGAAAAGTATGTAGACGAAGAAGTTATTAAAAATTCTGATTATATTTTACTTGAAGGCTACCTAATCGCATCGCCCGGCGGTTACGAATTATTTAAAAAATCTGTAACTCTTGCCAAAGAGTATGATACAAAAGTTGCACTATCCTTATCTGATAAATTTATTGTAAATTCCTTCAAAAAAGAACTCACAGAGTTAATTGAAATTAAATGTGATTTAATTTTTTGTAATGAAGGAGAGGCAATTGAATTTTGTGGCATCGATAGAGAAAGAGAGATCTTTAAAAATTTCAGAAAATATACTTCATCATTAGTCATTACAAAAGGACCGGAGGGTTGTGTAGGTTTTGAAAGATCTCATGAATTTGAGGTGCCAGGGATAAAGGTTAATGCTATCGATACCAATGGTGCGGGTGATATGTTTGCAGGCTCTGTTTTACATGGATTAATTAACTCAAGAAACTTAGAGGATTCTGCTAAGTTTGGGTGTTTTGCTGCTTCTAAAACAGTGCAAAGATCTGGACCTCGGCTGACACAAGATGAATACAAAGAAATAAAAAAAACTTTTTCTAGCTATTGAAAAATTATTCTGCTAAATTGCTGCGCCTTCAAGGTAAAACTACGATTTAATTTAGAAAAATGCCTGCTAAAAAGACAAATAAGAAAACGTTAGAAAAAAAATCCCAAACTAAAAAGACTGTATCAAAAAAACAAACTGGTAAAAAGGCTGCATCAAAAAAGGCCGCACCCAAAAAGACTCAAACTAAAACCAAAGCAAATAAAGCTATAGAAAAAAAGGTACCTTCAAAAAAATCCCCAACTAAAAAAACTGCTGCCAAAAAACAGAAAAAAGTTTCCAGTTATGAAGAATCTCAATTTCTTGCTTCGATTAAACCGTATGCACTCAAGAAAAATGAGAAGTATATGAATGCTAAACAAAAGCAGCATTTCCAAGAGATATTGGCAAGCTGGAAAGAACAGCTACAAATTGAACAAGACAGGACCGCAGACAAAATACAAAAAAATGTAACTCACTTCCCGGATGAATCAGACAGAGCGACTCATGAAGAGGAATTTACATTAGAACTTAGGACAAGAGAGAGAGAAAGAAGACTACTCTCGAAAATAAGTGAATCTATTGATGATCTGAAGTCTGATGATTACGGATATTGCGCTTCTTGCGGAATAGAAATTGGTATTAGAAGACTAGAAGCGAGACCTACCGCGACAAGATGTATAGACTGTAAGACTATCGAAGAAATTCATGAACGACAGCAGTATGGCTAAAACGTCTTGTCATTAAAAAAAACCATTTCTGAACCAGAGATTTTTAACATCTCTGATCACCAAATAAAAAAGAATCAATTAGACAAAGAAGCAATTTCAATCATTTCGAGATTAATCGACGCGGGTTACGAAGCTTATATAGTAGGTGGTTTTATCCGTGATTCTTTGATTGGAGTTAAGTCTAAAGACTGTGACGTAGCAACGAATGCCACTCCCGAAGAGATAAAAGAAGTCATTCCGAAAACAAGGATAATTGGTAAAAGATTTAAGATAGTTCACGCCAGAGTCGGGAAAAAATTAATAGAAATATCAACTTTTAGATCGTCTGGAAAAAAAAATATTAAAAAATCTAATAAGGGCATTCTGTTAAGGGACAACAACTACGGATCTATTGAAGATGATGCATTTAGGAGAGACTTCACCATAAATTCTTTATATATGGATACAAAGAAAATGGAGATAATAGACTTCGTCGGTGGATTTAGAGACTTACAAAGCGGTATGCTCAAATCTATTGGAGAAAGTTCAAAGAGATTCATTGAAGATCCTGTCAGGATGATAAGAGCAATAAGATTTAAATCTAAATTAGGATTCAAATTAGATAACAAACTAGAAAAAGGAATCCATAGATACCGTCATTTACTCAGTGAAGTACCCTCGGGAAGGAAATATGAAGAGTTACTTAAAATGTTTCTCACGGGGAATGCCTTTTCAATAATGACAGAATTGCAAAATTACAGAATTACAGAGTACTTATTACCTATGACCAAAAATTTTTTGGAAGGAAAAAAAGATAGGCGATTTATCTTAAATGCTCTGAAAGATTCGGATAAAAGATTCCATCAAAACAAAACTCTGACTCCTGCATTCCTATTTGCTGTAATGCTATGGCCTGCTCTGATCAGCAAAATTGGTGATATGAATTCTAAGAAAATTAAAATTCCCAGAATCTCTAGAATCGGAAATTTATTATTAAAAAAACACAACGAATATTGCTTCATTCCTAAAAGAGTTCAAAGTTCCATTAAAGAAATATGGGAGATACAAGTTATGCTTCTCAGAATACCTGAAAAAGCCAATACAACCCTTAAACACAAAAGATTCAGGGCAGCTTTCGATTTCCTTCTCCTCAGAGAAAAATCAGGAGAAAATCTAGGAGGTGCAGGCGACTGGTGGACAAAAAAAATTTCTCACTAGCGAATTATTTATCTTCTAATATTAATATAATTAGATTTCGAGATAAGATAAGTTTTATTTATGGAAGAAGTTCAAATAGATTTAAAAAAATTTGATAAATTGCCTAAATTCATTGCAGTTGAAGGACCTATAGGAGCTGGTAAAACAACGCTTACAAATCTATTAGCAGACACTTTTAATTATGAAACTTTCCTTGAAAGACCTGCAGAAAATCCATTTTTACCTGATTTTTATGTTAATCCTTCTCAGGCGGCTTTAGCGACACAACTTTTTTTTCTTTTTCAAAGAGTAAAACAAATCCAAGAACTAAAGCAAGAGGACATATTCTTACCAAATAGGGTTTCAGACTTTCTTTTAGACAAAGATAAGTTATTTGCAAAGGCAACCTTGTCTGCAGACGAGCTAAAACTTTATGAACAAATTTATCAATATCTTGCTATAGATCTCCCAACACCAGATTTAGTGATATATCTTCAGGCAGAAACAAAAACTCTTTATGAAAGAGTAATGCATAGAGGTATTGAGATGGAAAAATCTATCAGCTTTGAATATTTGGAACTATTAAATGAGACTTATAAGGAATTTTTCTTTGAATATGAAAGATCACCTGTTTTGATAGTAAATTCGAATCAGATTGATTTTCAATCAAAAAAAGACGACTACAGCCTTTTTTTGGAAAAACTTCTAGATTATTTTAATAAACCCGAAGGATCTAAAATGTACTTCAATCCATCTCCTGCTTTAATATAAATATCATGACAGCAGAAAAAATTTATAAACCGAATCAAACCATATTGGATAATTCAAATATTAGTGAAGAAGATTTTGAAAATCTATATATGGAGTCAATAAAAAATCCTGATAAATTTTGGTCTAATCAAGCAGAGGTCTATTTAGATTGGGATAAAAAATGGACAAAAGTCAAAGAGGTAGATCTCACTAAAGGAGATATTTCTTGGTTCAAGGGAGCAAAATTAAATGTGACAGTTAACTGTATTGATAGGCATCTCCCAAAAAATGAAAACAAAATAGCTTTCATATGGGAGGGAGATGATCCTAAAGACTCAAAAGAAATTACCTACAAAGATCTGCATAGCAACGTTTGTAAGTTCTCCAATGTTCTGAAAGCTAGAGGAGTAAAGAAAGGAGATAGAGTTTGTATTTATATGCCTATGATACCCGAAGCAACATATGCGATGTTGGCTTGCGCTAGAATTGGGGCTATACACTCAGTTGTTTTTGGAGGCTTCTCTCCTGAATCTTTAAAAGATAGAGTTTTAGATTCTGATTGTCGGACAATTATTACTGCAGATGAGGGTCTTAGAGGAGGAAAAAAAGTTCCGCTGAAACAGAATGTAGATGAAGCAATGCAAGGTTGCCCAAATGTCCATACGGTTCTGGTTGTAACAAGGACGGGGTCTGAAATTTCCTGGAATGAAAAGTGCGACGTTAGATATGAGGAGATATCAAAAGAAATTTCTGAGGAGTGTGAACCTGAAATGATGGATTCAGAAGATCCTCTCTTCATTCTTTACACATCAGGATCAACAGGAAAACCTAAAGGCGTGCTGCATACCACGGGAGGATATTTGCTTCAAGCAGCCATGTCACACAGACTAGTTTTTGATTACAAAGACGATGAGATCTACTGGTGTACCGCGGATGTTGGCTGGGTAACTGGCCATTCTTATATTGTTTATGGGCCCTTGGCTAATGGAGCAACTTCGGTAATCTTTGAGGGCATTCCGACTTATCCAACTGCATCAAGATTTTGGGAAGTGATCGATAAACATCAAGTCAATATTTTCTATACAGCCCCAACTGCACTGAGGGCACTCATGGCACAAGGGGATGATTATGTTAACTCCTCATCTAGAGAATCCTTAAGAATACTAGGAACTGTCGGAGAGCCGATTAATCCTGAAGCTTGGGAATGGTATTTTAAAGTTGTTGGAAATTCATCTTGTCCTATAGTGGATACATGGTGGCAAACTGAAACAGGGGCAATGATGATAACTCCAATTGCAGGATTTACCTCCATGAAGCCGGGAAGCGCTACTAAGCCTTTTCTAGGTATAGAGCCAGCATTACTTGATGAAAAAGGAAATGAGATAGCCGGAGAGGGTTCGGGTAATTTAGTTATAAAATCGAGCTGGCCTGCACAGATAAGAACGGTCTATGGAGATCATCAAAGATGCGTTGATACCTACTACAAGATGTATCCCGGGTACTATACAACCGGCGATGGTGCGCGAAGGGATTCAGATGGTTATTATTGGATAACCGGAAGAGTGGATGATGTTTTAAATGTTTCTGGTCATAGATTAGGGACAGCTGAGGTTGAGAGTGCATTAGTGCTGCACCAAAACGTTGCAGAAGCTGCTGTTGTTGGCTACGAACATGAAATAAAGGGGCAAGGTATATACTGTTATGTAACTTTGATGTCAGAGATTTCTCCTCATGAAGAACTTAAAGCTGACTTGATTAATCTAGTGTCAAAGGAAATTGGTCCGATAGCAAAACCTGACATTATTCAATGGGCACCTGGATTACCCAAGACGCGATCAGGTAAAATTATGAGAAGAATTTTAAGAAAAATAGCTTCAAATGAAATCGATAACCTTGGAGACACTACAACTTTAGCTGATCCCACTGTTGTAGAAGAATTAATATTAAATAGAGAGAATAAATAATGTCATTAATGGATTTACTGAATAAAAAAACTGTTCTACCACTTGAATCAGAGGCATTGGCTGGACGAGAGGAAGAAGTCGATGTGCCGCAAGAACACTTCGTAAAAGGAACGCCTCTCAAGGGCCCTTTTGCAGACCATCTTCGTCAAGCAATATTTGGCATGGGATGTTTCTGGGGAGTAGAAAGGAGATTTTGGGAACTTGAGGGAGTTTATTCTACCTCTGCAGGATACGCCGGCGGTTTTACTAAAAATCCATCTTACAAAGAAGTTTGTACTGGTTTTACAGGACATAATGAGGTTGTTCTAGTGGTATACGATCCAAATATAATTTCTTTTCATTCCCTTTTAAAAACTTTTTGGGAGGATCATGACCCAACGCAAGGTATGAGACAGGGAAATGACATAGGAACTCAATATAGATCTGGTATCTATTATAGTTCTGAAGAAGAGATGGAAATTATTTTAGAAACAAAGAATACTTACCAAAAAGAGTTGAGTAACCAAGGGTTCGGAGAAATTACTACGGAAATTAAAGAAGCTGGAGAGTTTTACTATGCCGAACATTATCATCAACAATATTTAGCAAAAAATCCTGACGGTTATTGTGCTCTTGCGGGTACGGGAGTGAAAATTAACTGACCGTATCATAAATATAATCTTCACCCTCTCTCCTTATTACTTGATCTTCTTCAAGCTTAATAAGATGCGCTAAAAGCGATGCCTTAGCAATCGGGAATAAGGACGAATCAACATCGGCATAAACCTTCTCAACCAGCGAATCAGGGGTCCCTCTTGAAACATCCTTCAATGCCTCAAATACTTTCTTCTCCCTCTCAAGCCTATGGCTGATAATCCAATCAGCAACTTGATGAGGATTATCAAGTATATCGCCATGGCCAGGCGCTATCTTATCCACATCATGTTTTTTAAGCTTTTCTAGAGATTCAATATACTGCTTCATGTTTCCATCCGGAGGACCAATTACGACAGTTGACCCACTCATAATATGATCTCCCGAAAATAAATATTTTTCTTCTTTGAGAACAAAACAGAGGTGATTAGAAGCGTGACCAGGAGTATGCACAACTTCTAGGGTGAATTCTTTTTCCTCAATCAATTCTCCATCTTTAAGAATCCTTCGTGGCTTGAAGGTTGTGTCCTGATTTTTGGTGGATGTGGTAATCATTCCATATGACGGTATCTCTAATTTCTCGATAAGGAGTCTTGTGCCAGGTGAATGATCTGGATGTGTATGTGTAACTAGAATCTGCTTTATATTTTTTGCATTTTTGATGATGATATCTATATGCTTTTCCATAGCAGGACCCGGATCAATAACTGTTACTTCTTCATTACCAACTAAATAAGTATTTGTGCCTGGTCCAGTAAAGACGCTGCCATTTCCAGCTGTGATTCTTCTAATTAGCGGAGTTATTTGAACAACTTTTTCAGGTTCCATTAATGATCCTCATAACCTTTATCTCCCGGAAGAAGTCCAACCATTTTGCCATCTTCTATAAAAAACTTCGGCTCTATTGTTGGGATTGTAGATGGGTCTATGGAAGATTTATCTTTTAGCAGTTCCTCAGCATTAGAGAATCCACATATACTTTCAAGGTTTTTTATTGTTGGCATTATCATTAATAGTTTGCCCTCTTTTTGCCTTTTAAGGGCTTCCTCCGGCTTTATCCAAAGACTATTAACACTCTCCGAGCCGTCATGGAGTCCTTCCTGTCCGCTTGGACAAATTGCTATAAAGAACCTGGTTGTATATCGCCTCTTTTCTATCTTAGGAGTTATCCAGTGAGCTAAATAAGCTAATCTGTCTATCCCTAGTGTAAGGTGTTCTTCCTTACACATCTCCTCAATCACAGACTCACCCGCATTCAGCTTATTTCTGTATTCTACAAATCTTTCTCTTTCGTCAGCATCGGATGGATCAAAGGTGGACCCATTATCTCTGTAAGCTATCAGTATGCCAGCTTCTTCAAAACATTCCCTTATACAGGCAACCCAATAAGCTAATCCTCCTTTTTTTTCTCCCAAAATTTCAGAAAGAGCCTGATCTGATAAACCGGTTGTTATTTCTTCAATTCGTTCGAGTCCATCCTCCGGATCCACCTTTCCACCAGGAAATACAAATGCACCGCCAAAATTTGCTTTAGAAGCTCTTTCAACAAGAAATACTTCTATGCCCTCATCTTTTGCGTCTCTAACTAATAAAACAGTAGCGGCGGGTTGAGGAACTGTTGGTTCCTCATTAGGATCTGCCATTTGAGTATTCGAGCCTTGTAATGGATTTTTCATATATGGTCCTTATTTTTTCAGATTATAATAGACTAGCGTCTCCAATAGCTTTTTAACTATAAATTTATTTCAAAGGAATGTCTAAATGATAGATTCTCATCCGGAATGGTTTACTGATGCCTTGGCGGTTGCCAAAGAGCAAAAATCAATAGAGGTAGAAGGAAACAATGTTTTTTATCAAAAATGGGGAGATGGATCCAAGCCTGGCATGGTTTTAGTACATGGCAGTGGAAGCCATTCTCATTGGTGGGATTTTATAGCACCTCTTCTTTTGGATGATTTCCAAGTCAGCGCTATTGACTTGTCAGGAATGGGTGACAGTGGGCACAGGGAAGACTACTCGCCTGAATTATATGGAAAGGAAATACTGTCCGTAGCTGAAGATAGTGGTTTTTTTGAAGTAGGAAACCCAATTATTTGTGGTCACAGTATGGGTGGTTTTATGAGTGCAACTGCAGGATATATTTCTGATAAAGAGATAGGAGGAATCATAATGGTCGATTCACCAATTCGACCTCCGACTTATGACTATTCTACTCATGTGAGAAGTGGTCCGATCAGAAGAATAAAAACTTATCCTACTAAAGAGAGTATTTTGGAACGCTTCAGGCTAACTCCTGAACAAGAGTGTGAAAATGAATTTCTAGTAAAATATATTGCCGAATGGTCAATAAAAGAGGCCAATAATGGATATCAATGGAAGTTTGACGATACAATTTTTGATAAATTGGGATTTTCTCACATGCTAAGAAATATAGCTTTCGAGCTGAATTGTAAATTAGGTGTTATCTACGGAACGGAAAGTAATATGATGACAGACGAGATACTAAATTTCATAAAAGAAAATGTTCCCTCAGGAACGCCGATGATTCCCATAAAAAAAGCAGCACACCATGTTCTTCTCGATCAACCTCTAGAATTGGCAGAAGCAATAAAAGGAGTTGCCAAGAATTGGATCTGATAAGTGTTTAAACTAATACTTCTATGTTTATTTCTCTATTTCTCAATTTCTATACATAAAGCACTACACAAAGAAGAGATTTCTTTCGGATGCACATCGATTAGCATGATGATGTTTGTCGATGTGGTTCTTCTCCTTTTAATTTATTACACTTTTTTTGCTTAACTTATTTCCTAGGAGGTAAGCCTTTAACCAGGCTAAGCGATTTAAGTGGAGCACCTTCCCTTCTAAATTTTGATAATTCTTGATATTCAGGGTCGTTGTACCATCCGTCTGCTGCTGCTTCTGAAGGAAATGAGAATATTATGACTCGACCACCCGATAATGGTTCATCTCCTTCTAAATGTCTGAAAGAATCATCAAAGGTAAGGAACTCGCCTCCGTGTCTTTTAAGAATAGGAAAAAATCCTTTCTCGTATTTTAAGTATGTTTCTTTGTCCTCTATCTCTAAATTAACAACCATATATACTTTTACGTCTTCCATAGATTTTCCTTAAGCTTTTACTGATTGCAGTCTCCCATCAATTATGGCTTCGGCCTCTGATACAAGCCTTGAGACCATCTCCTTACAACTTGGCACATCTTTTACTCTCGCCACAGATATTCCCGCGGACCAAATACCATGTTCCAAATCACCCTCTTCAAAAACTTTCCTTCCTCTTTGTCCTGCTACTAAATCTTTAACATCTTCAAAAGTAGCTGAACCAGAAGATTCAATTTCAACAACTTGATCTGAAACTGAATTTTTAAAAACTCTAGCTGTGTTGTGCATTGTTCTGAACATCAAGTTAGTAGATAGCTCATCAGCTTCAGTCATTTTTTCTTTTACGTTTTGATGAATACCAGCTTCTTTTGTTGCCATAAATCTAGTACCCATAACAATTGCTTCTCCTCCAAGGGCTAGGGCAGCCACCATACTTTTTGCATCACTGAAACCACCACAACCAGCTACAGGAACATCCAAAGCTTCTGCAGCTTGGGGAAGCAGTACCAAAGAAGGAATATCATCTTCACCTGGATGACCCGCGCACTCAAATCCGTCAATCGTTATTGCACTTACTCCAACCGACTGAGCTTTTAATGCATGCCTAACGGAAGTACATTTGTGAATTACTTTCACATCATATTCTTTAAATAACTCCATAAAAGGTTCTGGGCTTCTGCCTGCAGTTTCCACAATTTTTACACCAGAACCGACAATAGCTTGAGCATATTCCTCATAAGGCGGAGGATTTATCGTCGGTAAGACCGTCAAATTTACTCCGAAGGGCTTATCTGTCATTTCTCGTGTTCTTGCAATCTCCTTTGTAAGATCTTCAGGAGTTGGCTGAGTAAGGGCAGTTAATATTCCCAATGCCCCAGCATTAGATACAGCAGATACTAATTCTGCATAACCAACCCACTGCATACCTCCCTGTATTACAGGATGTTCTATTCCAAATAAATCAGTGATTCTTGTCTTAAGCATATTTCCTCTCCACGATTTGCTTCTAAATATTTCAGTTTGTAAGAAAGATAGTAAGATACTTCAGTTAAATTAAGAAGAAATACTTTATGACGAAGAAATTAGAACTCTATATAAATGGCAAGTTTATTCAAAGTGAAACAAAGGACTGGCTTGAAGTTCTAGATCCTTCAACTCAAGAAGTGCTTTGCGAAGTGCCACTCGCTACAAAAAAAGAAATAAATCTAGCTGTAGAGTCGGCTAAAGAAGCTTTTTTAGAGTGGCGAGATACACCACCGCCTGAAAGATCGAGAGTTATGATGCGGTATCAGGACCTTCTGAAGAAAAATCAAGAAGAGATAGCAAAAATTCTAAGTAAGGAAAATGGTAAAACATTGGAAGATGCAAAAGGAGACGTTTGGAGAGGTATTGAAGTTGTTGAACAAGCAGCAAACATTACCCCACTCCTAATGGGAGAAACTGTAGAGAATGTGGCCCGTGAAATTGACTCATATAGCTATATTCAATCGCTAGGCGTTTGTGCTGGAATTACTCCCTTTAACTTTCCAGCAATGATTCCATTGTGGATGTTTCCAATGGCAATAGCTTGCGGAAATACCTTCATTTTAAAACCGTCTGAGCAAGATCCTATGACCGCAAATAAATTAGCTGAGCTATTTTTAGAGGCCGGAGCTCCAAAAAATGTTTTGCAAATTATTCACGGAGGCAAAAGTCAAGTGGATGAGCTTCTTAAACATCCTGATATTAAAGCTATATCATTCGTAGGCTCAGTATCTGTTGGTCAATATATTTACAAAACTGGAACTGAGCACTTGAAAAGGGTTCAATCATTTGCAGGCGCCAAAAATCATATGGTGGTAATGCCAGATGCTAATAAAGCAAAAACGATAGATAACCTTGTTGGATCATCTATTGGGGCAGCTGGGCAAAGATGCATGGCTATAAGTGTTGCGGTCTTCGTTGGTTCATCTAAAGAATGGATAGAAGACTTGAAAAGAGAAATGGAGATGGTCAAACCTGGTCCTTGGGATTCTGAAGAATCTGGCTTTGGCCCTTTAATTAGCCCACAGGCTAAAGACAGAGTAATTAGATTGATTGAAAAGGGAAAAGAAGAAGCTAAATGCCTTATTGACGGCAGTAGATGTGAAGTCGAAGGTTTTCCAAACGGAAACTGGATTGGAACCACACTCTTTACTAATGTGAAAACAGATTCTGAAATATATAAAACTGAAATATTTGGTCCTGTCTTATTGTGCATAGAGGTTGAAACACTCGAAGAAGCAATAGAATTAATTAATGCTAACCCATATGGAAATGGTACTTCTATATTCACTGCTTCTGGAAAAGCTGCTAGAAAATACAGACATGAAATTGAGGTTGGTCAAGTAGGAATAAATGTTCCGATCCCTGTTCCTATGCCATTCTTTTCCTTTACGGGTTGGAAGCAATCATTTTACGGAGATTTACATGCCTACGGAAAACAGGCAGTTAGGTTTTATACTGAAACAAAGACCGTTACAGAAAGATGGTTTGAAGACGACGAAAAGAGCTCAAAAAATTTAACCATCAATTTGGAGTGATATATGGATTTTGATTTAAATTCAGACCAAAAGAATTACAGAGACTTGGCTAAATCGTTTTCAGAAAAGGAACTCAAGCCTTTCGCTGCAGAGTGGGATAGAGAAGCTTACTTTCCTAAAGATACTCTAACGAAAGCAGGTGAGCTTGGATTTCTCTCCCTCTATGTTGACAATGATCTCGGTGGTATGGGCTTAGGCAGATTAGATGCCTCAATAGTATTCGAACAACTGGCTCAAGGCTGCACAAGTACTACAGCATTTATGACCATTCACAATATGGCAATTTGGATGGTCAGTAAGTTCGCATCGGATACATTAAAAGAGGAATGGTTTCCAGAACTTAGCTCAGGAAAAAAGCTGGCATCTTACTGTCTTACCGAACCCGGGTCTGGATCTGATGCTGCCTCCCTAAGGACTTCTGCAAAGAAAAAGAACGGAAATTATATTTTGAATGGATCAAAAGCATTTATATCTGGCTCAGGAGCTACTGATTGTCTAATCCTCATGGCAAGAACAGGTGATTCTGGTTCAAAAGGAATTTCTTGCTTCCTTGTACCAGCTGACTTACCTGGCATTGAGTATGGAAAGAATGAGCCGAAGATGGGGTGGAAAAATCAGCCTACAAGGTTAGTTTCCCTTACAGATGTTGAACTTCCCGAAAAATATTTGATTGGTGAAGAGGGTAATGGTTTCAAAATAGCCATGCAAGGTTTAGACGGAGGAAGAATAAATATCGCAACGTGTTCAATTGGAACTGCTCAGGCTGCACTTGAAGAGGCACAACAATACATGAACCAAAGAGAGCAGTTTGGAAAGAAGATTTCGGAATTTCAAGCAATGCAATTCAAAATTGCAGACATGGTAACTAATCTCGTAGCTGCAAGAACAATGACTAGGCTTGCAGCCTTCAAAATTGATAAAAATGACTCAGAAGCTACAGTTTATTCTGCCATGGCAAAGGGATTTGCAACCGACGTAGGTTTTAATGTGTGCAACGAAGCTTTACAGATATTTGGAGGATATGGATATATTCAAGAATACCCTCTTGAAAGACACGTAAGAGATGTGAGGGTTCATCAAATACTGGAAGGGACAAATGAAATTATGAAAATGATAATTGGCCGAAGACTCATAATGGAAGATGCTGCTTCAATAATTCAATAAAGATTATGACTGAAAAATTAATACTCGAAAAAAAAGATAACACGGCACTAATAACTATTGATAATCCAGGCGCAAATACCTGGGATCTTGAGAGCCTCGCAGGATTGGAAGAAATTATTCAAAACCTGAATAATGATGATGATATTTTTGCTCTAGTTATTACAGGACAAGGAGAAAAGTTTTTTTCTGCGGGAGCTGACCTAAAGGTTTTCCATGAAGGTGGAAAAGATGCTGCTCAAAAAATGAGCAGTGCTTTTTCTAAAGCCTTCGAAGCGCTCAGCAATTTCCGAGGGGTTTCAATTGCAGCAATAAATGGCTATGCGATGGGTGGTGGACTTGAATGTGCGTTGGCCTGCGATATAAGAGTGGCGGAGGAGAAAGCAATTTTAGCCTTACCTGAGCCAAAAGTGGGTTTGTTGCCTTGCGGAGGAGGAACCCAAGTTCTCCCAAGATTAGTTGGAGAAGGCTGGGCGAAAAGAATTATCTTAACTGGAGAGCAAATTAAGCCCGAACAGGCACTGAAAATAGGTTTAATAGAGGAAAAAGTTGAAGATGGTCAATCTCTTGAAATTTCGATGAAAATTGCATCGAATGTTGCCAATCAAAGTCCAGGAAGTATTTCCAAATGCAAAGATTTAATTAAAAAAGCTCGCCTTTCAAATGAACCCTATCAGGAAGAACTAGAACCATTTGTGAATTTATTTGACACAAAAGATCAGAAAGAAGGTGTTGAGGCATTCTTAGATAAAAGGAAACCTAATTGGAAAAATGCCTGATGATGAATTACTAGTAGAACTACTAGAGTGTCAAAATAACACCAGAGTTGGTCATATCACTCTCAATTCTCCGGAAACACTCAACTCATTAACTCTAAATATGGTTAATAAGATCTCTATTCTTTTAGATGAATGGGAAGCTGACCCATCAGTAAAAATGGTAATTTTTAGCGGAACTGGTGAAAAAGCATTCTGCGCTGGCGGAGACATTAGAGCGCTGTACGAGTCAATGTGCTCAAGCGAAGGTCCCGTCTTTGCAGAAAAATTTTTTGAATCGGAATACAGACTTGATTACAAGATGCACAAATTTTCTAAACCAATCGTCTCAATCCTGGATGGAATTGTAATGGGAGGTGGAGCAGGTTTGATGTTTGGAAGTAGCTATAGGATATCAACAGAGAGAACTAAATTTGCGATGCCAGAAATAGGAGTAGGCTTATTTCCTGATGTTGGTTTTACATCTGTTATAAAAACACTGCCTGATGGACTTGGCTTATATATGATGCTCACGGCTACTCAGCTTAGTGCTAAGGATACAATTTTTTGCAATCTCACAGATGCTTCCATAAAGTCTGAGGATATAAATTATCTTCTATCAGAAATTACTGAGAATATTTGGCTTGACGAATTTCAGGAGAATATCGACCTTATTGGTTACCTTGTTAAGCAAAACTTTTATGCTGATAAGGTCAAAGACTTACCTGATAGTAAAATTGAAAAAGAGCTAGACGAGATTCAAGCACTAACTAATGAACAAGAACTTGAAAAAGTTTGCAGTAACATTTTATCAAATCATAACGATGACGATTGGTATGTAAGAGGCAGAAATTCTTTAAAAAAAGGTAGTCCCTCCTCTGCTCATTTAATTTGGCATCAATGTTTAAATTCCGCCAAACTTGATCTGAAAGAGGTTTTTAAATTTGAACTGAATTTAGCTATTCAAGTAACACGTATTGGTGATTTTAAAGAGGGAATTAGAGCTTTAATAATTGATAAAGATAATAGTCCTAAATGGAGATATGATTCAATTGAAAGCGTACCCATTGACTGGATAAAGAAACATACTGATCCAGCTTGGCAACAGAATCCTTTGGAGGATCTTTAAAAATGAAAAAAGTTGGTTTTATAGGCCTAGGAAATATGGGTCTTCCTATGGCAGCTAATCTCCTAAAAGCAGGTATTGAAATAGATGCTTTCGACATATCTAAAGAAAGTTTGCAAGTAGCTAAAAAGCTTGGGATGAATGTAAAGGACAATCCTGATGGCGTTCTGGAGAACGTTGATGCATTAATTACTATGCTTCCTAGTGATGATGCTGTGAAGGATGTATTCATAGATGGAGACATACTTGAAAAGCTTGATAGAAAAGTTCTAGTTATAGAATCTTCAACAATAAGTCCTAGTTTAGCTAAGACAGTCGCTGAAAAGGGGGTTTTGAATGAAATTTCTGTTTTGGATGCACCTGTGTCCGGAGGAGTTAAAGGAGCAGAATTGGGGACACTTACATTTATTGTAGGAGGTAAAAAATCTGACCTAGAAAAAGCTTCTTTTTTATTCGATATTATGGGAGATAAAACTTTCTATGCCGGAGGTCCTGGTTCAGGTCAAATAGCTAAGTTATGTAATAACATGCTTTTGGCAATTCATATGAGCGGAACAGCAGAAGTTATAGCCATGGGTGTAAATAACGGACTAGATCCTGAGACACTGTCAGAAATTATGAGGAATAGCTCTGGCGGTAACTGGTCACTTGAAAAGTACAATCCCTTCCCTGGAGTCATGGAAGGTGTTCCCGCCAGTAATAATTATATTGGTGGTTTCTTAAATGCGCTGATGCTCAAAGATCTTAGACTTGCCGAAGAATTATCTGATCAGTCCAAATCTGATACGCCAATGGGCAAATTAGCAAAAAAACTATACGAGCAGTTAAATGATCAAGGATTGGCTGATCTAGATTTCTCCAGTATTCAAAAAAATTATTTAAAGTAAGAAACTTAAATCATCAAAATTTACATTTGACTTTTAGGGTGAATACCCTAATAATTTAGGGTGAATACCCTAAATGATAGATCTATCCGAAAGAACCTTAAGTTTATTTTCTGACTCTACTAGAGATAAATTACTAAAAAAGAGTCTCGAGTTATTCAATAAGAAGGGATATGTCAGCGTCACCACCTCTCTTCTAGCATCATCTTCCAATGTGCGTGAAGGAAATCTTTGGTATCACTTCAAATCAAAAAAGAATTTAGTTGAGTCGCATATCGAACTCTTTAAAGAAAATATAAGTCTTAAACTCGAAAGAGTAGATAGGATCGATCTTGAAATCCTAATAAAGAAGCTTTTTTCTCAATACTATTTCAACTGGGATTTTAGATATTTATTTAGGGATAATCTTGTGAACAACTTTTCCAATGACAGATCTCTAGCTAGTAAGTTAAATGATCTTACAGTATTGAGGTTTAATAAGATAAAAGAAGAAGCTTTGATAGGAAGAGAGGTTGGTGTCTTCGATTTTAAAGATAATGAGATTGAGGAATTAAGTGAAATTATTTTTCTTCTAGCAGATAACTGGTTTGCCCTTTCATCCAAGAAATACCCAGATAAAGATGAAGAATTTTTAGTGCGAAGAGGAATGAGACTACTCATTAAGGCTTCTGAGCCTTATTTGAGCGTAGGATCAAAAAAAGTAATTAATAATCTTTATGGAGAATTTAGTATATGAAAGTTTTAAGTAATTTAATGAACAAACAATTTATAGTTCTTGCGATGAGTATGACTTTAGCCTGCATCACGGGTGATCTGTCTGCTAACAAAGGTCTAGAAATTGCCATCCTCAGTGATAAGAATAATGATGGCTTCATTGATAGCTCCTCTACGATGACAATGAAATTGATTAATAAAAGGGGTGATGTCGTTACAAGAAAACTTAGATTTAAAAGACTAGAAGTTCCCACTGACGGCGATAAGTCTATTGCGATTTTTGAAAGCCCGAGAGATGTTAAAGGTGTTGCTATATTATCCTATGCTCACAAAGTTGAAGCGGATGATCAGTGGTTATATTTGCCGGCCCTAAAAAGAGTTAAAAGGATTGCTTCAAAAAATAAATCTGGACCGTTTTTGGGGAGTGAATTTTCATTTGAGGACTTTTCTTTCCAAGAAGTTGAGAAATACGAATACGTGTATTTAGAAGAGGAAATCTATCTTAACAATCCCTGTTACGTAATTGAGAGGAAGCCCTTAGACCCCTATTCAGGATATACAAAACAGTTAGTTTGGATAGATAAAGAAAATTATCTCGTTCAAAAGATACATCATTTCGATCGTAAATCTTTTCACCTGAAGACACAGTTATTCAAAGATTATAGAAAATACGAAGGATTCTTTTGGCAGCCTCATGAAATTGAGATGATAAATCATCAGAATGGTAAAAAATCCATTTTAATATTTGATGATGTAAAACTTAAAAGTGGTTTTACTGATAGAGATTTTTCGCAAAACAGTTTGAAAAGATCAAGATAGTTTATGCCTAAGAGCCTTTTAATGATTTCCATTTTATTTTCACAGCTTATTCTAGGTGAGATAATTGGCGAGCTTTCATTTGATAATAGGTATTTTTTTAATGCAGGGCTGCAGGAGCAAAAAAAGAACCACACTTCTTTTTCATTTTCCCCAGAAATTTTTCAAGATAACTCCAATAGAATATTTCATTTCAAGGTCAAACTTAGAAAAGATAGTGAAGATTCAGGAAGAAATTTAAATGATATTCAGGAGCTTTATTTGATAAATATTCTTGAAGATAAGGAAATCAAATACGGAGTAAGTAAGGAATTCTGGGGTGTTACTGAGACTTCTCACAGGGTGGATATAATAAATCAAACTGATTTTACTGAAGGATTTGATGGAGAAGAAAAGCTTGGTCAGCCTATGATCAAGATCTCATTAGAAAGACAATGGGGTCTTCTTGATATTTATACTCTACTAGGTTTTCGAGAAAGGAATTTTTCTGGAAAGAAAGGAAGATTGAGGTTGCCTTTACCTATCAACGAGAAGGGCTCACTTTATTCATCATCTTCAAAAAATAAAAGAGCCGACTTTGCTGTCAGGTGGTCTAATTACTATGACGATTTTGACATAGCAATTTCTCATTTTTCAGGCACTTCAAGAGAACCGAGATTTTTGCCCTCGGCTAATAAGATCAATGAGCTTGTACCTGTATATGAAGTCATAGACCAGACTGGGCTTGAGATTCAATATCTATTAGATAGCCTTGCAATCAAAGGAGAAGTAATTTCTCGATCCGGACAAGGTGAAAGATTTACAGCAGCAACTTATGGATTGGAGTACACGCAAGTTGGTGTTCTTCAATCAAGGATTGATTTAGGTTGGGTAGTCGAATTCAATCACGATGATAGACTGGAAAGTTCGCCTTTTGTTCTTGGGACTAGGTTTAGTTTTAATGATATCTATGACTCTCAGATACTCTCAGGATTCATTCTCAATGATAAGTCAAAGGAGTTGGGCTTCCTTCTTGAGGCTTCAAGGAGAATTGGAGAATGTTGCTTGCTGTCGCTAGAAGGAATTTATTTTGATGATACTGAAGAAGATAATGGTCAAAAAAAATTATTTCAAGCTTTTAAGGAAGATGACTTTTTAAGGGCAGAGTTTATTTACTATTTATAAGGTTATGAAAATTATTGATACAAAGGACTTTTCGAAATTATTAATCAAATATAGATATCTCTCTATAGGGTTGACTGCTCTTATAGTTTTCTTACTTTCAACTGGATTAACAAAATTAACATTTAATCCTGATTTAGAAACCTATTTCCCGGAAGGTCATCCTGCCGTTCTTAGATATAACGAAATTGACGATATGTTTATCCCCACTGATAACTTGATAATCGCTGTGCATTCTAAAGAAGAAACTTTGTTTAATAAGGAGAGTTTAAAAGTTATAGAAGAACTAACTCAAAAGTCCTGGACCATACCCTACTCAGTCAGAATAGATAGTCTTACTAATTATTCTTATGTGCAGTCGATCAAAGATGATCTGATAGTAGAGCCCTTCATAGAAGATGCTGAAGAGAAGAGCTCTGACTTCTTAGCAAAGAGGGAGAATATAGTGTCAGGTGAAGAAATCATATATAAATCACTCATTTCTGAGGATAAAAAGACCTCCGTGGTAAGCATCATAATTGATCCTCCGGGGCCCAATAAAGAGGCTCAGAACACTGAGATAATTGATTACATATTAGAATTCGTAAAGCCAATAAAAGAAAATAATAAGAATTTGGATATTAGACTTTTAGGCAATCCCTACATGGACTACATTAGCCCAAGGATCGTAAAAGCAGAAATGCCTATAGTGATGCCCCTCATGATGATGCTTATCTTTTTTATAGTATTTCTCATGATCAGAAGCTACATTGCAGTTTTGGCTACTTTCGTGGTCATTCTTATGAGTCTTTTTGCTACATTTGGCTCAGTTGGGTTACTAGGCAACCCTCTGAATCAAATGGTTACAACAATTCCCATTCTCATAATAACTTTGGCTCTTGCAGATTGTATTCATTTGTTTTCCATATATTTTCAAAATAGAGTTAAAGGCATCTCTTCAAGAGATTCCATGGAAAAGAGCCTTGAAATGAATATTCAGCCATTATTTCTTACGACTATCTCAACTTGCATTGGTTTTCTCTGTTTAAATTTTATTGAAGTCCCTCCCTTAAGAGATTTAGGCAATGCGGTTGCTATTGGAATCGGGTTTGCTTTTATATTTACTATTTTCTTTATTGCACCTATTGTGTCTTTCTTCGAAGTAAAGACTTCTTCAAAGGTTTTAGAACAAACAAGATTCTCCGCCTCAATCGGTTCTTTCATCCTCAGAAACAGCAATAAACTTCTTTTTTCAGTAACTTCTGTTGCATTTTTAATTTTTCTCTGCATTCCTCTGAATGAATTAGATGAAAATCCTACTCAAATGTACGATGAAGGCTTCACTACTTTTTCTTCAGACACCTTATGGTTAGATGAGAAGCTAAGCGTGACTTTTCCCATTAATTTTTTAGCTACTAACGATGAAGGGCAAGTTTCAGATCCTGAATTCTTAGAGATTTTAGATAATTTCTCTGTCTGGCTAGCTGAAAGAGAACAGGTTAATCATGTGACTTCCCTTGCAAATAATATGAAAAGCTTAAATAAAAGTATGCATGGAGACGATCCAGAATGGAAAAAGATACCTGATAATTCTGATTTATCAGCACAATATTTATTTTTTTATGAGATGTCTCTTCCCATGGGTTTGGATTTAAATAGCTCAATAAGCCAAGACAGAAAATCAACAAAAATATCAGCAACGCTGAAGGACATGAGTTCTAATGAATTCAAGGAATTTAATGACGAGGTATTAAGATATCTTAAAGAGAATAAATTAGAGAATACAATTTCTGAACCGAGTTCTTTTAGGGTTATTTTCACTTACATGGTAGAAGCTATTGTGAATTCTCTTTTATATGGTTTATTTATAGGCATTTTGTTAATCACACTAATCATTGGACTATTTTTTAGATCTTACTTGTTACCTGTATTGTCAATTTTCCCAAACATTCTTCCTATAGGTATGGGCTTTGGTTTATGGGGTTTATTTGTTGGAGATGTTGGATTCATGGTTGCAGTAGGAATGGGTAGTACATTAGGTGTGATAGTAGATTTTACCGTTCACTTTCTCAGTAAATACGAACTTGCAAGAAAGGAGATGGAAAGGTCAGTTGAAGATTCAATTAACTATTCTTTTGAAACAGTTGGCTTTGCACTCATTATCATGGCAGTTGTTCTTGTGCTAGGCTTCAGCGTATTAAATCTTGTGACTTTTATTCCAATCCAAGATTTTGCAAAGTTCTCTGTAATTTGTTTTACGTCGGGCTTATTAATTAATTTTTTGCTTCTTCCAAATTTATTGGTGAAATTCGACAGAAGGACTTTTTAACTCTCTTTGGTTAAATAATGCGCACATAAAATACAGGGAATTAAACTTGCAGCAGCAAAAATGAACGCAAAACTATAGTTTCCTGAGCCTAAAACCATAGGTGCTATATTATTTCCTATAAGCATAGATATATTTCCAAAGCCCATAAAGATACCAAAGTTTGTAGCGCTAGTATTTGAAGTACATAAAGCCATGAGAATGGAAAATATCAGAACAGACCAGCCTGCATCTACTGCATCTACTCCGATAATAGCCATAGAAGCTACAAAATCTGAAGTATCGGAAGTGAATGTACTTGCCGAAAGAAAAACAAGTGCTTGGCCTACGATGAAGAGCAGTAATAAATTTCTGCGTTTAAAGTACATTGTGAGAATACCTGCAGATAGGCCTATCAAGCCCCCAAGCCACATACCGAATGGTCTTAAATAACCGATGTCCTCTCCAGACCACCCTAATTCTTCTATGTAAAATTCATTATAAATAACATCGAAAATTCCATATCCAATATTAGAAAAAAGCATAAACGTCATTGCTGCTAGGGCACTCAAATTAAACATGCTTTGACTAACCCCAGATAATAATTCCTTCAAAGTAAGTCTGTTTTTGTATGATTCTGCTTCCATGCCAGCTTTATGTGATAGTTCTTTTGAAAATAAAGGAAAAAGAAATGCTAGAGACATTAAGAAAATCAGTGACATAAAACCAGCATTTACGCCATAACCATAAAATATTGACGTAGCTATGGCCATTCCAAAGCCTCGACCCAAAGTCTTGCTTCCCCACATAAAGCCATTGGCATTAGCCATTTGGTCTTCTCTAAGGCTATCAGCTGCAAGAGCATCTACTGATATATCTGAAATTGCCACAAAAGAGTTATGAATAGTTAAAAGGCTGATTAGAATGAAATTTACTTCTACAACTTCAATAAAAACCAAAGGTAAAACAGCTAACATCATAGCTACTTGGCTTATCAGTATCCAAAATCGCCTTCTACCAAATCTATTCAAGGTAAAAGAATCAATTATTGGGCCTAGAAAGACCTTAAGAGTCCAAGGAATCATTGTTATAGACAACAACAAAGATATATCTCCCACTGATGCGCCTATTGAAACAAGATAGGTTGTTAAGGCAAAAAGTGTTCCACCTGACAGTCCTTGAGAAAGATAAACAGCACTCAAACTCCCAATGTGCCATGGACTCCCTTCACTAAGAAGTCGAGATTTGATTAATTCCATTTATTCAGTTTTGACTAATTCAGAGCGAAAGATTGTTTTATTAGGTCATAAGACCTTACTCTTGCAGAGAAAGGTTCACAAATTGTAATTATTTTCAGTTCCTCAGGATCAACTTTTTCTAAGACTGGTTCTAGCTTCTGCCTGACCGTTTGAGGAGATCCTACGAAGGTTCTATTGTCGTTAGTTTCTAGTAAATTTCCATTGACAGATTTTTTAGCCTCATCGAGAGTAGGGAAAGCTCCGAATATACCTTTCTGAGAATTCTGTCTCCACGCAGCCGCACTTAGAGAAAGCTCTTCTGCCTCTTTATCTGTATCAGCACAAATAGAGAAAACACCTACGCTTATCCTTGGTTTATCACCAAATGCAGATGGTTGAAAATTGTCACGGTAGACATCCGCTAAATCTATACAAGAAGGATCAATAAAATAGGCCAAAGACATGGGTAAACCAAAATGGGCAGCGTACTCAGCTCCTTGTCTCGAGGAGACAAGTAACCAAACCTCCGGCATATCTCCAAGCCCGGGAGTAACGTTCACAGATTCAAAAGATTTAGTTGTAGACATTGTGCCTTGTAAAAAGGATTGTAGGTCGTTCATTTTAGTAGGAAAAAATTCAGGACCAGTAGTTTTTGAACCATAAGCTAATGCTCCGGCTTGAAATGCATCACTTCCAGGTGCTCTGCCTAAACCTAAATCAATCCTGTTAGGAAAAAGGGATTCTAGTAATCTGAAATTTTCGGCAACTTTATAGGGACTATAATGCATAAGCATTACACCTCCAGAACCAACTCTAATCTTTTCAGTTTGGGCGGCTAGGCTAGGAATTAATATTTCAGGAGAACATCCTGCAAAAGAGTTAGAGCCATGATGTTCAGCTAGCCAAAAACGATTTAATCCTAGAGTGTCGCAATACTTGGCTAACTCTCTGGTATCTTCAATAGCATTGTCTGCATTGGAATTGGAGAATATTGGAGATTGATCAACAACACTTATCTTCATGGGCCAATAGGTTTTCCATCTATTACTTGATCGAGATACTCTGACATTCCATAGCCCACGATGCCATTGTAGGTATACTCAGTCATTCCTTCAGTAATTCTTGTAACAAGACTTTCTCCTTCTGGAGTATTTCTTCTGTTGCGAAGGGGTATTAAAGATAAAACCTTGCCTTGAACTTCATACTCTCCCTCATCAGTTTTTGCCCAAGCATTGAAGGTTTTCTGAAAGTGATTTTCATCGTAAACAGTATCAATCTTACAATCATTAATTATTTCGTATTTGCCATCCTTTAGGACAATCCCCCCTCTTCTCTCTGAATCCTCACTTTGGTGAACTATGCTAAACATAAAACCTATTTCGTCATTAATATTAATCGTAAGCCAACGATACCACTCTATAGCTTGCCAATATCTCGGACCCCAGCTCTTATCTCTAAGCCCCAGGCCATCAATATGCCATTCATCGTCACTTATTTTTATAGTGCCTTTTCCAGCAGTATGTTGCTCATAATGTGCCTTTGAAAAACTCTTTTCGGAATCTCTTTCAAGAGGCTTTCCGTCTTTTCTCACGGCTTGGCCTCCGAACATAGGTGATATTCCGCTTATTGCTATGTCTGCCTCGCACTCGACCCTTGGATTTTCTTTGAAGGCCTTACTTGGATTAAGCATATCTATGGGGTTATCTAGTAATAGTATTTTTCCTTTATATTGAACTCTAAGTGACTTAAAAGGATCTAATACTTCGAACTTCATACCACCAGCATCAAAAACTTCATTAGTACTTATCTCTGGTCTCCCAAACATAAATCCTATTCTTCCATCGGGAAGGTAAATACAGCAGGTCATCTCTGCATAACCCTCGTTGACCCTATTACCTAGCCTAAACCAGCCTCCCATCTTCTTATTATGATCAAAGACATTAAAGTACATGCTCTCGTTATAATTTGTTGCCTCATCTGGTGCATGATTGTATTCATCCTGAGGTTCCAGTTTGATTTCAATATCGCTCATATTTTTTCCTTTGTTCTTCTAAAGCCCATATTACATGTTCTCTAACTATCTCAGAAGGAAAGTCTTCTCTAAGTTTTAGTGTAAAAACTATTTTCTCTGAATAATTTGCATTCCCTAAAGCAATAGCTAGATTTCTTAACCAACCCTCATAGCCAGCCCTCCTTATTGGAGAGCCTTCGGTTTTGATGTAAAAATCTGCTTCAGACCACATAAAAAGTTGGCATAAATCGACATCATCTAGATTATGTCTTGGTTTGAAATCTTCTTCTTCAGTAAAATTAGTGAACTTATTCCAAGGACAATAAATCTGACAATCGTCACAACCGAATATCCTATTTCCCATTAGAGGTCTCAAATCTTCATCTATTGATCCTTTATGCTCAATAGTTAAATAAGATATGCATTTTCTAGCATCTAACTTGTATGGACCTTCGAATGCCTTAGTAGGGCAAATATCCATACAAGAGCTACAAGTTCCGCAATGAGAAGATGTGTGAGGTTCATCAATAGGCAGTTCGAGGTCAGTGTATATTTCTCCTAGAAAAAAATAAGAACCGGAATTTTTATTAATAAGAAGAGTATTTTTGCCTATCCAGCCTAGGCCAGCCTTTCTGGCAATCGCCTTTTCAAGAATTGGTGCGCTATCGACGAAAACTCTGTTTTCGTGAGGAGAATACTCTTTAATTTTCTTTGCAAGTTTCTTCAATCTTGATCTCATTAGCTTATGGTAGTCTCTACCTCTAGCATAGCCAGATACAAAAGCTTGGTCTTTTTTTTGGAGAAGTTCCTTGCCGTTATAAGATTCGGGGAGATAGTTCATCGTAACAGAGATTATCCGCTTGGTTCCTTTGACTAGCTCCGATGGTTTTTCCCTCAAGGTTGTATTTCTTTCCATGTACTCCATCTCGCCGTGATATCCCTTTTCTAACCATCTATCTAAATACCTTTTATCGTCAGACAGATCGATGTCAGTTATACCGACAGAGCTGAAGCCAAACTCTTTAGACCAATGCTTGATGTTTTCGGCCAATAAGTTCAGGTTAGATTCCTTTGCAATAATATTTTTATAAAGATTTAAATTATTCACTTATTACTTACTTGTGAGGATTCCCAAAGGCTATAATTCTACTACCGAGTAAATAAATTCTAAACACATGAAGCTTTACACAGCAGAACAGACAAAAAAAATTGATAACTTAGCTATCAAAGAAAAAGGAAGTTCTGGTTTCTCGCTGATGCAAAAAGCAGCAGAATTTTCTTTGGATGTATTAATTAGGGAATTCAATTATGTGGAGGAAGTTATAGTGTTCTGCTCCAAAGGGAAGAACTCAGGAGATGGTTTCCTAGTTGCTGCATATGCAAAAGAATTTGGATTGAAGTCCACTGTTGTAATGTGTAATCCAGAAAAGGACTTACAAGGAGTTCAAAGAAAGGCTTTTGAAGATGCAAAAGACTCGAAAGTTAAATTTATAAGTTTTCGAGCATTTAAAAACTCACAACTCTCTAAAAATACCGTGATAGTAGATTCTTTGATCGGTATCGGGCTTAAAGGCGAGCCTAGGAAAAAAATTGAAAGTGCAATATCTGAGATCAATAAACTGAGTATTAAATATCCTGTTTTGTCCCTAGATATTCCGTCAGGAATCTGTTCAAACTCTGGATCTAGCAAAGGTTTGTCAGTTGAAGCGGATGTGACTGCGACTTTCATTGCTAGAAAAAGAGGCTTGTATACTTCCACAGGAAGGAGAAACTCTGGAGATATATTTTGCTCAGATCTAGATGTATCAAAAGGAATTTTCAATAAAGTTAAATCTGATTGTTTTGAGATTTCTTTTGAAAAATACTTACCTACATTATTTTCTAGACAAGATAATGCACATAAAGGAAATTTTGGGCATGTTTGCGTGGTCGGAGGAGATCATGGATATGGTGGAGCTGGTATTTTGGCATCAAAAGCAGCTATGAATGTAGGTTCAGGTTTAACAAGTCTGATCACAAGGCCTGAACATGTCACTGCTAGTTTGACTTCCTGTCCGGAAGTAATGGTAAATGGTGTGAATTCCGGACAGGATTCAGAGGAATTGCTAAAAAATTGTAATGTTATTGCCATAGGTCCAGGTCTAGGACAAAGCGCATGGTCAGAACAGCTTTTACAAAGGGTTTACTGGGAAGCTGAAGAGAGGGATGTTCCTGTGATAATGGATGCCGATGCATTGAATTTGTTAACCAAGCTCAAACTTTCATCAAAGCTTCCTAAAAATTTGGTCATAACACCTCATCCCGGAGAGGCGGCAAGACTCCTAAAAACAGATGTGGCTGATATTGAAGTTGATAGATTCAAATCCACTTTGAGATTACAGGAAAAATTTAATGCGACTGTTGTACTGAAAGGGGCAGGAAGCATCATTGGTTACAAGAAAAATGGCAATATGAACTATGGAATCTGTTCTGCTGGAAATCCTGGAATGGCAAAAGGTGGAATGGGAGATACCTTAACTGGGATAATTGCTGGTCTTATAGCTCAGGGATTTAAACTTAATGAAGCTTCTGAAATTGGTGTTGATCTTCATTCTAAAGCCGCTGATTTAGCTGCCATGGAAGTGGGAGAAATAGGATTAACACCTACAGATGTAATTTATGCAATGAGAGAACTGGTCAAATATGACTAATTCTTTAATCTGTTCCGATGAATCAGATACCATATCTGCAGGAGTTGAACTTTCTGAGTCTATTTCTAAATTGATTACAAAAAAATCCGTAGTAGTTTTTTTAGAAGGAGACCTTGGAGCAGGCAAAACAACTTTTACAAAAGGCATACTCAAAGGACTTGGGTATGGAGAATTAGTTAAAAGTCCTACTTTTAACTTAGTTGAAATTCACGAGATTGATGGATTCAAGATATTCCATTTTGATTTGTACAGAATAAATGAAGAAATAGAACTTGAGGAGATAGGGCTCGATGAATACCTTCAAGAAAGAAAGGCCGTATGCATATTTGAGTGGCCGAAAATAGCTGAAAATCTGATTCCAAAACCAGATTTCCACGTATCTATCGCTTATACGTCGCCAAGTGTAAGCAATGACAGAAAAATTGTTATCTCATGAAGTATACCCTAAAGATTCTCTTGATAGCTTGGCTCGGATCTTTTAGCCTCAACAATTATGCTTCCAGCGAAGATATTTTCTGCTTTGTAGGAGATGCCGGAGAAGTAAACCCAACTCAGACATTGGTAGTCAATGCATTAGCTCAGTCAGATTGCTCTGTGGTTTGGCATTTAGGAGATATTACTCAGCTTGGAGTAGAATCTATAGAGGATCCGGAACTGCAAGAAAGCTTTCTTAAGCCCTTTAAACCTTTTTTAGATAAAAAAATTCCTCTTTATTTAATAATGGGCAATCATGACTATAAAGGCGACCCATCTGTGTATCTTGATGTTGCAAAAAATTATACTTCTATTTTTCATCCCAGTAATTTCTATACTAAAAGATTCGGGGAATTATGTTTCTTTGCTCTGGACACCACTATTTTTGATAAGTTGTATTATCTGCATAAACGAGGAAAACAGATCAGATGGATAAAAGATGAGCTGAAGAGGCTTAAAAATAAATGTAAGTTTTCCATTGCAGTTGCCCATCATCCGCTCTTTAGTTCAGGAGATAGGGACAGGGCTAATCCACAACTGGCAATTTTCCTTGAGAATTATGTATTTGGTATATTTGATATTTATATTACTGGTCATAATCATGTATTAGCTGATGAGGGTGATCATAAAAAGACTAGACAGCTTATAAGTGCCACTGGGGCTCTTCCAGGAGGATCGCCTAAGAAAACTGAATCAAACAAATTCAATGTAGAGGTGCCTGGATTCCTCAAGATGACCGTCAAAGGAGACTCAGCTGAATATAAGTTCATATCTGCTGAAACAAAAGAATTGCTTTGGTCTAGAATAAAGACTGGGTCAGGATTAAGAGTAGATTAATTTAGTTGAAAAGGCTCAAAAGGGACTTTACTTAGTCATCAAATTATTTTGCGTCTTCTATTCTTTCTGAGACTTCAATGGCAAGGGCCAAAGAAGAGGTCAAACCGGGGGAGGCATAACCCAAAACATTTACATACTGGTTATCGCTCACTACTCCCGAATCCACAACAAAATCACTTTCGCCCTTAAGTTTTGGTCTAATTCCTGTATAGCCAGGAGATAGGTCGTGCTCCTTTATACTAGGCCAATAAGATTGTACGGCCTTTAGGAAAAGGGATTTTTTATCCGAGGAGAAGTTATAGTCAATCTCATCAACAACATACGCAGACGGCCCAAATCGAATCCCTTTACCCAAATCTATTGTTGCATGAAGACCTAGACTATTTTGAGTTGGGGTTGGATAAATAAGATTTTCTAATTTCTCTTTTCCTTTATAAGTGTAATACTCCCCTTTAACAAACTCTTCTTTGTGCATATTGCCTTCACAGATCAGATTAGCAATATATACAGCATTTAAACCTGCAGAGTTTATGAGAATCCTGGTTGTAACTAGAAATTGATTTTTTGTATTTTTATCCTCAACTAGTACCTCAAAGCCTTCACTTGATTCATCAATATTTAATATCTCATTTCCAAGGATTATATTTCCACCTGCACCCTGAAAATCTCTACTCATAGAATGTATGAAGGAGTGACTATCGAAGATTCCAGTTGAAGGAGAGAAGATCGCCTCTTTAAATTCCAAGAAAGGATATTTTGAACTTGCAGTATTATCATAAATTAAATCTTCTAGACCACAATTAACTCCATTTTGGTAAATTTTATTTAAAGTTTCAGTCTCGCGATCAGTCGAGGATAATATGTATTTTCCACAACGATTAAAGTCTATGTTTCTTTCTTCCAAGTAATCATAAAGAAGTTCTTTCCCCATCAAGCATAGTTTTGATTTTAATGACCCTTGCTCGTAATACATTCCAGCATGAATAACTTCAGAATTACGACTGGATGTTTCCTGAGCAATTTGATTATTTCTTTCAATTAAAAATATACTCTTAAACCTTGAACTTAGCTCTCTTGCAATAGCTATACCGGAAACACCGCCTCCTACGACCAAACAATCAACTTCAAATTTTTCTAATTTGCTCAAAATTTTTTTAGGAGATCTATAATATTTACTGTTAAGGTTGAGGCACACTCAGTATAGATACCAAAGAGTAAAAAGTTTAGAAAAATTTTATCTTAATGAAATTAAATTACGGAATAATTGGCACGGGAATGATGGGTTGCGAACATATCCGAAATTTAAAAAAGATACCCGATGTAAATATAACTGCGATTTCTGATCCAAACGAGACTTCAAGAGAGTGGGCTATATATGCTTGTGGAGATAAATTCATGCCAGAGCAATATAGTGATCATAAAAAACTTTTAGCACGCGATGATATAGATGTTGTTGTAGTCGCAACCCCAAATTTCACTCATATAGACATAATGAGAGATGTCTTTGAAACAGAAAAACACGTTTTACTTGAAAAACCTATGTGTACAAATTTGTCTGATGGACTAGAAGTATTGGAAGGGAGTAAAAAGCATAGTGGATTAGTTTGGATAGGTCTTGAATACAGATTCATGCCACCTGTACAGTCCTTAATAAATAAGATTGATAAAGTAGGTAAAGTCAAAATGCTTTCTATAAGAGAGCATAGATTCCCGTTTCTCAAAAAAGTTGATGACTGGAATAGATTTAATAAAAATACAGGAGGTACTTTGGTTGAAAAATGTTGTCATTTTTTTGACCTTATGAACCTACTAATTCCATCAAACCCTCATAAGGTTTATGCCTCTGGTAATCAGGACGCTAATCACTTAGATGAAAAATACGATGGTGAGGTGCCTGATATTATTGATAACTCATTCGTTTTAATTGACTATGAAGCAGGTCAAAGAGCTATGTTAGATTTATGCATGTTTGCTGAGGGAGGTAAATATGAGCAGGAAATCGTTTTAACAGGGGATAAAGGTAAATTAGAAACGAAAATACCGGGAAACGAGCTTTTACTGACAAACAGAAAAGAAAACTCTTTTAAAAGCTTGGAAATTGAGCAAGATAATAGAATTAAAGAAATAGGCTTTCACCACGGCTCTAGCTTTATAGAGCACTTGGAATTGATAAATTGTATCAAGACTGGAACCGAGCCATTGGTCGATAGTAAGGCTGGTCTTGATTCAATGTTAGTGGGTCTTGCGGCACAAGAATCAATTAGGTCAGGGCAGCCCGTCTTTCTTGAAGAATTTTTAAAGTAAAGCTATGAGATACAAATTGATAACAGACATGCCAAGGATTGGGTTTGGGCTTTGGAAGATACCAAAGGATATTTGTTCTAATTCTGTTTATAAGGCAATAAATGCAGGATATAGGCATCTAGATTCAGCATCTGACTACGGAAATGAAGGAGAAGTTGGCAAGGGAATTAAAATGGCTTTAGAGGATGGTTTGTGCAAAAGAGAGGATCTTTGGATAACGTCTAAACTCTGGAATACTTACCATCATCCTGATCATGTTAGTCAGGCACTAGAAAAGACACTTCAAGACCTGCAACTGGACTATCTTGATCTATATATGATCCATTTTCCAATTTCATTAAAGTTCGTCCCGTTTGAAGAAAGATACCCTCCTGAATGGTTCAATGATCCAAATAGTCCTGACCCTAAAATGATCCCATCAAAAATTCCCCTTTCAGATACCTGGCGAGCAATGGAATTATTGAAAGAAAGTGGCCTGGTCAAACACATAGGGGTATGCAACTATTCTTCAGGGTTGCTTCATGATCTGATGAATTATTGCAAAATCAAACCAGAGGTTTTGCAAATAGAGTCTCATCCATACCTCACACAAGAAAAACTCATTAAGTTGGCTCAAAATTATGATCTTGAGGTGACTGCGTTTTCACCTCTTGGCTCAATATCCTACGAAGAACTTGGAGGCGCAAAAGAAGAAGAATCTCTAATTAGAAATGAGACTATTGTGTCAATTGCTAAGGAACTAGACATTACACCAGCTCAATTGATCCTAAGTTGGGCTCTGAATAGAGGTACTTCCTTAGTCGTTAAGAGTATTGACGAGAGTAGGATGAAAGAAAACCTAGATGTTATGAATATTAAATTAGAAAAAGCTACTTTAGATGAGATTTCTCAATTGAACATTAATAAAAGATATAACGATCCAGGTGTTTTTTGTGAAGATGCCTTTAATACCTTCTTTCCAATCTATGATTGATAATTTTTTTTTAAAAGAGTTAAAAAATGATAAAGGACTAGAGTCTGTAGATTCTACTCAAGCATGGATAAACAAAAATAAAGTTAGTATTGAAAATTTTTTAGAAGAGCATGGAGTTATATTGTTCTCAGATTTTCCGGTAAAAAATGCAGAGAACTTTGATCATTTTGTGACAGCCTTCAATTTCGAAACATTCACTTACGAAAAATCTTTATCAAATGCAGTAAGGATAAATAAAACAGATAAGGTCTTCACCGCTAATGAGGCACCAAAGGAGATTGAGATTTTTCTTCATCATGAAATGGCACAAACTCCAATTTATCCTCATCGTATTTTCTTTTTTTGTAAATCGACTTCAGAAAAGGGAGGAGAAACTCCTCTATGTAGATCAGATCATCTTTATGATGCGATTTACCGTGAAAATGAAAGCCTTTTAAAAAATTTCGAAAAATATGGCGTCATATATAACTCAATAATGTCCGATGGAGATGAACTTGTTTCAGGTCAAGGAAGGAGTTGGCAAAAAACTCTAGGCGTAAAGAATAAAAATGAAGCTGAAATTAAACTAGCACAACTAGGTTATGAATGGACATGGATGCAAGGTAATAACTTATCCGTAACAACTTGTACTTTTGAAGCCATAAAAACTCTCAAGGATGGAAGCAAGTCATTTTTTAATCAAGTCATTGCAGCTTCTCTGGGCTGGAAAAAAAGTTCAGAAAATGAAGTATCTCCAGTGAGATATGGAAATGGGGATGAAATTGATTTATCTGCTATTGAGCTTATAGCTGAATTAGCAAACTCGTTAACATTTCTCAGGTCATGGGAAGAAAACGATATTTTACTAATAGATAATTTCAGAGTCATGCATGGGCGGAAACCTTTTTCAGGCAGTAAGGCAAGAGAGGTATTAGTCTCCTTAACCAATTAAAGATATTTCTGAAAAAATTTCCAAACTTCTTCAGAAGCATTAATATCTGAGTTTCCAGACCCGAAGTAAAACCAGAGAATTGGATTACTCCACCAATTAATTTTTAAGCCAGGCCAGACATGGCGACCCTCTTCTATTCTATACATCCAAATCTCTTCCTTTCTATCTTCGGACCAATGTCTTTCAAAAAAAATGTCGTAATCTGCTCCTGCTGCCTTGCTGGTAATTTTTTCTACTGTTTTATTGTCTAGCTCATTGACTTTAGCAAAAAACTCAATTGTTGAGGGCAAGTCATAGTAAGCACCCCAACCATCCTCATTTTTTAAATCTCCCTCAAAGCGAGAGATTTTATCTGCAGTTCCGTGAATTTCGAAAAGAGGCACTCCGGCTTCTTGATCACAAGAATCTTTCAATTCTTTCATTAAAACTCCTGCTACCGGAGCCACTGCCATGAATAGGTCAGAGGATGTACAGGCTAAAAGATAGCTCATGTCTCCTCCATTAGACATGCCAGTTGCGAAAGCTTTAGTTCTTTTGAGATTAAGTTCTTTGCTTAGGGAAAGAACTAAATGTCTTATAAACGAAACGTCGTCTACTTTTGAATACTGATCTAGTTCATACCCCACATTGAAAAAAGTGTTGCCATTAATATCAATAGTTCCTTGTGGATAAACAGCGATGAAATTTTCTCTATCAGCAATGTTATTCATTCCAGAATATTCCATGATTCCATTCGCAGTTCCCGTATATCCATGCATTATGAAGATAAGAGGTGAGTCTTCATTAAAGTTATCTGGAATGTGGACTATATATTTTCTCTCGAGACCTTCGTGAATAATACTTCTCTCCTCGCTCACAATAAAAAGTGACAAAAAAACTGTCGATAAAATCAATAATCTATTTAGCATTTAAATATCCCTCCTCATGAAATTTAAACAACTCTGCCCCCATAACTTCATAAAAGGCGAAAGAATTGTGATCTACGCCCTCCGCGATGAGCGAACTGTAATCAATCCCAAGATCTTTTAGATAATTTGAATAATTCTTTATACTTTCAAAATTCATATCCCTATCCCCCGACCATAGCAATAATTTAGGTGTCTTTTTCCCCGAATCTTTGTGTTTCTTTGCTAGAGTCCAAGTATCATTGCCCTCACCTACAAAAAAAATGTCCTCACTATTATCTCTAGGGTCATTTTCATATCCCGAACTGTCTTGAATAAGCTTTTCGATCGTATAAGAACCTCCTCCAGCAGATACTGTTCCGAATAATTCTGGATATTTGAACATATATCTTGTTGCACCTCTTCCGCCTTGAGAAAATCCCTCAAGCCCTCTAGCAAAGCTTTCGGGAATTGTCCTATAGGTTTTATCTATATGCGGAATAAGCTCTTTTATAAATATATTTTCGCCATATGAATTTAAATCTTCGGAATTATAGTGACTCAGCTCACCGCCATTAACAAATACATACAGCGCAGGATTCGAAGAAGAGTCTATAAACTTATGAACAAAATTCGAAATAAAAACCTCTCTAGCCTCATTGCCAGGTCTTCCGCCATGAAGGTAATAAACCGTCCTGAATTTTCTGTCTGGTTGTTCTGTATAAGACTTCGGAATATATACGAAATATCCAACATCTATGCTCATCGAATCACTAAAAAAAGAGCCTTTGATTAACTGCTCCGGTAAATCATATTTTTCATTAGGATTGTTCTCCCATGAAAATTCATTTGAAAACTCCTTTATAAATTCTCTAAATTCATATTTCGTTATCTGGCCATCCCTATCGAAATCAACTAATGAAAAGGAGCCCTTAGGCCATTCCTGCTTCTCCACAATTCCATTCAAGTTTTTGTCTAGCTCACCGAAACCGAAGTAAACCCCAATCTCAGTGCTGACGAAACTTAGAAAGTTTTTAAACTGAGTAATTAGAATGAAAAGGAAAAGTCCTAATAGAATCCACTTAGACTTCATTATTTAGCTACTGCATATCCCCAATAGTTATATCCAGCAATTTTAGGTGTTTTCGGAAGATACATTTCTTCTAGCTCTATGATGTCAAACCCAGAATCTTCAATCAAAGATGGAATGTCTCTATTTATATTGCAGCCTCCAGCAAGCATTCCCCAAAAAGGATTTATTCTATTTTGCCATTTCCTTACATTTTCATCGGGAGCAACGCCGTGTTCACAAAATATCATCTTTCCCTCACTCTTTAAGACTCTCCTAATTTCATCATTTGCTCTTAAGACTTCTGGAATCGTACACATGGTGTAAGTGATTAAAACGGTATCAAAATGATTATCTGGAAGTGGTATCTCTTCAGCTCCTGAAGATATGAAATTTATATCTAAAGATTCATTAAGCGCAACTTTTTTTGCCATCTCACTCAAAGCATCGGAGGGATCTAAACCCCACACCTCAACGATTTTTGATTTATCATAAAAAGGGATATTAAGTCCTGAGCCTATACCTATTTCTAAAACTTTACCCTCTGCAAGAGGGACAACTTTCTTTCTTTGACGCTCTACAGGTCTTGAGCCACAAGCACAATTTAGGAATTTGGGAAGAACATATTTTTCATATAGACTCATTATCTAAATCTAATACTTACACAGATTAAAGGCAATAACTATGAATGAGAACCTAGAAAATAAAGTGTGTTTAATTACTGGTGCCACCAATGGTATTGGTGAGGAAGCTGCTAAAGAACTCAATAAAATGGGAGCAGAAATTGTTTTTGTTGCAAGAAATGAAGAGAAGGGTGAGCAATTAAAAGCTGAATTGAAAGAAGCAACAGGGAAAGAGTCTACGATGATCTTGGCGAATCTATCTTCTCAAGCAGAGGTAAAAAGTGCTGCAGAAAAATTCCTGTCTATGGAAAAGCCTCTTGATATCTTATTGAACAATGCTGGCATTATGAACAGAGAAAGAAATATCACGGAAGATGGACTTGAAGAAGTGTTCTCAGTAAATCATCTTGCCTACTTCACCTTCACGCTAATGCTTATAGATAAACTCAAAAGTACTGAAGGCTCTAGAGTCGTAAATGTTGCATCTGGTGCACATCAATTCGTCAAAGAGATGAATTTTGGGGATCTTCAATCGGAAAAGGTATTTAAGCCCATGCAGGTTTATGGACAATCTAAATTAGCAAATATACTTTTTACGAAATCTCTAGCGAATAAACTTGCAGACCATGGTGTGACGGTTAATTGCTTACATCCAGGATTTGTAAGCACAGGTATAGGCTCAAATAATAAAGGGATTTGGAATATCCTAATGTCTCTAGCAAGACCATTTGCAAGAAAGACAGATAAAGGTGCGGAAACTTCGGTTTATTTATGTAGCTCGCCTGAAGTAAAAGACGTATCTGGAGAATATTTTGTTGATTGTAAAATAGAGAAAGTCTCCGATGCTGCGAAAAGTTCTGACCAAGCTGAGAAACTCTGGAAGATAAGTTCTGAATTGACTGGTTTGGGCCTAAATTGAGGAAAGAGGATCAACATCTATAGCCCATCGAACCTTTTTTGATGTTTTAACATCGTAAAGCTTCGATTGCATTACATCCAGGAACTTATGAAGAGAGAATCTATTTTTTGAGAATACACTTAATTCCCATCGATAGACTCCTGATTTTTTTTCCATAATTGACGGAAGTGGTCCTACTAGACGGAGATCGTCTCTTAATTCCCTATCGATATTCTGACCATTCAAAAGAGATAAAATAAAATCTCTACTGACTAATCCTTTAGGCGACTCAGCAAAAATCTTTGCTTGAAAAGAATAGGGAGGGATTTTGGCAGATTTTCTTTCTTCCAATAACTTCTTGGCAAATTTCTCATAACTTCCAGATATAATTTCCTCAATCTGAGGATGATCTGTGCAGTAGGATTGTAAGATAACCCTACCAGGTTTTTTCTCTCTTCCCGCCCTTCCTGAGACCTGTGTCATCATCTGAGCTACTCTTTCGCTACCTCTAAAATCAGCACTGAATAAACCTGAATCTGCATCAACTATTCCAACTAAAGTTACATTTGGAAAATGATGTCCTTTTGCCAAAAGCTGGGTTCCTAAGAGAATCATTGGCTTACCTTTTTTTATTTCATCTAAGTAGTCGCTGAGTGATTCTCTTTTTCTTGTGGAGTCACTATCAATTCTCATAGTTGGTACGTCCGGAAAATTACTTTTCATGAATTCTTCCAGCCTTTCAGTACCAAAGCCATAAGTAAGAAACTCATTTTCTCCGCAACTAGGACATTTAATTGGATAATTTTTATGCGCTTCACAATGATGACACTGAAGCTTTGAAGGACTTTTATGAACAGTCATTAATGCATCACATCTATCGCAATTGGAGACCCAACCACAAACTTTGCAAATCAACGAAGGGGCATACCCTCTTCTATTCAAGAAAATGAGTACTTGATTGCCATTAGATAATTCTGACTTAGTGGCTTCTAAAAGTTCATTACTGAGACCCTCATTTAGCTCTTTACCTCTTAAATCAACTGCATGGAAAGTTGGTAAACTTGCACCAGTTGCCCTTTTATTTAATTTGAGCAGCTGATATTTTCCCTCCTCGGTATTTTTCAAGGTTTCCAGAGACGGTGTAGCAGATGCTAGCACTACAGGCACTTTTTCAAGTTTTGCTCTGTATAGAGCCATATCACGGGCAGAGTAACGGAATTTATCCGTTTGTTTGAAAGACAGGTCGTGCTCTTCGTCAATAACAATTATTCCGAGATTCTTCATAGGTAAAAATACACTCGAACGAGTTCCAATTATGATATCAACTAAACCTCTTGAAGCGCCTAACCAAGCATCAACTTTTTCTCGGTCGTTTTTAGCAGAGTGAAACGACATAACTCTATCTCCAAAGTAATCTTTAAACCTTTCTTCTGCTTGAGGTGCAAGCCCTATCTCAGGGATGAGAATTAACGCCTGTTTGCCATTGCTTATCTGTTCTTGTATTGCTTGCAAGTAAACTTCTGTCTTACCGCTACCTGTAATTCCATCAAGAAGAAAAGTGACATTTTTATCCTGGTCTTTATTGATAGCGTCTACTGCTTTTTTTTGCTCTAAATTAAGTTTCTTGGAGGGTTTTAAATCTTTGTTTTCATGCTTTTTATATGGAGAAAGCTCTCTCGAGAAACTTACGACATATTCTTTATCTATTAGTCCTTTTACAACAGCTGAACTTATTCCAAAAGCTTGAGCAGACTTAAGCGTAAGTTCTTTTTTTTCTTTGAGAAGAGAAATAAGTTTTAGTTGAGCAGGTGCACGGGATAAATCTTCCTCTCTTAGAAGTGATCCCTTATTTGTTAATTCTATATACTTACTTTCTTTGAATTTAGCCTCTTTGCCTTTTCTTAAAGAAGGTGGATAGAAATAGGAAATTATCTCGCCTAAAGGATAGTGATAATAACGGGAGGCCCATTCTGCAAGACTCATTGAGGTTGCATTCAATAAAGGAGTCTTATCAAGAACTTCCCTAATATATTTGTATTTTCTTTTATCTGAATTCGATTTTTTATTAAATCCCCAGACCACACCAACCATTATTCTATTTCCGAATGGTACCAATACTCTTGATCCTTTCTTTAATTGATTTGATCTATTTTTAGGAGGGAAATAAGAAAATTTTTCCATCAAAGGGATTGGAATTAAAACTTCTACTAGATCTTTATCCATAAAAAACCATAAGCATTGTAATTTAAATTATGCATTTGCCATGTAAAGTCTGTCTGGTATAGTGCCTCTCCATATTTTTAAATACAAGAATATTAAATGAGAAAAGACATACACCCAGAATACCGTGAAGTATTATTCCATGACAAAAGCATGGACTACTACTTTATTGTTAGATCTACCTTGCAGACAGATGAAACAAAGGAATGGGAAGATGGAAAAACTTACCCCTACTGCGTACTTGATATTTCTTCAGCTTCTCACCCTTTTTACACTGGAAAGCAAAAACTTGTAGATACTGGTGGAAGAGTCGATAAGTTTAGAAAACGTTTTGGAAATAAAGCCAAGGCTGCTCCTGTTGCAGATGCCAACGAAGAAGAAGCGGTTATCGAAGAAATCTCCTCTGAGGAAGATTCGGTCAAGGAAGAAACTGTAATTGAAGAGTCTGCAGTTGAAGAAGTTGCACCTGATGAAGAATCAGAAGAGAATTCTGACAAAGAATAAGTTTATGAAAACTTAAAAAAGGTGCTTTGGCACCTTTTTTTGTGCAGTCTAGTCATTAATTCTTTCTGATATGAACTCAATTATCTTGTTGGAAACTTTTTTCTTGCTTTGTCTCTCTATCAAATAATTATCTGCACTTGTTACTAGAGTCACTTCATTTTCTTCAGAATCAAATCCTATTTCTTTCTTTGAAACATCGTTTGCAACAATTAGATCAAGATCTTTACTTGAAAGTTTCTTTTCTGCGTTTTCGATAACATCATTTGTTTCGGCTGCAAATCCAACTACGAAGGGCCTGTGTTTCAAAGCACTTACAGATTTTAAAATATCTTTATTTTCTTCAAGCTCTAAAGTGATAGAAGAATTGCTACCATCCTTTTTTATTTTATTATTCTGCATTTTTGCAGGCTTATAATCAGAAACTGCAGCTGTGCCTATGTAAACATCCTTATCGTTAACGTGATGCATAACTGCCTCGAACATTTCATCAGCAGTTTTGATTGATATAAAGTTACAATTTGATGGAGGTTCCAAATTTACTGGGCCACTGATTAGAGTTACTTTAGCACCATAATCAATAGCCGACTGCGCAAGACTATAGCCCATCTTGCCTGAACTCCTATTAGTAATAAATCTTACCGGATCGATTGGCTCCTGAGTCGGACCTGCTGTGATAAGAATGCTCTTTCCTGCCATTTTTCCTTCATTAAAGGAATAAGAAAACAAATCTAATATCTCTAAAGGTTCTAGCATTCTCCCCATTCCAACGTCACCACAAGCTTGCTCTCCAGAGCCAGGTCCACAGATTTGAAAATTTTGAGTTTCAAGTTTCTTAATATTATCTTGAGTCCTTTCGTCACCCCACATCGCCTGATTCATGGCTGGTGCCAAAGATATAGGTCCGTCAAAAGCTAGAGTTATTGTGGAAAGGAGATCATCCCCTCTTCCATTAGCGAGTCGGGCCAGAGTATTAGCAGTAGCGGGAGCAATGAGGATTCCATCAGCCCATTTTGCTAATTCTATGTGTCCCATGGCTGCTTCAGCCTCTACGTCGAGTAATTCTGTAGAAACTCTATTGCCAGAGAGTGCCTGCAAGGTTAGCGGTGTGATGAATTCCTCTGCCGATTTGGTCATAACAACATGAACCGAGGCACCAACCTTTCTGAGGTGCCTCACAATTTCAGCAGATTTATAAGCAGCTATACCGCCAGATACGCCTAATAAAATATTTTTGTTAACTAAAGATTTCAAATTTCTTTCCACGAAATCGAGATTATAGCGGCTTATTCTTGCTTGCTGTCAATGCTTCTGGTATAAAACGCGGCTCTAGAAGAAAATTTTGAGAAAATAATGTCTAAAGTTTGCCAAGTCACAGGGAAAAAACCTCAAGCAGGAAATAACGTATCCCATGCCAAAAACAGAAATAAAAGAACCTTCCAGCCAAACCTACATAAGCACAAATTTTGGGTTGAGTCTGAAAAAAGATACGTCACCTTGACTGTTTCAGCTAATGGTATGAGAACCATAGATAAAAATGGTATTGACAAGGTATTAGCAGACTTAAGATCTAAGGGAGAAAAAATATGAGAGAAAAAATAAGGTTAGTCTCCTCTGCAGGAACCGGACATTTTTATACAACAGATAAAAACAAATCAGCTATGCCTGACAAGATGGAGATAAAAAAATTTGATCCAGTTGTTAGAAAGCATGTTATCTACACTGAAGCCAAAATTAAGTAATACCTGCTGCTTCTCTTATTAGTCTTTTCTTAAGCGGAGCTATGTTATCCGCAAAATTAAAAGCAAAGTTCCTACCCATTTTTATTAATAAATCATCAGATCCAAATCCTCTTTTAAAAGCCTCCATTAAAGCAATCATCTTATAACTTTCAGGCTCCCGTTTTTTACTGTAAGAACTCAATAGATTCTCATCGTAAAGATTTTTTCCGCTTCGGTGTGCAGTTACCATTTGTTGAGTTAGCTCGACTACATCAGCAATACCTAGGTTAAGGCCTTGGCCAGCCAAAGGATGAATTGTGTGCGCCGCATCTCCTATAAGAACACTCCTGCCCTTATAAAATTTCTTTGCATGCAGTTGATGCAATGGGAAAGAGTTAATATCTTGATCAAAAACTATTTCACCAAATTTATTTTCAGTTTTGAGTCTCAATTCCTTTTCCAATTCGCTTTTATCAAGCTCCAATATTTTCTTTCCATATTCTTCATCAGTAGACCAAATAAGTGAAGATATGCTTGGATTTCTTGCTAGCGGAAGCAAGGCTATAGGTCCAGTATCAGTGAATATTTGAAAAGCTGTTTTCGCAAGTGGGATTTCTGTTTTTACTGACGAGACAATAGCCAGTTGATTATAGCTCCAAGTCCTTATGGAAATATTAGAAAAGTCTCTTACCTTAGACAGCGATCCATCCGCTCCTATAAGCAATTCTGAAGAAATCTCTTCACCAGATTTTGTATATATCCTGATTTCTTCGGATAGATCATCAACTTTTGACAAAGTTGTCTCGTTCAATATGTTTACTTGAGGAATTTTTTCTAGTTTTGAATAGATTGCTTCTACCATAACTTGGTTGTGCACTATCACACCTAAATTGCTCCTGGCTATTTCCGAGGAGTCGAATGATATTGAAGATGATCCCTCCGAATCCCAAACATATATCTCCTTAAATTCTTGCGCATCACTTTTTATATCAGACCAAATATCAAGTTCCTTTAGGGCACCGATTGAAAATAAGTTTAAAGATGTAGTTCTACCCACATGTGCATCTTTGAGCTTTAAAGAAGGTTTACCTTTATCCATCAGGCAGGTTCTTATGCCAGCCTTTCCAAGATATAAGGCTGCTAGTGCTCCACAGACGCCTCCACCTATAATTGATACTTGGTAGTCCACTTATCCCTGAACGGTTCGTTCTACTTCTTCTAAAGTTCTTGGAATGTCAGGAGTTAATATCTCTAAACCGGAATCGTTTATAACAATATTATCTTCAATTCTTACTCCAATTCCTTTCCATTTTTCGTCAACTCCATCCATTGAGTCTAAAATGTAAATACCTGGCTCAATAGTCATTACCATACCTTTTTCCAAAGCTCTCCAATCTCCATCCACTTTGTAACTTCCTACATCGTGTGTATCCATGCCTAACCAGTGACCTATTCTATGCATATAGAATTTTGAATATGATCCGGTCTCTATTATTTCTTCTTTCGACCCCTTTAGTAAACCTAAAGAAATCAGACCCTCAACAATAACTTCAACTGACTTTTCGTGAATCAGATTCCATTTATTTCCTAGTTTAGCTTGCTCCATGGATTGACTGTGTGCCTCTAGAACTATTGAATAAATTTCTCTCTGTTCAGGAGTAAATTTCCCATTTACAGGAAAAGTCCTTGTAACATCCGAAGCATAATATCCATACTCACAACCAGCATCGACGAGAACCAAATCGCCATCATTTAATTTGGCATCGTTTTCAACATAATGAAGAATGCAAGAATTATTTCCTCCTCCGACAATTGAATTGTATGCAGGCGACCTCGCTCCATTTTTATTAAAGGCATATAAGTATTCTGCTTCTAATTGATATTCAAACATTCCTGGCTTAACCGCTTTCATTGCTCTTATATGGGCTTCAGTTGTAATTGATGCTGCCTTCCTCATGGTCTCTAACTCGTGATCTTCTTTTATCAACCTCATTTCATGCAATATAAGGTCAAGTGAGAGAAGATTGTGAGGGGGTTCGGCACCTGCCCTTGTATTCTTTCTAATATTTTCAACCCACTGAGGAATTTTAATGTCTACCCCGCAAGGAGAACTCATAGAGAAATAAATATTTTTAATTCCCTCTAAGAGTCCAGGCATTAAAGAATCAATTGAATTAATACTATAAGCAACATCAGCTTCAAATTGTTCTACTGCACCCTCTTGTCCGGTTCTAAAACCATCCCACTGCTCACGAAGAGGGTCTCTATCCCTGCAAAAAAGTATAAATTCTTCATTCTCTCTTCCAGGTCTTAAAAGTATTAAGGATTCTGGCTCTTCATAACCGGAAAGGTAGAAAAAATTGCTGTCTTGTCTATAAGGATAATCTGTATCTGAGATTCTTGATTTAGTTTGAGCAGATCCAACAATAATTGCGGAATTATCTAAAACCTTACTAGATAAGTTATCCCTTCTATTTGAAAAACTATTTGTCATGCCGTTAAATTAATTAAATTGTTAAGTTGAAACATGGTAGCAAGAAATCACGTTCAAAGTTAAACTTAAAAAATTAAATGAGCAAAAATAAACTTGATAACCTAGAAGAAGAAGTTCATAAACTGGTGAAGCTCAGTCAGCAATTGAAAGAAGTAAATGACCATCTCTCGAAAAAAAATATCCTGCAATCGAAAGAAATTAACCAGTTAGAAAAAAAACTTGATGTAGCAAAAAAAGGTATAGCTGAAATTTTAAAAAAATATAAAACCAAATGAGCAAGGAGACAACTATAGTCGAAATCCTAGGCGCTAGTTACAAAATAGCCTGTCCTCCTGAAGAGTCAGAAGAAGTAAAAAAAGCTGCAAAATTTTTAGATAATAAGTTAAACGAAGTCAAAGAAGCTTCTGGATTAGATGAAAAAAGGGCTGCAATTATTACAGCATTAAATATATCAAATGATTATTTAAAAAATTTAGCTAATGTGAGTCAAGATGAAAAGGTAAATGAAAGTCTTGATAAACTCACTAGTGAGATTCAAGTCCAAATTAAAAGTTTGTCTTTTAAAGCCTAGCATCTGAGTTATAATTTCAATAGTTTCCTGGTTTATTCGACAGTTATTACTACTCTCGAGCCGATAAAAAAATAATAGGAGACTCTGAAATTTTTTTGTTGTGCATACCCATACTTGGGAAGCCTGATAAATTGACGGGGTCACCGCCTTGAACTTCACGGTTCAGGGCAGTAATTAACAACGGTAATCTGGGAAACGCCATCGATGATCACAAAATCTGAACTCAGAAATAAATTTTTACTTCTTAGAAATAAAATTTCACTTAAAGATCTGAAAATAGCGGAAGAAAACCTATTCTCTATTATTCGTGAGAACGAAAAGATTTTCAGGAATAAAAAAATTGCTTGTTACTGGTCAATTAAAAAAGAGTTGCCTACATTATCTTTGATAATGTATCTAGCTGAACTTGGTTCAGATATATTTTTACCAACAATCCAAAAAAATACAAAAATTCTTATTTTTAACCGTTTTGAAGACAAAAATACGATGGTAAGGAATAAATACGGTATCCATGAACAAATTGACACAGCAACTCTTGATTGTCATGACTTAGATTTAATATTAATCCCTTGTGTATGCTTTGATTCAAATGGATTCAGAATAGGTATGGGACAAGGTTACTACGATCATACCCTTGAGAATTGTTCTCTTAATAAACCAAAAAAGATAATCCTGGCGCACGAATTTCAGAAAACACAAGATTGCTTCCCAAATGAATATGACATAAGGTCAGATGCTGCGATAACTGACAAGAATTTTTACGAATTCGATTGAATTTACTTTAGAAAGGCTTTGTAGGCAGAATTTTGTGTTTCATCCCAATATCTGAAGCCAGTGGCATTCATGTATTTCTGCAGTTTTGAATAATTCTTTTCCTTTGACTCAAACCCAACAAGAACGCGACCATAAGCAGAACCCTGATTCCTATAGTGGAATAAAGTAATGTTGAACTCATCACTTAATTTATCTAGAAAATCTAAAAGGGCTCCGGGCCTTTCCGGAAATTCAACCCTGAATATGTATTCTCCCCTCAGACAAACCCCTTTAGGAGCCCTACCTCCTACCATGTGTTTTATATGGAGCTTAGCAACTTCATTTTCGGATAGATCTTTTGGAGAAAATCCTTTTGATTTCAAATGTTTTATAAGCTTTCCCTTGCCTGCCTTGTCGTTGAATCTGCATGCCACAAAGATATTAGCTTCATCACCCTCTTCAGCTCTATAGTTGAATTCAGATATACTCCTTTTGCCAAGGTATTTGCAAAATCTTCTAAAGCTACCTTTCTCTTCTGGTATTTTTACCCCAAGCAGAACTTCTTTGCTTTCTCCTAACTGAACTCTTTCAACTATATGCCCAAGCCGATCAAAATTGAGATTTGACCCTGAATTTATTGCTACAAGTTTCTTATTCTTAAGTCCTCTAGATTGACAATACTTTTTTAAACCAGCCAATGCCAATGCTCCTGCAGGTTCAGGAACAGTCCTTGTTTCTTGAAAAGTGTCTTGAACAGCAGCACACATTTCATCAACTGACACAGTAATAACATCATCAATCCATTGTCTAATCAGGGAGAAAGTATTTTTTCCTATTTGTTTTACAGCAACTCCGTCAGCAAATAAGCCAACCTCTGCTAAAGACAGTCTTTTATTATTGTCTAAAGCCAACTTGAGGCATGCCGCGTCTTCTGGCTCTACTCCTACTATTTTAATCTTAGGATTAACAGACTTTATGTATGACCCAAGCCCAGCTAATAGACCTCCGCCGCCAACTGGAACAAAAACTACATCCATACCATTATCAAGCTGTTCAATTAATTCTTTTCCTACAGTTCCTTGCCCTGCAATGACATCCCTATCATCATATGGGTGTATAAATGTATAACTTTCTTTTTTCGCAAGTTCTTCAGCATATCTGAAAGCTTCATCGAAATTATCGCCTTTTAGTATGACTTTTCCTCCGTAATTTTTAACAGAATCAACTTTTATGGAAGGGGTCGTGATGGGCATCACTATGTAAGCTTTTATACCTAGATTTTTTGCTCCAAATGAAACTCCCTGAGCATGATTCCCAGCCGATGCAGCAATTACAGGACCTGTAAGGCCATTTTGTCTCAATTTTGCTAATTTATTGTAAGCACCTCTAACTTTGAAAGAAAATATTGGCTGAAGATCCTCTCTTTTGAGTAAAATTTCATTTTTTAGCGTTTTTGATAGCTGATATGCTTTTGTTATTGGTGTTATGAGCGCGACATCATAGACATTCGAGGACTCAACAAGTCTTTTATATCTGTTTATTTCTGACGAATTCATTTATTTATCATGTACTGAGTGCTCAAAAGCAGGCTATTATACTTACTGAGTGATATTATTCATTAAATCTAAGGAATGATGAGTCAAGATTCAAAAAAAGAGTTAGCAGCTAAAGAAGCCTTCGAGCTGATTAAGGCTGATTTGATGAAAGAATCGGTTATTGGAATCGGAACTGGTTCAACTACTAATTTCTTCATTGAAGAACTTAACAGGGCAAACGTTCACATAAAAGGGGTGGTATGCAGCTCTGACGAATCAGAAAGGCTTGTGAATGATGCCTACGATGTTTTTTCTCTAAATGATGTGCATGGTATGGATTTTTATATTGATGGTGCTGATGAGTTTAATGATAGAAAAGAATTAATTAAAGGGGGTGGCGGAGCACTTACAAGAGAGAAAATTTTAGCGCAGTCATCAAAAAAATTTATATGTATAGTGGATGATACAAAGCACGTACCTTTACTAGGTAAATTTCCCCTTGCTGTTGAGGTAATAGAGGTGGCAAGGAGTGCTATATCTAGGGAGCTAATGATAATGGGAGGAAGGCCTGTCTATAGGCAAGGCTTCAGAACAGATAATGGAAATCAGATTATTGATGTTCACAATATGCCAATTGACGTGCCGTATGAATTGGAGGCCAAAATTAATAACATCCCAGGTGTTGTAGAGAATGGAATATTTTCCAAAAGAAAGGCCGATACAATAGTATGCGCATCAGCCAATTCAATTGAAATTATATAGTAATTTATTGTCCCAAATAGATAGTAAGTACTTACTATTTGCTATAGAAGTTTTGAAATTTGATTTTTTAGCTCAGCACTATCAGGCTCAACTTTGGTATCAAAACTTAATACATTGCCCTCTTTGGATATAAGGTATTTATGAAAATTCCAACCTGGATTTTGGCCGGTTAATTTTGTCAAAGATTTATAAAAGGAATTAGCTTTTTTACCTTTTACAGGTGTCGTTGCAAACATCGGAAAAGTAACGCCGTACTCAGTACTGCAGAACTCTTTGACCTTAGATTCATCTGCATACTCTTGATACATAAAGTCTCTAGAAGGAAAACCTAAAATTACAAAATCCTCTTTTTCATATTTTGCATAAAGATTTTGCAAAGCTTCATACTGATAAGTAAATCCACATCTACTTGCAACGTTGACAGCAAGTACAACTTTGTCTTCATACTCACAAAGATTAATAGTTTCAGAAGAATCAAGAAGTCTTACTTCGTGATTGAGTACTTCTGGACAAGCAAAAGTGTAAGAGCCAAAAAATATAAACGAGAATAATAAAATTTTCTTCATGATAATTAATTAATAAATCCAAACTTGTGCTTTCTCATCTATAAGATCAAAAAGCTCTATGACATCTTTATTATACATCCTTATGCAACCATCAGAAGCAGGTTTTCCAATTAATCCTTCCTCGGCTGTACCGTGAATGTAAATAAATCTTTCTCTAGAATCAATCCCAGGGCCTTTGTTTTTTCCTTCCTCTAAACCATCTAACCACAAAATTCTTGAGGTAACATGATCAAAATCAGTGTCAAGTGGCTCTTTTATTATGTCAGCAATTGCACCATTCCAAACTCTTCCTTTTAAAATTGCGTTTTCTGGAAGATTTTCACCTAATTTTTTATATATTTCATGCTTACCGAGCGGCGTCTGTAGGCTGTTTACCTTATTACCCGTTCCATAATATGATGAAGATATACTATAAATATCCACAATTTCTCCTTTTTTAATGAAAAACATTTGTTGGGAAGGAATGTCAACGTACAAAAGAGTATCAAGATCTTCAAAAGATGATTCTAAACTTTCAATCTTGTCTAAAACACTGTTTTTATTGATATTATTTTGATTTTCTATCATTACGCAAGAAGATAAATATAGAACGCAGATACCCAAAAAAAAGGTTTTGTTCATTCTAAATGTAACATTTGTCATTTATTATATTAATTTGTTTTAAAATATAACTTTCTATATATTATTGATATTACATAAAGTAATATAAATGCTAATAAAGGAAAATTTCCGTATTTTGAGTAGAAAGTTTCCCCTTTGAATAATTTTACCTTATCACTTAGTCTCTTTTCTTCAAAATAACCTTGTTTTCTTTGAATTTCTCCATTTTTCGAGATAAAAGCACTTATTCCGCTATTAGTAGCCCTTACAAGAGGTTTTTTATGCTCTAAAGCTCTATTTTGCGCTATTTCGAGGTGCTGCATTGGTCCAAATGACTCACCAAACCAAGTATCATTGCTAACTGTTAACAATAAATTGCTTTCTCTGGCAGATCTTCTGATAAAGTTATCAAATGCGATTTCGTAACAAATGCTGGGAGAAATTAAGTAATCTCCTGTATTTATTAGGCCGAATGCGTTTCCAGCAACTGTGTTAGTAAGGTTCAATCCAATAATATCTAAAAATGACCCCAGGTAAGCTTCTAAAGGAATAAACTCGCCGAATGGTACAAGTTTTACCTTGTCATAATAGTTTTTCTCGTTTCCAAGGGTAATAAGCCTATTCTTTATTCTATTTTCACCTTCGTTCTCAACGATACCAGAGACAAAAGTTAGGCTTTTATCAGATATTTTGTAATTTATAGCATCTAAAAAGGATTTATTATCCTTTTCAGATAAAATCATTGCTGTTTCAGGAAAAACTATCAACTCTCTTTCATTTGAATTGATAATTGCCTTTTCCATCATGTTATGGGTTTTAATTATTCCATACTGACTCCATTTATCCTCAAGAGTCAGGTTTGGCTGATATATAGAGACTCTTATTTCTTTTGAGAAATCTGTCCACTCAATTGACTTGAGTAAGTAAGATGTCATGAATACAAAACTTAGTAAGAATGCATAGGGTAGGGTTGCTCTTTTATTATGGATCTCAAAAGAAAATCTATACAAAATTGATCCTATAAATATCAACAAAAAACTATTGCCTTGGGCTCCAAAAACTGGGGTAAATCCATCTATCCAAGAATCAGCTAACATTGTCCCAGAAATAAGCCATGGAAACCCAGTAAATAAGTATGATCTTAGCAGTTCAATTATTGTCCATGAAGCTGGAAGAGAAAATAAAGATAAAGATGACGAGCAATAAGTTTCAAAGAATTTATTCAGCAAAAATAAGATTCCTGAATATATGGATAAAGCTGCAATAAATAAAAGTATAAGAAAAGATGATCCTGTGATGCCTATATTTCCGTGATAGTGAATACTCACATATAACCACGAAATACCAGTTGTCCACATACCAAATCCGAATATATATCCAATTAAGAAAGTTTCTTTATAGGAAAGATCTTTTAATAAATAAATCAGAAAAGAAACAGAAATTATGGAGAGTGGCCAATAGTCAAATGGTGCAAATCCAAGAGAAAAAATCAGCCCGCTTGCAAGAGAAAATAACCCTCTTTTATACATCTTTTTATATTAAATTCAGAAAAGATTTAAAGGAAGTTATTTAATTAATTTTAGATACTTTAATTCTCTTAATTCGCCTTCTCTCGAGGGAATTTATTACAAAACGCCATCCATCGATATTTATAGCATCATTAGGTTTTGGGAAGCGAGCAAAATGATGCATAACAATTCCACCTAATGTGTCGAAATCTTTATCGCTGAGTGTTGAGTTAAACTCTTCATTGAATACATCAATTGGTGTGAGAGCTGAAACTAAATATTCATCATCAGCTATTTTTTTTATCAAAGTTCCGGCATTTTTGTCGTGTTCATCCTCAATTTCACCAACTATTTCTTCCAGAACGTCTTCAATGGTAACTAGTCCGGTAACATCGCCATACTCATCAAGAACAATAGCCATATGATTTCTGCCTGCTCTAAGCTCATCCAATAGTATGTTCAATTTTTTACTCTCTGGTATTAGTAATGCAGGCCTAATAAATTTTGAAAGCTCAAATTCGTTGAGATTTCCAGATGATAGAAATGGAAGTAGGTCTTTAGCTAGCAAAATACCTTCGATTTTGTCATTTTCTGTATTGATAACTGGAAATCTTGAGTGGCTGGACTTTATGACCCTTGGTAGAAAGTCCTCAGGCATTTCTTCTTTGTCTACAAAGATAACTTGTGGCCTTGGAATCATAATATCCCGGACCTGATCGGTTGATACTCTCAGAGCACCCTCAATCATATTAATTGTACCTTTCTCAATAATGCCTCTCTTACTGGATTCTCTTATGAATCCTGCAAGTTCGAGCTTATTTTGGGGTTTGTAAGAGAAATTTTGATAAATTTCCTTTATTTTTTCTTTTAACTTTATCTTTAAGCCAAGTCTATTAGACTCAGCTGATGTACTTGGGGGCTCGTCGTTCATTAACGCCTCACTTCATAAACACATGTGCATATTAAGACTTTTCAATAGGGGTTCGCAATACCTAATTTTTTTAGCACACTTACCTCAAGTGACTCCATTTTTGTAGCGGAATTTCTATCTCCATGCTGAAAACCAATTAGATGTAGTATCGAATGCAGTATTATATGAATGAGGTGACTCTGTTTATCTTTACCTTGTTTGATTGACTCCTCAATAATAATTTCAGGACATACAGCGATGTCGCCAAGTGTTTCATCAGTAAATTCAACTCCTTCTGTAGGAAAAGATAGAACATTGGTCGGCTTATCTTTATTGGCAAACTTAAAATTTAACCTTTTAATTTCATTAAGGCTCATAAAAGAAATATTTATTGGTTTTGTCTTCAGCTTAGTCTTTAAATTAGGCTCAGTTTCAATTAAGCAGGAAATAAGCTTTTCAACTAAAGGCTCGCAAAGAGTTAATCCGCCCAAATTTCCAGATATAAATATATTAGAGGTTTTATTCGTCACTTATTTAACAAAACGGGCATAGGCTTCGACGATTTTTTGCACCAAGCCATGACGAACTACATCTTTTGATTCAAACTCTACCAAACCAATGTCATCAATGGACTTTAGAACTTCAAGTGAGTGGACAAGTCCGGATAAGGTATTTTTTGGGAGATCTATTTGAGTAATATCTCCTGTAATAACTACCTTAGAGCCGAATCCAAATCTTGTAAGAAACATCTTCATTTGTTCTACAGTTGCATTCTGGCTTTCGTCTAAGATGATAAATGAATTATTTAAAGTCCTTCCTCTCATAAAAGCCAAAGGGACGACTTCGATAATATTTCTCTCTATAAGTTGATTTGTTTCCTTGTATCCAATCATTTGAAATAGAGCATCGTAGAGAGGCCTTAAGTAAGGATCCACTTTTTGACTCAAATCGCCTGGTAAAAACCCTAACTTTTCACCAGCCTCGACTGCAGGCCTGACCAAAAGTATTTTTTCTACCTCTCCTCTTGTGAATTGCTCAACAGCCAGAGCAACTGCAAGGAACGTTTTTCCCGTTCCAGCCGGCCCTATACCGAATGTGAGAACTTTCTTTTTGATTGTATCAACGTAATGATTCTGGCTACCATGGTTTGCCGTCACAATTAGATTAGGAGTTTTAATAATTTGCCTACTTGAAACCTCCTTTTTAATATTATTTAAATCATTCATTCCTTTTCTCAAGTATAAGTGAACTTCTTCTGAGGTAATCTTTTTATTTTCGGCTAGATCCTCGTAAATCCTCAATATTATGTCTTTTGCAATTTGGGCATTTGATGAATCACCATTAATTTTAAAGCTTGGGCCTCTATTAAGAATCTTAATACTTAATTCCTCTTCTATTTGCCTAAGAGTTGAGTTAGTTGGACCACAGAGGTCACTAATTTTGTCATGGTTTACAGGTTCTAGCTGAAACTTCATCTATTGTTTGATTTTATATTGCAATGCCACGTAAAGATTTATTTTTTGCTTCCATTATTTCAATATCAATGATTTTGCCTATCTTTGAAGAGTCGGAGCATGAAAAAATTACTACCTTGTTATTCTCAGTCCGAGCCTGAAATTCTCCTGGATTCTTCTTAGAAATACCTGTGACGAGACATTTTCTAACCTGTCCGACCATTTTTCGACTGATACTATATGCTGAATTTTCAAGTTTATGTTGCAATTCAGAGAGTCTTATTTTCTTCTCTTCCATCGGAACATCGTCTTCCAAGTCTTTGGCAGTGGTATTTGGCCTTGGGCTATAAATAAAACTAAAAGACTCATCGTGACCAACTTTATCAACCAGATCCAAAGTATCTAAAAAATCCTTTTCGGTTTCTCCGGGAAACCCGACTATAAAATCAGAGGAAATGCTGATACCTTCTCTAGCAGCTTTGAGCTTGTCTATAAGCTCGAAGTATTCATCTCGAGTGTGTCTTCTTCTCATCTTCTTCAATATTTCATTCGAGCCACTCTGCACAGGAAGATGAACATAACTTATCAATTCAGGAACATCTTCATATACATCTATTAGGTCTTGGCCAAATTCAAAAGGATGGGAGGTAGTAAATTGTAACCTTTCAATACCATATATTTTTGAAGCTGCTCGTATTAAGTTAGATAAGCCAAGCCCTTTTGTCTTTAATTTTGAATCTCTGTAAGAGTTGACATTTTGACCTAGGAGATTTATCTCCTTTGCTCCCATAATGGATAAGCTTTCTATTTCTTGCAGTATATCATCTATAGGTCTGCTTACTTCGTGTCCTCTTGTATGTGGTACAACACAAAATGAACAATATTTATTACATCCCTCCATAATAGAGACGAATGCCGTAGGCCCTTCATTTTTTTGTTCTGGAAGATGTTCAAATTTTTCGGTCTTAGGAAAGGTAATGTCGACGTTCTCTTCATGCTCTATCGCTATGTTTTGATAAAGTTTTGGAACTCTGTGTATTGTTTGCGGGCCAAATACTAAGTCCACTTGCGGCGCTCTTTTAATAATTTTTTCACCCTCTTGGCTAGCCACACAACCTCCAACGCCAATCTTTAGATTAGGATTTTTATCTTTTAATTTCTTCCATCTGCCAAGCTGATGAAAAACCTTTTCTTGAGCTTTTTCTCTTATTGAGCAGGTATTAAGCAATATTAAGTCTGCTTCTTCTTCATTATCAGTCTTCTCAAAACCATGACTTTCGCCCAGCAGGTCTTGCATTCTTGCGGAGTCATACTCGTTCATTTGACAACCGTGGGTCTTGATAAAAAGCTTCTTGGCCATATATTTAGATTATATCTTTAAGAACTATAGTTTAAATTAATAAAGAAGGCAGGATTGTAATGGCAAAAAAAGGAATCTACAAAGTTGTATTTGTCCAACTGGGAGAAATTTATGAAATCTATGCCGAAGCGATTTTTCAAAGTGACATGTATGGATTCATAGAGGTTGAAGAATATATTTTCGATCAAAACTCTCAAATTGTAGTCGACACTAGCGAAGAAAAGCTAAAAAACGAGTTTAAAGGAGTTCAGAGAAGTTATATTCCTATAAGTTGCATAATGAGAATAGATGAAGTCGATAAAAAGGGGACGGCTAAAATCACCAAAAATGATTCGAAAGTAATGCCTATTGCCAACGCAATGCTAGATGGTCCGGGAAAAAAATCAGACTAATCGAAGAATTTTTCTTTATAAAATTTTAACTCTTCAATAGATTCAAGGACATCCTCCATAGCCCTATGTCCGCCACTTTTCTTGAACCCTTCTAGAATTCCAGGATTCCATCTTTTAATCAATTCTTTAACAGAACTTACGTCTACATTCCTGTAATGAAAAAATGAATCAACTTCAGGCATATACCTTCTGAGAAAACGTCTATCGTGTGATATTGAATTACCGCAAAGAGGGGATCTCCCTTTCTCTGTATGAAGCTTTAAAAAATCTAAAGTCTGTTTTTGTGCCTCTTGGATAGTTATATTAGTTACTTTCAAACTATCGACCAGACCTGATTTTGTATGCTGATTAGTATTCCACTCATCCATATTCTCGATATATTCATCAGGCTGTTTGATCACCAGATTTGGTCCTTCTATTATTTCAGAAAGATCATGATTGGTAACTGCAGTAGCAATCTCTATAATTCTCTCTGAATCTGGATCAAGTCCGGTCATTTCTAAATCTAACCAAACTAAGGTAGGATATTTTTTTTCTTCTGACATTTTCGGACAGGATTCTAACTGGAAATTACAATAACCCCTAATGATGGTTAAAAAATTATTAAAAATTTGCCTCGCTTCAACAATGATAACTTTATTGAACTCATGTTCTTTAGCAGGATCATGGGTTTACGAAAGGATAGATGACTATATTGCGGATTATTTTAAGGATTTTGCAACTTTTTCTGCTGAGCAAAATAAGGAAATAGATTTAATATCTGAGGCATTCTTAGATTGGTTCACGGTTAACGAACTTCCAAAAGTAAAAGCTATTTTAGAAAATCTCAAAAAAATAGATTATGCAGATCCAACAAAAGAAATTACTAAAGTCTATGAAGAAGGGGAAAAAATAATTGATCAAATAAATGATTATTTTGAAAAGCCAATAATCGATTTCTCAAGGGGATTAACTAAAGATCAGGTAAATCAAATTGGGTTACATTTTGAAGAGCTTAGAAAAAAGAGAGAAGAAGAAAGAGAGAAAGAAAATCAATCATACAAGGAAAGAATTTTAGAAAATTATAAAACTGGATTCGATAGAGTAGGAATAAAACTTAAGAAAAATCAGTTAGAGTTAATAGAATCTAAATTAGAAGGATACATAGAAATAAGGAAAGAATGGTCTGACCTTCAACAGGACTGGATCGAAGAGTTTCTAACTCTCTTAAATGACAATCAGACAGAAGAATATGATCAAAAGATGTCCTCTTACTTTAAATCACTCGAAAATTTAGGAAATGAGGCATTTAGAGGAAAAGTTAGAAAGAATGAAAAACTGACTATAGAAATAATAGGGACAGTATTTAAATCGGTTAATGAGGGACAAATTAAAAGATTCAATAGAAATCTAGATACATATCTCAAGTCCATTAATAGAATTTTATCCAAGAGAAAAGTGAATTAATCTTTATTAAGATAAAATGCCTGTTCATTTTTATGAAAAAAGATAATAAAGATAAGACGAACTTTGGATTCAAAGAAGTGGATTCAGATATGAAGGCCAACCTTGTGAGTAATGTCTTCGATACCGTATCTGGAAACTACGATTTAATGAATGATTTGATGTCATTCGGAATTCATAGATTATGGAAAAGAATAACGATAGAGACCACAGGCATTAGAAGTGATTTTAAAGTCCTAGATCTTGCAGGAGGCACTGGAGATATGGTGAAACTCATGAGGGAAAAGATTTCCGAGAAGGGTACCTTGATCTTGAGTGATATAAATGCATCTATGCTTGAGGAAGGCCGAAATAGATTAATCGATCAAGGCATAGAAGATGTGCATATAGCTCAAATAGATGCACAATTTCTTCCTTTTGAAGACGATACTTTTGATTTAATAACTATAGCTTTCGGATTAAGAAACGTAACCCATAAAGAGAAAGCACTTCAATCAATTCTCAAGGCACTTAAACCAGGCGGGAAATTAATCATTCTAGAGTTCTCAAAGCCACAAAATGAAGTTTTCAGAGAAATATATGACCTTTTTTCTTTTGAAGTAATTCCAAAAATTGGTGAGTTGATAGCTCAAACGGAAGAAAGTTATAGATATTTAGCAGAGTCTATAAGGATGCATCCTACTCAGGAAGAGCTGAAAGAGATGCTAGAAAAATCTGGCTTCACTAAATGTAAATACGAAAATTTGACGAATGGAATAGTCGCAATACATTCTGGTCAAAAGGAAATGATCGATGCTTAAAGATTCAATTAGGCTAATTCAAATCTTACACACGCTTCTCAAAGCTCGCCTTGACAGCGAGATAAAATACCTCGCTAAGTCTAGACTTCTTTCTTTTATGCTATTCATTTCTCCTTGGCGTATTTATTCCACCAAAAAAAAACCAGGGGAAAGGCTAAGAATCGCTTTAGAAGATTTGGGGCCCATTTTCATAAAATTTGGTCAGTTGCTTTCAACAAGACCAGATGTTGTGCCGAGCGAAATATCTGGAAGCCTAAAGATCCTTCAAGATGATTTGCCACATTTTCCCGAAAAATTAGCGATTGAAATTATTGAAAAAGAAATAGGGTCCGAAATAAATTTTATATTCAATAACTTTGACTTTGAGCCTTTGGCGGCGGCCTCAATAGCTCAAGTATATTCAGCTGAGCTGAAAGAAGAAAAAAAAGAAGTCGTGGTAAAAGTTGTTAGGCCAGGGATAAAAAAAATCATTCTTAGAGATATTTCACTAATGAAAAGGATCGCGAAGTTTGCAGAAAAAAGATCTGAAGATGCAAGAAGACTGCAACTTCTTAAATTGGTTACAGAATATGAGATGGTAATACTTTCAGAATTGAATATGAGAATTGAAGCATCCAACATAAAACAAACGAGAAGGAACTTTGAGGGAAATGAGCTTCTTTATGTGCCAGATGTTTACTTAGACTATTGTTCTGAAAACCTACTGGTGATGGAAAAAGTTCATGGGATACCTGTTGATCGTGTAAACACATTCAAAGATCTGGGTGTAGATCTTAAACTTATAGCTGAGAGGGGTGTCGAAATTTTCTTAAAACAGGTATTCATAGATAATTTTTTTCATGCCGACATGCATCCAGGAAACATTTTTATAGACGCAAAGAATCCCTCTGATCCAGCTTATGTTGCCGTTGATTATGCAATCGTCGGATCTCTCACTGAAGAAGAACAGTATCAAATTGGTAGAATGCTGGTGGCCGTAATTGGCAGGGATTTCAAAGAAGTAGCAAAAATCTTAATTGATTCCAATTGGGTAAATCCTGAAACGAGATTAAATGATCTTGAAAATACTATTAGAGCTGCATGTGAACCAATCTTCGATCAGCCTATGGAGAAAATAAACTTCGGAGAAATGCTTCTGTTTATCTTTGATTCTGCAAGAAGGTTTGATCTTAGGATGCAGCCATCATTAATGCTCTTACAAAAAACTTTGGTCAATATCGAAGGTTTAGGTAAGCAGTTATATCCTGCACTAGATTTTTGGTCAATTGCGAATCCATTTCTAAAAAACTGGATTGCAGAAAGATACAATCCCAAAAAGCTTGCTGAATGGGCAAGAAGGAACTCGTTAACATGGATAGAGAAAGCAAGGAAATTTCCTGAAATCGCAGAGACAGCAATTGAACAAATCTCGAAACTTGAAGAATATCAAAATGCTAACGAAGAAAAGCACAGGCTGGTAATGGAAAAAGTATATCGTCAAGGTAGGCTTAATGGATTACTACTTTTAGTTTCTATAATTTTGGTTATTTATCTTGTAACCTCCTAATCTAATGAAAGAAGAATTTCTTAAAATACTATTCAGCACAATTGAGGAAAGAAAAAACTCAAGTAGCGAAGACTCTTATGTTAAATCTCTTTTTGATGGAGGCACACTAAAAATAAACGAAAAAGTTTTAGAGGAGACTCTGGAGTTATTAGAGGCGACTTCATACTTAAAAGGAGATAAGAGAGAGAAAGTTATACATGAGGCAGCTGATTTATGGTTTCATACGTTGGTGCTTATTAGCAATCAAGGAATAGATATTGATGAGGTGATTAAAGAATTAGCGTCAAGGTTTGGTAAATCCGGTCTATTAGAAAAAGCATTGAGAGAGATTCCGAAACAGGAGAAATAATATGGGTATAAGTGGAATAAGTATTTGGCAGATCTTGATAATCCTAGTGGTACTACTTCTTGTCTTTGGTGGCACCAAGAGAATAAAAACCTTGGGATCTGATCTAGCAAATACCATCAAAAGTTTCCGAAAAACAATGGATGAAGAAGAGAAAGATAAATAAATTAACATGTTCGATATAGGGTTGCTTGAACTTTTTTTAATCGCAGTTGTTTCAATATTAGTCTTAGGTCCTGAAAAACTTCCATTTGCAGTTAAGCGCATCGCGAAAACCTATTATTGGGTCAAACGGCAGACATTAGATGCGAAAGACGAGATAAACAAAACCTTTGAATTAAACGAGGTCTATCAAGATTCAATAAACGAAAAAGTGCTAGGGGATATTGAAGAAAAAAACGACTAGATGAGAATGGAAACCGATACCTTCTTCGGACATCTGCGAGAATTGAGAGCCAGAATTCTCAAATCTTTGGTTGTTATTCTTGTCTGCTTTTTGTCTCTCATTTATTTTTCAAATGACATCTACCTAATTCTGTCAGAGCCGCTTTTAAGTTTTCTTCCAGAAAATTCTTCAATGATAGCCACTGAAGTGGCTTCGCCTTTTTTAGCCCCATTGAAATTAACTTTCTTTGTATCGCTGCTTTTATCAATGCCCTTTTTGTTAAATCAAATTTGGAAATTCATTGCTCCCGGCATGTATGAAAACGAAAAGAGCTTGAGTTTTTTACTGATACTTTCAAGTCTAATACTCTTTTATTTAGGCATACTGTTTACTTATTTCTTAGTGTTACCATTAGTCTTTGGATTTTTTACCGGGGCTGCACCACAAGGAATCTTAATAATGACTGATATTAGTCGTTACCTAGATTTTGTATTGAGCTTAATGTTTGCTTTCTCAATTGCGTTCGAAATACCGATATTAATATTTTTACTTATATGGAGCGGAATAACTACTTCGGAGAAACTTAGAAATGCAAGGCCATACGTTATTATTACTTGTTTTATAGTGGGAATGCTGGTCACACCTCCAGATGTAATTTCTCAATCAATGCTAGCAATTCCGGCTTGGGCTTTATTTGAAATAGGGCTCGCTGCAGCAAACTTATTTGTTAAGAAAGATTGAAATATTAAGACTCAAACCAGAAGGTTATTGGGCCTTCATTGATTAAACTGACTGACATATCGGCTCCAAAGATACCAGACTCTACATCTTTAAAATTTTGTTGCAGTAATCTTTTGAATTCTTGAAACAGAATTTTGCCCTTATCAGGATCTGATGCATTGGAAAAACTAGGCTTTGTCCCTTTTTTTGTTCCTACTGAAAGCGTTACCTGAGGAACAAGCAAAATATCATAATTAGTTTGTGTAAGACTAAGTGCCAGTTTTCCATCAATGTCGCTGAAAATCTTATAGTTCAACAATTTTTTCGCAAGGATTTGCAATTTCTTTGAATTATCTTTCTTATCAAATCCAACAAATACCAGTACACCATTAGAAATAGAAGCTACGATCTGATTTTCAACTGCTACAGAAGCGCTCGAAACCCTTTGGACAACTAATTTCAATCAGATTAGCTTTCTAAAGATTGATCCCATTTTCCCTCAGAAGCTAACTTATTCATAAGCGCCCTGTGAGATAATGCTGCTTGAGCGAGAGCGGTATTTTCACTTTTACCCATCCATGCCTTAAGTGCAGGCTGTTGTAAAGCTCTACCATATGAGAAACTTAACTTCCAAGGAAATCCACCTATCTTATTCATGGCATCCAAATTTGCCGTCGCATCGACATCAGATTGACCTCCGGAAAGGAAGGTAACGCCTGGCATTTCGTCTGGCACATAAGTTTTTAAACATTCAAGGGTTTTTTGAGCTATGTCATCGATACTAACCGAAGTGGACGAATTGGAACCTGCTGTAACCATATTTGGTTTGAGAATAATTCCTGTTATATCAACTCCATTTTTAGAAAGATTAGAGAAAAGAGATTCTAAACAACGTGAAGTTGCTTCGAAACAATCATCAAGTGAATGATTGCCATCCATTAATACCTCTGGTTCTACCATTGGAACCATTTGGTTACTTTGAACGATCTTCGCATATTCGGCCAAAGCTTGCATATTTAATTCAATGGCGTCTGAAGAAGGCATATTTTCTCCTATGTTTATGACTGCCCTCCACTTAGTAAACTTGGCTCCAAGCTCATAATATTCTTTGAGTCTTTCATTCAACCCATCTAGTCCTTGTGTAATATTTTCCTCAGTATTACCTATTGGTTGGAGGCCTTTATCGACTTTTATGCCGGGCAAAGAGCCTTGAGCATTAATGACATCTACTAAAGGCGTTCCATCAGCTGCTTTTTGGCGAATTGTTTCGTCAAAAAGAATCACTCCACCTATATTGCCTTTCATGCCATCAGACCTAAAAAGCAACTCTCTATAATCTCTTCTATTATCCTCTGTAGAATCAACTCCTATTGAGTCAAAACGCTTCGTGCATGTTGGATTACTCTCATCAGCAGCTAATATTCCCTTTCCATCTGAAACAATATAGCTTGCTATGTCACTTAAACTTTCAAAATTCATACTCCTCTCCATAACCCAGTTTAATTAAATTTATCCATTAAAGCTTCAACCGCAGGCAATTTTTTTCCTTCCATAAATTCAAGAAATGCTCCACCAGCAGTAGAAACGTAATCAATCTTATCAATAACTCCTGCTTTCTCCGCAGCTGCGATAGTATCCCCTCCACCCAAAACTGAAAAGCTTTTAGACGAAACTATCATGTCAGCAATCGTCAGCGTGCCTCTAGCAAAATTTTCCTTTTCAAAAAAGCCAATTGGACCATTCCATAAAATTGTTCCTGAATTTTGAATAATAGGCTTCAATTCATAAAGAGCTTCTGGAGCAATATCAAAAATAGATTCGTTTTTATTTAATGAATTTACATGGATAGTACGACCTTTTTTTTCAGGACTATCTGAAACTACAACTGTTTCAGGCACGATTATTTTGGGATTTTTAATTAGTTCTTTGGCATACATAAGCGAAGATTCTTCAATTAAAGACCCGCCTACATCAAAGCCTTTCGCCGCCAGACAAGTATTAGCTAGACCTCCTCCAAGGATGACTTTATCCATAGAATCTGAAAAGGAATCTATCAAGCCTATCTTTGTAGAGATCTTAGCACCTCCTAAAATTGCTATCGAGTTTTTAGAATCTTCTTTAACTTTCGATAAAGAGGTCAGTTCTTCATCTAATAAAATTCCTGCGCAAGCATCATTAGAGAAATTTATTACTCCCGTTGTTGAAGCATGTGCCCTATGAGCTGTAGCAAATGCATCCATTACAAATAAATCAGCCAAGTTTGCTAATCTTTTTGATAAATTTGTATCGTTGCTCTTTTCTCCTGTGTTAAACCTCGTATTTTCAATGAAAGAAATTTCATCTAAATGTTCCAAATCCTCAATTTCTGATAGAGAGTAAAGATTAATTTTTCTGTTTAACAAGCTCTCCATCGACGAGACTATAGGTGCGAGAGAAAATTCTTTCTGAAATAAGTCATTCTCAATAGGGCGTCCAAGATGACTCATAATTACCAAACGTGATCCTGCTTCTAAAATATAATTTATTGTCGGTAAAGATCTTACAATTCTCTCATTATTGGAAACAATTCCATTCTCGATTGGGGCATTTAGGTCTGATCTAAGTAAAACTGATCTTCCACTTAAGCTAACTTCACTAAGCTTTTTGTAGAGCATTTTTAAATACCTAATTTAGAAATAATTTTTTCTTTGGTAAATCCAAAATGATCAAATAATGTACTTCCTGGTGCCGATTCTCCAAAAGAATCCATACCTATCACTTCTCCTTCGAGACCAACATATTTTCTCCACCAATCGGCCTGAGAAGCTTCAATCGCTACTCTTCTTATTCCTTTACCAAGAACAGATTCTTTGTATTCATCAGTTTGCCTATCAAATCTCTCAGAGCAAGGCATAGAAACAACTCTAATTGGAGTTTTTTCTTTTACTTCCTCAGCAACCGCCATAGCAAGTTCCACCTCTGAACCCGTGGCAATAACTATCAGATCAGGCTTCTCGTTTGGTTCATAAAGTATGTAGGCTCCTTTTATAATTGAAGTTATTTGATCTTTATTCCTTTCAAAATTGGGTAAACCTTGTCTAGAAAGTATCAGAGCAGTTGGTTTATCCGAATTTTTTAATGCAGCTAGCCAAGATATGGCGGTTTCTGAGGTGTCACAAGGCCTCCAAGTCTCCAGGTTAGGAGTGGTTCTAAGGCTTGTTAATTGTTCAACAGGCTGGTGAGTAGGGCCATCTTCACCAACTCCAATTGAATCGTGAGAATAGACGAGTATCGTTTGTATTTTCATTAGCGCAGCCATTCTTACTGCGTTTCTAGCGTAGTCCAAGAACGTTAAAAAGGTTCCACCATAAGCTCTTATGCCGCCATGTAAAACCATACCGTTCATAATTCCTGTCATACCGAATTCTCTGACTCCATAATTAATATAGTTTCCATTGAAGTCATTTATTCTTATTTCTTTGGTCCCATCCCAATTAGTATTATTGGAACCTGTAAGATCTGCAGATCCACCCAATAGTTCTGGAATAAGGGGGCCTAAAACATTTAAAACTTTTTGAGAAGAGACTCTTGTTGCTATTTTTGGAAGTTCCATTTGCACTTCTTCTATAAAAGAAAAGATACTTTGTTCTAAATCATCAGGTAAATCGCCGTCAATAAGTCGTTTTAATTCACCAGATAATTCAGGATTTTTGAGAGCATAATGATCTAAAAGCTCGTTCCATGATTCTTCCTTTATTTTTCCAGCCTCTCTTGCATCCCAATCAGCATATATTTCCTCAGGTATATCAAATGGATCTCTATCCCAATTAAGGGAATTTCTAATCAGGGCTATCTCTTCAGAGTCTAGAATAGCTCCGTGAGCAGCCGCCGTTCCAGCCATATTTGGAGATCCGCTGCCAATAATAGTCTTACAACATATCAAAGTGGGCTTGTCTTTGTTTGATTTAGCTTTGTCTAGAGCTTGATCTATTTCATGAAAATTGTGTCCATCTATATTTGGAATTACATCCCATCCATAGGACTCGAATCGTCTCGGAATATCTTCTGTAAACCAACCCTCTACGTTTCCATCAATTGAAATATCATTATCGTCATACAAGACGACTAAATTTCCAAGGCCTAGAGTTCCTGCTAAAGAACAAGCTTCATGAGAAATACCTTCCATCAAGCATCCGTCTCCAGCGAATACATAAGTCATATGATCTAAAATTTTGTAATCTTCAGTATTGAATTTTGAAGCTAAGACCTTTTCAGCTATAGCCATCCCTACAGCATTAGAGATTCCTTGTCCTAATGGTCCAGTGGTAGTTTCAACACCTGGGGTTATTCCAAATTCTGGGTGACCTGCGGTTTTAGAATGTAACTGCCTAAAATCTTTGAGATCTTGAATTGATAAGTCATAACCCGACAGGTGAAGAAGGCCGTAAATGAGCATTGATCCATGCCCATTAGATAGTACAAATCTGTCTCTGTTAAACCAATTCGGATTTCCTGGATTGTGGTTTAGATGTTTTTGCCACAGAACTTCGGCTATATCGGCCATACCCATCGGCATTCCAGAATGTCCAGAATTTGCCTGACTAACAGCATCAACAGCGAGAATCCGAAGTGCATTTGCTGATTGGGAGCTTAAAATTTTAGTCATTTTTTGGAGATATCATATTTTCGCTGAAATATTTTTTTATGTATATAGGAATACTGACAAAAAGCTTATTTTTTTAGTAAAAACATACTTATTGTGTAAAATACGCGCTCTTCGAAGTAAGGAGACTCTATGTCTGAATATAAAATATTTACTTCTGAATCCGTTTCAGAGGGGCATCCAGATAAAATGGCAGATCAAATCTCAGATGCAGTTTTGGATGCCATGCTTAAGGATGATCCTGATTCAAGGGTAGCTTGCGAAACCTTGGTCAAAGACAATCTTGTAGTTTTAGCAGGGGAAATCACCAGCGCATCTGAACCAGATCTTGAAATGCTCACAAGAAAAGTAATTCTAGGCATAGGTTATGACAGCATAGATGTTGGTTGTGATGGTAATACTTGTGAGGTTGTAAACGCCATTGGAAAACAATCACAAGATATTGCACAAGGAGTTAATGAAGGCGAAGGTGAGGACCTTGAGCAGGGTGCTGGAGATCAGGGTTTAATGTTTGGATACGCAACGAATGAAACAGAAGTTTTGATGCCGGCTCCTATTACTTATTCTCACAGGCTTGTTGAACAGCAAGCCTTCATTAGAAAAAGTAAAAAACTTGCTTGGCTTAGGCCAGATGCAAAAAGTCAGGTAAGTTTTGTCTATGGTGATGACGGAAAACCACAATCAATCTCTGCAGTTGTGTTATCGACGCAACATGATCCTGATATTTCATACAAAGATCTCCAGGAGGGTGTGATGGAGGAAATTATAAAGCCTATATTGCCCTCTAATTGGTTAAATAAAGATACAAAATATTTCATCAACCCAACTGGCAAGTTTGAAATAGGAGGACCGGTTGGAGACTGTGGACTTACAGGCAGAAAAATTATTGTAGATACATACGGTGGAATGGCCAGACATGGAGGCGGTGCGTTCTCGGGAAAAGATCCCTCCAAAGTTGATAGGTCAGCTGCCTATGCAGGGCGATATGTTGCCAAAAATATTGTAGCTGCTGGTCTGGCAGATAAGTGTGAAATTCAGGTGTCTTATGCAATTGGTGTTGCTGAGCCTACTTCAATTAGTGTTAATACATTTGGAACTTCAAAAATAGATGAAGACAAAATTTCTGATCTTATAAGAGTGCATTTTGACTTAAGACCTAGACAATTAATTAATATGTTAGATCTAAAAAGGCCAATCTATCAATCTACAGCAGCCTATGGCCATTTTGGGAGAGAAGAGTCTGCCTTCACATGGGAAAAAACAGATAAAGCTGAAGCTTTAAAGGGATAAAATTATGAGTAACAAAGATTACAAAATTGCTGACATAACATTGGCAGATTGGGGGAGAAAAGAGATTGTAATAGCCCAATCCGAGATGCCTGCGTTAATGAAATTGAGGGAAAGATATGGCAATGAACAACCGTTAAAAGGTGCAAAGATTCTCGGTTGTATACATATGACCATTCAAACCGCTGTTCTTATTGAAACTTTAACTGCACTTGGAGCCGAAGTTAGATGGTCAGGTTGCAACATATTTTCAACACAAGATCATGCTGCAGCTGCAATAGCAGAAGCCGGTATTCCTGTATTTGCATGGAAAGGGCAAACGGAAGAAGAATTCGATTGGTGTATAGAACAAACTATCTTATGTGATGGCAAGCCCTGGGACGCAAACATGATACTCGACGATGGCGGTGATCTTACTGCGATGGCCCACAATAAATATCCAGAAATATTAGAGAACATACACGGAATTACAGAAGAGACAACTACAGGGGTTGTTAGGCTAAATGAAATGATCGAAAAAGGGGAACTTAAAGTTCCTGCAATAAATGTAAATGATTCTGTAACAAAATCGAAAAACGATAATAAATACGGAACCAGACATAGCTTAAATGACGGCATCAAGAGGGGAACAGACATGTTTTTGGCTGGAAGAAAAGCCCTTGTAATTGGATATGGCGACGTGGGAAAAGGCTCGGCACAGAGCCTCAAACAAGAGGGTATGGTAGTTAGAGTCACAGAGATAGATCCTATATGTGCTATGCAAGCATGTATGGACGGTTATGAAGTTGTATCGCCTTATATAGATGGGTTGAACAAAGACACGGAAGATTCTATCAATAAGCCACTGCTAGAAGATACGGATCTCATTGTAACCACAACTGGCAACTATAAAGTTTGTGACAGACATATGCTTAAAGCAGTTAAAGATGGTGCTGTAATATGCAATATTGGCCATTTTGATACTGAAATAGATACACAATACATGCGCGATGAATGGTGCTGGGAAGAAGTAAAACCACAGGTGCATAAAGTCTTCAGAGATACTAAGGCTGGCGAAAAACCCAATCTAGATAGTGATAATTACATAATTCTTTTATCTGAAGGAAGGTTGGTTAATCTTGGAAATGCAACAGGACATCCGTCTAGAATAATGGATGGATCCTTTGCAAATCAAGTTCTTGCTCAGATGTATTTGTATGAAAAGAAATTTGCTCACATAAATGACGAAGATAAAAAACAAGAGCTAATTAAGGTAGAAGTTTTACCAAAAAAATTAGACGAAGAAGTGGCTTCGTATATGGTAGAAGGTTTCGGAGGTGTAATGACTAAATTATCTGCTGATCAGGCAGATTATATCAATGTGCCTCAAGAAGGCCCCTTCAAATCTGAGATTTATAAATATTAAAATAATTACAAGGGGAACTCTAAAATTTATATTTAGTTTCTCCTCGAAAAAAGGCACGGTACATGGCTAAAAAGGAGAATTCTATTAACCCATTATGGGGAGGAAGATTCGGATCAGGCGTTAATGACTTGGCACAATCCTATTCAGCCTCTATAGATATTGATAAAAGACTATTTGAAGTCGATATTAAAGGTTCCATTGCATACGCAGAAGCACTAAGAAAAGCTAAATTAATAAGCGCCATTGAGCTGACCAAAATCAAGCAAGGACTTAAAAAGGTTAGTCAAGAAATTCATCAGAATAAATTTGATTGGGATCCATCTCTAGAAGATGTTCACATGAATATTGAATCTAGATTAGTAAAAATTGCCGGTGAAGCTGCTAAAAAAATACACACTGGTAGGTCAAGGAATGATCAAGTAGCAACTGATCTTAGGTTATTTTTGATCAAGAAAATTGATGATATCTCAAACTCATTGACCTCCCTACAAAAAACAATAGTTAAATTAGCTAATAAAAATACCGAAACTATCATGCCGGGCTTTACTCATCTGCAAATAGCTCAGCCAGTCACTTTTGGTCATCATTTAATGGCCTGGAATGAGATGTTATCAAGAGATTATTCAAGGATTAAAGACGCACAGACAAGAATGGATGTTATGCCTTTGGGCTCTGCCGCATTGTCTGGAACAAGATTTAATATTGATAGAAAATTTCTAGCAAAGAAACTAGGTTTTAAAGAGGTAAGTAGAAATTCCATGGATGCGGTAAGCGATAGGGATTTTGTTTTAGAACTTGCCTCAGTTTTATCAATTTTAGGCATTCATCTCTCGAGAATATGTGAAGAGTTGATTATCTGGAAATCCAGCCAATTCAATTTCATTGAACTATCCGATGAAGTCTGCACGGGTTCTTCGATAATGCCCCAGAAAAAAAATCCTGATATGGCTGAGCTTATAAGGGGAGGTTCTTCTAAAACTATTGCAAATTTAATGGGACTTTTGGCTTTACTGAAAAACTTACCATTGACTTACAACAGAGATATGCAAGATGACAAAGAGTTTATATTTAGCAGTCTTGATTACTCAGAAGATAGTTTACGCCTTATGTCAATTATCATTGAAGGAATGAAACCGAATAAAGCAAAAATGAAAGAGGATTGCTTTAAAGGACATATAACTGCAACTGACCTCGCTGACTATCTTGTAGAAAAAAATATGACATTCAGGAAAGCTCATGATGTAGTGGGAAAGATTGTTGCTTATGCGGAAAGTAAAAATCTACAAGTCTTTGAATTGGAAATCAGCGAGTTAATGAAATTTTCTAAATTAATAAAAGAGGATGTCGCAAACTATCTGAACCCTCTAAAAACAATTTTATCTAGAAATAAAATAGGCGGAACCGCTCCTGCCCAAGTGAAAAAAGAAGTCAAAAAAGCAATGAGAATTTTATCTCAAAGAAAGTAATGATTTCGATTGTTAGAATTTTACTTTTAATATTAGTTGTTAATCTAATGGCATGTGGCAATAAGATGCCCTTAAGGTTGCCCGATGAATCTTCAGAACAAAACTTCCATGAAAAGTATTAATGGACAGCTCTATATAGAGAATATACCAGTAATAGATCTAGCTCGGGAGTTCGGCTCTCCCTGTTATATTTACTCCTACGAAATAATTACAAATAACTTTCTCAAGTATAAAAAAGAAACAAGAAAACAAGATCTTATATGTTATGCGGTGAAAGCTAACTCCAATATCAATATTTTAAAATTGTTAGCTGGGCTTGGATCGGGTTTCGATGTGGTTTCAGGAAATGAACTCAAGAGGTGCTTAACAGCCGGAGTTGATAAAAATAAAATCGTTTTTTCTGGTGTAGGAAAATCCTACGAAGAATTAGAGTATGCAGTAAATAATGAAATCTTATCAATCAACATTGAGTCAGTTGGCGAATTTAAAAGAATTTCAAAAATAGCTAATAGGTTGAACAAGACTGTTAATTGCGCACTGAGAGTAAATCCAGATATATCTATTGGCTCACATAAATACATCGAAACAGGATCTAAAACTTCTAAATTTGGCTTAGATGGTCAATCGATTGATGAAATATTGAAGTTTTCTTGTGAAGATAACTTAATAAAAATAAGTTCAGTTGCTTGTCATATTGGTTCTCAAATATCAGATGAAAATCTTATTCTTGAGAGTCTTGAATGTATAAAAAGCGTAGCAGCCAAACTAGAAGATAATGGCCATCATATAGAATTTCTAGATATTGGGGGAGGTCTCGGAATCCGTTATAGGGACGAAAATGAGGTAAATCCTAAGGCTTTATTAGATAAAGTTAAAAACGTTTTAAAAAATACTAATTACAAGATTATTCTAGAACCTGGGAGGTCCATAATCGGTGCTTCAGGAATATTGGTCACTAAAGTTGAGTATATAAAAGATGCCGGTGAAAAAAGGTTTGCAATAATAGATGTCGGAATGAACGATTTTATTCGTCCCTCATTATATGAAGCGTGGCATGAGGTGAGAGAAGTCGAAAATAAAGATATAAATTCACATACTTATGATCTTGCTGGCCCAGTTTGCGAAACTGGCGACGTCCTTGCAGAAAATCGTGAATTAAAGGTTTTGCCTGGTGACTATCTGGCATTTATGGATGTAGGAGCATATGGCTCTGTTATGTCTTCAAACTATAACTCTAGATTGAAGCCAATAGAGTTGCTTGTTAATAAAGATGCAGTAGAAGTCATAAAAAGGAAAGAGACCTTCGAGGACTTGGTTGCCTTAGAAATATAGTCAACTATGTCAATTTCTCTTTACATTTACTCGGGACTAGGGAACGTTATCGCAATTATTGACGGTATCAGAGAATCCATCTCAATATCCGGCACCATAGTAAAAAATCTAAAACAAATTCGAAATGTTGATTTTGATCAACTAATTGTGGTTTTACCTCCGAGTGAGCCTGATAAGGATTTCGATGTAAAGATATTCAATAACGACGGATCTCCTGCGTCGAATTGTATTAATGGAGCCAGATGCGTATCAAAATTTATCAAAGATCAGGGTCTATGCGTGTCTAATCAATTTAAAATCAATACTGATGGGGGTATGTGGGCCCTTGAAGCTTCAAGTGATGATTACTTCTCTACTTCTTTTGTATTATCTGATGAAATCGATAGGAAATTCCTTAATCTTGACGGAAATGAAATCTTCTTAGATTGTGTTAACTTGGGGAATCCTCATGGTGTTATTTTCCAAGAAGAAAACTCTGATATAGATTTCCTCAAAGTGGGGAAAGGCCTACAAGGCCACGAATTATTTGACGATGGGGTCAATTTCGGCTTGGCAAAGAAAGTAAGTGATAATGAAATCGATTTAAGGGTATTCGAAAGGGGTGTTGGAGAGACTTTAGCATGTGGAAGCGGGGCTTGCGCTGCAGCTATCATTGGAATACTAAAGCGAAACATGATCTCACCTGTGAAAGTAAACTTTCAAGAAGGTAGTCTTTTAATAGACTACAAAAAGGAATTAAGTATCATTTCAGCAAAAGGACGAGCAGATTATTTAAAAAAAATAGAAACTGAGATTTAATGTCAAAAAATTCAATTGATCCAAAAAAAGTTGAAGAGTTCCTGATTCTTAATCCTGACTTTTTAACAACAAACTCACATATATTAAATGCTCTAGAAATTGCTCACGAAACTGGAGGAGCAGTTTCCTTAATTCAAAAACAAGTTGAGTTGTTGAGAAAGAACTACGATTCAACCTCTAAAAATCTTATCAAGCTCATCAAAATAGCTGAAGAAAATGAGAAAATATTTGAAAAAACAAAAACTCTAATCCTTGACCTCATTGTATGTAAATCTTTTACGGAAATCGTTTCTAAGACTGAAGAGACATTCTTAAAAGAGTTTAGCTCTGACTTTTGTAAGTTAATCTTTTTTAAAAAAAATAATGATTTGCCAAAAGGTAGAGTGATCGATCCAAAAGAGGCTCACAACATTATTGGAAAGAAATATAATGCTACTGACATATTCTGTGGTCCTATGGATGAAAAAGAATCTAGTTTCATTTTTGGTAAAAGTGCTAAAGCCAAAGACTGTGCACTAGTGCCTATAAAAAATTCAGAGTGTCCGGGGATGCTTGCATTAGGTTCAAAGGAAGGGCTTAAGTATTCTAAAGAAAACGATACTTTATTTCTTGAGTTTGTTTCTGAAAGTCTCTCGCGATTAATTGACAGGAATATGACGTAAATGCTGGATAAAGATATTGAAGTTTTTTTATCTTATCTAGAGTCTGTAAAACAGTATTCTCCAAACACAATTAAAAGCTATGAAAGAGACCTTGCAAGCTTATCTTTGTTCCTTTCGAACGAATTTAAAGGCTGGCAGTTAGTTAAAGAACATGACATGAGAACTTTCATTAATTCTGAAAGAAGAAGGGGATTAAGCCCAAGAAGCATCCAGAGACTATTATCTTCATGCAGAACTTTTTTTGAATATCTTCTAAATGAAGGTCAAATAAAAATTAGTCCTGCCCAAAATATAAGTTCACCCAAATTAGCTCAGCTATTGCCAAAAGCTATGGATGCGGATTTAGTGCAAAGACTTTTGGACTTTAAGCCCAAAGGGATGACAGAAATAAGGGATAAAGCTCTCGCGGAACTCTTGTATTCTTCTGGACTGAGGCTCTCGGAGATATGTCGACTCAATTTAATTGACCTAGACCTAAAAGAAAGAACATGTATTGTTACCGGAAAAGGTAATAAAACCAGAATTGTGCCGGTCGGAAGAAAAGCTATTCAAGCTATAAGAGATTGGTTGATTCATAGGTCTGATCTAATAATTACCAAAAAAACTAATACAGAAGCAGTTTTTTTAAATATTAAAGGAAAAAGAATATCTCCGAGATCTATACAATTAAGATTGGAGAAGTTATGTGAACTAAGAGGCATACCGGGAATAAATCCGCATATGCTTCGTCATTCTTTTGCAAGCCACGTTTTAGAATCTAGCGGAGACTTGAGGGCAGTCCAGGAGATGCTTGGGCATAGCGATATTGGCACAACTCAAATTTACACAAAATTAGACTTCCAACACCTAGCCAAAGTTTACGATAAAGCTCATCCCAGAGCAAAAAAAACAAATAACAATGGCAATTAAATCAATTTCCTTCGATCTAGATGACACTTTTTGGCCACTGATGCCAACAATTTTAGAAGCAGAAAAAAATTCTAGAAATTGGATTGAGAAAAATTATCCTGGAGCAATGGCGTCCCTCACTAGAGAGGTAAGTATGCTGCTAAGAGATGAATTAATGAAAGAAGATCCAACTATTATTAATAGATTATCAGAGTTGAGGCAAAAAATTTTCTTAAAAGCTGGTCTAAGATCTGGATACTCTATAGAAGAATCTACAGATCTAGCTAGAAAGGCCTTTGATATTTTTTTTGAAGGGAGAAATAAAGTTCTTTTCTATGACGGAGTTATAGAAACTTTAGAATTATTGAAGAACAATTATTCATTAGGAGTTATAACCAATGGGAATGCAGATTTAGAAATTATAGGTATAAAAGATTATTTTGATTACATCCTCACTCCTCTCGAACTAAATGTTCATAAGCCTGATCCAAAGATGTTTAAAGTAGCCTTAGAAACGACCAATCTACTACCTCAAGAGATATGTCACATCGGCGATCATGCCATAAATGATGTCCAGGCGAGTCTGGATTGTGGATTTAAGGCAGTATGGTTTAAAGAGAATGAAGAGGATCCAGATCTAGAAATCGAGGTTCCTAAGTTTAGTGATTGGAAAAAACTTCCAGAGCTATTAAAAAAAATTTAAAGCTGAGAAAGATACTGGTCAAGTCTTGACCCGTTCATTATAAAACTTGATTTTTGTGATGCAGCAGCCTCCATAACTTCATCCATGTTCACTGCTTCGCCTACTTGAATAACTCCGACCATAGCCATCATTACGTGAGGATCACACTGGTAAACGTAAACACCTTCGGTGTCTAAAGTTACTGATATATCTTGGCTTAGACTGCCTGCCCAACTTTTTGCACCCGAAGGAATCATACCGTTCATTGATGCAGAGTTATGTGATAAATCAGTAGCTTTGAAGTGGATAGTATCGCCAAGAGAAACTTTGATCACTGCAGGTTCAAAAACCATCGTTCCGTCGTTACCCGAATTGAGCATCTTTACAACATGCTCAGATCCTTCGGATAGCTCAACTTTTGGAAGATTGCTGGGCACTGAAGGCATAGATTGCGAAGCAGCGGGAGCTGATCCACATTCTTGTCCTTCTAGACAAATAGAACCTACCGGAGCAATTCTTAATTCAATGGCTTTTTTTGCTTCAGAAGCACTTAGACTGAAGACTAAACCTATAACAGTTATTAAGAAGATTTTGGAAAATTTCATACTTTACAAACGTTATATGGCAAGGCGAACAGAATTATAGAGCATAAATTTAGGGTAGTCTTGTTAAATGAGTAATTCTAAAACGCAGGTATATCAGTTTGCGTTCGTCCTAGAATAAGCGCATGAATATCATGAGTTCCTTCGTAAGTGTTTACAACTTCTAAATTTACCATATGTCTCATAATTGGATATTCATCTGAAATACCATTCCCGCCTAACATATCTCTAGATTTTCTAGCTATTTCCAGAGCTTTACCAGTTGAATTTCTTTTGATGAGAGAAATTAGTTCGGGAGATATATTATTGTCGTTCATCAGTTGACCTGCTCTAAAGCATCCTTGTAATCCCATACTTATATCGGTCTGCATATCGGCGAGCTTAAGCTGAATAATTTGATTAGACCCTAACGGTTTATCAAATTGCTTTCGATCCATTACGTAGTCTCTGGCAGTGTGCCAGCATGTTTCAGCAGCACCTAGTGCGCCCCAAGCGATGCCATACCTAGCATTGTTTAAACAGCTAAAAGGGCCCTTAAGGCCTTCAATGTTAGGCAACATTTGATTTTCATCTACAAAAACATCATCCATCACAATTTGACCCGTTACGGACGCCCTAAGGGCAAGCTTTCCTTCAATCTTTGGAGCGCTCAAACCTTCCATGCCCTTTTCAAGAATAAATCCTTTAATTTTGCCTTCATCATTTTTTGCCCAAACTACAAAAACATCAGCTATAGGGCTATTGGATATCCACATCTTCGCACCCGATAAAGAATACCCTCCCTCCACGCTTTTTGCTCTTGTTACTAGCCCGCCTGCATCTGAACCGTAATCAGGCTCTGTGAGTCCAAAACATCCAATCATTTCTCCTTTTGCGAGAGGTGGTAAATACTTTTCTTTTTGTTGTTCAGATCCAAAAGCGTATATTGGATACATAACAAGAGAAGATTGAACGCTCATCATAGATCTGTAGCCGGAATCCACTCTTTCGACTTCCCTTGCTATTAATCCATAACTCATATAGTCGACACCAGGACAATCATAACCTTTGATTGTTGCACCCAATAACCCTACAGAGCCCATTTCCTTGAAAATACCAGGATCAGTTTCCTCTTTTCGAAAGGCCTCTTTTACGCCTGGTAATAGCTTTTCTTGAGCGAACTGATGTGCGGTATCCCTTACCATTTTCTGATCATCAGAAAGCTGTTGTTCTAGTAAAAAAGGATCCTTCCAATTTATTGATTGCCAAGTATTACTTGCCATATTTTCTCCATATTTTCAGGAAGCGGATGATATCAGGGCTTGTGTATTAATAAAATAGATAATGAGTTAGATATATAATCGATAATGGGCTAGTAGCTCAGCTTGGATAGAGCGTCTGCCTCCGGAGCAGAAGGTCACAGGTTCAAATCCTGTCTAGCCCACTCATTTTAAATAACAGTAAAAAAATTGTGAGTTTATAATGAAAGTATGAACTCAGCTGATGCTTTACTTAAAACTCTAATCTCTAATGGCTTGGAGGTGGTATTTGCTAATCCAGGAACCTCGGAAATGCATCTTGTTGCTGCGATTGATCATCATCCCGAAATAAGGCCTGTGCTTGGATTATTCGAGGGTGTAGTTACAGGGGCTGCTGATGGCTATGCAAGAATGACTGGTAAAGCTGCAGCTAATCTTTTGCATTTGGGGCCGGGTTTAGGAAATGGCTTTGCCAACATCCATAATGCAAGAAAAGCTAGAACACCTATGTTAAATATTGTTGGTGATCATGCCACATATCATCTTAAGTATGATGCTCCCTTAACCTCTGACTTAGATGGACTCGCCAAAGCAAGTTCCAATTGGGTAGGAAGAAGTACATCCCCAGATGACCTATCCTCAACTGGCAGTGAAGCTTGGTTTCAAGCACACCAATTTCCAGGCCAAATAGCAACGATGCTAGTACCTGCAGATTGTGCTTGGGGCGAGACAGAAAATATTGGACCAGTGGTTCAGGGGTCATCCCCTTTGAAAGTCAGTGATCAAGAAATCGAAGAGGCTTTCCTTGCGCTCTCATCGAGTGATAATGCAATGCTTTTTATTGGAGGAGATTTTCTTGATGAGGAGTCCGTTTCTTTGGCAGGTCAAATAGCATCCGTTGCAAAATGTAGACTAGCTACAGATACCTTTGTAAAAAGACATAGAAGAGGAAGAGGTATTACCAAAATAGAGCCTATTCCTTACTTTGCAGAGATGGCAGAAGAATATCTCAAAGGGATAGATACAATCGTGTTCATTGGCACAAAACCACCAGTATCTTTTTTTGCGTATCCGGGTAAGAAAAGCTATTTATCTCCTGAAGAAGCAAACCTCATTGAGTTATGCTCTCCTTTTCAAGATGGCAAGTATGCTTTAAAAGCACTAAATGAAATGTTTAAAGGATCTAAAATAGATCCTCAACTCATTCCAAATGAGACTATTGAAATGCCGTCAACAGGCACATTAAGTCCAGAAAATATTGGACCCTTATTTGCAGGTTTGCTCCCTGAAGAAACTATTGTTTGTGATGAAGCAGCTACGTCAGGTTTCTTTGTCACGCCACATGCCTGGAATGCTAAGCCTCTAGATTGGCTAGCATTAACGGGAGGATCCATAGGCCAAGGCCTTCCTTTAGCTACGGGAGCTGCAATAGGTGCACCCGATAGACCTGTTGTTTGTTTGCACGGAGACGGAGGAGCCATGTACACGGTCCAATCATTATGGACTCAAGCTAGAGAATCTTTGAACGTCACAAATATAATATTTTCAAATCGCTCTTATGCCATTCTAAAAGTTGAATTAGACAGAGTCGGTGCATTGGGGACCGGAGAGAGAGCTGCGTCTATGTTTTCTTTAGACGATCCGGCTATAAGCTGGCCTTCACTGGCTCAATCTCTCGGGGTCAGTGGATATAAAACAACAACTGTAGAAGAGTTTAAAAAAGCTCTGTCGGATAGTATAGCTTCGGAAGGACCCAGTCTTATCGAAGTGATGGTGTGAATTTATTTATCAATAAATTTTGCCCAAGTATCAATCGATCGTCTTTCAGTTCTAAAACTATTTATCGGCGCCTCAGGATCTCTGTAACCAATAGCCATTCCACAAAATAACATTTCTTCTTCGGGAGCTTCGACAAAAGCCGTAACACTCTCCTGTTTCATTGCCCAAGCTTCTTGGGGACAAGTATCTAAACCTGCTTCTCTCGCTAGCAGCATAAAGGTTTGCAAAAACATTCCTAGGTCTGACCACTGAGGTGTACCCATTTGTCGATCAACAAAGCAAAAGAAAGCGGCTGGTGCTCCAAAAAATTCGTAGTTTTTAAGCATTTGCTTAAATCTACCTTCTTTATCATCTCGAGCAATATCAAGTATAGAATACATTTGGACACCAACATCGAATCTTGAAGTTTTATATGGCTCTTTAAGATCCTCTGGATAAATCGCGTAAGCCGGAGTTTCCGGTTCAGTCCATTCTTTCTGAAATTTATGGAAAGAATTCATTGTCTCATTGTTAATAACATAAATTTTCCATGGTTGAAGATTGCCTCCTGATGCGCTTCTTGAGGACTTTTCAAGAAGCTCCTTTATAAGCTGATCTTCGACTGGATCTTTTAAAAATTCCCTGACAGATAGTCTAGAATCGACCGCTTCACTTACATCCATCCTTGTCTCCTATGTTAATTCTTTCTCTGCAGTCTCTTTCGCCCACTTATAATTTGCTTTTCCATTAGGGGCCCGCATAACTTCATCTACGAAAAGAACCTGTTTTGGTAACTTGTATCCAGCTAAATGTTCTCTTGTAAATGAGATTAATTCTTGCTCCTCAAGTTCTTTACCTTCCTGAAATGAAGCTAGCGCAACAACTCTTTGACCAAATCTGTCATCTTGCAAGCCGACAACCAAACAGTCATAGATATCATCATGTCTCTTTATAGCCTCTTCAACTTCCTCCGGATATACCTTTTCTCCAGCAGTATTTATGCAGTTACTTCCTCGACCCAAAAGCGTGATTGTTCCATCTGCTTCTACTCTAGCGTAGTCACCTGGGAAGCTATATCGAATTCCTTGAAACTCCTTAAATGTTTCGGCTGATTTCTTTTCATCTTTGAAGTATCCCAGAGGCACAAGTCCGCTCGTTCCTATTTTTCCCATTTTGTCTGATCCTGGCTCAACAATTTCTCCGTCGTCCGTAATGACAATAACTCCGGGATTAAGAACAAATTTTGCAGTCTCAGCGGGATTATCTCTTGACGCTCTTGAAGATCCCATTCCTCCCTCAGTTGAACCCATCGCATCTACAAGAACCATGTCATGATGTTTCAGTAGTCCTTGTTTGACTTCCGAACTCCACATAACTCCACTTGATATAACTGTGTTAACTGACTCTAAATCATAAGGCTGACCCTCGGATGCGGCTTTATCCAAAGCATCCATGATAGGTTTAGCGAAAGCGTCACCAACGATTACTACGTTATTTGCCTTAGTTCTCTCTACTTCTTTCAAAAGATTGTCTGGGTCAAAACCAAGCTGTGGCAGTGTAACAACCGTTCCGCCCACTAAGTGAGGTATGATTGCTCCTAGCCACATTCCCGTTCCGTGCATAAGTGGGCACGCAGGTATACTTACCGGCAAGTTTCCTTCGTCAGCTAATCTTTTCACCTCATCACCAATAGACTCTAAATCTTCCTTCTCTAAACGCTCTTGAACAGGAATCAATCCCCACGCGCCAGCTGTATTTAACATACCCATTAGATGGCCTTCGTGCTGATACATAACACCTTTTGGCATTCCAGTTGTGCCTCCTGTGTAGAGCATATAAATATTTTCACCAGATCTCTCAATTCTTTCCATAGGATCCGATGAAGAAATTGCAGACTCATAATCAGTTGCAAAGCTCAAAACATCGTTAGTTCCATCATCTACTTGGATAAATAGTTTGACCTTTGGTAATTTGTCTTTGATAGCCTCAATTTGTTGGGTATAGCAACCTTGATAAAAAACAGCCTCGGAATCTGAATTGTCCAAAAGATAAATTAATTCCTCCTCTTTGTATCTGTAATTCACGTTAATTGGTACGCCTTTGATTTTAAATACACTGTACTGAGCTTCCAAATATTCATTGGAATTATGCAGATATAGTCCTACCTTGGAATCATCTCCTAATCCTGCTTCTGTTAGGGCTGTAGCCAGTCGTGCAGCTCTATCGTCATATTCTCTCCATGTGACTTGGACATCGCCACATATAAGAGCTATTTTATCGGGTATAACATCTGAGTTTCTCTCCCAGACAGTTGCGTATTGTGCTTCCAAAATAACCTCCTAATTTAATTTTGTATCCAACTCCCATGAGCTCCATAAGGGACTCTTTGTGGAATCATGACCTCGGCAACTGGTTCTTGATCAAAAGCCTCGGCATCAACAATAACTAACTTCGATTTTCTAGTATTTCTATCGTGAACCAGTGATAAAATCCAGCCTTGATCTTCTTTGGTAGATCCTGGTTTAGGAGCAAATACAGGTTCACCGCCTGCAACATTGCTACCTAAGTGATGATCTGTCCTTTTTCCACTTTCTAAGTGGTATTTAAAAAGGTTTTCTCCAAAAGTCAGACTTTCGACGTCTGTTTTAATTTGCATGCAGTATCCATATTCTGAATGAAGTCCAATACGGTTATCGTTCACTCTGGGGAAGTCACAGGCCCCGTCGTCTAATTGCTCCTCAGAAACCCTTCCGTTCTCGAGATCAATAATCCACCGCCAAAGTCTAGCAACGGTTTTCTCTCCGCCATAAATATCTTTAAACCCCCCTACCATTGCTTCCTGTTGTCTGGAAACATATAAAATTATCTTATTGCCTTCTTCAAAAGAATTAAAGCTGTGGAAAACAAAACAAGGATCAATATCAAACCATCTAACATCAGAGTTATTACCATCTCTAGGCATCACGCCTAGCCTTGCTCCGCATTCAGGTTTAAAGCCAAAAGGAGAACCTGTGCTAACAGCAAGATCCATATCAGAGACAATCGGTAAATCCATAAAAACTACATAGTTTCGAGTGATATTCCAATCATGCATCATGACAGGTCTAGGGATTTCTATAGCCTCAGTTTGGACTAATTCGCCTTGTTTACTTACTCTGTGATAATAAAGATAGGGCTCTCCCATCATTGAATAAGCAAAAAATAACATCTCTCCGGTCTCAGGACATATTCTTGGATGTGCTGTCATAGCGGTATTCAATTTTCCTTTATAGTCTTCAACGCCAATGGTTTCTAAATCTCTATTTAACTCCCAAGGTAAGGAAGTTTCCTCCAAGGCGAGAAGTTTTCCTGCATGATTCACAATATGAGTGTTAGCAGGTGATGCAGAAAGATCTCCAAAGGATGAAATTACATTTAGGTCATTTTCATAATACGGAGTTTTGACATATCTATTTTTATAAGATGCTTTTCCATTCTCAAGATATATCCCGTGCAACATACCATTTCCAAAAAACCAGTGGTCGCTATAACCCGAAACAGGATTCATTCCGTTTCTAACAAATAAACCATTGAGATCTCTGGGCACTTCGCCCTTAATCTCAAGGTTATGCTCAGTTATTTCTTCTTTTACCGGAGCCCAATTACCAATAAGATGCCAATGCAATTTTTTTTCTGTTCTAGGAATATCCCCCATAACTTTCCCCTGAGTTGGAATATAGTTATAACAAAAAAAAGTGCCTAGTTATAGAAGTTTTTAAGAATGATAATTGGGTTAGAGGAATCTATGTTAATAATCAATTTTGTCCTCGACAGCCTTGCCCTCTTTTGGAATTAAGGCAGATCTTAAGAAAGAAGCGACTTCTACACCGTCTTGATTTTTGCCGATAGTTCTAACAGTTACAATACCTTCGTCTGGTCTCGACTTAGACTCTCTCTTCTCAACAACTTCGGATTCAGCATACAAAGTGTCGCCGACATAAAGTGGATGAGTCATTTTGATATCAGTCCAGCCCAAATTAGCAACAGTCTTTTGACTAACATCGCTTACGCTCATTCCCACCATAAGGGCAATGGTGAAAGGACTTACAACCAGGGTTTGTCCAAACTCTGTTCCTTTACCGTATTCATCATCTATATGAAGAGGATGTTGATTCATTGTGAGTAAAGTGAACCAAATATTATCTGATTGAGTAATTGTTCTTCCAGGTCTATGCTCATAGACATCACCGACTTTGAATTCTTCATAATATCTTCCAAAGCTTTCCCTATAACGACCAGGTGATATTTCTTTCATTTTTTTTACCATAATATTCTTAGTCTATAGTCTTTGGATCGATGCCCACAAGTCTTAATCTTTTCTCCATAGACAAAATTATAGGTTGATCTATCATTTTTCCTTCGTAGGCAATCACTGCCGCAGAGGAAGAATTAAACGCTTTGATTATGTTTTTTGCCTCTTTAACTTCTTCATCACTGGGCAAAAACGATTTTTGAATAACTTCTAACTGATTGGGGTGTATGGCAGCCTTTCCATCAAACCCGAGACTTTTTGATTTTTTGCTCTCTTTTTCAAGAGACTCTAAATCATTAATATCCATAAATGGGCTATCAATGGAAAATAAATTATTAATAGATGCTTCGAGGATTATTTTGGATCTGGCATACAAAAGAGAATCCCAATCCATAGTTGAACCCAGGCTTGCACTGAGATCAGCTCCGCCAAGAGCTAAACCCTTAACTATGCTTTGAGACGCAATATCGGCAATATTCTGAATTGATCGAGGTGTTTCCAACAATGGAATCACGTTTATTTCAGGTAGCTTAGATAAGAAAGAAGAATCTTCGATTTTGGGCACCATAAAAGCATCAATGGATAGATCTATATCAGTTAGTTTTTTGATATCTTCCAGACCAAGATCCTGATCAATCGGATTGACCCTTACTATTAAGTTTCCTTCATATTTGTTGTCAATAAGGTGGAGGTATAAATCTTCTCTAGCTTTTTTCTTGTGAGTTTCCGTAACAGAGTCCTCTAAATCCAAAATAATGCTATCAGCACCTCTTTCAAATGTCTTTGTGATCCAATCTAATTTATTAGCGGGAATAAATATTGGGGATAAGGGAAACTTAATCAATTGACGTTGAAAGTTTAGTTTCTTTCTTTCTCAACCAGGAAATTAACAACCTCAAATAGTTGATCGGTGCGGACGGCTCTTGAAGCAGCAACTTTGTATTTTCCGTTCACTATAAGAGAAGGAACTCCAGTCACTTTCCATTGTTTCATCTTCTTATCAGCCTGATCAACGGCATTTCTTACGCCAAACGAATTCGATACTGCCTTATATTTTTCTTTGTTTACATCAAAACCTCGAAAGTAATATTCTAATTCTGTATTGCCTGTAAGCATTCTTCCTTCATTTTGAATTGTATTAAAAGCTGCTGGTACAAATTGCTGTTCTATTCCTAAAGCTTTAGCTGTGTAATATATTCTTGCATGAGTCCTAAGCATCTCATTCCAAGTTGCCGGTGATTTAACAAAAGCAACATCGGTTGGAATTTCCTTTTTCCATCGAGCAATATAAGGCTCCAGCGCATAACAGTGATTACAACCGAACCAGAAAACCTCTGTAACCTCAATTTTTGAAGGATCTCGAACCGGGGTGGGACTATCTAAAATCTCATAGTGAACCCCAGCTCTATATTGCTCAGCACTAGTTACTTCCAATGAATTTTGCTCGTCATTCGAACAACCTGCGGTAAAGATTACAATCAGGAAATATACAAAAAGAGAACGTTTCATTGTTTTAGTATAAACCATGAACAAAGCTGGATAATGCATCAATTTCAGCATCGTCAAGCTTGTACGCTATAGCAGCCATAATCTTTGAAGGCTCTTCATTTATCCTTTCTCCAGACCTGTAGTCTTTTAAAGCCTTTGCAACATATTCAGGTTGTTGACCGCTTAATAAGGGGTAAGCAGCAGGAGCATTACCTAAACCTTTTGGTGAGTGGCAAGCAGAGCAAGCCGGAACGCCCTTTTCAAGATTCCCCGCATAATAGAGTTTTCTTCCAAGATCGACCTTTGATTCGTCTACAACACCGATGGAATTAACATTCGATTGATAAAACGCAGCAATATCTTGAAGGTCTGAATCATCTAAATTATCCAAAAGTCCGGTCATTGAAGCTATGACTCTGTCTCCTGACTTGACCAGTCTAAGTTGTTTTAAAAGATATTTCTCATTTTGCCCTGCTAAAGAAGGCCAAATACCGACTAAACTGTTTCCATCAGCTCCATGGCAACCTGCACAGACAGCAACTTTGTCTTTACCAGAGTTTGGATCTCCAGCGCCCAAGAAAATAAAGGCTGTAACAATTACTGTTAGATATTTTAGTTTCATTTAAGAATCTATCTTTAATATGCTGTGGCGCGCCAACATTATATACTAACCTGAGAGGTCATCCTAAATTTTAAAGTCGTATGAATAATTCATTCCTGCAAAATGCTAAGTTCATCGGTAGCTTTCCCTCAACTAAAAATTTACCTCTAGACGAAGGTACAGAGATTGCTTTTTGCGGCAGATCAAACTGCGGAAAATCAAGCATTTTGAACGCTTTAACAAATAACAAAAAACTTGCTAAGACGAGTAAAACTCCTGGAAGGACACAATCAATAAATGTTTTCGAGATAGAATCAAACAACAATTTAAAGATTATAGATTTACCCGGATATGGGTATGCTAAGGTTTCTAAAAGATTAAGATCAATTTGGGGAAAGGAAATTGAAGAATATCTTATGTTAAGAAAGAGCCTTAAGGCGATTTGCGTAATAATGGATATCAGGCATCCTTTTAAAGCAGATGATTTAAATTTAATAAAATGGAGTAAGGAAAAAGATTTACCAGTCATTTTGTTGCTCAATAAGTCTGATAAGTTATCTAAAAATAAAGTTTTTCAAGCAGTCGAAAAAGCTAAAAACAATCTTGAAAAGCTTTCCATAAAATCAGTGATTATTGCGACTTCAGCAACTAATAAGACTGGAATTGATTCTCTTACTGAAATGGTCAAACAGATAAAATAAAAAGCTCCAGACATTTGGGGTTGCCTGGAGCTTTCGCTTATCGCTGGGAATAATCACCCTTTAATTATTTCGACATTTATATTTTTTATTAGTTCAATCTTTTTAATTATTTCTTAAACTTTTTTGTAAGGTAAAATTACCTCAAGGTAACTAAAATTAGTAAAACAAGATCAAATATTATTAAAGCTCTTAGTTCTCTGGTGACTTTAGGAGCAAGTAAAAGGACTAAAACAAAAACCTTTGCAAGGCTGTCAGGGGCCATGAGAGAAATACATACTATTGAAACTGATAAGGGTTTTATTAGTTTCCGAGTCGATTCTGCAGGTTCTGTTCCGCAAGATCCCAAATCAAATCGAAGTGAGCCCGAAACTTTTGAATGGATAAGGACTTACCTAAAGGATGGGGAAGTTTTATGGGATATAGGTGCGAATATAGGAATGTTCAGTCTGTATGCGGCGCTTGAGAGAAAAAATTCTATTTTATCGATCGAGCCCTCTGCTGAATCTTATGCTACGCTCAATGCGAATATCAGATTGAATAAATTAGATGATCAAATTAAAGCTTTGTGCTTTGCAGGAGGTAAAGAAACTAATCTGCTTCAATTATATATGAAGGATCCTAGTTCAGGAGCTTCACATAACAGCATAGATTCAAACACTAATCAATTCGGTGTTTTTGAAGTCACCGGCTTACAATCAGTTGTAGCCGTCAAACTTGATGATCTGCTAAATTTAAAAGGAGTTCCGTCTCCTGATCATATAAAACTTGATGTGGATGGTAAGGAAACTGAAATACTTCAAGGAGCATCAAATGTTCTTACTGCAGTAAAAAGCATTCTCATTGAAATTGAAGGTAGCAACTTGGAAAAAAACTTAATTATTATTGAAGAGATTATTTTTGAATCGGGACTTACCGAAGACTTGAGCTGGAGAGGCAAAGGCTCTGGGAGAAATAGACTATATAAAAGAGATATCAGTAAATGAGCGAAGAAAATGATCCTATAATTCTTGTGGACGGCTCTTCTTATTTATATAGGGCCTATCATGCGCTACCGCCTCTTACAACTAGTAAGAACCAGCCCACGGGTGCTGTTAAGGGTGTTATAAGTATGATTAAAAAAATACTTATTGATCATCCAGACAGTCCTTTAGTTGTGATTTTTGACGCCAAGGGAAAAACTTTTCGACATGATATGTATGCTGAATATAAAGCAAACAGACCACCAATGCCGGAAGACCTAGTTCAACAAATAGATCCAATACATAAGATCATCTCACTTATGGGAATCAAATTGATCATGATACCCGGAGTTGAGGCTGATGACGTCATAGGAACATTGGCCGAACAGGCAAGGAAAAAGAAATTAAAAACTGTCATCTCAACTGGTGATAAAGATATGACTCAACTTGTTTGCGAAAATGTGAGTGTTGTTAACACAATGTCTGGTGAACTGCTTGATGAAGACGGTGTGCAGAAAAAATTTGGTGTGAATCCTAATCAAATCACAGATTACCTAGCACTCATAGGAGATAAATCTGATAATGTGCCAGGCGTAGACAAGGTTGGTCCAAAAACAGCAGTCAAATGGCTCAATGAATATAAAGATTTAAAGGGAATCAAAGAGAATGCAGACTCTATAGGCGGTAAAGTTGGGGAAAGTCTCAGATCTTCTTTAGAAATGTTGGACCTAGCTCATGAGTTAGTGAAAATCAAGACAGACGTCCCGCTAGATATAGGAATAGATGATCTAATGATATCTGAACCCAATTCTGAAGAATTATCAAAAATATACGAAGAACTAGAATTTAAGTCATGGTTACAAGAAGTCCCTCAAGAAATTAACGTACCATCATCAATCGAGTCTTCCTACACATGCATAACGTCAGAGAGCATCTTAAAAAAAATAGTTAAAGAAGCATTGCAGGCTGAGACTGTAGCTTTAGATACTGAAACAACCAGCCTTAATTACATGGATACTGATTTAGTCGGTATCTCTTTGAGTTTCAAGAATGGCGAAGCCCACTATATACCCATCCAGCATGAAGATGACTCTGTTGACCAGCTAGATATAAATTATGTTTTAGAAACCCTCAAACCCCTATTAGAAGGCTCTAAGAAGAAAATAATTGGTCAAAACATTAAGTTTGATAGAAATGTTCTGGCCAAATACGGAATCAATATTGCATCAATTAAAAATGACACAATGATGATGAGCTATGTATTGGATGCTTCCGCCACAAGACATAATTTGGATGCTCTCTCGTCTTATTATCTAAATTACAAAACTTCAACTTTCGAAGATGTTGCAGGTAAAGGCGTAAAACAAATAACTTTCGACAAAGTTCCCATCGAAACAGCAACACATTACGCGGCAGAAGATGCAGATATAACCCTAAGACTTTTTGAGGAATTAAATCGTAAATTGATAAATGAAAGTTCATTGCTCAAACTTAACGAAGAAATAGAAATACCACTTATAGAGGTTCTTTCCGATATGGAGAGGAATGGAGCTATTTTGAATTCTAAAGTTCTTAGTGCACAGTCTAAAGATCTAGAAAAAAGAATTAAAAAATTAGAAAATCAAGCCTACGAAATTGCTGGCGAAGAATTTAATTTAGGATCTACAAAGCAACTTAGAGAAATTTTTTTCGATAAACTCAATTACCGAGTCATAAAAAAAACTCCTGGTGGACAACCTTCTACTGATGAAAAGGTTTTAGCTGAATTAGCTGAGGAATATGAGCTGCCAAAAGTCCTTCTTGAGCACAGGACTCTAAGTAAACTTAAATCAACTTATACTGATAAGCTACCTCTGCAAATTTCCCAGACAACAGGAAAAGTTCATACCTCATTTCATCAGGCTGTGACAACAACAGGAAGATTATCTTCATCTGACCCCAACTTACAGAATATTCCCATAAGAACAGAGGACGGAAGAAGAATTAGACAGGCTTTTGAACCTTCTAAGAACAATAAGTTTGTATCAGCAGATTACTCTCAAATAGAGCTGCGGGTAATGGCTCATATGTCTAAAGATGAAGGGCTTTTGAATGCATTCCAGCAAGGAGAAGATATACATACTAAAACTGCGAGTGAAGTATTCAATGTTGATTTAGAGGAAGTTACAAGCGATTTGAGAAGAAATGCTAAAGCAATAAATTTTGGTTTAATTTACGGAATTTCTGCTTTTGGGTTAGGTAAGCAACTATCGATTCCAAGAAATTTAGCAGCAGAATACATGGCGTTGTATTTTGAAAAATATCCCGCAGTTAAGGAGTACATGGAATCTACCAAAAAATTTGCAAGCGAGAATGGATTTGTCGAAACACTATTTGGAAGAAGGCTATACCTTCGTGACATAAACGCAAGCAATGCCGTGAGGAGACAAGCCTCTGAACGTGTTGCTATAAATGCACCTGTTCAAGGAACTGCTGCGGACATAATGAAATTAGCTATGATAAAAATGCATAAAGCAATTAATGACAAAAAATCTAAAGCAAAACTAATTCTTCAAGTGCATGATGAGTTAATTTTAGATACGCCTGAGAATGAAGTTGAGAATATTATTAAACTTGTAACAGAATCTATGATGGGAGCAGCTAATTTGGATGTACCTCTTGAAGTTGACATTGGGATCGGAGATAACTGGGACCAAGCTCACTAATGGAATTAATTCTCAAAGATAGTCGTCGAACTTTTCAAGTTGTGCTTGTCGCATCAATATGCATGATTGGCGTTGCTTTTTATATGGAGAACTTTCTTCAACTGGAACCTTGTATTCTTTGTTACATGCAAAGAGGGGCGGTCATAGCTTTTGGTGTGATTGCAGCCCTTGGTATTATCGTTAATCCTAAGAAATTAAATTCTTACAGACTCTTTGTGCTATTTATATTGATCTTTGCATTAATAGGCGCCTCACTAGCAATTAGACAACTTTACCTTCAGAGCCTGCCGGATGAATTAGTTCCAAGTTGTGCACCGGATATGGAATATCTTTTTGATAACTTACCATTTCTTGAGATATTGATACTGGCTTTTACTGGAGATGGTAATTGTTCTGAAGTCCTTTGGACTTTTCTTGGAATAAGTATCCCGGGTTGGGTTTTAATAGGACTTTGTTTTGTAATAATCTACTGCTTAGTAATTTTTAAGTTTGTTAATCAAATACATTCTCATAACCAAAATTAAATCTATATAATACCGAGCAATTTTAAAAGGATTCACTAATGTCATCTGTATACGAAAACTTATCTGTAGACGAGCTTATTGAAGTTTCTGTCGATAGGGGAGAAGGAGAAGTCGCCTCTAATGGCGCGTTGCTGGTGAAAACTGGATCTCGAACCGGAAGAAGTCCCTCAGACCGTTTCATAGTTGAAGATGAACTTACAAAAAATACAGTTGATTGGGGACAAGTCAATAAGCCTTTTGATAGTGAGGCTTTCGGTAAACTTTGGAAAAAAGTTGAAGACTACCTGAATGAAAAAGAGACTTATGTTTCATCACTCCACGTTGGTGAACATAGAGACTACTATATACCTCTAAAAATTAGAACTGAATGGGCTTGGCATAATCTTTTTGGTAAGCAAATGTTTATAAGGCCAGAATCATTTAATCCCGAGAATAAAGATGTATGGGAGATAATGAGTGCTCCAAAATTTTCTTGTGATCCTAAAGAAGATAAAACCAATAGTGATGGTGTTGTGTTGTTGGACTTCACAAGAAAGAAAGTTCTTTTAGCAGGAATGCCCTATGCAGGGGAGATGAAAAAATCCATGTTTGCGGTTCAAAATTTTCTTTTGCCTGAGAGCGATGTTTTGCCAATGCATTGTGCTTCTAATGTAGGAGCCAATGGAGAGGTTTCTCTATTTTTTGGACTGTCAGGTACTGGTAAGACTACTCTATCGGCAGATCCAGAAAGAAAACTCATAGGAGACGATGAACATGGATGGGGGCCAGGAACAGTATTCAATTTTGAAGGAGGTTGCTACGCAAAATGTATAAACCTAACCCAGAAAAATGAACCCGTGATATGGGACGCCATTAAACGAGGCAGTGTCATGGAAAATGTTGTCATAAAACCAGACACTAAAGATCCAGACTATTCAGATTCCTCACTTACTGAGAACACTCGTGTTGTCTACCCAAGAGAACATATAGAGAAAAGGGCAGAAGAAAACTCTGGCGGTGAACCAAATGCAGTTATATTTTTAACTTGCGATTTATCAGGTGTAATTCCTCCTGTTTCTATCTTGAGTAAAGAGGCTGCGGCTTATCATTTTTTGAGTGGTTATACAGCTGCTATAGGATCGACTGAGGTGGGATCTACAGAAGCATTCAAAACCACCTTTTCAACATGTTACGGCGCTCCTTTCTTCCCAAGAGCTGCTGGAGTTTATGCTGACTTATTAATGAAAAGAATAGAGGAATTTGATAGTAAAGTTTACCTAGTGAATACTGGTTGGACTGGAGGACCTTATGGAGTAGGAAATAGATTCGATATACCAGTTACTAGATCGATTATTTCAGCAATCCAGTCTGGAGAACTAATTGGGGCTGAAACTGAAACGGTCGAAGGAATGAATCTTACAGTACCAATAAACGTTAGTGGTGTGGATAGTAAGTTACTTAATCCTGTAAAAAATTGGTCTAATCCCAATGACTTTGCTGAATACGAGAGTAAGTTAGTTGGTCAATTTAAGGAGAATTTCAAAAAATTTGATGTATCCGAGGCTATAGTTAAGGCTGGTCCAAAATAAAATAAATTATGAGATTTTCTTTAGACGAAATAAAGAAATCAAAAGCAGCTTCAGAACTTAATCTTATAAATAGGGGGATAGAAAAAGAAAGCCTCAGAATTAATTCTTCTGGAGGCATCTCTCATAAAAAACATCCTAATGGTCTAGGTGCGGCTTTAACCAATCCATATATAACAACTGATTTTTCAGAAGCCTTATTGGAGCTTGTAACTCCAACCTTTAATAGCGCCAAAGATTGTCTTCATTTCTTGAAGGAACTTCATGTTTTTGTTAACCAAAATATTAAAGATGAGTCTCTTTGGCCATTAAGCATGCCTTGCACTATAAGCCTAGACGAAGAAATTCCAATTGGTGACTATGGACCATCTAATCAAGGAATGATGAAAACTATCTACAGAAGAGGACTCTCTAACAGATATGGAAGTATGATGCAGGCTATAGCTGGCATTCACTACAATTTCTCTTTTTCAGATAATTTCTTCCATATCCTTGGAGAGGGGAAAGCAATGGAGGTGAAAGATCTAAAAAACAAAGTTTACCTTGGTATCGCGAGAAACTTTCGCCGTTATGGCTGGATATATCTATTGCTTTTTGGCGCTTCTCCAATAACAACTAAGTCTTTTGCACATCAAAGGTCTCATGATCTCTCTGAACTGAGTAACGAGGACCTATATAAACCTTTTGCAACATCACTGAGGATGGGTGATCTCGGATATATAAGTCATGCTCAAGACAGTTTGAATATTTCTTATAATTCTATTGAACAATATAGTAAGGATCTCAAAAATGCCCTCAATACAACTTATAAGGATTATAAAAATCTTGGAGAATTTAAAAACGGTGAAAGAATCCAATTGAATGACTCAATAATTCAAATAGAAAACGAATACTACAGTACCATCAGACCAAAGAGAGTCTGTCCAACAGGTGAAAGGCCTATAAATATTCTTAATGAAGAAGGTATAGATTATCTAGAAGTAAGATGTATAGACCTCAATCCAAATTTTTTTGAGGGCATATCTGAAGAGCAAGTTTATTTTTTAGATTTATTGATCTTGTATTGTTTCTTTTCGGATAGTCCAGACATAGATGAACAAGAGTCAAATGAGCTATTTAAGATTCATAAGATTGTTGTGAATGAAGGTAGAGATCCTCAAGCCAAAATCTCAACTAAAAGCGGACAAATTTCTATCAAAGATGAAGCGTCGAGAGTTCTTGATGAAATGTCAGACATTGCTTCTCTCATGGACGAAGTTTCTAATGAGGGCAAAATATGGACTAAAACACTTAGTGATCAAAAAAAGGTTTTAGATAATCTTGACTTAACACTGAGTGGCTCCCTCCTAAAAGAAATTAAAGACGGAAATGTTTCTTTCCAAGAATATGGACATAAATTGTCCCTTTCGCAAAAAGAGAATATGAATAACATTGAAAATGAAAACAAGTATTCTTTTCAAGACATAGCTAAGGAATCTTTAATAACCGCTTCAAAACTAGAACAAGAAAAGAAAATAAATTTTGAAGACTATTTGAAAGAATTTTTAAATAAGATTTCTTGACGTTTGGTTTTTAAGCGTTAATTTAAGATTATAAATTTAAATAGGATGGTTTTATGAGAGCATTTTTATGTAAAGAATTTGGGCCGGTTGAATCGCATCAAGTCGAGGAAATAGATGATCCTATTGCGGGCCCAGGTCAGGTAGTAGTAGACATAAAGGCAACAGGTATCAGTTTCCCGGACGTACTTATAGTGCAAGGCTTATATCAGTTTAAACCCCCTTTTCCATTCAGTCCGGGTAGTGAAATCTCAGGAATAGTCTCTTCAATTGGAGAAGGTGTAACAAACCTCAATGAAGGAGATAGAGTAATGGGAAGCGTTGGTTCAGGAGGTTTAAGAGAAAAAGGTTTATACTTAGAGCAACAGCTTATGCCCCTGCCAGACTCTATGGACTTCGAGACTGCAGCTGGATTTCCATTGAATTATGGTACGACTTATCATGCCTTCAAGCAGAGAGGAGAACTCAAAGAAGGTGAATCTGTGCTCGTTCTGGGTGCAGGCGGGGGATTGGGTATAACTGCAATTCATATTGCTAAAGCAATGGGTGCAAGAGTTATAGCTGCTGCTTCTTCACAAGAAAAAATTGATTTATGCAAAAAAGAAGGAGCCGATGAAGGAATCATCTATGAAAGAGATATGGATAGGGATTTGCAAAAGAAATTTTCTGATCAAATAAAAGAAGTAACAGGCGGCGGTGTTGATATGATTTATGATCTCGTTGGTGGTGACTACGCAGAACCTGCTTTAAGGGCAATAGCGAGGCATGGAAAATATCTTGTAATAGGCTTCACTGCTGGAATACCTAAAATGCCACTAAACCTTACTCTTTTAAAAGAGTGTCAAATTGTAGGTGTATTTTGGGGTCAATTCGCAGGTCTCGACTATGACGAAAATAAACAAAACTTTAAGGAACTATTTGAACTGCATGCAGAGGGCAAAATCAAACCGTTTGTTACTGAAACTTTTCCTCTTGATGATGCAGCTAAAGCCATAAAAACACTCGAAGATAGAAAAGTGCTAGGCAAGGTAGTTGTCTCAATGGAATAACTGGGTGGATGAAAGGAATCACCCTTCTGCTGCTTTTAACAACTTCATTAAAATCACACGCGGTTAATGAAAAAGATGACTTTGTTTATGATCTTTCTCTCGCGACTCAAGGTGTTTCGGTTGCCCAGTTTAACACTGGAGTAAATTATTCAATTGGAAGGGGTATTCCTAAAGATCTCGAAAAAGCAATTTACTGGTATCAACGTGCCTCTGAACAAGGGCATTCAAAAGCTCCGTTCAATATAGCCATATTTTACAGTGATGGTGTTCATATTGATCCAGAGCCAGAACTAGCTATTGAGTATTTTTCTCTTGCAGAAGCCAGAGGTAATCTAGCTGCAAAAAAATTCTTAAATGAATTAAAAAGACTAGAAAAAATGCCAATAGAACAGGCTTTAATAAAGCTTTGTTGTCCCGATCCTCTCTCGCACGCAATGGCAAAAAATTAATAGAAGATTTTAGATAAAAGCTTATAATCGCGCTTTCTTTTTAATCCATGTCTATAAAAAATCTCAGAAATATTGCCATTATTGCTCATGTAGATCATGGCAAAACAACGCTTGTAGATAAATTATTACAGCAATCAGGAACTCTCAGTAGAAAAAATATGGACTCTGAGAGAATAATGGATTCTGATGACCAAGAAAAAGAAAGAGGCATTACGATACTAGCAAAAAACACTGCAATCGAGTGGAAAGAACACAGAATAAACATTGTTGATACGCCTGGTCATGCTGATTTTGGTGGAGAGGTTGAAAGAGTTCTTTCGATGGTTGACTCAGTGCTTTTGCTTGTGGATGCAGTTGATGGTCCAATGCCACAAACTAGATTTGTTACACAAAAAGCTTTTGATCAGGGACTCAATCCTATTCTGGTTATAAATAAAATTGATAGGCCCGGAGCAAGACCCGACTGGGTCTTGGATCAAGTTTTTGACTTATTTGATAGGCTAGGAGGAAATGATGATCAGCTAGATTTTCCGGTTATTTATTCTTCGGCATTACTGGGTATCGCCGGACTAGATGAAGATGAAATGTCTGATGATATGTCACCTCTAATGGACTTGATATTAGAAAAGGTTAATCCTCCTGAAGTGAATGATGAAGGTCCTTTGCAAATGCAAATCAGCGCTCTAGATTACAACAGCTATGTTGGTGTTATTGGAATAGGCAGAATAAGCAGGGGAAAGATAAAACCAAATCAGCAAGTTATTGTAATCGATCCCAATAACTTAGAAAGAAGAGGCAAAGTTTTGCAAGTTATGGGTTATAAAGGGCTAGAGAGAGTTGAGATTCCAGAAGCACAGGCTGGAGATATAATTTGTGTAACCGGTATAGATAAGCTAAATATTTCAGACACTTTATGTGATCCAGAAAATATTGAAGCTCTTCCACCTTTAAGCGTTGATGAGCCAACAGTTAGTATGACCTTTCAGGTAAATAACTCTCCCTTCGCAGGTAGAGAAGGAAAGTACATTTCTTCAAGAAATTTAAAAGAGCGTCTTGAACAAGAGCTTATACATAATGTTGCCCTGCGAGTTGAACAAGGTGATTCACCAGATAAATTTAAAGTTTCCGGTCGAGGAGAGCTTCATCTTTCAGTGTTAATTGAAAATATGCGAAGAGAAGATTATGAACTTGGTGTTTCTAAACCCGAGGTCATACAAAAAGAGGTTAATGGAGAAATTCATGAGCCTTTTGAACAAATTGTTATAGACATTGAAGAAAAACATCAAGGTTCAGTAATGGAAGAAATGGGGCAGAGAAAAGCTGATTTAAAAAACATGGAACCTGACGGTAAGGGAAGAATTAAGTTAGAGTTTTTAGCCCCTTCTAGAGGAATGATTGGATTCAGATCAAACTTCCTAACCATGACAAGTGGAACAGGAATTATGACAAGTGTCTTCGATCATTATGGAAAAGCCAAGGAAGGAGAATTGGCAAAAAGACAGAATGGTGTTCTTGTTTCAATGGCTGCAGGAAAAACTTTGGCTTACTCGCTTTTTAATCTTCAAGAAAGAGGGAGGATGTTCCTGGGGCATGGGACAGAAGTTTATATCGGACAGATAGTAGGACTCCACTCCAGAGACAATGATTTACCTGTTAACCCGACTAAAGCAAAGCAACTAACGAATATAAGAGCTGCTGGAACTGATGAAAATCTTATCTTAACACCCCATATTGAGCACACCTTAGAACAGGCACTTGAATTTGTTGAAGATGACGAATTAGTTGAAGTTACTCCAAAGTCAATCAGGCTTAGAAAAAAATCTTAATCGGTCTATAATTTAAGTCTGAATAAATTCTACATATATTGCCTACTACTATCGGCAGCTTTTGATATATCGTCTGACTCATCAGATACTATGAGTGATCATGATCATCATAAGAGCATGGGCCATTCTATGCATTCCGCGAAGATGCATGGTCCAGTTGGGATGATGGGTGATCATCTACTAAAAAAAGGCAAGTCTATGCTTTCGATTAGTTATATAAAGATGTCAATGAATGAAAACTACATTGATGCTAAGAATATATCTGATCAAGAAATACTCAAATTACCAAATCCTGGGGGTATGCCAAAAAACATCAGTGTCGTCCCTCAAGAGATGGCTATGGATATGGTTATGTTAGGTGCAATGCATGCACCAACTCACTCCCTAACTTTGATGGGCATGGCTTCGTTCACTCGTAAGTATATGAAGTTAAGGACATATCAACCAATGATGGAGAGGAATCCTCTTGGGGATTTTACGACTAAGTCTTCCGATTTATCGACTGTTAATGTTTCTGCTTTATTTAAAATTCGTGATGCATATGGATATAAATTTCATGCACAGCTGGGTCTCGAAAAAAATCTTGGAAAAAATAGCCTACAAGGTATGGTGCTAATGCCTATGGGAAGTATTGGCTCTATTCCTTTACCTTATGGAATGCAAGGTGGAGACAAATCTCTATCCTTATTAAGTGCTTTAACTTTTAGCAAAATACATATGAAGTGGAAGTTGGGAGGACAAATCAAATCCAAAATAAATCTTGATAGCGAAGAATGGAATTTTGGAGACCGAACTGAAATAAATTTATGGGTACAAAGAGACTTAAACAAAATCTCAGCCTGGTCTTTAAGACTGAAAATGGAAGAAATTGATTCTATAGAAGGCTTTAGTGAAGAAATTAAAGCTCCGGTGCAAACTTCAAATCCTTTAAATTACGGTGGTACAAAAGTAAACATAGGGTTGGGCATCAATACTATTTTAAAAAAAGGAATAATTGGATTAGAGACAGTTAAACCAATTAAACAAGATCTTAATGGCCCTCAAATGTCTTTAGATTGGGGATTACAAATTGGGTACCAACTGTCTTTTTAAGTCAAAACCAGAAAGTCTTATAATACATAGAAAAGTAAAGAGACAAATCAATGAAAGTATTAGCTTTGGGTGGTAGCGGCGGCATGGGTAGATTTGCTGTTGAAACTAGTATGGATTTCAGCAATGTTCACGAAATAATCGTTGCGGATATAAATGCAGCTGAAGCAATTAAATTTGCAAATTCCATGAACGAAAAAGTCACCGGAGTTGGATTAGATATAACTGATATTGATGCCCTAAAAAAACAAATGAGCCAAGCCGATATCGTCATAAATACTGTTGGGCCTTTTTTCAAATTCGGCCCGCCAGTCTTACATTCTGCCTTAGACTCAAATTGTCACTATCTTGATATAAACGATGACTGGGAGCCAACAATTGAAATGTTGAAGCTTCATGAAAAGGCGGAAAATAAATCGAAAACAGCAATATTGGGTATGGGAGCAAGTCCCGGACTCACAAACATGCTAGGTGCTTATGCTATTAAAGAACTGGACGAAGTAGAGACGCTTTACACAGGCTGGAATATGGATGGTGCAACTCCCGAAGAAGAATCATCCCAGTCAGGAATGAATGCGGCAATGATTCATGGGGTTCAGCAGATGACCGGTAAAGTAAAAATACAATGTGAGGGAGCTCCCAAGATGGTGAGACCACTCAAGAAAGTTGAAATAGACTTTCCAGGATTTGGAAAATTTAAACCTCGAATATTTGGACATCCTGAAGCAATTACTTTCCCGCACCATTTTGAAACTATAAAAAACTGCATCAATCTTGCTCATGGAAGCGGGTTTAGGACACTTAGGTGGATCATGAAACTTGTGGACGTGAAAATTATCTCTATTGAAAGAGCTGCAAGAATAATCCAAAAGCTGTCTTCTTCCATTAGAAATGATATAGAGAGTCAGGGTAATGCAGTAAGACCAAACACTAATACTTTCCTTTCTGATCCCCCTCCTTTATATGCTTTAGCTATAGGGCTTAAAGATGGTAAAAAAGCATCGTGCGGCACGATGTTTAATGCTTCTGATTTAATAAGTATGGGAGAGGCTACTGGTATACCTCTTGCTTGCGGTTTGAAACTTCTGGTTGATCAAAAAATAACTAAAAAAGGTGTTTTTGCACCAGAAGGAGCTATAGATCCCGGTATTTTCTTTAATGAATTAAAGGGTATTAGTAATTTACTAGAAACAGAAAACGGTGAAATGGTTAGTACATTTAGAAGTTGGATGTAAAATAATTAAACCTTGGAGAGATAAATGGAAAAAATTAATAACATTTTAGACAGAGTAGCTTCGCCTATAACTGGGCTCGCCGATTGGCTTTTAAGACTTGGTCTTGGCATTGCTTTCTTTTTGCATGGATATGGAAAGCTTCCAATCTCTGAAGGATTCGTGGGTTGGTTAGGCTCTAATGGAGTGCCTATGGCGGGAGTTACGGCTTATCTAGTTGCATGGGGAGAAATACTCGCAGGATTAGGAATAATTATTGGTGCACTTTTAGCAAGGTCAATGGCCGATCTAGGTCATTTTATTACCAGAATATCTGGCGGAGCTATTGGAGTAATAATGATATTTGCTTTATTAATTGCCCACTCAGATTGGGGAATCTTTTTTGGTGAAAGAGGTTCTGTTCTTTTTGCAAGTGAACAGCTTTTCCTTTTGTTATTAGGAACTTTCTATGCCATAAAGGGCAATCACTAGCAACTGAACAACATTAAGCCTGGCTTGAATACTCCTCATTCAGCTCTTTCAAAGCCTGAAAGTCCATGATCTGAACTACTTCCATATTTTCATCCAATAACTCGTAGATTGGATCGTTGTCTGCATACGGACGTAAACTAAAATAAACTATTACATCCTCATCTCCTCCGCCTTCTGTATGAGGCTCACCAGGAACACCAGCTTTAAATACACCTGCTGGACGAACGCTCTTCAAACTTCCGTCAGGAAAATATGTTTTAAGTTCGCCCTTAACTGTAAAAGTACTGTAGTTTGAGCAATGCCTATGCATTTGAATCTTTTCATTGGCGGAAAATTTGAATAATAAATCAACTATTTTGGCGTTTTCATCTACATTTAAAAATGATAAAGACACGTGATCTAATGGTTCACCATCAGGACCAGGTGCTGGCTTCCAATCAATTGATTTCTCGTCAAACTGCAGTAAATTTTCCATCTGTCATCTCCTTTTAATTAAGTTTTTATATTACATTATTTAAAAAAAAGGGCCAAGAATCGCTGCTTGACCCTAATTCCTGTAATGCCTTTGGGGAGGGCAATACATTACTAACACTCACTTGTTAGCATGAAGTTACAATTTAAAACTTGTATCTAAATTTAGCTCCGTAGTTTCTGCCTGGTAAGGGAACTTCATTCTTAACAAAAGAAGAATGATTTCTCGCCGCCTCGTCCAGGAGGTTCGAACCAAATATTGAAACCTTCAACTCACCTGCTCCATTCATATTGAATGTCTTAGTGAGTCTCGCATTTAACATTTGATAAGAATCTGTAACCGTTTCGCCTTCGGCAATATCATCTTGCTTCTCAACGTCTTTTAAGCTCAGTTTAAATAACCAATCATTCTCAACGTAAGAAAGAGTGTAAATATTTCTGGCAGGATTAATTCTTGGAACATTATGCCCATCTGAGAATTCAGCATCGACATCGTCTCTAGCAAAAGATAAGGTTAAATCACCAGAGCCTAAAGAAAAAGTTCTCCCAATTTCAAGCTCATAACCCTTGAACTCAGCATCTTGTTGAAGGTAATTCGACTTTATAAGGTGAGCAAACTCCTTATCATGATCATCTCCGTGATCATCGTGATCGTCGTGATCGTCGTGATCGTCGTGATCGTCGTGATCGTCGTGATCGTCTTCCATATCAATTAATGCTATGTAATTATCAACATCATTGACATAGAAACTTGCCGTGGCAAAAAAATCACCATCATCGTAATCAAAAGTTATGTCGAAATTATTAGATGTTTCTCCTTTTAGATTAGGATTACCGGTTTCTAGCCTACCCGTCGCTAAATGAGGTCCGTTCATATACAGCTCAATAACCGAGGGCAATCTTTCTACGCTAGCAAATCCTACATTCATACTAAATGAATCTGAAAGATCCCTGCCCAGAGAGATAGCGAAACTATTTGTGTCATCATCATAATTGTAATAATCGATGTCTCCATGTTCATCATCAGTAACGCTTCCTGACCTTTCAATTTGGTCTAATCTAAAACCAGCGTCTAGGTAAAAAGCATCTAAATCAGCGCTGAGGAAATAACCGAAGGTTGTCTCTTCATTGTTTGCAGGATTCATAAATGACTCTTCTCCAACTATAGCTGAATCTTCATCAACAAAATTTACAGATATTTTTTGTATAAGGTTATCTGTCGAAATATCAAAAATAGCACCATACTCAGTAGCATCATTTGTAAACACAGTTGGAGCATGCTCATCATGTTCATCTCCATGATCATCGTGGCCTTCCTCTTCAGCATGGGCCTCAACTAGTTCATAGTCAGTATCTCTATAAGTATATTCAATTGAATTAAGTAGATTGCCGCCAATATTGTATTGACCTTTGATAGTGAAGCTTTCTTGATCGGTAGTAGAAAAAATTCTCTCTTCACCGTGTTCATCTCCGTGATCGTCGTCGTGATCATCGTCGTGATCGTCGTCGTGATCGTCGTCGTGATCGTCACCATGTTCATCAGCATGCTCTCCATGAAAGGGGATACCGTACATACTTTCAAGATTATCTGCAGATAATCCAAAGTAACCCCAGTCGCCTGATCTAGATATACCAAATTTAGTCGATTCGATCTCTAGGTCCGAATTTTTCACAAAAGACAACATCTCTTCTTCGTGATCATCATGATCATCATGGTCTTCTTCATGAATTATTGCATCATTCGGTATATCGAAATTTCCTAGTTCAGTTTTCTTGTATCCGGCATTTATATTAAAGCCGCCAATATTGTCTTTGTAATTAAAATGCTGCACATCTCCATCATTGACGGATTGGGTTTCTAATCCAGCTATAAATTCTGATTCAGTGAAATCTTCAGGGGCAATACAATTATCAACAACATTGATTATCCCTCCACTCGTTCCATTGGCATAGAGCAAAGAAGATGGGCCTTTAATAATTTCAATTTGCTCAATATCATTCAAATCAATATCATTCAAATGATCAGCGCCCAGGCCAGAAACATCTCGATTAACTATGCCGTTTTTAAGAATTTTGACCCTAGGACCAGACATACCTCTAATGATGGGCTGCCCAACTGCTGCACCAAAATCAGCTATAGAAACACCAGGAAAACTATCTACAGCTTCACCTAATGACGTCGTAGCATCATCCTCAATATCATCACCAGGTATTACATAAAGAGGGTTGATAATCCTCGAAGGGTTTAATATGGAGGCAGTTACAACAACTTCCTCAGCCTCTCCATCTGAATTACTGGATGGCTCATCAGCACTTATTTGCGTAATAATTAAACTCATCGCCATGAGTGCATAAAAGTAAACTTTCATGTTTTCTCCTAAAATTGTTTTAAAAATAATTTAAAAAAATTTTAGAAGCTAGGTGGGGCCCTCGCACTGAAACCACTAGAAAATGCATGAGATTCCATTAACTCCAAATTTATATCAATTGAAGTTACTAATGCATGTTCTTGGTTTAAGAATAAGTTATAGGATTTGAATGACTCACTTTCACAAATCTGGCAGTCGACATACTTATGAACCTCTTCGTGATGGTTATCTTCCTCAAAAGAGTGAATGATTGGATCTGCGGAAATTCCTAGAACGAATAAAACCGCAAATATTGTCGCAAATTTTTGCTTAGTGATCATTTGCACGGAAATATAAAGTTAATTGAGAATAGAAGCAAGAGCTTTCGTTATTTTCTGAGTATCGTGAGGTGCTCGGAAAAAACCTGCGTAATTTGCTTCCGGATTTATCAAAATAAGGCTTCCCGAATGATCTACGGTATAGTTTGGATCTGGACTGTTTACAACAGGAAAAAAGGGGGCATTTACTTGAGTTGAAAATCTATAAATTTGATCGATCGCTCCTGTTAATCCAATAAAATTATTATCAAAATTATCCAGATATCTCCTAAGATTTTCAGGTTTATCTCTATCAGGGTCAACAGAAACAAGGAAAATTCTCATATTCTCAGAATTGTCCCCTAACAAGCCTTTAATATCAGCCATTTGTTTCATAGTAAGAGGGCAAATGTCAGGGCAATAAGTGAAACCAAAGAATAGTACATTCCATTTACCCTTAAACTGATCAGGAAGAAAATCCTCTCCTTGATCGTCTGTCAGACTGAAATCAGCTAACTGTCTTGGAGGATCCAATAAGTAAGCTCCTAGTGCCTTATACTCGTCTAAAGTAAGTTCGCGTGGAGTGTAAAATCTAGAGAGAAACAGGCCGAAAATTAATGCCATGAAGCCTAGACAGCCCCCGACTGTTAAAAGAATTCCTCGGTTCATAGCTTCAGAAAATGATCTACAAGCATAGCTGCAAATAAAGCAGCTAAATAAATTATAGAGTAGGCGAAGGTTGGCATAGCTAATGAGTTTGAATCATCTTTATAAAGTCTATAAGAGTAAGATAGGAAAATAACACCAAGAACTAATGCTGACAATAAATAGATTTCACCCAGCATGCCAACAGCATAAGGCAACATCGTAGATGCTAGAAGAAGGAATGTGTATAAAAGTATATGTTGTTTAGTAAAAGCAACACCCTTCTGCACAGGAAGCATTGGAACGGCGGCGTCTGTATAGTCCTCTACTCTATAAACTGCTAAGGCCCAAAAATGTGGCGGAGTCCAAACCATTATAATAAGAACCAGAAGAAGCGCGTTTGGCTCAATAGTGTTAGTTATTGCGGCCCAGCCTAGCAATGGAGGCATTGCGCCAGCCAATCCTCCTATAACTATATTCTGGCTAGTCATAAACTTGAGATACTTTGTATAAATAAAACCATAAAAAATGAAAGTCAAAGTAGTTAAAAGCCAAGTCAAAAAATTAGCGTAAGCCAAAAGCATCCATGAACCTGAACAGTATAGTAAGATAGAAAATATAATTGCCGAATTGTCAGATATGCTTCCATTTACAAGTGGCCTGTCAGATGTGCGATTCATTTTCGAATCAATGTGTTTATCAAAGAAATGATTTATGACAGCGGATGAAGCTGCAAGGAAACTAATACCTATTAACCCAAAAAAAAATGTCATTATTGGTGGATCAAAATCAGATCCGATGAGCATTCCACTAGCACAAGACACAAAAAGAAGAGCTTGGACACCGGGCTTGGTAAGCTCTAAATAACCTCTCCAATTAGCTAAAACGTGCCCCATAATTACTGTTCCCTGAGTCTCAATACTCCCAAATAAGTAATAAGTAAAAGGCCACCCAGGTTGTGGCCAACAGCTATCAGAAGAGGTAGGGCGAAAATAACATTTGATATACCTAACAAGACTTGTAAACCCAAGAATGCCATCAGTCCTAGAGCCATTATTCGGTATTTTCTTATAAATAAGTGATAACTCAGAAACATTAGGAAAGCCGTAACAACTAAGGCTCCAAAACGATGAGTTATATGGATAGCGACTCTTGATTCATGATCCAATTGCCCTCCTAAGTAATTGGGTCCAATGCTCTGAAAGAAGTTAAATCCTTCCTTGAAGTTTGATTCAGGTATCACCTGGCCTTGGCACAAAGGGAAATCTACACATGAGTACGAGGCATAGTTAGTGCTAGTCCACGCACCAAGAAAAATTTGTATTGCCACCAAAAGTAGCGCCACGTTAAATAAATTCTTGGTTGCATGGCTGAAGTTCCAGGTCTTTCTATTTTCGATCCTGTCTTTAGCTTTAAAATAAAGCAACCACAGCAAACCTGTAGTTAAAAATCCTGACATAAGATGTGTGGTTACAACCTGAGGCCAAAGTTTTAAGCTAACCGTCCAATAACCGAATGTACCTTGAAGAATGACCCATATAAAAAGAAAAATACTTAGTTTTTTTATGTCAGAGGGTATGCCTTTATGACGGAGGGACATAAAAGCCATACAAGTAATCATGAAGCCAAGTACTGCTGCAAAATATCTATGAACTACTTCGGGAATGGCCTTTGCCACTTCATATGGAGTGTCAGGAAACTTAGTGTTTGCAATATCAATCTCTTCCGGGCTAATCGGGATAGTTACGAATCCATAACATCCAGGCCAATCAGGGCAACCTAGACCTGCATCTGCTAGTCTAGTCCAAGCGCCTAAGGCAACGACAATAAAACCCATTACTCCGGAACAAAAAGACAGTATCTTTATTCGTCTTACAGCTATCTGTTCCTTCGTATCAGAAAAACCAGTATTAGAGCTTTGCTGCGCTGGCCAAGCTAAAGAAAAAGCCGGCCAATTAATTAATATTTTAATGCGTTCAATCATTATCCAATCTTTGAGTTTTGCAGTACTTTCTTGATATCTTTTAATAGTTCTCCGCTTGGCAATGTTGCGTCGTAAATAAGGATGCCATTACCGAGTGGATCGAAGAGTATATACGGCGAATTTTCAATTTTAGCATTTATTGTCTCGGGTACTAAGTTTTTTTCTATGCGTCCGAGGTGGAGCTCAGGATAATCGTTAGCTATCCTCTCAACTGAACTTTGGCTTAAGTTACTTTCTCCTATAGTTATTAAATATCTAACTACTCTAGAACTATTCTTAGCCAATCTTGTATGTATCTGCCTTGAAGTATACAAAGTTTCCCAGCAATTCTCTTTGCAGTCTCCAGATACGAATTGAACTACGGACCATTTTCCAGGAAATTCCTGATCAAGAGGACCAGATTCGACTGACAGACTCAAACCCTTTAATTGAATCGGTTCATCTAACAACGTACCTTTATTTACAGTACCTTCAGGAGTATATCCGCTGTAAAACATTGCCGAGCTTGAAATTAGAACCAGTATTGGGGTCATAAAAATTAAAGCAGCAATTATTCTTGCCGAATTTCTATTTTGAGAGCTCATTCTTCTCTCCTTTTAAACCGAAATAAATAAATGAAAATATCAAGACCAGCGCCAACCCAAACCATTGAACTGCATAACCATAATGTCTAGATGGCTTTACTTCGGTAGGTTTCCAAATAGGCTCAAGTGATCCGACCGATCCCGCTGACAACTGAAGTACAAAACTATTTAAACTTGGTCCTAAATCAGATTTAGCCTTGGAATAATCCAATTCTTGAACATACTTAGGCCAATAATTCTCAGACTCTGCACTAGTCAGGTCCAATCCAAATCTGTTGAATGGTGAGAGTATTCCCTGTGCTGAAACAATCTCGTTGTGAATTGCAACCTCATCTGAATAATTGAAATTTTCCTTAGAAATCCAACCCCTATTTACCAAAAAGATATTGTCCCGGACTGTCTTGAACTTAGTGAAAATCTCGTAACCTGCTTCCTGACGATATAGTCTGTTGTCCAAAATGTAAGTCTCATTTTCATAGGTTCCATTGAGGCGTATAGACCTGTACTCCTTGAAATTTTTCTGCAGACCGTCTAATTCTATCTCGTCTATAGTTGGAAGAGATTTATTGCTAAAGTGTCTATCCACAATGACTTGCTTTTCAATGCCTCTACTTACTTGCCAAGATCCCAAGTAAATTAGTATTGGAAAAAAAAATACAAAAAAAGCTGTCATTGCTTTCCCTGGACTAAATTTTGCCATAACCTCTACTCGACATAGTGTATAATGCGCGCTCTTCAATCATGATTAAATACTTCATTATTTTTTTAATAATCGCAATGTTTGCGAGTTTATTTCGTGGTGCATTCTTTCTTATAAAAGACGGCGGCTCATCTAACAGAACCGTTAATAGTCTTGGAATTAGAGTCTCGATTGCTGTTGTACTTTTTATTACCCTCGTCTATGGCTTTATAACCGGACAGATTGGCCCAGGCGTATAAATCTACATAACGTAAACAAAAGCTACTAGACATACCCATACAACGTCAACAAAATGCCAGTACCACGAACCTGCTTCGAATCCGAAGTGATCGTCTGCAGTGAAGTGACCTTTTAAACTTCTAAATAACATTATTGTTAAGATTATGGCTCCCAAACAAACATGAAATCCGTGGAAGCCCGTGAGCATAAAGAATGTAGTTCCATATATGCCCGTATTGAGAGTTAAGCCATAGTGGGTATAGGCTTCGTAATATTCTAGTCCTTGTACAAATACAAACAAATATCCTAGTACAAGGGTCATACCAAGCCACAAATTAAATTTCTTTCTATTACCTTGTTTAAGGCCCAGGTGAGAAATGTGAACTGTTAAGCTAGAAGTCAAAAGCAGAACTGTATTCCAGAGAGGCAGCCATCCCAAGACTCCACCTAATCCGCCCGTAGCATAAGCCGTTGCCAGGGACATATCCTTCTCAGGGCCTGCAAAGACTGCTTGATCTGGTGTAATCATTAGGGGCCAACTAGCTTCGAATCCAGGCCAAAGCATATTCGCAAGGCCCTTTTCGCCTTCTCCGCCCAACCATGGAATTGCAAAATTTCTAATGTAAGCCAATGCAAAGAAAAAGGCGAAGAAAAACATTACCTCGGAGAAGATAAACCATGCCATACCATAAACATATGAGTCCTTGAGCATTGGGTTATTCAGCCCTGCATGATTTTCAACTATGGTTTGTTTAAACCAAAAATACATAGTGGTCCAAATCATGGCGAAGGAAAGTAATAAGATAAGATAAGAGTTAGATTGAACTCCTTTGCCTGCATCTATTACAGTATTAGAAGCGCCTATTATAAAAACCAATAGACTAATGGCCATCGCAAAAGGCAGTTTGCTGGATTCAGGAACGTAATACTGTTGCGACATTCTCTCCCCTAGTTATAAATTAGCTAATTTGTTCTCCGATTTCACTCTATCAGTTATGTCAAAAAGAGTGTATCCCAAACTTAGCGAACCAATTTCTTTTGGTAATGCGGGATCAATTATGAACCTAACTGGTAACTCAATTCTTTCTCCTGCAGCCAGAACTTGTTGTTCAAAGCAAAAACATTCTGTCTTATGAAAATATTCTGCGCCTCTTCCAGGTGAAACGCTGGGAATTACCTGCCCTACCATTTCTTTAGAAGTTGTATTATGGAAGACGAAAGTTGCTTCATATTGATTACCGGTTAAAACTCTCATTTGTGATTTCTCTGAATCAAAGAACCACGGCATAGATTCGTTGTTATGGGTCATAAATTGAACTAAAAGTTCTCTTTGCTCGGTTATGGCCTTTGATTCTTCACTCAAAAAACTAGGTCCTGTAACTTTTCCATTAAGTCCAGTAATCTCACAGAATACGTCGTACATTGGAACAAGTAACCATCCAAAGGCGAACATGCCTACAACTATGCCTACTAAATTTCTTAATGTACTTTTTGTTTCCAATTTACTTAACCTGTGGAGGAATACTAAATGAGTGATAAGGAGCCGGAGAACTTAATGTCCACTCTAGGCCTAACTCTCCTGCACCCTCCCAAACTTCTGGACTTGCTTGCTTTCCACCCCTAATAGTTTTAATGACTATAAATAAGAATAAAAGCTGTGTAAGTCCGAACATGAATGCCCCAACACTTATTATGGCGTTGAAATCAGCGAACTGAAGGGCATAGTCAGGATATCTTCTAGGCATACCTGCAAGACCTACAAAATGCATCGGGAAAAAGGTTATGTTTACAGAGATAAATGTAAGCCAAAAATGTAGCTTACCTAAAGTCTCGTCATACATGTTACCTGTCCATTTAGGTAACCAATAATAAGTGGCAGCAATAATTCCAAAGAGCGCACCTGGCACTAAGACGTAATGAAAATGTGCAACAACAAAATAAGTATCATGATATTGGAAATCAGCTGGAACTATTGCCAACATCAAACCTGAGAAGCCGCCAATTGTAAATAAAGCCACAAAGGCTATAGAAAACAACATGGGCGTTTCAAAAGTTATAGAGCCCCTAAACATTGTTGCGACCCAATTGAAAACCTTTACTCCGGTTGGGATAGCAATCAACATTGTTGAATACATAAAGAATAGCTCTCCAGCCAATGGCATTCCAACTGTGAACATGTGATGAGCCCAAACAACGAAGGATAAGATCGCAATTGAGGCCATTGCATAAACCATAGACTCATAACCAAAAATGGGCTTCCGTGAAAAAGTCTCGATTATATGAGAGACAACACCGAAGGCTGGCAATATCATTATGTAAACCTCAGGATGGCCAAAAAACCAAAAAACATGCTGGAACAAAACAGGGTCTCCACCACCTGCAGCATTAAAAAAACTCGTACCAAAATTGATGTCCATTAACATCATCGTTACGACTCCTGCTAATACAGGCATCACTGCTATTAAAAGGTAAGCAGTTATCAACCAACTCCATACAAATAAAGGCATTTTCATTAGGGTCATGCCAGGAGCCCTCATATTAAAAATTGTGGTTATTATATTTATTGAACCTAATATTGAGGAAACACCCATTACGTGAACTGAAAATATAAAGAAATTAACTGTTGATGGAGCATAGGTAGTAGATAGCGGAGCGTAAAACGTCCATCCAAAATTTGGTCCTCCTTCCGGCATAAAGAGAGTTGATATGAGGATCCCGAACGCCATCGGTAAAAGCCAGAAACTCAGATTATTCAATCTAGGTAGGGCCATATCTGGTGCTCCTATTTGGATAGGAAGCATCCAATTAGCCAGTCCTACAAAGGCTGGCATAATGACTCCGAATACCATTATCAGGCCATGATTTGTGGTCATCTGATTAAAGAATTCGGGCTGTACTATTTGTAATCCCGGCTGAAATAACTCGGCCCTTATGACCATTGCCATTGCTCCGCCTGTGAACAGCATAATAAAACTGAACCACAAATAAAGAGTTCCTATGTCTTTATGGTTAGTTGTAAAAAGCCACCTAGATAAACCCTTAGCAGGTCCGTGGTGACCGTGATCATGTGTTTCAACTACTGTACTCATTTATCAATCCTTTTATAAATCTATTTTATTCTTGTAATCAACTATATCCTTGGGAGTAACGATAACTCCGTCGCCATTATCGCCATTAGACCAAGCCTGCCTTGTATAAGTTATCACAGCGGCGATGTCTATTTCACTGTAAGAATCTCCAAAAGCAGCCATAGCTGACCCTTGAACTCCTTCCATTAGAATTTCAATCTGTTTTGCACTATCGCTCATAACCACCTGGCTACCAACCAAAGCAGGAAATACTGGTGGTATACCCGCACCATTAGCCTGATGACAAGCAGCGCAGTTAGTATTGTAAAATTGTTCGCCTCTTTCCATGAGCTCTTCTTTGGTCCAGTTTTTTGATGTTAAGAGTCTTTCAGCTTCTGCGAGTGTAACCTTTTGAGCTATGAAATCGTCATATTCTTCTCTTTCCACCACCCTTACGACGACAGGCATGAAAGCATGCTTTATGCCACACAACTCAGTACAAGCTCCCCTGTAAATCCCAGGTTCAGGAACATTTGTCCATGCTGTATTTATAAACCCAGGAATAGCATCTTGTTTTACAGCAAAATCGGGAACCCACCAAGAATGAATGACGTCATTTCCAGTAATCAAAAACCTTACCCTTGTATTTGTAGGAATTACGAGGGGCTCATCAACTTCTCTTAAGTAAAACTCCCCTTTTGGCACTTCACCATCAATTTGCTCTTGGCTAGTTGAAAGGTTGCTGAAAAACCCAACTTCATCTTCTAAGTATTCGTAATGCCATTTCCATTGGTGTCCAGTTATTAAGATATTAATTTCGCCTTCTGCGTCGTCATAAGCCTCAACCATTACCTGTGTTGATGGCACTGCCATCCAGACAAGTACCAGGGTTGCTGCGACTGTCCAACCTATCTCTAACCAAAAGTTATCATCGAAATCTGCAGGAACAGCGCCTTTTGATTTTCTATATTTCCATAAAGACCAGAACATGATTGAGAAAACTATTACACCTATAGCTACACATATCCAAAAAATCACCATGTGTAGTTCGAAAATACTTTTGCTCACTTCCGTTACGCCAACCGACATGTTGTAATCTGAGCTTTCTGCGAATACAGCCGCCGAGACAAGCAAAGGCATCACAAAGATTAACTTTGTTAAAACTTTTTTAATATAAGACATTAAATTTTTTATATTTACCCTTTAGGTGGGCGAACGCTGCAGCGCACGTATTCTAAACCAATCAAATAGCTCAAACAATACTTTAAAGGCTAAGAAGTATAAGTAAATTGAGTAAAAACAGAGCTTCAAATGATCTCATTTCTATCGATGCTTGTATTCGGATTTAGTCCAGTCCATATCTCAAAACTCAAAGCGGCTTGTTCAATCAACATACCCAAACCGTCAAAGTGGTTCTTTATTCCTGAATTAACTGCAATTTTAATAAAAGGAGTTAATTCTTCTGAGTAAGAAAGGTCATAAACGCATGTATGATCTCCGAATAAGTTTTCTGGTAACTTGAAATCTTGGTCGAGAATACCGGCTGAGGAAGTATTTAAGACAAGGTCAGGCTGAAAATTTAAACTTTCCGAAATCGGAATAATATCTATATTTCCCTCTAATGAAGAGAATTGGTCTGCAACTTGCTCCGCATTTGAGAATGTTCTATTGATAATAGTAAGCCTTTTAGGCGACTCTCTAAGTATGCTCGGGATTATTGCTTTAGCAGAGCCGCCAGCCCCCAAAATAACAATTTCTTTTTTTTTGAGAGTAATGTTTTTGTTGTTTAGATCTGATATGAGACCCCTTCCATCGGTAGAATCGGCGCATCGAGTAGATCCTTTCATCCACAAAGTATTAACTGACCTACATAAATCTGACTCTTCAGATAAGTTATCAGCAAATTCAAAAGCAAGCTCCTTCAAGGGCAGAGTCACATTCAAGCCTTGGTATCCTTTTTCAAATAACTTAGCTATGGAGAGCTCAAATTCTTCTGGCTCAATGCATAAAGCTTCATAGGAGATATCTAAATCAAATTCCCTTGCAAATATATTATGAATTCTCGGAGAAAGAGAATGCTTAATTGGGTTACCAACGACTGCAAATTTTTTTGAAATTGACATAACTATCTGATGATCATATCGGTGATTACATCTTGTATGGTTGAGGGTTTAGCAAGTCCTCCCAGATCACCCTTAAGACACTTTACTTCTGGAAAGCTCTCTAAAATTTCTTTCGGATTATTAAGTGTTGGGTGGCCCTCCTTATTTGCGGAGGTTGAGACTATTGGACCTCCAAAAGAGTCACATAATCTGCATACAGACATATGATTCGTTAACCTTAAAGCAACTTTTTCATTTTCACCTTTTATGTAGTCACTCAAATTTTCTTTGGCTGGAACAAGCCAAGTATGAGGTCCGGGCCATTTAGACATCAATTTTTCTTTAAAGTCTTCAACATAAGCAAAGTTTTCAAATTGCTCAAACTGCGAGCCAATTAGAATCAATCCTTTATCTTTTGAACGGCCTTTTAGATTTAATAATTTTTTAATTGCATCAGTATTGGATGGATCGCACCCCAGTCCCCAGACTCCTTCAGTTGGGTAAGCTATTGTTTCCCCAGATTGCAAATACTCAAGGATTGACCCAATAGAGCCCATTTAGCTAAGCATCGGCAAGCTTCTTATTAGACTCAATGATGGCCTCTACTCCATCTTCTCTGACTTTTAAAAGGGCAGCTCTGATTGATTCAGATTCTATACCTAACATTTGTGCTGCAAGATATGCAGAATTGATTGCTCCAGCAGAACCAATTGCTACAGTTGCAACAGGGATTCCTTTTGGCATTTGAACTGTAGATAATAGTGCATCCATTCCACTCAGGGGTCCTCCATCTCCAGGCACACCAATTACCGGTAAGACGGTTTTAGAGGCAACAGCGCCAGCCAAATGAGCTGCTAAACCGGCCATGGCAATAAAAACTTTTGTTCCACCGCCTTCGCACTCTCTTATATGAGATTCGAGGAGTCCTGGAGTTCTATGAGCAGAGAGGACTTGTATTGAATTTGTTATTGAAAGAGAGTCCAGAGTTTCTGAACATTTATTAGCTAAGTCTAAATCCGATTCCGATCCTATAAGTATTGATACTGTCACTGACACATTTTTCTCCAAAACAAAAATTGTATACTAATATGATTAAAATTGAATAATGTCATTACTAAAAATTCTTATTTTCCCTGATCCAAGACTTAGGACTGTGGCCGAGCCGGTTGGAGTAGTTGATGAATCTATCAAAAAACTTTCTGAGGATATGTTAGAAACAATGTATGAAGGCTCAGGTATTGGACTTGCTGCCACACAAGTCAACATTCACAAAAGGGTATTTGTATTAGACATAAGTCCTGATAAAACAGAGCCAAGAGTGTTTGTAGATCCAGAAATAGTAGAAATACTGAACCCGGAAAAAAAGTCATACTCTGAAGGATGTCTATCTATACCAGGATTTTATGAAGAGGTTAAAAGGCCAAGTAAAGTTAAAGTGTCCTTCACCGATTTGAATGGTCAAAGACAAATGGATGAAATTGAGGATCTTATGGCAGTGGTAGTGCAACACGAAATAGATCACCTTAATGGTAAGCTTATGGTTGATTTTATCTCCAGCGTTAAAAGAGAAATGATTAGAAAGAAACTTTTAAAAAGTAAGGTTTGAAGTGAATATAATTTTTGCAGGAACTCCAAATTTTGCAGCCCGGCATCTTGAGATGCTTATAGATTCGGATTTTCATATTTCTTGTGTTTTAACCCAACCAGATAGAGTTTCAGGAAGAGGAAAAAAGATTTCACTTTCTCCGGTTAAAGAAATTTCCTTAAAAAAAGGGTTCGACTTATTTCAGCCTATGTCTCTTAAGAATTTAGATTCAGTCCAAAAAATAAAAGAAATAAAGCCAGACCTAATGGTTGTTGTGGCTTATGGTCTTATTATTCCAAAAGAAATATTAGATATTCCAAAAATCGGCTGCATCAACGTACATGGCTCCCTGTTACCCAAGTGGAGGGGGGCGTCTCCGATGGAATACTCTATTATGAATGGCGATAAAAAAACCGGTTTGAGCTATATGAAAATGACTGAGGGGCTAGATGAGGGACCTGTATATGAGATGCATGAATGTATGATCGAACCAAATGATAAGTTATCAGATATAGAGAAAAAGCTCATTGAATTAAGCAAAAAAAAATTTGTTCCGTTTCTCAATAGAATAAAAAATAGACAAGCAAAAAGCTTAGAGCAAGATCATGATAATTTTTCTCTGGCTCCTAAAATAAAAAAACAAGACCTTCAGATTGATTGGGCAAATACAAGCTCAAGTGAGCTGGTTAAAAAAGTTAATGCGCTTTCAGAAAAGTATGGTGTTTTTACTTTTTTGACTAATAAAAGGGTGAAAATTCACGATGTATCAGAGACAATTTCTTCAGAATCCTCAAAACCAGGTTTAATTGATTTAAATGATGAGATACTCACAGTGGCCTGTAAAAATGATACGAGAATAAAAATAAATACACTTCAAATCGAAGGAAGAAAAAAAGTTACCGCCAAAGAATTTATATCTGCTTATAAGGAATTAATTACAAATTCAAAAAATTTCTCATACAAAACTCAATAAATATTTTCTAATCTTAAAATAAGACTATAATCGGAAAAAATTGTCTAACATAAACTTGTGAAAATAGTCATTTTGGGGGCCGGGGCTGTAGGTAGTACTCTAGCTAACCTTTTGTCTCAAGAGAACGACTTAACAATCGTAGACAACGATGGCGCCAGACTCACAAAGCTTGAAGAAGAAGCTGATATAAAAACTATTTTAGGAAATGCCTCTTACCCAAATATTTTGGTAAATGCAGGTATTAATGATGCTGATATGGTTGTTGCGGTGACGGCTAGCGACGAAATCAATCTTGTCTCATGCATGATATCTAAGGTTCTTAATGAGTCTGTAAAAACAATTGCAAGAGTTAGGGAAATCTCTTATCTAAAAGGTAAAACTAAAGAGGCAATGGATTCAGGAGTAATACCTGTCGATATACACATTAGTCCAGAGCAACTTATCACAGATCACATTGAGGGACTCATAGAAGTTCCTGGTTCTCTACAGGTCATGGAATTCGGAGAAGGCGAACTCAATCTGGTTGCTGTGAAAGCGGTTGACGGTGGTCCCATGATAGGCCATGAAATTGCAGATCTAAAAAAACATATGCCTAAGGTTGATTCTAGGGTTGCGGCCATATTTAGGGATGGGCAGTCAATTGTCCCAACAGGGCAAACTACAATAAGAGCTGGTGACGAGGTATTTTTTATCTCAAAGAAAGGAGAGGCTTCGAAAGTTGTAAATGAGATGAGAAAAAAAGAGGAACCCTATAAAAATATAATTATTGCTGGAGGAGGAAAAATTGGTAGCAGGCTTGCTAAGAGAATTGAAGGCAATCATAGAGTAAAAATAATTGATGCAAATCACGAAAGGGCAAAAAGATTATCAGAGAAACTAGAACAAACAATTGTTTTAGAAGGGAATGTTTGTGACAAACATCTTCTTCACGAAGAAAATATTGAAGGAACTGACGTTTTTGCAGCAGTCACAGACGATGATGAAGCAAATGTTATGTCATGCCTGCTCGCTAAAGATATGGGAGCACATAAAGTGGTTGCCTTAATTAACAATCCCGCTTACGTAGATCTTGTTCAAGATAAGGGTATCGATATTGCCATTGCGCCCTCTCAAATAACAATTGGTACTTTTCTTGCTGAGATCGAAGGGAAAGATGTTGTAAAAGTACATTCGTTAAGAAGAGGTGCAGCAGAAGCCATAGAGGCAATAGCAAAGGAATCGCCTTCAGGAAAAGAGGGTAGTGTAGGAAAAGAATTGGGCGAAATTGCATTACCTGATGGAGCAACTATTGGTGCGATAATAAGAGACAATAAAGGCAAGATAGCGCATGATCACGTACATTTGAGGGAGAACGATCATGTCATAGTTTTTCTCACGGATAAAAAAGCTATTAAACAAGTCAAAGAAACGTTTTCGCCAAATTAGAAATGAAATTCCCCTACACCACTAGAATTTTAGGGACTCTTCTAATGATTTTCAGTTTCGCACAGTTTGTTCCTGGGTTTCTGGCTTATTTCCTAAATGAAAAGGATCTGGTTTATAACTTTATATCTACAGGGTTTATAACTTTTTTGGTTGGATCTTTTCTGTTTTTTCTTGCTTCAGAAAAAAACGGTGATTTAAGAACAAAAGATGGCTTTATTATCACTATTTTTTTCTGGACTGTTCTAGGGTTTTTCGGTTCTATTCCATTCTACAATGCAAATTTAGAGGGGGTCGACTACATTGATTCACTCTTTGAGTCAATATCAGGCCTAACTACAACCGGTGCTACAGTATTCATTGGTTTGGATGAAATGCCAAAATCCTTACTATTTTATCGTCAGTTACTTCAATGGCTTGGTGGTATGGGTATTATTGTTTTAGCTGTGGCAGTTCTTCCACTTCTTGGTGTTGGAGGAATGCAACTTTATAAAGCAGAAACGCCGGGGCCTTTAAAAGACTCTAAAATGACTCCAAGGATAACTGAAACGGCAAAAGCCTTATGGTTTGTTTACCTTACAATGACAATTGCTTGCTCTATTCTCTACAAGTTTTTTGGGATGAGTTGGTTTGACGCAGTAAGTCATGCTTTCTCCACAATATCTATAGGGGGCTTTTCAACTCATGATGAAAGTTTTGCTTATTTTAATAATAGTGGATTGAGGTGGACAGCCATCATATTTATGATAATTTCAGGCATTAATTTTGCTCTTCATTATTTAGCTTGGACAAAGAGAAGGGTTCTGCACTATTTCTACGACTCTGAGGTAAAACTCTATTTATCATTACTTATAACTACAGCATTTATAACATTTCTCACCTTATACTTTAGTGACAGAATCTATGACGATATGGTCGTTGATAGTGTCTTTCAAGCTGTGTCTATAGGAACAACTACCGGCTTTCTTACATCTAATTACTCAAATTGGCCTCTCTTCGTTCCAATAATGTTATTAGTAGCTGCCTTTATAGGTGCTTGCGCAGGCTCTACAGGTGGAGGTATAAAAGTTATTAGGGCGCTTATATTAATTCGACAGGGTTCGAGTGAAATAACAAAACTTATACATCCAAATGCCATTGTGACGATAAAATTTGGTAAAAAAACCCTAGATCCAAAAGTTTCTGAGTCGGTTTGGGGGTTTTTTGCAGTGTATGTGGCTACCTTCTTATTTATACTTATGATTCTCCTATCTCAAAATAATGATTTCTTGACTTCCTTTTCTGCTGTAGGGGCAACTCTTAATAACCTTGGCCCTGGATTAGGTATGGTTTCTGAAAATTATAAAGATATAACTGATGGTTCGAAGATAGCATTATGCTTGGCAATGCTGTTAGGAAGGCTCGAAATATTTACTTTACTTTTGTTGTTTACACCTGCGTTTTGGAGAAATTAAGCAACATATGTCACCTTTAAATATAATTATTGGTGCTTCCTTAAAAGCTCTCTGTATTATTCCATATAAATATCTTTTCTTTCTTGGAAAGGTAATGTCATTCTTGTTTTATATTATTCCTAACAAACACAAAAAAATAACAGAAGCGAATCTAAGTCTGGTTTTCCCAAATTTGGAAACTTACGATATAAAAAAGCTTCTTAAAGAAAGCTTATTTCAGAGTTCGATGAATATACTTGAAAGCGGTATTGCTTGGAGTAAGCCAGGCTATATTATTGATAATAACCTTATAGATGTAAGGAATTTTAAATCTATCGAAAATTCAATAGAGAAAGGAAATGGTGTAGTGCTTTTTACCCCTCATTTAGGAAATATTGAGATCTTAATTAATTTCTTAGGAAGAAATACAAAATGCATCATTCCTTTTACAAAACCAAAAAACAAATACCTAGATTTTGCTATCCGTAAATATAGAAACAGCCTCGGGGTGAGAATGGTCGATATCAGCACCCAAGGTATTAGAGAAATTTTAAAATCTTTAAGAGAAGGAAATGTAGTTGCTATTGCTTCTGATCAAGTTCCAAAAAAAGATCATGGAATCTTATCAAGGTTTTTTGATAAGGAAATATATTCGATGACTCTGTTACCAAAATTACAACAAAAAACAAATTGTGCTGCACACCTAATGTTCTGTGAAAGAAAAGAAAATGGCGAAGGCTTTTGTATCCATTTCGAAGATTCTATTTTCTTATCAGACGGTATTCAGGAAGGTGTAGATAAAATGAATTTGGAGTTTGAAAAATGTATAATGAAATTTCCAAGTCAATATTCATGGGAATACAAAAAATTTAAGAGAACAGATCAAAAATCTATATATTATAAATAAATTAACAATAGTGAGCACTTACTAACCAATGAAAAATCACTCAATGGATGACCTTGTTTCTCTGTGTAAAAGGAGAGGCTTTATATTTCAATCAAACGAAATTTATGGGGGACTTCAAGGTCTATATGATTATGGTCCTCTTGGTGTAGAACTCAAAAATAACCTAAAAAAATCATGGTGGAAATCTATGATTTATGAAAGAGATGACATAGAAGGATTAGACTCATCCATTCTGACAAATCGTTTAGTTTTGAAATATTCAGGGCACGAAGATACATTCACTGATCCATTGGTTGATTGTAAGTCGTGCGGAGAAAGATTTAGGGCAGACCAGGTTCCAGACTATTGTAAAAAAGAAGACCTTACAGAGCCCAGAAACTTTAACCTGATGTTCAAAACTAATGTGGGTCCTATAGAGGATGATAATTCTTTTGCCTACTTGAGACCTGAAACAGCACAAAATATTTTTACCAATTTTAAAAATGTCTTAGATTCGTCACCACACAAGCTTCCCTTTGGCATTGCTCAAATGGGTAAGGCTTTTAGAAATGAGATAACTCCAAGAAACTTTATATTCAGAGTTCGTGAATTTGAGCAAATGGAACTTGAATTCTTTGTTAATCCTGGAGATGATGAAGATTGGCATAAAAAATGGACCGACATAAGATTGCAATGGTGGGAAGACCAGGGTATCAAGGGAGATAGTATTGAGCTATATCATGTTCCGCCTGATGAACTAGCGCACTACTCTAAAGCAACGGTAGATATCATGTATAGATATCCCCATGGCCTTGAAGAGCTTGAAGGTATTGCAAATAGAACAGATTTCGACCTAGGATCTCATACTAAGGGACAAAGAGACTTAAATATAAACGCACAAGTTTCTGAAAACACACAATCTAATGCTAAATTGGCTGTGCAAGACCTTGAAACTAAAGAATGGATAGTTCCTTACGTGATTGAGCCTTCTGCAGGCGTTGATAGAGGTTTTTTAGCAATACTTAATGAAGCCTATCAATTAGAGAGCCTTGAAAATGGAAACTCAAGGATTGTTTTAGCCTTAAAACCGCATTTGGCACCTATAAAAGTTGCTGTTATGCCATTAAAAAAGAATGAATTGTCTATTGTAGAAAAATCAATGAATGTAAAAAATCAACTTCAAAAAACAATAGACGGAAGAGTATTATTGGAAAATACAGGAAACATCGGCAAAAACTACAGAAAAAATGACGAAATTGGTACACCTGCATGCATCACCGTCGATTTCCAAACTCTTGAAGATAGTACAATAACCATAAGAGACCGAGATAGCATGAAACAGGAAAGAGTTCATTTAGAAGAAGTTAGAGCATATTTAAATGAAAATTATCGAATTTAAACGATAATGCAAGACATTGTTATCTTAGACAGAGATGGAGTCATTAATGTTGATCTAATGACTTATGTAACGAATCCAAACGAATTTAAACCTATAGAAGGTAGCCTTGAAGCTATTGCGTTGTTAAATCAAAATGGATATGGGGTTGCAATAGCGACCAATCAAGCCTGTATAGAAAAGAAAATAATCAGTGAAATAGAATTAGAAGGGATACATCAGCACATGATTAATCTTTTAAAAAAAGTAGGTGGCAATATTGAATACATAGCTTACTGCCCTCATGCACCTGAGAGTTTGTGTGGATGTAGAAAACCGGAGACGGGATTATTGATAGAAATTGAACAAGTTCTTGGAGTTAACCTTCAAGGGAAGTATTTCGTTGGCGATAAAGAATCAGACATTTTGGCTGGAATTAGTCATGGCTCAATTCCATTGCTAATACAAACAGGAGGGTACGGTGAGAGAGTGTTAGGAACAAAAAATTGCCCACCAAGTGATCACTGCTTCGACAATCTACTCAAAGCAGCAGAATTTATCATCAACTCAAAAGATGATTATTGTTAGATCTATAATTTTTTATGTTGGGTATATAAGCTCGGGTATCTTAGCTAGTCTGCTTGCATGCATTATTGGACCATTTATAAGCCTCAATAGCAGATTAAGACTTTTCTCACAATGGCCAAAATTTGCTAATTGGTTTTTGCATTTGACTTGTAATATTGAAGTCGAAATCATTGGTAAAGAGAATATGCCTAAAGAGCCCTGTGTGATAGTTTCCAACCATCAAGGTCAGTGGGAAACCTTCTCAATGCAATATTTATTTCATCCGCTTTGCACTCTTTTGAAACGAGAACTCTTATTTATACCTTTATGGGGATGGGCAATGAAATTGCTTAATCCAATAGCCATAAACAGAAAAAAACCTAAAGAAGCGATAATTAAAACCTTAGAGGAAGGATCGGCAAGGCTTGGAAAGGGTATGTTCGTTTTACTTTTTCCTGAAGGAACGAGAGTGAAAGCCGGAAGAGTTGGGAGCTACGCAAGGAGTAGTTTTGAATTGGCTAAAAGAAATAAAGTTAAGGTTTTACCACTTTGTCACAACTCTGGAAGTTGTTGGCCCGCACATAGATTTTTGAAAAAGCCGGGGAAAATAAGATTAATAATCGGAGAGCCGTTTTATGTTCAAGACTCTAGAGAGTCGGCTAACTTGGTCAAAAAATGGACAGAGGAAAATTTAAGATTAGCAACTAAACATCCAAGTTAACAACTAGCTTAGCATTCTCGTCTATGAAATCTTTTCTTGGCTCCACTTCATCTCCCATTAAAGCATGAAAAAGTTCGTCCGCTGCAAGCGCATCTTCAATGCTCACTTGGCCGAGAATCCTCATATCAGGATTCATTGTTGTATCCCATAATTGCTCAGCATTCATTTCACCCAGCCCTTTGTATCTGGACTTAGTAAATGATCTTTCTGATATCTGAAGAACCTCTTCTAATGCATGAGCAAAATTATCGACAGGTATCTTCTTACCATTTATTTCGAAATAACTTTCTTTGTTAAACATCTCAGACATATCAGCACCATGCATTGCTATATCTTTGTAAGCCTTTGATCTAAAGAAGCTCTTATTAAGGTTCCAGTTTGATACTGTGCCATGTTTCAATAATGTAACTTTCGGTTCATATTCAGAAGAATTATCGATGTTATTAACCTTTACTTGCCAATTAGACCCTTGCTCAGCTCTTGAATTAAGATATTTCTCAAGGCTCGTTGACCATTTTTTTACTTCATTCTTCTCGTCTAGACTCTTCAAAAGAGGTGTATGTTTTATTCCCTCTAACATTTCAACAGGATATATGTGTGTTAACCCTCTAAGTATATTCTGAACCTTTTCGTGTTGTGTGATGAATTTGCCTAAAGCTTGTCCAGTTATGGATTCACCTTTTTTGTTAAGGACAAGTTTGGCATCATCGAGTATCTCTGCAACAAGAAGCTCTCGCAACTCTGAGTCATCTTTGACATAGGTTTCTTGTTTGCCTTTCTTTAGTTTGTACAGAGGGGGCTGAGCAATGTATATATAGCCCTTTTCGATAAGTTCTGGCATTTGACGATAAAAGAGGGTGAGGAGTAGCGTCCTTATATGTGAACCATCCACATCAGCATCTGTCATGATTATTATTCTGTGGTATCTAAGCTTATCTTCTTGCCAATCTTCTCCTTTGATTCCGCAACCTAATGCGGAGATCAAAATAATAATTTCTTCAGAGGACAAAACTTTATCCAATCTTGCTTTTTCTACATTCAGGATTTTTCCTTTTAAAGGTAGGATGGCTTGAAAATGCCTATCTCTTCCCTGCTTTGCAGAACCTCCTGCAGACTCTCCCTCAACTAAATAAATCTCACTCTTTGCAGGATCTTTTTCTTGGCAATCGGATAGCTTTCCTGGCAGCCCTCCTCCTTCAAAGACACCTTTTCTTCTGGTAAGTTCTCTTGCTTTCCTTGCTGCTTCTCTAGCTCTTGCAGCCTCAATAATTTTAGTTGCTATTAATTTGGCCTCCGATGGATTTTCTAATAGGTACTCCGTAAGTGCCTTATAAGTTTCTTGTTCTACAACGGGTCTGACCTCTGAAGAAACTAACTTGTCTTTTGTTTGAGACGAGAATTTAGGATCAGGAACTTTCACAGAGACGATAGCAACTAAACCTTCCCTTGCATCATCTCCTGACGTTGTGACCTTCTCTTTATTCATGCCCTCTTTTTCCATAAAATTATTGAGCGTTCTTGTGAGAGCTGTCCTAAACCCAACTAGGTGTGTTCCTCCGTCCCTTTGTTTAATATTATTTGTATAGCATTGAATGTTCTCTTGATAACCATCATTCCATTGCAAAGATACCTCAATTGTTATTCCATCTGCAGAATCCTTTACGAAATGAAAAACTGAATTGACAGTAGTTCTTTTTGTATTCAGAAAGTTAACAAATTCTGCCAGCCCTCCCTTGTGTAAAAATTCCTGTTTTTTTGAGGTTCGTTCGTCAATTAATATTATTTTTAAGCCTGCGTTCAAATAAGACAGTTCTCTTAATTTTGTTTCTAGAACATCATGCTTGAATACAATATCTGAGAATGTTGTTGGTGATGGGACAAATGTTACCTCGGTACCTGTTTTATCGGTTTTACCAATAACCTTAAGCTTTCCTTTAGGGGATCCATCAGCATATTCCTGTTGATGAATTTTTCCACCTCTATGGATGGTGAGTTTTAAATCTTCGGAAAGCGCATTAACTACAGACACGCCGACTCCATGAAGTCCCCCTGATACTTTATAAGAATTGTCATCGAACTTTCCTCCTGCATGGAGCTTGGTCATAATTACTTCTGCTGCGGACATTCCTTCTTCATGCATATCAGTTGGGATGCCGCGTCCGTTATCGGACACTGAAACGCAATCATCAGAAATTATTTTTACAGTGATTTCGTCACAATGTCCTGCAAGCGCTTCATCTATAGAATTATCAACAATTTCATAGACCATATGATGCAGACCTGTGCCGTCGTCTGTATCCCCAATATACATACCAGGTCTTTTTTTAACGGCCTCAAGACCTTTAAGTACCGTAATACTTGAAGAATCATATGAATCTTGTTTTGAATTTTTTGGAGCCTTTTTTTGAGCCTTAGAAGAAGTCTTTGTAGATTTTGACACGGAAGATTTTTTCTTAGTCGGCATCTACATATTTTAATATAAAATTAAAGATTTATCTGTGTAAAATTTGCTAAATCTTTAATAGAAATTTGAATCTCCTCACCCTCAATCCCAGTCAGAATAGTTTGCTTGCCAGTTTCAATTATTTTTTTGACAATAGATCTTAAATTGCTCGTATCAAGCTCAGATCCTAAATCATCTATCATTAATATAACCTCTGCTTCAGTTAAATTTTCAATAAGCGATATATTTGATAAAAAAACCAATAAAATCAATACTTTAAGTTGGCCCCTAGAAAGATTGGAAGAAGCTAGTTTATTGCTCACCTTATATAAGATATCCATTCTATGAGGTCCTTTTGATGTATATCCCAAGACTCTATCTTTGTCTAAAGATTCTTTTAAGGATTCATCTAATGTTTTAGCCCGGTCCCAACCTTTTGAAAAGTTTATATTTAACCCGCTCAAGAAATCAAAATCCCCGGATTCAGTTATGTCACTGATACATGTTTTTATGTTTTCTTTAAAAATTTTAAAAAAATCATATTGTTGCAGACTTAACTCCAAGCCTGCTTTAGATAATTCTTCTGACCAAGTAAGTAGTTCTTTGTCAGAGAACTTATTTTTAAGGCATTTATTTCTTTGTTTTAAAGCCTTTTGGTAATTTTTATATAATTTAACTGTCCCAGGTTTCACGTGAAACATGAGGTGATTATAATGCTCCCGCCTTATATCGGGCTCACCATCAATCATCTTAAGAGTTTTGCCAATGACCAAAAGAGGATAAAATATTTTGCTCTTACTGATTTGCTTACCATTCAATTTTCTAACAGAATGCATTCTTAGCCCGATACCGTTGCTTGCGCTTAATTCTAAGTTTTTATTTTGTAAAGTCCCCTTTCCCTTAAGGTTAAAAAAATTATTAACCTGGTTTGCACAAACTTTTGTATCCTTTTCTCTAAAGGAGTTTCCAGATATAAGTATATTTATGGCTTCCAATATACTTGTTTTACCCGACCCATTTGGCCCTATGATTAAGTTAGTACCTTTCGAAAATGAAAATACTTTGCTTTTGAATAATCTAAAATTTTCTAGATGAACTTTTTGGAGAGGCATCAGAGCCTCATGGGCATGATTACATATAAATCATTCTCAGAGTCTTTCTCTTTAATTATGCAGCTTGAATCCTCACCATAAAATTCAAAATTTACATTGTCTGATTCAATAGAGTTAAGTACATCGAGAAGATATCCTATATTGAATCCCACTTCTAGCTCGGATCCAGAATAAGCAACATCCAGCTCTTCCTCAGCCGATTCCTGTTCTGGATTATTTGCAGTAAGCTTGAGTTTATTTTTTGTCAACTCAAACCTCACACCTCTATACTTTTCATTAGACAGAACAGAGGCTCTAGTGAGTGCTGATTGCAATAATTCTTTACTTACCTCTAACGGAAAAGAATCCCCAGAGGGAAAAACTTTGTCATAGTCCGGGTACTTGCCATCTATAAGTTTGCTACAAAACCTTAAGTTTTCAGTTCGAATGTCCACATAAGAAGCTCCAATGAGCAACTCAATACTTTCATCATTTGAGGATAGGAGCTTAGCTAGCTCTAATACAGCTTTTCTAGGTAAAATATTTCTTGTTTCAAGTTCTGTACTTGCAGCTTCAACACAAGAAAAAGCAAGCCTATGACCGTCAGTAGCAACCCCATTTATTTTACCAGCCCCTATTTCTAATAGCATTCCATTGAGATAATATCTAACATCCTGCGAAGCCATAGAGAACGAAGTTTTTGAAAGCACTCGCTTAAATTTAGCGGAATCAATAGAAATTGGTATTTGTTCCTCATTAATCTCAATCTCAGGAAAATCATCAGAAGAAATAGTGGCGAAATCTGCATTAAAATTTCTTGAGCTAACGCTAAGTTTTCCATTGTCTAGGCTGAATTCGACATTCTCATTATCTGGCAGTGACCTACATAATTCAGACATTTTTCTAGCTGATACTGTGGTTTCGCCCTCCTCTTTAATTTCCAATAAATCGGAAAAAGTCTTTATCTGTATTTCGAGGTCTGTTGCTGTGACTTCAAGCCTTCCATCTATTATTTTCAGCCTCAGATTTGCAAGTATTGGAATGGTTTGTCGTCTTTCTGCAACAGCAGCAGCATTTTGCAACGATTCTACAATTTTAACTTTTTCAGTAACGAATTTCATTAATACATTATATAGTCAAAACCCTAAGAAGCTTTCTATAATCCTCCTCAATGTCGAGGTTGAAAGCCCTCAGTTCATTTATTTTCTTACAGGCGTGAATCACTGTGGTGTGATCCCTACCACCAAAAGACTCTCCTATTTCGGGTAAACTATAATTAGTTAACTCTTTGGCCAAAAACATTGCCATCTGCCTAGGTCTAGCGACAGATCTGCTTCTCCTTTTGGAGAGAATGTCACTCATTTTAATATTGTAATATTCTGCCGTTATTTTCTGTATATTTTCAACACTCACCTGCCTGGCTTGGATTGCTAACAAATCTTTTAGCGAATCTTTAATTAAGTCAACTGATATTGGCCTGCCAGTAAAGTTCGAGTTGGCAATTACCCTTTTTAATGCCCCTTCTAGCTCTCTTACATTCGACCTTACTTTCTGAGCTATGAAAAATGCTGACTCTTCGTTAAGTTCATGTTGCATTGATTCTGCTTTACTGAGTAATATCGCAACTCTGGTTTCAAGTTCAGGTGGCTCAATTACAACTGGCAAACCCCATCCAAGCCTAGACTTTAGTCTATCTTCTAAACCATCAATTTCTTTTGGATATCTGTCACAAGTTAAAATCATTTGACTTCCTTTTTCCAAAAGAGAGTTAAAGGTATGAAAAAGCTCCTCTTGTGATTGCTCTTTTTTCGCAAAAAACTGTATGTCATCTATCAACAAAGCATCTAAAGACCTATAGTATTGTTTAAATTCGTTTATTGCGCCTAACTGCAGTGATTTTACCATATCACTCACGAATTTCTCCGAATGTACGTAAGCAACCTTTTTGGATGGATCCTTTTGAAGTATCTCATTACCTACAGCATGCATAAGGTGAGTCTTCCCCAAACCTACACCGCCATAAATGAAAAGAGGATTGTAAGAGTTTTTTAAACCATCTCCTATCTGTCTAGAGGCCGCAAGGGCTATATGATTTGATTTGCCTTCCACAAAAGAATCAAAAGTGAAATTTTCGATTAAATTGCTCTTCTGAACACTGCCTGGTTGAATTTTGCTGAATTTAGATTCCTCTTCGTTGTTGTCAGCTTCCTGCTCATTTTTGCTTTCGTGATAATCAACAAAAATATCGAAATTTAAATTTAAATCTCTATTACTAGTTATTGCAGATAACCTTTCTTTTATAGTAGATCCGTAATTATCTTCGACCCAATCTGATATAAATTTATTAGGCGCTAAAACGCTATAAGAGAGAGGGTTTGAGCCATTATTTTGCTCTAGTGTTAAAGGAGCAATCCAAGTAGAATACTCCTCTACGGGTAAATCTCTCTCGAGTGTTTTTTTACATTCTCCCCAAAAGTGCAACTCTTTCATCTTCAGTGATTATATATAAAATAAGTTGGTTATCCACAGTATAACCACAAATATTTCTTGTGGATAACTTGTTAATATATTGTTTCGTTTTTTTTCTTGTTTTAATTCTATAAAAACTCTATTATGCGCATCCCTTTATTCAGTTAGAAATATGAAAAGAACATATCAACCAAGTAAGATTAAAAGAGCCAGGACACACGGGTTTAGAGCAAGAAATTCTACCCCAGGTGGAAAGAAAGTTCTGAGCAATAGAAGGAAAAAGGGGAGGTTGTCCTTAACGGTCTAGAATGACCTCTAAACGATCTATACCCTCCAAGGATGGGTTCCAAGCCATCTTTGAATCACCAGATATCAAATTCTCATCAAATAACATTCTTGTATTATGCAAGAGTAATTCTTTTGATGTTGCAAGAATAGGTGTGTCTATAAGAAAAAAGGATATTAAGCTTGCGGTTAACAGAAATAAGATCAAAAGAAAAATAAAGGGAAGTTTTCTTGCAAAGGTTTTAGAATTACCCATTAATGATTATGTTGTGTTGGTAAAAAGAGATTTAATAGGAAAAGAAAGTGAACTCAAAAAAGATCTCGAAAAAATTTGGAACAAAATAAAAGCTGAGGATGATAAGCAGGGCTCTAATTAAAATTATTAAAACTTACCAGAGATTTCTTAGCCCTTTGCTTGGACAAAACTGCAGATTCCACCCTACGTGTTCACAATATACTATTGAGGCATTAACTGAACATGGTTTGCTTCGAGGACTTTATTATTCTGGAAAAAGAATTATGAGATGCAACCCCTGGGGAGGAAGTGGGATAGACGAAGTGCCAAAGGAAAATCAAAATGGATGTAATTAAAACGTCACTTATAATTGCAATAGGAATTACCTTCTATTACCTGCTATTACAATGGCCAAATCAAGTTGATAATTATGAGATCTCTACAAATTATATCAATGAAAGCTTAGATATTAATGATAGTGAAGACTTACTTACAGAAACTCTTGCACCCTTGTCTGAGCAAAATGCAATACAAATAGAATCATCTTCCCAACCGCTTGAGGTATTCGAAATTGAGAATGATGATTTGTCTATATATGTTGAAAAGTCTACAGGAAAATTTGCAATTTCATTTCTTAAAAATATATCTTTAGAAAAAGGGGGCAAGGATCCGTTTGTAATCTTAGATCAAAATAATTCTTATTCTGCTAACAGTGGATTTTATACAAGATCGCAAGGATATTTAAAACCGAACTTTTCGAAAATTTCAGAAAGCCTGGGTGTCGATGGTAAGAATATTTACACACTAGAAGGTGAGACAAATGGTATTTCGTTCAAGAAAAAAATCGAAATGGATGTTGTGGGTTACGGGATAAAAATATTTGACGAAATAACCTCTACAATAAATGACAATATAACTGTCACACCATATGTACTGATTGAAAGAGACGGTTCTCCAGTGAAAGAATCTGGATTAATGTATACATATCTCGGGCCCGTATTTTCATCAGCTAAAGACACATATGAAAAATATGATTTTGATGACATCAAGGACGCGCCTTACCAAAATAAAACTTTTGGTGGGTGGGTTGCATTTATTCAACACTATTTTCTTACTGCTTGGATTCCTGATCAAAGCGCTGAGCATTTATATCAGGCTAGATACAACGAAAGCCGTGGAAAATATTCTGTTGGCTATACTTCAAAAGATTCAATCCTGTCATATGGAGCCAAAGTAATATCTAGTAATGTTTTTTATGTGGGACCAAAACTACCTAAACAGCTTGCAAATATAGAAGAAAATCTTGATCTAACTGTGGATTATGGTTTTTTGTGGTGGCTTGGTAAGCCTATGTACTGGTTGTTAGACATTGGCTACGGAATATTCCAAAACTGGGGCTTGGCGATTATTTTTCTTACTGTAATCCTAAAAATAGCAACTTGGCCTCTATCTGCTAAAGCATATGTCTCTATGGGTAAAATGCGCGAACTTGCACCTAAAATGCAACAACTTCAGGAAAAACACGGAGATAATAGACAAGCAATGAGCCAGGAGCTAATGGAAATATATAAAAAAGAAGGGGTCAATCCGCTTGGCGGTTGTTTGCCTATGTTAGCACAAATGCCTTTCTTTTTAGCCTTCTACTGGGTATTGCTTGAAACAGTTGAGCTAAGGCATTCTCCTTTTTTTCTTTGGATCGATGATCTGTCTGCAATGGATCCATATTATGTTCTACCCTTACTAAATGGTGCGGGAATGTATTTATCTCAAAAATTAACACCTACGCCTCCTAATGCTGACCCTATGCAGGCTCAAATGATGAAGTTATTTCCGTTAATCTTTGCAGTAATATTCGCCTGGTTTCCCTCTGGGCTTGTTCTCTATTGGCTTGTAAATATGGTTATTCAAATATTTCAACAGTGGTGGTACACAAGAAAGGCCGCAGCTTCAAACGTTGGAAGATAGAACTATAGTTGCGCCTGCTACCGCTGTGGGTAGAGCAGGTATTTCAGTCATTAGAATCTCGGGTCGTAATGCTAAGAAAATTTCTGAATCCATGTGTGGACCTTTAAAGGAAGTGTCCAGGCTTAAAAAATGCACCATAAAATCTTTAGAAGGATCAATATTAGATGTTGGTATGGTGGTTTTTTTTCAATCTCCGAACTCATATACAGGGGAGGACTTGGTGGAATTTCATTGTCACGGTAACCCTGCTATTGTGAATCTCGTAATAGATGAAACTTTGAAACTTGGTGCTGTTATTGCAGAGCCCGGCGAGTTTACTAAAACCGCTTTTCTTAACAACAAAATTGATTTGGCACAAGCAGAGTCCGTCGCGGATCTGATTAGTGCTCAAAGCAAAAGTGCCATCATCGCTGCAAATTCTTCATTAACAGGAGAATTTTCTAAAGAAATAAACTTACTTATAGATGCCGTTCTAAAAACACGAATCTTCATTGAAGCAAACATTGATTTTCCTGAAGACGATCTTGAAAACATTGCTCTTGACTCTGTTCATACAGATCTTCAAGAATGCATGGAGCGTATAGAACGCATCCTTTCTGGGGCAGAATCAGGAGCTAAACTTAGAGAAAGTTACACCGTGGCGATAGCAGGTCCTCCTAATGCGGGTAAATCTTCTCTACTGAATTTTTTGGCTCGAGAGAGCGTGGCTATTACTTCTGAAATTCCTGGGACCACTAGAGATCTGGTCAGGACTTCTATTAATTTAGATGGACTAGTTGTGGAGTTTGTAGACACAGCAGGAATAAGAAAAAGTCCTGAAAACAAAATTGAGCAGGAGGGAATAGACAGGTCTAAAGATATAATAAGAAAGGCTAATCTAACCTTGTTGGTTCAAGACGTTACGAACCAGCAAGAGTTTGATCTTAGTTTAAAGGAGCATTTAACTGTGCTGAATAAATCTGATCTCTTACGAGATTCTCGTGCGACTGAAAAAGATAATCTATATTTCTCCTCTGTAACAGGAGAAGGATATGAAGTTTTATTAGAAACAATTATTAAAGTCTTAGAGGTAGATGAAGCGAATGAAACTTTATACATGTCTAGGCAAAGGCATATAGTTAATTTGAAGGATGCTTTACGATTGATTGAGGAGTCAATAGTATCTATCAAAGAGGGAAGCTCTCTAGAACTAGTTGCTGAAAATTTGCGATCAGCCCATCATGCTCTAGGAGAAATACTAAGGCCTATGAGTGCTGACGATTTATTGGGAGAGATTTTTTCTGAATTTTGTATTGGTAAATAAGTGTAAAAAAAATGTTCATATACTATAGAAGTTTGTGAATAATTTATTTTGTTAACAAGTCATACAAATCACTACTAATTATATTAACTTCATTTCAACAGCCTCTAATAATAGCCATTTACATATAGATAAAGGCCTCCGTGCTGTTACCAACAGAAAACTAAACCTTAATAATAATAAAATAATATAAAATGCATATAAGACGTATAAAGCTAATTTTTTTATTTAATTGTGAATAACTTCGATGTAATAGTTATAGGTGGTGGACATGCAGGTGTTGAAGCTGCATCCGTCTGCTCTAGGTCTGGCGTAAAGGTTCTATTAATCACTCACGACATCAAAAAAATTGGTGAAATGTCGTGTAACCCCGCCATAGGTGGAATAGGTAAGAGCCACCTCGCAAAAGAAGTTGATGCGCTAGGTGGGCTTATGGCAAGAGCTGCTGATAAATCTGGCATACATTATCGTGTTCTCAATTCAACCAAAGGGCAGGCAGTCAGGGCAACCAGAGTCCAAACTGACAGAGACCTCTATAAAAAAGCAATACAAGAGTTTATTCTTTCAGAAACTAACCTATCAGTTATAGAAGGCTCTGTTGATGACTTCAAAATACAGGAATCCTCAATAAAATCAGTTTCAACTGCTTCCGGAGAGGAGTATTTCGCCAAAGCAGTTATTTTAACTACCGGAACATTCCTGATGGGTGTTATGCATACAGGATTGGAGAAATCTTCCGGAGGTCGCGTAGGCGATCCCTCGAGTGATAAATTAGCTAAAACTCTAAGATCTCTGGACTTAAAAGTGGGTAGACTTAAAACCGGCACACCACCAAGAATTAATAAACACTCTATCGACTGGAAAGCCTTGACTCCTCAGCCCGGAGATTTTCCTACACCGCTACTTTCTTACGTGTCGAATCCTGAAGACAGACCTAAACAATTAGATTGTTACATGACTCGAACTAACAAGAAAACGCATGAAATAATCCTTGAACATCTTGACGAATCACCTATGTATTCTGGAGTAATAGAAGGCATTGGCCCTAGATACTGTCCTTCGATAGAAGACAAAGTAATGAGATTCTCAGAGAGAGACTCTCATCAAATATTTGCAGAGCCAGAAGGTCTCAACTCTGAACTCATTTATCCAAATGGAATATCGACTAGTCTTCCTATCAAAGCCCAAACTGCTCTTGTTAGATCTATTAAAGGGTTTGAAAATGCAGACATAGTAAGGGCGGGCTACGCCATAGAATATGACTTTTTTGACCCAACAGGCTTAAAACATTCTTTGGAAACAAAGGCAATAAGTGGTTTATATTTTGCTGGCCAAATTAATGGCACTACAGGATATGAAGAAGCAGCCGCACAAGGAATTGTGGCTGGAATAAACGCCTCTCTTAAGATTAAAAAAGAAGGAGTCTTCGAACTTAAAAGAGACGAAGCTTATATAGGAGTGTTAATAGACGACTTGGTAAGTCTAGGGACAAAAGAACCCTATAGAATGTTTACCAGCAGAGCAGAGTACAGATTAATATTGAGGGAAGATAATGCAGACATGCGCCTAACCGAAAAAGGAAGAGACCTCGGGATAGTCTCTGACTTACTATGGGAGAACTTTATTCAAAAAACAGATGCAGTAAAAAGGGAAAATAGCCGACTTCAATCACAAAAGCTAAAGCCGGGTTCTAGTTCTGCAATACAGGTTGAAAAGCTTTCGGGCGAAAAAATTAATGACAGTACCAGCCTTTATGAGATTCTTAAAAGACCCAAAGTTCTGCATGCCCACCTTCCACAAGGAACCGAGTCTCTTGCAAACAACGTAATAGACGAAATAGAAGCCTCAGTGAAGTATGCTGGTTATATAAAGAGACAGCAGATTGATATAGAGAGATTACAGAGGAATGAAAACACGCCCATACCTAAACACATTGACTACGAACAAGTTGTAGGACTCTCTAACGAAGTAAAACAAAAACTAGCCGAGGCTCGACCTGAAAGTTTAGCCAGAGCATCGAGACTACCTGGAGTTACACCAGCTGCCATATCACTTCTAATGGTCCATCTTAAGAGAGAAAGACACCCCGTTGGATAAGAAGGAAAAACAACTCTCAGATTATCAGTCACACCTTTCATCGTGGAATAAAACTCATAACCTTGTTTCCAAGAGCCAAGTAGAAAATATTTCTGAGCACATAGAAGATTCTTTATCAATAGGCACCTATCTTGGAAAAAACATTATCGACCTTGGTAGCGGAGGCGGGCTACCAGGTATTCCACTTGCCATTATGTATCCAAAGAAAAATTTCTATTTAGTGGAGAGCAATACAAAAAAATCTGCTTTTTTATTGAACGCTGCTACAAAGCTTAATTTGGAGAATACCCATGTCTTAAATACCAGGATAGAAAGTCTAGATATTAATTTGTTACCAGAAACTTTCGATATAGTCGTAAGAGCAGTAGGGACAACAGAATTTATATTGAACCTAGTTGCCCACCTTTTACGAAATAAAGGCACATTCTTAAAATTGATGAAGACTGAAAATCAATTCAGTCAAGAAAATATACCCAACGGATACATTGTAAAAAAAGTTGAAAAATATCCCTCGAAAGCGAAAGACAAGACGCGTATCTTGGTTACAATATGTGCAGAGTGAGAAATGGTTAACACTTTAGTAATAGCAAACCAAAAGGGCGGTGTTGGAAAGACCACAACCGCAGTAAATCTAGCCGCTTCATTATGTGCCATGAAAAGATCGGTTTTACTGGTCGACCTGGATCCTCAAGCAAATGCTACAACCGGATCGGGCATTAATAAGTGTGATCAGACAAAAGGTTCAGCTGCTGCTCTGATGGGAATAGGGGGCGATATAATATTCACCACTGAGCTTGGCTATGACTTGATGCCTTCTGGGCCAGAGCTGATTTCCGCCGAGTCTTTCTTAAGGGGCGGGGGTCATCAAGAGCGTGCCCTTTTTAATTATTTGTCCGAAGTAAAACAAAATTACAACTACATCATTATTGATTGCCCCCCGTCGCTTAATCTCTTAACCCTAAATGGTTTAAGGGCGGCCGAGGACTTGCTTGTGCCAATGCAGTGTGAATACTTTGCTCTAGAAGGATTAGCAGGGTTGCTTGAGACAGTTAGCCAACTCAATAACAGTACTGGACACAACCTCAAACTTAAAGCAGTGGTTAGGACAATGTTTGATCCGAGAAATAAGCTAGGTCAGCAGGTGACAGGTGAGTTACAAAAACACTTTTCTTCAGAGCTTTATTCAACAGTCATACCGCGGAACGTAAAATTGGCCGAAGCCCCTAGTTTTGGAAAATCAGCCCTTTCCTATGAACCAAAAGCCAAAGGTTCATTGGCTTATCTTGCATTGGCAGGCGAATTAATAGGCAGAATGGAAGATCAGTATATTGATAACAATCATGAGCAAAGACAAATCTAGTTTAGGCACAGGTTTGGATTCTCTTTTAGGTAATCGACCTAAATCAGATGGCCTTGCGGTTTCTCAAATATCAATAGAGGAACTTACCCCCGGCCAATATCAACCCAGATCCAAATTACACAAGACAACCTTAGAAGAACTCTCTCAAAGCATTAAAAATCAAGGAGTCCTTCAACCCCTAATTGTTCGAAGACTGGCTTCAGGAAGATTCGAGATTGTCGCTGGTGAGCGCCGATGGAGAGCAGCACAAATAGCTGGAGTAAATACTGTCCCAGCGATTATTCGAGATTTAAACAATGACGAAGCTGCAAAAATTGCACTCATCGAGAACCTTCAACGAGAGGATCTTAACTCACTAGATCAGGCGAAAGGACTTTTGAGGCTTCAAAAAGAATTTAATCTTTCGCAAGAAGAGTTAGGGACGTCTGTAGGTAAATCTAGATCTACGATAACGAACCTCCTTAGATTGTTGAATTTGTCTGCAGAAGTTCAAGAATTGCTACAAGATGGAAAAATTGAAATGGGACACGCAAGAGCCCTTCTCACCTTGAACGAAAGTGACCAAATTAATTGTGCGAAAAGAGTAGTCTCAGAATCATTATCCGTGAGGCAGTGCGAGGCAATGGTTGGTAGTTTGACCACCAAAACAAAAAGAGGCAATGACGCACAAACAAAAAAAGACCCTAATACAGCCTTACTTGAGAAAGAACTATCCGACGTCCTGGGCTCTGCTGTAGAAATTAAACACAACAAACAAGGCAAGGGAAAGTTGATTGTTAGCTTTAAGAGTCTCGAGGCATTACAAGGAGTTATAGAAAAAATTAGATAAGACAAGTAAGAAGTTAACATGGATATTACAGAACACTATATAGAGACAGCTAGGCACAAAACATTTTATCTTGCTTGCGGCCCGCAAGACGGAGAATTGATAATAATGACACATGGATGGCCAGAATTATCCTTAAGCTGGAGACATCAATTGGAATATTTTGGAAATAAAGGTTACAGGGCTATTGCTCCGGATATGAGAGGATACGGGCGCTCGACTATTCATAACGATAAGAACGCATACTGCCAAGAACAGATTGTTGAAGACATGGTCGAATTGCTCAAATCTTTGAAACAGGAAAAGGCAATATGGATAGGCCATGACTGGGGATCACCTGTCGCTTGGAACATGGCGCTTCATCATCCTAATTTAACAACAGCTGTTGCTAGTCTTTGTGTTCCGTATGGCTTTGGCGCACACCCAAAAACTATGCTGGACACCGTAAATAGAGACACCTATCCAGAAGAGGACTACCCGGCCGCTCAATGGGATTATATGTTTTTCTATTACGAAAATTTCGAAAAAGCCCAGCAAGAAATGGATGAAAACCCAGACAGCTTTGTTCGTTTATGTTTTCGAAAAGGAGATCCTGCTGGCGCAGGGCTGCCTTCCTTTAATGCCTCTATTCGAAAAAATAATGGATGGTTTGAGGTAATGGGAGGCATGCCAGACGTTTCCATGGTACCAATCGACAATGATCTTATTTCGGAAGAAGAGGCCCATGTATATGCGAAATACCTCAAAAAGAACACATTCTTCGGGCCCAATGCTTGGTATGTAAACGGAGACGAGAACGAAGAGTTTGATCGAACGAAGGCCGACAAGAAGCTGAAAATGCCATCTTTGTTCATACACGCAACTTATGATTATGTTTGTGATACTTTGACTACCTCATGGCCAGAGTTTATGAGGGAAAATTGTACCAATCTGACCGAGAAGCAAATTGACTCTGGACATTGGATGTCACAAGAAAAACCTGATGAGTTGAACAAAGTATTGGATTCTTGGATCTCGTCCATTTAAAAATTTTATCAAAAAATTAGATTAGTGCTTGGAGACTCAGAGTAGGGTCTTTATAATCACGCCCGGAAAAACAATGGCCAAAGAAACAGCAAACAACTTAGTTGAAACATCGGATTACATAGGCCATCACCTTGTAAACTTAACCTATGGATGGTGTGAAAAAACCTCTTCGTGGGGCTTTGCTCATCATCAACAAGATATTTCAAAATCTCTTGATTCAGCTTGCGATGTATCGGAAATGGGATTTTGGGCATTTCATATTGACACAATTTTCATGTCTGTATTTTTGGGCGTTTTGGTTTTCGGTTTCTTTGGACTGGTAAACCGATCTGCGAAAAAAGGCACCCCAGGAAAACTACAAAATTTTGTCGAATTCATACACGAATTTATCGGTACCGCTGTTTCTGCAGGTTACCACGGAACTTCCAAACTTATTGCCCCATTAGCATTTGCGAGCTGTCTATGGATCCTATCTTGGAACTTGATGGATTTATTGCCCGTGGAAATGTCTAATTTCTTTGGTCAGGCCGGAAGCGGTATAAATTACTTTAAAATATTACCTACTGCTGATTTGAATGCGCCTCTTGCTTTAGCGGCTGTTGTAATGGTTCTGGTTACTTACTTCAGCATAAATACTCATGGTCTGGGCGGCTTCCTAAAAGAGCTTTTTATTGTTCCTTTAGGTCCTCTAGAATTCATAAGCTTTGTATCTAAGCATGTCGCTTTGGCATTGAGACTTTATGGCAACTTGTTTGCCGGAGAGATGATTTTCATTTTGATTGCCATAATGTTTGGGCAGTTTTTTATGTCATTCTCTCAAACACTATGGTTTTTCCCTGGCTTGATATTGAACCTCGCCTGGGCTTTATTTCACATTTTAATTGTTGCGTTGCAGGCATACATTTTCATGATGCTTACAATTGCGTATTTAAACTTAGCTAGTTCAAAACACTAGCAATAATTAAGGAGACTGATATGGAAGAATTAAGGTTGGTAGCAGGCGCACTGTTAACAGGCTTAGGCGCCTTAGGAGGCGGAGTTGGTATTGGAACGCTGACTTCAAAGTATATCGAAGCCGTTGCAAGGCAGCCTGAACTTCAAGGCCAGCTTTTCACGCAAGTTTTGATTGCCCTTGGGTTAACTGATGCTTTGCCAATTATTTCGTTAGCTGTAGGGCTATTATTTTTGTTCACGTAAAAAATGAATATAAACGCTACTTTTTTTGCAGAGCTCATCGCTTTTTGCATATTTGTATTTATAACTTACAGATACATATGGCCTAGCATGGCAGATATTCTGGAGGCCAGAAGAATAGAAATTGCAGATGGTTTAGAGGCGGCTAGTCAATCTAAGCGTCAACTTGAAGAGGCAAAAGAAGAGTCGCTTAAGATAGTCGAGGGAGCTAAATCAGAAGCTTCTACCTTGATTAATCAAGCCGGTATAAGAGCTGACCAAATCGTGGATGAGGCTAAGACACAGGCAGGCGACGAAGCAAAGAAAATAAAAGAATCTGCTGAGTCGGACATTCAACAAAGTGCCAATAAGGCAAAAGATGTCCTTAGGGACGACGTTGCCGCTCTAGTCCTTGCAGGTGCTGGGAAGATCCTTAACAAAGAGATCGATGAAAAAGCTAATAAGCAAATTGTGGACGATTTGATTAATGAGTTATGAGTGACTTTTCTAGCATTGCGAGACCATATGCCGAAGCAGCATTTGCTGTCGCCGAAGCGGATAATCAGATCGATGGTTGGATAGAAAGCTTGGAGAAGATTTCTTCTGCTTTTGAGAACGAAAAAATAATTAATCTACTTACTTCACCTCAAATTTCAAACTCAGAAAAGACAAAAAAGTTTGTAGAATTGTTTAATGGCGAAGTTCTAGAAAAAGTATCTTCTTTTTTAAATGTTTGTGGCACTAATAATAGGCTTCAAGGCTTACCGGAAATCATTTCTGCTTTTATGAACTTGGCTTATGAAAGCATGAACAAAAAGAACGTCTCTGTTTGGTCTTCATTTGAGCTCGAAGATACTCAGCTTACAAAAATTACCGAGGCACTAGAAAAAAAACTTAATTCTGAAGTCATAATCGACTTCAATATAGACAAAAGCCTCATTGGAGGCTTAAAAATTTCTTACGATGACCAGGTCATAGACATGTCTGTTAAAAGAAAACTAGACCTGCTCCAAAATCAACTTAGAAACTAACATCAGGAGAAAAATGGATACTTTAAACCCATCTGAAATTAGCGAAATTATCAAAGATAGGATTAATGCCCTCGACACTTCGGCTATTGAGTCGAATGAAGGCACAATAGTCTTCCTCTCTGATGGTATTGCAAGAATTCATGGCTTAGGTGAAGTCATGTACGGAGAGTTAGTAGAATTTAAAGACAATATCTACGGCATGGCACTTAACCTAGAGAGAGATTCTGTAGGGGTAGTTATCTTTGGCGACTACAAACAGCTTTCTGAAGGCGATGTTGCCAAATGCACTGGTCGAATACTTGAGGTTCCAGTGGGAGAAGAGCTTGTAGGTAGGGTAGTAGACGCTCTAGGTAATCCAATTGATGGCAAGGGTCCTATTAAATCTACCGAAACCGCTCCTGTAGAGAAAGTTGCTCCTGGAGTTATGTTCAGAAAACCTGTAGATCAACCCGTACAAATAGGATTAAAGGCCATCGACAGCATGGTGCCAATCGGCAGAGGGCAAAGGGAGCTTATCATTGGCGACAGACAAACTGGAAAAACTGCAATTGCTCTTGATGCAATAATTAACCAAAAAGGTAAGGATCTAACTTGCATTTATGTCGCTATTGGACAAAAACAATCCTCCATTGCATCTGTTGTTAGGAAGCTGGAAGAGTTCGGAGCTATGGATCATACGATTGTTGTGGCGGCAGGAGCTGCAGATCCCGCTCCATTGCAATTCTTAGCGCCATTCTCTGCTTGCTCAATGGGAGAGTATTTCAGAGATAAAGGTCAGGACGCTTTGATTATTTACGATGATTTATCTAAACAGGCCGTTGCTTATAGACAAATCTCACTCCTTTTGAGAAGACCTCCAGGAAGAGAAGCATTTCCCGGAGATATTTTTTATCTCCATTCGAGATTGCTCGAGAGGGCGGCAAGAGTCAATGAAGAATATGTTGAGCAAGAAACAGACGGCAAGGTTAAAGGTAAGACCGGCTCCTTGACGGCATTACCTATAATCGAAACACAAGCAGGTGACGTATCAGCATTTGTACCAACTAATGTCATATCAATAACCGACGGACAAATTTTCTTGGAAACATCTTATTTTAATAAAGGTATTCTTCCGGCGATGAATCCAGGCATATCTGTTTCTAGGGTGGGTGGCGCAGCGCAGCTTCCCATCATGAGAAAATTAGGTGGTGGTGTGAGGATAGCCTTAGCGCAATTTAGAGAGCTTGAAGCATTTGCGCAATTTGCTTCAGATTTAGACGATGCCTCCAAAGAACAACTCGAGCAAGGACAGAGGGTTACCGAGCTCATGAAGCAAAAGCAATACGCGCCTATGTCAGTTGCAGAGATGGGAGCGATGCTCTACGTAGTAAATGAAGGTTATTTAGCTGACGTTGAGCTTGAAAAAATTGCTGATTTTGAATCTGCGTTTATTTCCTACCTTAGGTCTGAGCATAAGGAGTTCATTGAAAAAATCGATGAAACTGGAGATTACTCTGATGACGTTTTAGCTACCCTTAAAGAAGCAGTAGAGAAATTTAAGTCAACCCAAACTTGGTAGCATGGCAAATACTAAAGAAATAAGAAAACAAATTTCTAGTATCACAAATACTCAGAAAATAACTAAAGCCATGGAGATGGTAGCTTCAAGCAAAATGAGAAAGACTCAGGACAGGATGGAAATGGGCAGACCTTATGCAGATAGAATGCTTACTGTCATTGGGCATCTCGCTAATTCTAATCCCGAATATAAACCTTTATATATGACCGAAAGACCAGTTAAGTCAATTGGAGTCATAGCAGTTGGTTCTGATAAAGGTCTTTGCGGCGGACTGAATATAAATCTTTTTAGAAAATTATTACCCTTTTTGAAAGAAAAAAGTGATGAAGGAATTGAACAACAGTTTTGTGCAATTGGGACAAAAGCTAGAGTATTTTTTAAGTCCTATGGGGGTAACGTCGTTTCTGCCACAGAGAAGTTAGGCGATGTCCCTTCTATGGAGTCATTGGTTGGAGCCATAAAAGTCCTTTTAGACAAATTCGAAGCAGGAGAGATTGACCAGATATATTTGGCTAGCAATAGATTTCTCAATACCATGACTCAAGAACCCGAGATCAAACAGCTTCTACCTTTGCAGCCCGAAGACACACCAGACTTAAAACATCATTGGGACTACATTTATGAGCCCGATGCTAGAGATCTTCTCGATGGACTTATGCAAAGATACATCGAATCTTTGGTACTCCAAGCAGTAGTTGAAAATATTGCATGTGAGCAAGCAGCTAAAATGATTGCTATGAAGAATGCAACTGAGAATGCAGGAAATTTAATAGACGAATTACAACTTATATATAACAACGCAAGACAGGCAACAATAACTCAAGAATTATCTGAGATTGTTGCTGGTGCAGAAGCGCTTTAAATTTAGAGGTAAAAATGAGCGAAGGAAAAATAACGCAAGTAATTGGAGCCGTAATAGATGTGGAGTTTTCAAAAGATGAACTTCCTAAAGTTTATGACGCACTTTTTGTAGAAGAAAATGACCTGGTTTTAGAGGTCCAACAACAACTTGGAGATGGAGTTGTAAGAACCATAGCCATGGGCACAACTGAGGGCTTAAAGAGGGGAACTGCCGCAAAAAATACAGGAGCACCTGTATCTGTTCCGGTCGGTGAGGAGACCCTCGGAAGAATCATGAATGTTCTCGGCGAGCCAATCGATGGAAAGGGCCCTGTTGGTGAAAAAGAAAAAATGCCAATTCATAGGGCTGCTCCGACATATGAAGAGCAAGCAGAATCATCTGAGATCCTTGAAACTGGAATTAAAGTTATCGACCTTATTTGTCCATTCGCTAAAGGTGGAAAAGTAGGTCTTTTTGGAGGAGCTGGTGTAGGTAAAACAGTAAATATGATGGAGCTCATTAGAAATATCGCCTATGAAACTAGTGGTTACTCGGTATTTGCGGGTGTTGGAGAAAGGACTAGGGAAGGTAATGACTTCTATTTGGAAATGACAGAATCAAATGTTCTAGACAAAGTAGCATTGGTCTATGGACAGATGAACGAACCTCCAGGATGTCGACTCAGGGTTGCCCTTTCAGGTCTGACTATTGCAGAAAAATTTAGAGACGAGGGGAGGGATGTTCTTCTTTTCGTAGACAATATTTACCGTTACACCCTAGCCGGTGTTGAATGCTCTTCACTTCTGGGAAGAATGCCTTCGGCGGTTGGTTATCAGCCCACTCTCGCTGAAGAGATGGGAGTTTTGCAAGAGAGAATCACTTCAACTAAAACAGGCTCAATTACATCTGTTCAGGCAATATATGTTCCTGCTGATGACTTAACAGATCCATCTCCAGCAACTACTTTCGCTCACTTAGATGCAACGGTTGTTCTATCAAGACAAATTGCTGCGTTAGGTATATATCCCGCAGTAGATCCTCTTGATTCAACTAGTAGGCAGCTTGATCCTAATATAGTAGGACAAGAACACTATGATGTAGCTAAAGGGGTTCAAAGAGTTCTGCAAAGATATCAGGAACTAAAAGATATTATTGCTATTTTGGGAATGGATGAGCTATCTGAAGAAGATAAACAAACAGTTGATAGGGCAAGAAAAGTAGAAAAATATCTTTCCCAGCCTTTTTTCGTTGCAGAAGTTTTTACTAACTCTCCTGGAAAGTTTGTTTCAATAAAAGATACTGTTAGAGGCTTCAAAGGCATCCTGGAAGGGGAATATGATCATATACCCGAGCAGGCTTTTTTAATGGCTGGCGCTATTGAAGAAGTTGTGGAGAATGCTGAAAATCTAAAATGAGCACCATGAAATGCAACATAGTTAGCGCCGAGAAGGAGATCTTCTCCGGTGATATTCAAATGTTGAGCGTTACAGGTTCAGAAGGAGAGCTAGGAATCACTCCTGGTCACTCCCAACTTCTTACATCAATTAAACCTGGTCCGGTTAAACTGACTCTTGATGATGGTAGTGAGGAAGTTTTTTTTGCTTCTGGTGGCTTTGTGGAAGTTCAACCTCAAGAAGTTACTTTACTCTCTGATGTAGCAGAAAGAGCTAGCGACATAGATGAGTCAAAGGCAGAAAGAGCAAGGGAGTTAGCATTAAGGGATCAAGAGAATGCCCAATCCGATATTGATTTCTCTAAAGCTAAAGCAGAACTGGCTGAAGCTTCAGCAAGATTACAAGCCTTGCGCAAACTCCGTAAGAAATAGTTTAATAGACATATTAAATTCAGCCATAGAGCTCAACCACTATGAATTTAGATATTGTTATATTGGCAGCCGGTAAGGGCACTCGGATGGGTAGCCCCTTACCCAAGGTCTTATCTAATTTGGCCGGGAGACCATTGTTGGCTCATGTTTTGGACACCGCATCTAACTTAAAAAGATGTAAGTTGCATGTTGTGGTTGGACATGAAGCAAGAAAGGTGAAACAAGCTTTTTCCAGCAACAAGAAAATTAACTGGATTAAGCAATCAGAACAACTTGGTACTGGTCATGCAGTTAAGCAGGCTCTTAAACACATACGGCATAATTCAAATGTAGTGATATTGTACGGCGATGTGCCTCTTATTTCTGAAAATACAGTTCAAAGATTGGCCAAGCTGGCTTCCAAAGGTCCAGCACTATTAACTTTTAATAAAGAAAATCCCACTGGATATGGCAGGATAGTCCGTGGTTCTAGGAATAAAGTACAAGCTATTGTTGAAGAAAAGGATGCCTCTCCTATAGAGAAAGAAATTTCCGAGGTAAATTCAGGAATTATGGCATTTAAAGCACAAGATCTGACACGCCTCATTGGAAAAATCAAAAATAACAATAAAGCCAAAGAATTTTATTTAACCGATACTATTCAAGAAGCCTATCATGAGAAATTAAATATTCAGTCATTGAAACTGACCGACATCGATGAAGTTTTAGGCTGCAATACGCTCGAAGAATTACAAACGCTGGAAAGGGCTTATCACCTTTCTGTTGCAAAAAAACATTTAAATAGAGGAGTTCTTTTTGCAAACATTGAACGAGTTGCATTTAGAGGAGATGTTTCGATTGAAAGGGGCGCTTTTATAGACGAAAACGTTATTTTTGAAGGAGAGGTCTTTATTGGGTCTGGGGCTAAAATAGGTCCTGGATGCATTGTTCATAATTCCTCAATAGGTAAAAATGCGGAACTACTCGCCTATACTCTTGTCGAAGAGTCTGTTCTTGAAAATAATGCCAAGGCAGGTCCATTCGCTCATGTTGGCGTCCAAACCAAAATGGATGACGGAGCTGAGATTGGAAATTTTGTTGAAGTAAAAAGAAGCCACATTGGTGCAAATTCAAAGGCAAAACACTTGACCTATATTGGCGATGCAAAAATTGGCAAAGGCGTTAATATCGGGGCAGGGACCATATTCTGCAATTATGACGGAAAAAATAAAAATCAAACAATAATTGAAGACGGGACCTTCATAGGGTCTAATAGCTCCCTCGTTGCACCGTTAAGACTAGGAGAGGGCTCTTTCACTGGGGCGGGATCGGTGATAACTAAAAATATTCCTAAAGGAAAATTGGGTGTCGGAAGAGGAAAACAAGTAAATCTGAATAAAAAGAAATAGACGATGTGTGGAATTATCGGGGTTGCTTCCAGTAAGCCTTCAGTAGATAAATTGCTGATAGGTCTCTTGCGCCAAGAGTATAGAGGCTATGATTCAGCAGGACTTGCTATTTTTGATGAAACAGAAAAAGTTCAAGTATTCAAGAGTACGGGCAAGGTAGCAGAGCTACAAAATTCAATTGATAAAAATCCCGTCAATGGAAATACGGGAATTGCCCATACCAGATGGGCAACTCATGGCCTACCAACAGAGGCAAATGCACATCCTCATCACTCAAACAACCAAGTATATGTAATCCACAATGGCATAATTGAGAATCATCAAGAAATTAGAACAACACTTAAGGCCCTGGGTTATAAATTCGAATCAGAAACCGATACAGAAGTCATTGCGCATTTAATTCATGCAAAAATGACAGAGAAAAATCTGTCTCTTACAGATGCTCTAAAGTTGGCCGTAAAAGACTTAAGGGGCGCCTATGCGATTGGCGCTGTTTGTGAGAGTGAGCCAGGAATTTTATCAGCTGCAAGAAAAGGAAGCCCGTTAGTTATTGGCATGGGCCATGGAGAGAACTTCATCGCTTCGGATCAACTAGCGCTTGCAGATTTTGCTGAAAACTTTGTATTTCTTGAAGAAGGAGATCTTGCAGAAATTACCTCAACTGAAACAAAGTATTGGAACCTTGAGGATAAAGAAGTTGAAAGGCCTGTAGTGGTTGCGAAGTCTTTAGGAGAAACTGTAGATAAGGGAGATTATAGACATTTCATGCTTAAAGAGATCAATGAGCAACCCGCTAAAATTAAAGGACTTTTAGAAGGCCAATTAACTGATTCTGGAGTTCAAGAAGAAATTTTTGGCCCGAGTGCCCCCGAGGTCTTTAAGCAAGTAGAATCAGTTCAAATAGTAGCCTGTGGCACAAGTTTTCATGCTGGCACGGTAGCCAAATATTGGTTAGAGGGACTCGCCGGATTGCCATGCAGTGTAGAAGTTGCAAGTGAGTTCCGTTACCGGAACAAGGTAGTTGCCCCCAATACGCTTTTTATTACTATATCTCAGTCTGGCGAAACTGCTGATACCTTAGCTTGTCTTAGCTCGGCTAAGGACTCAGATTATTTAGCTTGTCTAGGAATCTGTAATGTTCCTTCAAGCTCTCTGGCGCGCGAATCTGATCTTGTTTTTCTGACCAAGGCAGGACCTGAGATAGGCGTTGCCTCAACGAAAGCTTTCACAACACAACTTGTAGGTTTATTGATGTTGACTCTTATTCTCGGCAGACATCACGGCCTCTCGTCTGTTGCAGAAAATGCTATCAACAACTCTTTGAGAGCGCTTCCAGATTCTTTAGATTCCGTCATGGCTTTAGAAGATCAAATAATAGAAATGGCTGAAGATTTTGATCAGAAAGAACATGCTTTATTCTTAGGACGTGGTATTCATTATCCTGTCGCTATGGAAGGTGCCTTGAAGCTAAAGGAGATCTCCTACATACATGCTGAAGCTTATCCTGCAGGCGAATTAAAACACGGACCTTTAGCCCTGGTTGATTCAGAAATGCCAGTAGTTGCAGTCGCTCCAAATGATGATCTTCTAGAGAAACTACAATCAAACTTAGAAGAGGTAAGAGCAAGAGGCGGTAAACTTTATGTTTTTGGGCATTCTGACGCTCATCACGATGATGAATCTATTACAAGATTTATTGAGCTTCCTGAAATACCAGAACTCATTGCACCTCTTATTTATTCTATACCTCTTCAGCTCCTCGCTTATCATGTTGCTATTCTGAAAGGCACAGATATTGATCAGCCAAGAAACTTGGCCAAGTCAGTCACCGTTGAATAGGTTCTACAGAGGGGGTTTATACTTGTAAACATGGAGGCAAGTGCAAGAATCATAATCGACAAACTCTTAAGAGAATCCGGATGGGTTTTGCCAGGTGATGATGGAAAAGTAAATGTCGAAACGGAAACCCGAAATGATTCAGGGTTTGCTGATTACACCTTGCTTGATTCTAAAGGATCATACCTGTGCATAATTGAAGCAAAAAGAGAACTGAAGTCCCCCCTAGATGGTAAAGAACAGGCACGGAGTTACGCAGACTCACTAGGTTGCAGATTTGTGATTCTCTCTAATGGAATTCAGCACTATCAATGGGATTTAGAGCAAGGCAGTCCATTCGTTATAGACCAATTTCCCACTCAAGAGCAAATTGAACTAAGAAGAGAGAAATTTAATCCACCTGTTAAAGAAGATGAGAAAATTTCTAATAACTACATTGGGGTAACTCAGCACCCAAATTTTGAAAAAGACCCCAATTACCTTGATGAATCAAAAAGGAGTGACTTTTTAACAAGAAATAAAATAAGGGTATTAAGAGATTACCAGTTGGGGGCAGTTCATTCTGTGCAGAAGAGTGTACAAGATGGAAAAGACAGATTTCTTCTAGAAATGGCAACAGGCACAGGCAAGACTTTAGTTTCTTGTGCAATTATCAAAATGTTCTTGAGACTTTATAAAGTTAATAGAGTCTTGTTTCTTGTGGACAGACTTGAACTTGAGACTCAGGCACAAAAGGAATTTGATGAAGTATTAAAAAATGATTTTAGAACTGTAATTTGGAAAGAAAATCAGGGTGATTGGAGAAAAGCAGAGATTGTGGTCTCCACAGTGCAATCGTTTGTAAGTAAAAACAAATACAAGAAAATCTTTAATCATGATGATTTTGATTTAGTGATCTCAGACGAGGCACATCGTTCTCTAGGTGCAAGAAGCAGAAGGGTTTTTGAATACTTTAATGGATTTAAACTTGGACTAACCGCAACACCAAGAAATTTCTTGAGGTCAGTTGATGTCGATAAACTTGGTGAGAAAGATCCAAGGGGATTAGAAAAAAGATTTTTGCTGGACACTTACACCACCTTTGGTTGTGAAAGTGGAGAACCCACATTCAGGTATTCACTAGAAGATGGTGTAAAAGACGGATACCTGGTTAATCCAAAAGTTTTTGATGCTAGGACTGAAATCACCACCGAGTTATTGTCGGATGAGGGGTATATTTTTGAAGGTGTTGATGATGAGGGTAATGATGTTGAAGAAACCTTTTTGAAGAAGGATTTCGAAAAGAGGTTTTTCTCTGATACTACCAACACTATTTTTTGTGAAACCTTTCTCAAAGAAGCAAAAAGAGACCCCTACACTGGTGAAATTGGGAAAACTCTAATTTTTTGTGTGTCTCAAAATCATGCCTCAAAAGTAACTCAGATATTAAATATCCTTGCAGATAAACTTTTTCCTAATCAGTATCGTTCAGACTTTGCCGTTCAAGTAACCTCAAGTATTGATGAATCCCAAAGGATGACTATAGATTTTAGAAACAATGGTTTGAATGGACAGTCTCAAGTTAATGAACATTATCGAACTTCTAAAACCAGAGTGTGTGTCACTGTAGGAATGATGACCACAGGGTATGACTGCACCGACATATTAAATTTATGTTTGATGCGACCAGTGTATTCACCCAGTGAATTTATTCAGATGAAAGGTCGTGGTACTAGAAAGAATGATTTTAAGTTCCATTGGATTTCACAAAATGAAATACCTTATCATGTTGATTCAATTAAGGATAAATTCAATCTCTTCGACTTCTTTGGAAACTATGAATATTTTGAGAAGGAGTTTGATTACGATGAAATATTAAAACTCCCTCAAAAACCTTCCGTCCCTATCGACGACCCTATTGATATTGATCCAGTCGGTGAAGTAACTAATTACAACGAAGATCCTTTAAAGTTTTTAGAAGAAATAACTGTTAGTGATGAAGGAATGAAAATAGATCGTGATTTATACCGATCTTTTCAATCAGTGGTGACAGACAACTCTACTATTCGTAATTTTGTTGAAAACATGGAATTTGAGAGTGCGGAAAATTATTTAGAGGAAAATATCTTGGACAAACCTGAGGAATATTTCACTCTTCAGAAACTAGGGAAATCTCTCGAACTCGATAGAAAACTCAGTGTCTCAGAATTGTTATTGCATGCATTTGGTCATATAGATCGAATTAAATCTAAAAATGAATGTTTAGAGGAAGATTTTGAAAAATTAGATGAGGAATTAAATCCATCTGATGATCATTTCCAAGATGCAAAAGAGGTTTTTGAATCTTATGTAACTGATCCTGAATATAGAGAAATAGTTGATGAAGGGAGATTTGTTGAACTAAATGTTCATCCCTCAGGACAGGCATTTAAGAATTTACCAGAAGAGTTACAAGAAATGATCCCACAGTTTATTAAAGGAAAGGTTGATTTAGAGAGGTTATCTAGTGCTTGATTCTGATACTAGACGCAAAATAGATACTTTGAGAGATATTCTTGTTGGAAAGATTCCAAACCCTCAAACTCAAGTAGAACAAATCACAACAGGACTAATTTATAAGTTCATGGATGACATGGATCAGGAATCTATTGAAATGGGGGGTAAGGGTTCTTTCTTCGTAGGAGATTATGAAAAGTATGCATGGAAGAATCTATTAGATACAAAACTCAGTGGTGTCGATAAGGTAAACCTATACAGTCAAGCAATAGAAAGTATGTATCTAAACCCATCTGCACCTCATTTATTTAGAGATATTTTTAAAAATGCGTTTCTTCCTTTTAAGGATCCCTCAACACTGAACATGTTTTTAAAAGAGATAAATGAATTTAATTATTCGCACTCAGAAAAACTAGGGGATGCATTTGAATATCTAATTTCTATCATGGGTTCACAAGGTGATGCAGGGCAATTTAGAACACCAAGACATATTATTGATTTTATTGTTGAGATTATTGACCCACAAAAGAATGAAACAATTCTTGATCCTGCGTGTGGCACAGCAGGTTTCTTAATTTCATCTTATAAACATATTTTAAAGACCAACACAGATAAAAAATTAGGTGACCAACTTTCTGCAGAAGATAAAAAGAAAGTAGGTGAGAATGTGACCGGATACGATATATCTCCCGAAATGATTCGACTCTCATTAGTAAATATGTATTTGCATGGTTTCAGCACTCCAAAGATCGATGAATACGATACTCTTTCATCTGAGGATAAATGGAATGAATACTTTGATGTGATTCTTGCAAATCCACCATTCTTCTCTCCTAAAGGTGGAATTCAACCTCATAAGAGATTTGGAGTTGAATCAAAGAAAGCAGAAGTTTTATTTACCAGTTATATCTTAGAACACCTCAAACCCAATGGTCGTGCAGGAATTATTGTTCCTGAGGGAATTATTTTTCAAACTGGTAAAGCATATAAAGAGTTAAGAAAACAACTTATTGAAAATGCACTGATAGGAGTGATTTCTTTACCTGCCGGGGTTTTTAATCCTTATGCAGGTGTTAAGACATCTATTCTTATTCTTGATAAGAAATTAAACAAAGAAAGAGATTCAGTTTTCTTTGCAGAGGTTAAAAATGATGGATTTGATTTGGGTGCACAAAGAAATCAAATTAAAGAAAATGATATTCCTCAAGTAATTGATCAAATAAAAATGTCAGATAATGAAGACTCAGATCTTTTAATGTATGTAGATAAAGAAGATATTATTCAGAATGATTACATTCTTTCTTTAGAAAGATATAAGACACAAATAGACCGTCAATCAAACTTTGACCTAGTGAGTTTGGAATCAGTATTTAGTGAAATTAAAAACGGAAAAAATGTCAAACAACAAGATGAAGGGGGAAGGTATAGAGTTTCACGAATTGCCTCAATAGCAGATGGGACATTTAACCCTTCAGCAACAAAATGGACAGATGATTCTGTAGATGAATCAAATTTTTTACAAAAAGGAGATATTTTATTTAGTCACATAAATAGCATGGATCACTTGGCAAAAACAGCAATCTTCAACTTAAATAAAAAAATTGTTCATGGTTCAAATTTAATTAAATTAAAACCAATTCAAAATCAAATATTACCTCTTTATGCATTGTTTATATTTAAATCAAATAATTTCATAAATGATGCAAAAAGATATGCTCAAAAAGCAGTCAATCAAGCAAGCATTAACACTAAAAATATCAAATCCTTAGAAATCCCCCTCCCACCTCTCGAAGTTCAACAAGAAATAGTTGATGAGTTAGAGGGGTATCAAAAAATTATTGATGGGTGTAAACAAGTTGTTGAGAACTACAAACCAACTATTGATATTGATCCAAGTTGGGAGATGGTTGAGTTGGAAAAGGTTTCTTCAATACTAAGTGGGTACTCATTTAGCAGTAAAGACTTTAAACAAGAGCAGGGAATAAAATCTATAAAAATCACTAATGTCGGGTTAGGAGATTTTGTTAATGAGATAGACTTCCTTCCAAGTGAATTCAAAGAAAAGCATTCAAAATTTTTAGTTAAAGAAAATGATATTGTGGTTGCACTTACAAGAACAATTATTGCAGATGGAGTAAAAGTGGCACTAGTTCCTAAGTCATTTAATGATTCACTTTTAAATCAAAGGGTCGCATCAATAAGTTGTGATACACAGACAATTAAAGATTATATTTTTGTTCTTCTACAATCAAATAACTTTCATTCATATGTTGAATCCAATGCTACCGCACTAAATCAACCAAATTTATCAATCAATGACCTTAAGAGATACAAAATTCCACTTCCTTCAAAAAATGATTTAGTTGATGTTCTTTCAAGAATAGAAGAAGAAAGAAAAGTTATAGAAGGGAATAAAAAACTCATCGAAATCTATTCTCAGAAAATTCAAGACAGAATCAATAAAGTTTGGGGTGAGGACTAGGTTCTAATCAATCACATACTCAAACAAAAACTCAGATATCTTTTTTTCAAATTCTTGATTCAATCTTTCATCTCTAATTTTCTTCTTTTTTAAAATGGAATAGACACTAGAAGGGAAAAAGATATTGCCCCTAGAGGTTTTTATATTTTCTTCGTTAAGTCTTTTGGCAATTTTTCTATAACCCAAACCTTCTGCTTTGAGTTGCTTTATCTTATTATGGAGAAATGATTGGTAGGGAGAATAATGGGTGTGCCAAAGTTGATTGGAAGTCACCTCAACATCAAAACACAGATAATCCCCTCTGTAGGATAAAGTCTGTAACGGTGGAGTAAGTTTGAACAGAGAATTAAGTATTCAGGAATTATTCGGAGCATATAATATTCTTCAGTATGCTCTCGTTTTCCAGGCAGGCAATCATCTGAGAAAGTGGGAGTCAACAAATAATAGAGTTGCAACTGAAGAGGAAATAAAAACTGTTTGCAGCACTGTCTTGTCCAAGCAAAATATTAAACCTACAAACGAGATTATACACATGCTTCATCTTGGCGTTACTGCATTTTATTCCAGCAATGCATGTGAAAAGTTCTGTAATGATTATGAAAATAGACCAAACAAAACTTTTGGTGACGAAGACGCAAAAGCAGTCAAGAAAATCTGTGAAGACTTTATGTCAGAGTTTCTAAAAAGAACATGAAAGAAAAGTATAGAAGATTTTATATAATGTTTGATAAGAGGTTTAAAAATCTTATTCTCTGTTCAAACTTAAACAGTGACGGTGGAATAAATTTGTGTGTTCCTATTTTGAGAACACAATCCCATATTTAGAATTCGAAATAGAGATAGAGTCAAATGACCTAACTTTTAGGTCTGTATATTCAAAAAGACAACAAGTAGTACTCAACTTAATCAAATATCTACATGAGGAAAAGGGTCTAGGATATAGAAAGATAAGGGATAAATTGAATTCTTGGGGTATTAAAACTGAAAGAGGTAATACTTGGTTCAACACATCAGTTTATTCAGTCTTAAAGAGACATAGACAACGAGAAGAAAGAATAAATTTATTGAGGAAGAAGAAAATCATACCCCAGATATCTAAATTTTCATTAAACTAGAACTTTATTCAAAAAAATATAAATTTTACTTAACGTTAATGAATAAGTTGTTTTTAATTCTTTGTTGTTTATTTTTGTTTTCCTGTGGTGAAGATAGGGGAAAAATTATAACCGGTCCCGTATTGATTGAAGAAGGGATAACACTTGATCAAAACACCAGAAGACCTATTACAGGAGTTGTAATAGGTTATTATCTAAAAGAACCGAATCGAGATATAAAGTTTTCGAAAAGTTATTACAGAGGTCTATTAGATGGTCCCTCAAAACAATTTAGATATGATGGAACTTTGGAATCACATTATGAGTATGTTGGTGGTGTAATTCACGGACCTGTTAGATATTATTATTCAAGTGGAGAACTATTTACTTTTACTGACTATTACAAAGGAGAACGTGTTCATGAAAAAATTTTTAATCCTAATGGGAGATTATCTATTGAAGTTTATTTTAAGAATGGGAAGAAAGAAGGTGTGGAAAATTTTTATTCTGAAGATGGAAGATTGGACAAGGTAATAAATTGGAAAAACGGAAAAAGACACGGAACACTTAGATCTAATATAACTGAGAATAGTTATGATTTAACTGAATATAAAGACGGTACCATGATCAGTTACAAAAGAATTATTAATGGGAAACCACAATTTGAATATTTTTATCTGAGAACAGGTGGTCTCGGGGATTATCTTGAGAACGTAAGAGATAATGAGGGAAAACTTCTCTATAGAGTACGTATATTGAACGGAGGAAGTACAGGGGAGATATTTGGAACTGGAACTAATTTTCAGGACACCATCCGAATTAACACAAATAAAACATGGGAAATACGGTATAAAAATCTCCCCGAACGAAAAACAGACATATTTGAATTTAGAGGAAATGGTTTAATTTATTCCTCAGGAAAAAATTTGAAGAATTATTCTTGGTCTTTTGAAGGAAATAATATTATTTTTGGAGACGGTTATAGAACCTGGACCGGTATTTGGTTAGGAGACGATAAATATGAAGGTGTATTTGATTTCTATGACATTAAAGGAAATTGGGTAATGACACCTTTAAAAAAGTAAATGAAAAAAAGAAATAGGAACACACAAATCCAATCAGTCACCGTTGAATAGATTTGAAGTGTGATTTAAAAATTAATTTAAGTAATGAAATATTTTAGAACAAATAAAACCACCGAAAGAGTTAGGAAGAAACTACACATTGATAGGTGGAATTGGATTGATAACGATGGAAGGGGTAGAACTTATAATGAGATAAATTCTCCAAACTCTGGATATAGAAAATGTTTACAAAAGGATACCTCTTTAGAAGATATATATACTGGAAATGGTTCATCAGTTGACCAACATTTAAATCACGATGAAAGAGAAGGATGGATAAAGAAGAAATAATGTCACTTACAACCCAGTTTTTTAGAGAGACGAAAGGGGGAACCAGACCTGATGACCTCACACCAGACACATACTCGTTGATTTACAAAAACCTAAAGGATATTGAAGAAATTAAAACACCAGGAGTAAAAAGAATGATTAAGATATATTGGAATTCTTACAGTTAATCGTCATGAATCAAATCATACTCCAATTCAATACCGTTACGGTGGAGTAGTTTCAAAAAATGATTAAGTTTTTAAAAAAATATGAATTCTGGGTTTTAATAATTCTTGCAATAGCGATGTATTTATCTGAAAGTTTATTTGGCATCAACGGTCTCCATGATGTTGCCACGGTATTTTTTTTAATAGCAATAATTTCTCTTTCAATGAAAAAATTTATGAACAAAAATAGTTGAGAATGTAAGACCCGTTCACCTTGCTCCGTTACTGTGGAATAATTTTGGGTGTAACTGTTATGAAAAAGAAAAAAGAAAAAACAAAAGAAGAGAAATTAGAGGGTGTAGTCGTAAAACCCGAAGACTCCAGAGATTTAATCAAGAAAAATCTAATGGAAATGTTCAAAAAACAGGGAATAAAAGTAAAAAAAGGGTAACACAAAAAACTAATCAGTTACCGTGGAGTAATTCAGAACAGTGATTAAAAAGTTAACTCTTAAGAAGCTTTTTCTATACCTTCATTTAGGTTGTTTGATTATATTAATTGGATATGGAATTAATGATTACGTTTCAGGTAAATTGTTAGGAGGTGATTATTGGGCTACATTAATAATGCTTATAGCAATTCTGCCAGGCACACTACACATACAAAACAAAGAATGAAATTAAAATACTGTTTAAATCTAATTAGTTTTACAAAAAACAGACTTTACATTCTCATGATGTTTTCCCTTTTTTTGACTTCTCAAATCTATGCAAACGAACTTAAAGTTGGATTTGCTGAGCTTCCCATTACCCCTGATCTTATTGATGAATGGGAGGATATAAATAACGATGCTCAATTTGATCCAGATATCGATAAATGGACTGATTTAAACGGCAATAACCAGTTCGATGCTGTTTGGATGGCAGGTTTTCAAAATAAACGGGCTGCTCAAGGAGTTAAAGATGACCTCATGGCCGTAACTGCGGTGATTGATGACGGCCAGACTCGGATAGCAATTATTAGTGCTGACACTATTGGCTTGATGAGAAAATTTGTACTTAGTGTCCGCGAAGATGTTCCTGCAGAGTGGGGTTTAGATTACATCATGGTGCATGCAACACATAATCATGAGGGCCCAGATACTCAAGGCCTTTGGGGTCCAAGTTTTTTAAAGAGCGGTGTTGATGATGCATACATGGAGCAGCTTAAAAAAGATTTCATAAGCACATTAAAAATGGCTATAGATAATTTGGAGCCCGCAGAAATGAGTCAAGCTTTAATTCCAACCAATCCTCGTACGCCTATCAAAGATAAACGAAAACCCATCGTTATAGATGACGACATAAGAGTAATTTTGTTTAATCGCCCCGATGGGTCAATAATAGGCTCGTTAATTAACTTTGGAATTCATGTCGAGCTTACATGGGATAAAAATCTAGAATTAACTTCTGATGTTGCAGGCTACTTAAGAAGTGGCATCAGTGACGGCATTTATTATGATGATCAGCTCATAAGAGCTGGGCTTGGTGGAACCACGTTATGGCTTACAGGAAACATTGGAGGTTTGATGACATCAGGACCGACCGATCCAATTTATGATCCTGTTTTGAAAAAAATGCTTACTAAACCAAGTCATGCTAAAGCACGTGCATATGGCTATAGTCTAGCGAACAGTGTAATAGATGCTTTTAATATAGGTGATTTTAAGCAGTCACCAAATCCATCCATAACTGTCCACTCGGCAGAAATAGAATTAGGCATAGAAAATTTCATGCTCTCATTGGGCACTTTACTTGGCGTGATTGATACCGATACTAAATTCAGTCTGATGCCACCATTTATTCGCTATTTAAGTGAAGTAGCATACATACAATTAGGAGAAGCGACTATTACAGGTGTTCCAGGAGAACTTTATCCAGAAATTGCTGTTGGAGGCATAGAAAATCCTTTAGGTGCCGATTACACGATAGCCCCGCAAGAAGTTCCACATTTGCGCAGTCAATTTCCAGACAAACTAAATTTGATGGTGAATTTGGCAAATGATTCTATTGGTTACATCATCCCAAAAAGTGAATGGGATGAAGATGCCCCTTGGATCTATGGAGAGGACGAAGAAACTTATGGCGAGATAGTATCTTTGGGTCCAGATACCGCGCCTATAATTCACGAAAACCTTGTTAAGCTTATAGAAGAATCACAAGCTAGATAACTAGTGAATTATGACTAGTAGTTATAAATCAAATTAGTAACGATGGAGAAGTTTACGATAGCAAATATGTTTATAGTTTTCATGAAATTTCAATTTTTCCCTTCTTAAGCCACCATGATTGTTTATAGACAAGCCTTTTATGAAATTATTTCTTAAAGGTTTTGCATACTTTTGCATTGGAACTACCCCATTTCAAATGGGACTCGTCTTATGGGGGCTATGGATTGTGATAAGCACCGACTATGGAATTATTTCTTTGTCGCAAATAGAGTTTATAAGACATTTTTTTATCATTTTACTTCCGATCGTTGATTGGCTCTATTTGTGGTTATGGAACCCTTTTTTGGATTTCATTTTTTCTTTGCCTTTGATAATTGTTCAAACAATTAGAGCCATCGTAAGCACTTGTTTGGGTTTTTGGATACTTAGTAAGATTAACCGCCTTCCATAAATTTCTATATACAATAATTTTTGCTTGATGGTTTCATTAAGAACTAGTGCTTCAGTTCACTTTATTTTTTCATCTTAAATAATGATAAATTGTCATTTTTTATATATGATGTTAGCCGCAAAAATTTCTGGGTACAGCCAATTAAAGAGTAAAAGTGAGAAAAAGATTAAATTTACGAAGATCTTTTTATATTAGTGCATTTCTAATATTTACTGGATTATTGTCTTTGCAGGTTCATGCAGACGGCATCTCTAGCGTTAATTCATATGTAGAAATTAAATCCAGCGCTACTGACTTTAGGGCCCGAAAAGAAACCACTGCTGGTCAGAGATCAACTTCCGGCTTTGACTTCATAATTGCCCCCGAGAGAACCAATATTTGTCAGCAAGGCCAAAGCAGTTCTATATGCACAAATACATACAACTTTAGCGGCCTCGGCTATGTGCCGACCGGAAGTGCGACCTCGATTGTATTTGGGGATACACCAGCCAATTCTTACCTGGTTTTTATCAACGACGACCACGATAGTAAAAGTGATCGAACTTCAATGATTGGTGAAATAGTCTTTGATTATGAAATATTAGGATATTGGACCGACCCATCAATGACAATAGATTTTGATTACATAGATAAGTTGAATGCAACCTACCCAACCTCAAGTGCTAATGGTTACAGCGCTAGGCAGACAGAGGGTCATGTTCATTATGGTAGCAGTACAACCAGCTCAACCCAATCAGGAGATTGGGTATCTATTGGCTCTGATAAAAGAACATTAAGATTTGGTTCAAAAAATGGTCGTCCAGGTGACTATATTCGAGTCATAACTAGAGCAGCAAATCCAACAGTTGATTTTAATATTACCAGCTCTAATGGGGCTGAATCCGTTTCCTCAGCAAATTTAACAGTAGATTTATCATTTGCTTCAACCCAGAACGCGACAGTTGATTATTCTATTACTGGTACCGCAACAGGATCGGGTACAGATTACACCTTAGCTAACGGAACCCTTACCATAAGTGCCGGCGCAACATCTGGAATAATTACAATTGGAAGCATTGTTAATGATTCTCTTGATGAAGCTAACGAGACAGTAATTGTTACCTTATCGAACCCAAGCAATGCAACTTTAGGTAGCGATAGTGTTCACACTTATACCATCACTGATAATGATAGTGCACCAGTGGTTGATTTTAATAGCACAAGTTCAAGTGGCGCAGAATCTACATCTTCTAAAGACCTCACGGTCGATTTATCGGCAGCTTCGGCACAAGATGTAACCGTTGATTATGCGGTTACTGGTACCGCAACGGGATCAGGTACAGATTACACCTTAGCCAACGGAACCCTAACCATA